>CAZKFM010000002.1:395325-519332 GCA_964552195.1 uncultured Flavobacteriaceae bacterium
TTTCGGCCAGTTTCGTGCCGGTGCCGACGTTTACGATTACGGCGACTAGTGGTCCAGGCGGAACCATCAGTCCCCTGGGTCCTGTTTTGGTCAGTGAGGGTGGAAGCCAGACGTTCAGCATTAATCCCAACTCCGGCTTCGCGATCTCGGACGTCCTTGTTGATGGACAGTCGATAGGTGCTGTTTCGGCCTATACCTTCTCTAATGTTACTTCCGATGCGACGATTTCGGTAACCTTCGAAGAGTCTCAGGTGGAACAACCCATCTTGCTGTTCAATTATATCGATGCCGTTAACGACGTGATTGTAGATCAGATTACCGAAGGGACAACCATCAACGGAGCCTTGTATTCGGGTCAGGGCTTCAACATACAGGCCGTTACTAATCCTGCAGTGTCTGTGGGAAGCGTTAAACTCGAACTATCCGGTGCAGTTAATATTTCCCGAACCGAGGGTGTATCTCCGTATGCGCTGTTTGGTGATAGTGCTGGTGATTATTTCGAAGGAACCATACCATTGGGTCAGTATACTATAAAGGCAACGGCCTTTAGCGGCCCTGGACTTGGTGGAACCGTTCTGGGTTCACTCGAGGTAAATTTCCAAGTTGAATTTATTACTTCCAGCCTGAAGGTTTCCCTAAACCCGGAAGAATACATTTACCCGAACCCGGCAACCGAGTATACCAATGTGCGTGTTTCCATGCCGGAAGCGTGGAAAACATTCGAGTTGTATAATTCGGCAGGGGTCCTGGTGCGATCCTATTCGATGAAAGTGCTGAATCCGGGTATGGAGCAAGTGGTAACCGTTCCGATTTCGGGATTGCAACACGGGGTATACACTCTACTAATACAGGGAGTGGATGGAGATGTGAAGAAGCTTCGTTTGGTAGTGGCGCAATAAGGCTAAACCCATAAATCAAAGAGGCCGATTCCTGCAGGAATCGGCCTCTTATTGTTTTTCCTATCGATCCTTCATCGCTTCATCCCGTGCACAAAAAAACCGCCCACTTGGGACGGCTTTCAAGACATTAATTGAAGTCTTATTTATTTTTCCATTTTCTCTACCAACTCTCCTTTAATCTTAAGGACTTTAGTCGGTGTTTCCGCATTGGAGGAAACCGTGATGGCCTTCCTGAATGGACCGGTGGAGCGGTTGGTATCGTATTTTACCTTGATGATACCTGATTCCCCGGGAGCAATGGGCTCTTTGGGTTTTTCGGGTACGGTGCATCCACAGCTGGACTTCACATCGCTGATCACCAAAGGGGCATCACCCGTGTTGGTAAATTCGAAGGTACGTACGCCGTCACTTCCGCGTGCTACTTTTCCATAATCAATGGTTTCTGTTTTGAATTCGATTTTTGCCTTTTTTTCCTGGGCGGTTACCGCCAGGGTGGCTAAACCAAAAAACAAGAGTAGTACTGCTTTTTTCATTTTGTTAGATTTAGTACGAGCCAAAAATAAACGGTTACGTTACGGCTGCCAAAATTCTTTTGTGATCCTATAACGTTGGTTATTTTTGTTTCGTATTTAAAGGTCCTTTTAACATTTCCTTCCTACCCAGGGACAAACACTATACCAAATTATGTCAATTCCCACCAAATACGACCCCTCGCAGGTAGAATCCAAGTGGTACGATTACTGGCTCCGGCAGCGGGTATTCGAGTCTCAGCCGGACGATCGTGATCCCTTCGTTATCGTGATCCCTCCGCCGAATGTGACTGGGGTTTTGCACATGGGGCATATGCTGAACAATACGCTTCAGGACGTTCTGGTGCGCCGGTCCCGCCTTACTGGAAAGAATGCCTGCTGGGTTCCGGGTACGGATCACGCGTCCATAGCTACCGAGGCCAAGGTAGTGGCAAAATTGAAAGATGAGGGGAAGTCGAAATGGGATATTGGCCGTGAGGCCTTTCTGAAGGAGGCCTGGAACTGGACTGAGGAGTACGGGGGGGTTATCCTGGATCAGCTCAAAAAACTGGGATGTTCCTGCAATTGGAGCCGGTATAAATTTACCATGGACGAGGATATGAGTGCCTCGGTGGTACGCGCATTTGTCCACTTGCACGAAAAGGGATTGATTTACCGCGGATATCGTATGGTCAACTGGGATCCGGAGGCGAAGACTACCCTTTCGGACGAAGAAGTAATCTACAAGGAACAGCAGGGCAAGCTGTACTATTTAAAATACAGACTCGAAGGCAGCGAAGAGTATCTGTCCGTGGCCACGACGCGACCGGAGACCATTTTTGGAGATACGGCCGTATGTGTAAATCCCGAAGACAATCGCTACAAGCACCTGGTCGGAACCTATGCCTTTGTTCCGGTGTGTAACCGCAGGGTACCGATTATAGCCGACTCTTATGTGGATCTGGAGTTTGGTACGGGCTGCCTGAAGGTAACCCCGGCCCATGACGAAAACGATAAAGCCATAGGGGAACGCCACGATTTGGAGTTTGTCGACATCTTTAACGAGGACGGGACCCTGAATGCACACGGAATCCATTACGAGGGTAAGGATCGCTTTCGGGTAAGGAAAGAAATTGCCGTGGAACTGGAGGATTCAGGTCTCTTGCTGAAGACCGAGACCCATACGAATAAGGTAGGTACCTCGGAGCGCACCGGGGCAGTCATTGAACCCCGACTCTCCGACCAGTGGTTCCTGAAGATGAAGGATTTGGCAGAGCCGGCCATAAAGGCGGTTCTGGAGACGAATGAGGTTCGCCTGCACCCCGGAAGGTTCGAGAACATTTATCGACACTGGATGGAAAACATACGGGATTGGAACATCTCCAGACAGCTGTGGTGGGGACAGCAGATCCCGGCCTATTACTACGGAGATCAGGGTGAGTATGTGGTGGCCATGACCCCCGAAGAGGCGCTCAACTTGGCCCGTCAAAAATCCGGAAACCCAGGCTTAACCACGGTGGATCTTCGCCAGGACGATGATGTACTCGATACGTGGTTCTCCTCCTGGCTCTGGCCGATTAGTGTTTTCGGTGGCATACTGGAACCGGATAACGAGAATGTGAAGTACTACTATCCTACTAGTGACCTGGTCACCGGTCCGGATATATTATTCTTCTGGGTGGCACGCATGATTATGGCGGGCTATGAGTTCCAGGGAAAGGCCCCTTTTACCAATGTTTACCTCACCGGATTGGTTCGGGATACCCAGGGCAGGAAGATGTCCAAGTCGCTTGGAAATTCGCCGGATGCGCTCGACCTTATTTCGCGTTTCGGCGCCGATGGTGTTCGGGTTGGGCTCATGTTGAGCGCACCAGCGGGTAACGATCTGCTTTTCGATGAAGCCCTTTGTGAACAAGGCCGAAATTTCGCCAACAAGGTCTGGAATGCCTTTCGGCTATTTCACGGATGGGAAGTTATAGAAGGAAACCCCACCGAAGCGGCCGAGGCTGGTCTGGTCTGGTACCAATCCCGATTGAATCAGGTGATCGAGCAGATCGAGGATCATTTTACCAGGTATCGGGTGTCTGATGCCTTGATGGCCATCTATAAATTGATCTGGGATGACTTCTGTTCGTGGTTACTGGAAGTAGTAAAGCCGGCATATGGAGAACCTATAGACCGTCAGACTCACGATCGCATCGCCGGACTGTTCGAGCAGAATCTCATACTGCTTCATCCCTTTATGCCGTTCCTGACCGAGGAAGTTTGGCAAAATCTGCGCGAGCGCCAGGCCGGTGACACCCTCTGCTTGCAGCAATGGCCTGAAGCACAGTCTTATGATCAGTCGGTACTCGGAGCTTTCGAGAAGACCAAGGAGATTATAGCGGGTATTCGAACCATCCGAAAGGAGAAACAAATTTCCCCCAAAGAGTCTCTGGAGTTGTGGTATATGGATGAATTCAATGAGCATCCCAACGAAGCCCAGAGTGTCATCATAAAGCTGGCCAACATCAGCCGGATAGAGAAATGCGAAGCTGCTCCCGACGGAGCCGCCAGCTTTCGGGTAGGCAACAGTGAATACTTTGTCCCTGTCTCCGGCTCAATCGACCTGGAGGCCGAAAGGGAAAAGATCCAGAAGGAGCTCGATTATACCCGTGGCTTCCTTGCCTCTGTCGAGAAGAAGCTCAGCAACGAACGCTTTGTCAGCAGCGCCCCGGCGCAGGTCGTGGAGCTCGAGCGCAAGAAGGCTTCAGATGCTGAGACCAGGATCGAAACCTTGCTCAGGAGTCTGGAAAACCTGAATTAATTAGGAGTGTTGAGTAGCTCCCTTTTGAAGGTCTCGATGTACTTTTCCATGGCTTCTTGGGTTTCCATGTGCCGTACCTGCAAGAGGGCATTAGCCTTGAAGGCATCGATTAGCGGAACGGCGTCCTGCATATTGCGCTCCTCACTACGGGCAATTTTATAGAAGGCATAAAGGCGCAAAAGCGTATCCGGTGGAATGGGATGTTCCCATGAATTGACGCGGTTTACGGCTTCTTCGAAACGTTCCCTAAGTGGTCGGGGCGTCTGCTTTCCCATGTGCAATCAGATTTCGGAGCCACGTGTTGAGGCCCGCCGGCTTTCGATCAGGTCCTGAGTGATCTCGGCGATAACGGTCTTTCCTCCGACTACCTTCTGACCGATTCCCACCGTAACGTGGCATTCTGCTGGAAGCAACAGGTCGACCCGTGAACCGAATTTAATAAAACCTGCATCATCGCCCTGGACAACTCGTTCTCCTGGCACGGCGTAGTTGACTATACGCCGGGCTACGGCTCCGGCGATTTGCCGGTAGCCTACAGGCCCGAACTTTGGGGTCTGTATTACCACCGTGGTTCGTTCGTTCAGAGTACTCGACTTGGGGTGCCAGGCTACCAGGTACTTTCCGGGGTGGTATTTCGAATAGAGTATGGTGCCACTGGCGGCATAACGTGTGACATGCACATTTAAGGGAGACATGAAAATGGAAACCTGTATGCGCCGGTCTTTGAAGTATTCTGTTTCCTCTACCTCTTCAACCACAACGACCTTGCCGTCGGCTGGAGCGAGTATTTCATCAAATCGGGGTTTGACCTCCCTATGCGGATTGCGAAAGAACTGAAGGATAAAACCGAAGGCACCTATGGCGACCGCCTGTACCCCCATACGAACCCAATACTGTTCTTCCAGCTGATTCTGGCTGATGAGCAGTACCGCTACTAGTGCGAAAAGGAAAACGAGTATAGGCCCTTGTCCTTCTTTATGGAACATTCAAAAGGAATTTAGCGACAAAGTACGTAAAAGGTGCCGCTAAAATCAAACTGTCCAGACGATCGAGGATGCCTCCATGACCCGGGAGCAGATTGCCGCTATCCTTAACCCCCGCTATCCTCTTGAACATAGATTCTACCAGGTCACCCAGAGTAGCTGTAATTACGATCACGGCGGCGAGTATCGCCCACTGAAAAAGGGATAAGGACATGAAATTCCGGGCGAGTATGGCTACGGCTATGGCTGAAAAAAGGATGCCACCCAGGTAACCTTCGATGGTTTTTCGGGGTGATATGACAATAGGGGAGGTTCGGGTGCCCAGAAATCGGCCGACTACATAGCTAAAGCTGTCATTTACCCAGACTATAATGAAAAGCCCCAGTATGATCTCCCGGTTGAAGTCCCCAGGTAGCTTGATCAGGAACAGCAGGCCTCCCGTCAGATAAAACAAGGACAGAAAAATATGCTGAAATCCTGTAAAGCCTCGTGACGGCGGATTTAACAAATAAAGGACAAGTAAGGCCCCTACTCCCAGAGTAAGGGAGAGGAAGGCAAATAGCGACCAATGACTATCCGGCGTAAGCGTCAACATCGGAATCAGGGTGGCATAGAGAATATAGGGCAGGGCATTTCGGGTACCGAGAATCTGAAGAAACTCCTTGAGAGCCACCAGGCCCAGCAGGAAAATTACGGTGCTGAAATACCACCTCCCCAGATAAACAGAACCCAGCAATACGCACATATATACAATTCCCGTCAGCGATCTCTTCAAGAGCTCTTCCATTTATTCCAGATCCTCAAGCAGGATCAAATATACATTCTTGGAGCGGTTTCCATATGTGAGGAAATCACCCTGAGTTTCCTCCGATTTCTGGAAGTTGTTTACGGTGGTTATGTTGTCGGGGATGTTTTTTTCGTAGCGTTTCTTAATCTCCTTTAGGCCCTCATCCAGTGATTCAACCAGTTGGCTGCTGGTCGCAAAAACGATGAAATTATCCGGGAGATCGGATAGGCGTTCTCCCTTTATCTGATGAGAACAAAACAATATGGACCCATTCTGCGCGATCAGGAATTCACAGGTCGTAAAGAATATCTCACTTTCTCCGGTTTGGTTGGTAAAAAACAGCAGATCGTCAAAGCGCTCCTCCAGTCTGTTATTCAGGCAGTAGAGCAGGCTGTTCTGCCACTGGTTTTCGACCAGTATATTCCGAATGGCATCCAGGACTTCGCTGAACGACTCGCAGAAGATGAATTTACCGCCGTTTTCCGTGTATCGTATGGTAAAGCGTTCGTCCAGAGGGAGCTTTAGAAATGGGGTCTGAAGGGACTGGGTCTCCACCTTGTCTCGAGAGACCTTCTTTCCTCCTCCGAATATTTTTTCAAATACCCCCATAGTATACCCGTTGTCTGTCCCGAACTATTCCTGGGGCAGGTCGGTGTTCTCGCTTTCTTCGGACTTGTCATCCTCTCCGGATTCCGCCAGCCTTTGCTTTGAATTTTCAAATGGACGCTCACCAAAAATCTTGAGCAGGTCGTCTTTGAAAATTACTTCTTTATCCAGGAGGCGATTCGCCAGCATGGTTAATTTATCCTTATTTTCTTCTAGTAGTCTGATGGCCCTCTGGTACTGATTCTCAATGATGCGCGAAATCTCCTTATCAATGATCTGGGCGGTCGCCTCGCTGTAGGGTTTGGTAAAACCGAATTCGCTTTGTCCGCTGGAATCGTAGTAGGTGACGTTGCCAATTTCATCGTTCAATCCGAAGATCGTTATCATGGCCCGTGCCTGCTTGGTTACTTTCTCCAGATCGCTGAGGGCCCCGGTGGAAATCTTGTTGAAGATTACCTTCTCTGCTGCTCTGCCTCCCATAGTGGCACACATCTCGTCCAGCATTTGTTCGGGACGAACGATTAATCGTTCTTCGGGTAAGTACCAGGCAGCACCAAGGGATTGGCCCCTCGGGACTATGGTAACTTTGACCAGGGGGGCAGCGTGCTCTAGCATCCAACTCACCGTAGCGTGGCCAGCCTCGTGGTAAGCGATGGTCTTCTTCTCCTCGGGTGTGATGATCTTGTTCTTTTTTTCCAGGCCGCCTACTATACGGTCTACCGCATCGAGGAAATCCTCCCGGGTTACCGCTTTTTTCTCTTTTCTCGCAGCAATGAGCGCTGCTTCATTGCAGACATTGGCGATATCGGCACCCGAAAACCCGGGTGTCTGCTTTGCCAGGAAGTCAAGGTCCAGTTTCTCGGAGGTTTTGATGGGTCTGAGGTGTACTTCGAAGATTTCCTTGCGTTCGTTCAAGTCGGGCAGATCCACGTAAATCTGACGGTCGAAGCGCCCTGCCCGCATCAGGGCTTTGTCTAGGACATCGGCGCGGTTCGTGGCCGCTAACACGATGACGTTTGTATTCGTCCCGAAACCATCCATTTCGGTCAGTAACTGATTCAGCGTGTTTTCCCGTTCGTCATTGGAACCCGTAAAATTGTTTCGCCCTCGGGCGCGTCCAATGGCATCGATCTCGTCTATAAAAATGATAGATGGAGATTTGTCCTTGGCCTGCTTAAAGAGGTCCCGAACCCTGGAAGCCCCCACACCGACGAACATCTCCACGAAATCCGATCCGGAAAGTGAGAAAAAGGGTACCTGGGCTTCACCGGCTACGGCCTTGGCGAGGAGTGTTTTTCCGGTACCAGGAGGACCTACCAGCAATGCCCCTTTGGGAATCTTTCCTCCCAGCGAGGTGTATTTGTCCGGATTTTTGAGGAACTCAACGATTTCCTGTATCTCTTCTTTGGCTCCTTCCAGGCCAGCCACATCCTTAAATGAAGTACGTGTATCCGTTTTCTCATCGAAAAGTTTTGCCTTGGATTTTCCGATATTGAAGATTTGGCCTCCTGCACCACCGGCTCCACCGCCAGACATGCGGCGCATCAGGTATACCCATATTCCAATAAACAGTATGAACGGAAGAAGCCCAATCAGGAGGTCTCTGAAGACGTTATATTCTTTTTTGTAAAATACCCGGGTATCGAGGTTGTATTCTTTCTTAATCTCATCGATATCATCCTCAAAATTCTTCAGGTCTCCAAAATCCAGGATATACTGGGGTACATTACCCGTGAAGGAGGTGACGTTCTGCTTGGCCACTTCACTGTGAACCTCTTTCTTAAGAGCTTCCTCGGTCAGAAACACCTTGGCCTGGTTGTTATTCGAGATGATCATGATCTTCTCGATGTCCCCGTTTCGCAGGTATTCGAACATTTCGTACGGAGTAGTACTTTCCGTACTGCTCACTGCGCCCGGGAAGAACTGAAAACCTATGACCAGGGCTATGGCGATGCCATAAAACCATAATGAGCTGATCCGGTTCTTTTTCTGTGGGTTATTATTGTTATCCTTTGAAGACATAGCTAAACTTTAAGTAGGTCTGCTTTTAAACGCAGTCGCACGGGTAAACAGTCGGACACCAGGCCCGGTACTTGCAGACCCGTTTTTGAAAACGGATACTGACCATTATCCAGGTGCGAAGATAAATTAGAAATTGCAGTTGTGGTAGCTAATGAGCCAAACTCGAAGGCCATTCTCAATACGCGGTTTCAACCAGGGTTACTTTGGCATCTCCCCAAAGGCCTTCGATATCGTAGAATTGCCTTTTGTGCTTCTGGAAAACATGCACGACGACATTCACGTAATCGATGAGCACCCATTCGGAGCCATCATTGCCTTCCACATGCCAGGGCTTGTCGCTCACCTCCTCCAGTACTTTTTTCTGAATGGAGGAGACAATCGCATTGACGTGGATGTTCGAAGTGCCGTTGCAAATCACGAAATAGTCGCAGACTGTATTGTCGATATCCCTAAGATCCAGAATATTTATGTCAATTCCCTTGACATCTTCGATACCGTTTATAATGGATGTGATCAGGTCGTCTGTTCCTTTTCGCTTTTGCTGCATTAAAGATTTTTAGTGTTATACAAATTTATCATTTTTGGCGTATCGCCGGTGTTCGATTTTGATGGCATTTCTCTAATCATCAGCATATTTTTTCCAGCATTAAGATCAAAATAGGTGCCACAAAAATGTCAAACGTCAGGCTAAACGGATTAGTGCGAAGAATTGGAGGGAAGATACTGAACGACCCGGGATACTCTGAGTTGGACAAAAAGATATTTACCGGGTGTAACAGTGTTATACCTCAGTAAAACAAGGGTTTAGGTGTAGAGGCGAACGAAGAGCGTCGAGTACGGGCAGCCCGATGGCAGAAGATTCCCTGACTACTGCCACGAAAGCGGAGTGCTGTCATCGTGTCATGGAACTGAAGGCCTGGCTCCGATATTCTCAATTAAAGTTTACCATAAAATCCGACTATGAAGGAAGGGGTTTACGAATACCTGTTGCATTCGGTGGAGTCTACCAATGATTTCCTGAGGTCTATCTCACCCGGAGCCAAGGACGAACGAATTCGGATTGCCTTTGCTCAATATCAGACCCGGGGCAGGGGCCAGCGTGGAACGGGCTGGGAGAGCCGCACCTCAGAAAACGTATTATTCAGCGGGCTGTTTCCGGTACCGTCGATTCCCATTCAGCATCAGTTCGATATCGCAATTAAGACCTCATTGCTGCTTGTGGACTTCCTGCAGGAAAGGGACATTGAGGATCTCAGAATCAAATGGCCTAACGATATATTAGCTGGTAAACAGAAAATAGCCGGTATTCTAATCGAAAACAGTTTGCAGGGGAGGTGTATTGAACGATCTCTGGTAGGAATCGGACTGAATGTGAATCAAACGGATTTCGGTAAGCTGAACAGAGCTACTTCTATGCGAATACAGACGGGCCGATCCTTCTCACTGCGCGAAACCCAGCGGGATTTGCGAAAATTATTCATTTCGAAACTGTCCGATCCGTTGTACTGGGCCTCGAATCACAGGGAGGCATATCGAAGGCTATTATACGGAATAGGTGAGGTGGTCACACTCGGTAATAGTCAGGGCCGGAGTTCAGGTCTAATTATGGGTGTAACCGAAGATGGAAGACTGATTCAGAAACAGAATGATGGAGACCTTCGTTACTATGTGACCAAGGAAGTCAGCTGGGACTACTGATCCAGTCTGAGGAAATCTTCAACCCCCCATGCGATCCATATTGGCACTAAGGGTGTTTATAAATTCCTTAATAGGTCCTTGAATCATCATTGCCATCATCGGGTTGAAATCCCCTTCGAATACCAGTTGAACCGTGCAGTTCTCATCGGCTGTTTCCGTGATTAGACCGGTCAGGGTAAAGGGTAGCTTTTCACTGGCCGAACCCAACACAACTTTGTGGTTCGGATGCCGTTCCTTGATCTCCAATACAATTTCGGGCATGCCCTTAAGTGAGAAGAGGAAGCGTTCCTCTGAAATCTCCTGAAATTTCTCCATGGAGTCCGGCATGATCTTCTCGTAATTATCTACATGCGAAAGAAATTCGAAGGCGGTCTCGGCGGAAACGCCTATGGTGTGTTTAGGACTCTCGAGATTCATAGGTTGTTCCAACTTTGGGGGTTCTTTTTCCATTCCCTGAGGGTATGCAGATCGGCCTTACTGATGTAATGAGTTTCGGCAGCCTGTTCCAGGACATGGTCGTAGGTGCTGAGGTAATGCACATCGAGCTGCGCTTTGGAGAAGGCTTTTTCGGCTACCTCGAATCCATAGGAAAATATGGCCATCATACCCTTGACGGACAGTCCTGCATCCTTTAACGCCTGCACGGCCTTAAGGCTGCTGCTACCCGTACTGATCAGGTCTTCGATCACCACTACGGTCTGCCCGGGGCTTATCAGTCCCTCGATCTGGTTTTGTCTTCCATGACCTTTGGGCTCGGGCCGCACATATACAAAGGGGAGTCCCATGGCTTCAGCCACCAGAATCCCGATGCCTATGGCGCCGGTTGCGACACCAGCAATCAAATCGGGTCGGGCATACTGTTTGCCCAGTTGCTTGGCCATTTCTTCCCTGACGTAGTTTCTGATACTGGGATACGAAAGGATAATCCGGTTGTCGCAATAGATGGGAGATTTCCATCCGGAAGCCCATAAAAACGGGTTTTCCGGTCTCAGCTTTATTGCATTTATTTGCAACAAGAGCTCTGCAGTTTTAACTGCACTGTCCTTATCCAAAACCATGGGCCAAAATTATAAAGTTTTTGTTAAAGAAAGTCCCCTGTTATTAACTAATTCACAGGCTGCCGAGACCTTCCTGCCAGCGCGCATACTCTCCAGAGAAAGCTGGGAACAGACCGTCAACGATCTTTACGAGGGTAAGGTGCCTCACGCCACCCTTTTCGTCCCGGGAGGACAGGATCCCATGGAGGCCTGCAAAGGATTCATAAAGGAAGTGAAGGCCGCGGGTGGCCTCGTTTTTAACAGGAAAGGGAAATTACTCATGATATACCGAAACGGTAAATGGGATCTTCCCAAGGGAAAGCTGGAAAACGGGGAATCCCTGGAGGTCGGTGCCATCCGGGAGGTGGAAGAGGAAACCGCTGTTACGGGAGTGACCGTAGATGATTACTACCGTACCACGTATCACATATACAAGAACAAGGTATTCACCCTTAAGCGTGTCGACTGGTACCTTATGAATACCCGGTATAAGGGTAAATTGGTCCCCCAGCAGGAAGAAGGCATTACGGAAGTGGACTGGTTTGGAAAGAAGAAGATTCGCAAGGCCCTGTCCAATACCTATCCCACTATACGGGAATTACTTGATTTCTGGGACGTAAACCATCGCTGAGCACCTGAATTTATTCTTTTGGAGTTCCGAAAACCCGATAAATCGGATACCGGAGATAGGACTCTTCGGAATGAGGTGAGTGGTTGTAGATCCACATGAGCTGGGCCCGGTAGCTGGCTGCCAGTTGTGTATCGGCCGATTTTGCCTTTTCGAAGGCCTCCCTGAGCTCATCGTTCTCGCGCAACAGTTGTCCAGCCCTTGAATCAAATACATAGGTGGAAAAGCCTTCTTTTCTCTGGAGGATAATATCGAAGAAATTCCAGTTGAAAAAGGAGTCGGCAGCCTGGGGTTCCAGGGTCTCCAGCAGGTACCTCATGCCCTTTTGCCTGGTGGGCACCAAGAAGTCTCCTTTCTTCACATCCACGCTGTCGACGGATACCGATACCTTGGTATTTCGGTGGGGATAGTGCCCTTCGTAGGGAGAGGTGCTCGTATCGTAGTCTTCTATATGGTAGACTTCGGCAACCACGGTAGAATCTGTGGTTAGCGGTCGCATACGGATTTCGTTGGCTTTTAGCCTTTCCACGACTCGTTTCCAGCGTGCTGGTACCACATAGGCCTCGGGTATGCGGAGGCTATCGCTTGGTCTGTATCGGTTGTAGTACGGGATTACCTTGTTATAGGGTCGGGTCGTATCGTATGCCAAAAACGTAAAATCCCCGATTTCGCTCCGCTTTCGGGTGGCTGCGTATCCCTTGAAATTCAGCCGTGTTATGCTGGTAGTGTCCAATTGATACTCGTAGGCATAGTGGGCCAGTACGGCATCGCTTTCCATGGATTTTTTTCGCAGTTCCTGAAGCTTGGTGTAGTCGCGATCCACGGCTATGACCACCTGATTGAGTATGGTATACGTACCCCTGACCCGTTGTTCGTAGGGCTTGAGCATGTGGGTTTCGATCATCAGACCCGGAGTGTGCCAGAGCCCCATAAAACCCGTCGAATAGCGAGGGCCATCATAAAATTGCTGGAATCCTGAATCGGGTGGTCTTCCCCAGGCATTGACATACGGGGTAACATCCCAGCCCTCCAGGGTAACCGCCTCTTCCAGGCCCGGGACAAATTCCTGTTGAAGATAGAATCCCAGTTCTGGTGGGAGCCGGTCCTGTAGCGTAGCCAGATAGGTCAGGGTGTATTGATAATCCGCTCCGTTGCTTACATGAGTATCCACGAAGAAGTCGGGGTCGACCATGCGCACCAGCTTGTGAAAGCTCTTTGTATTTTCAGTATCCGCCTTGACAAAGTCCCTATTGAGGTCAAAGTTTCGTGCATTTCCCCTGAAACCGTAGCTCTCCGGCCCGTTCTGATTCGTTCGTGAGTAGGCATTTCGGTTCAGCGCGCCCCCGACATTATACACGGGTATACACGCCAATACCGTATGCTTCGGGGCGGGTATCAGACCATTGGCCAGGTCTCTGAACAGCAGCATACTCGCATCGATCCCATCACTCTCCCCAGGGTGTATGCCGTTGTTAATCAGTAAGATGGCTTTGTCTTCTCCCAGGTTTCTATAATTGAATTGTCCGTCGGGATTATAGGTGACCAGGTGCAGGGGTTCACCGGAATCGGTGCTTCCGAATGTTTGAACGTTGATCTCGGGAAAGTCTGAAGCGAGCTCCATGTAAAAGGCAATAATCTGGTCATATGTAGCCGTCTCCATACCCTCACTTTGCTCGAAGACAGTCCGGTATTCCTTTTTTCTGGACGGCTGCATTTGATCACACCCGTATAGAAACAGGGCGAGGGTCAACACGAAAATTAGCTGGGGGTAAGATTTCGTCATGTACTGCGATCGTAAGTAGGAATATACTGTATTAATCGTTCGCTTTCAGCCAGTTCAGGGCCGGAAGTCATTCCTCAAAATTGGGTATTATATCCCTTCTTTCCAATAAACCGGCCGACTTATTTATGCTGCGCTTCTGCTCTGAGCATTTCGCTCAGACATTGGGGAACCAGGCCACTAACATCTCCTCCGTTTCGCAGTACATCCCGGACTATGGACGAGCTGATATAGGACTTGCCCGAAGAGGTCAGCAAAAACACCGTTTCAATTTCGGAGAGGTGGCGGTTGGTATGTGCAATGGCCTTTTCAAACTCAAAATCTGCAGGATTTCTCAACCCCCTCAGTATGTATTGGGCACCGACTTCCCGGCAGAAATCCACAGTCAGCCCCTGATAGGTAACCACCTTAAGCCGGGGCTCTTCTTTGAAACACTCCTCAATGAACCGAACCCGGGTTTCAGGGGGAAACATATACTTCTTTTCCGAATTGATGCCAATGGCAAGGACGAGTTCGTCGAAGAGGGTGAGTCCTCGTTCAATGATGTCATAGTGCCCCAGCGTAAGGGGATCGAAGGATCCCGGAAACAAAGCTCGTCTCATACCCTAAATATAACCCATTGATGGCACATAGTCCTGAGTGCCCCGGGTCCTAGTCCATTTTACAAAGCGGTTCCAGTGCTGAGGAAAAAAGTGTTGGGAGGTCAATGCCCGCCCTGGCGGCCTGCTGGGGAAGGATGCTCTCATTCGTCAGCCCGGGTGTGGTATTGATCTCCAGAAGATGAGGCACACCTTCGTGCAAGATGAATTCGCTGCGGGCATACCCCTTTAGTTTGAGCCGGCGATAGAGCAATAGGGCGGTATCCGCTATTTGCCGGCGCTGTTCATCCGCAATTCGGGCCGGGGTGATCTCCTCGGATTTACCCTCGTATTTAGCAGCATAGTCAAAGAATTCATTCTGGCTGACGATCTCAGTCATGGGCAAAACCATGATGGACCCTAAATACGGAATGATACCCACGGATACCTCAGTTCCGATGAGGCAGCTTTCTATGATTACCTCTTCGTCTACTTCGAACGCTTTTTCTATGGCCTCCTCCAGGGTATCCGGATCATTTACCTTGAAAATACCAATACTGCTTCCCGAACGGTTCGCTTTGACAA
Source organism: uncultured Flavobacteriaceae bacterium (assembly GCA_964552195.1). Lineage (GTDB taxonomy): Bacteria > Bacteroidota > Bacteroidia > Flavobacteriales > Flavobacteriaceae > CAZKAP01. The sequence continues at coordinate 410,244 of CAZKFM010000002.1, forward strand.
ACATTGGAAAACCCAGCTCTTCCGCTATGTGGTCGGTGTTGTATTCTTCTCCCCGATCCAGGCATAGGAAACGTGCCGTTGCAACTCCGTAGCGTGAAGCGATACTGAGGGTGTCTCTTTTGTTGAAGGTAAGGGCCGCCGCATACGATCCGCAACTGGTATGGGGTATACCAAGGAGTTCCCAGTAAGCCGCCAGCTTACCGTCCTCTCCGGGCGTTCCATGGATACAATTAAATACGGCATCAAAGCGGATCCGATCTCCAGCGCTCTCTATCGAAAAATCATTTTTGTCCACGACGGATTCGCTGCCGTCCGGCAAATGGGCTTTCCACAAGTGAATGCCTATGTCTACTGGGTATACTTCGTATTGGTCAGGGTCCAGATTCCGAGCAACCGTAGCGGCGCTTTTCAGGGAAATCGGACGTTCCTGGCTAAATCCCCCCATTGCGATGGCGATCCGTTTCTTCATGAGCTCGGAGAATTCCTGTTCCTGGTGTAAAATTGGGTTTTTTTATCTTTGGGCGGTGTAAAATCCGGAGTACGGACAGGCATTTTTTCTCCAAGGCCTTGCATGCCCATAAACATTCGTGCGGGTAATTGGAAGGATTGATTTACTTTAACAGAATTTAAATATAGGGGTCGCAGGTAATTCCGTTATTTCCCCAAAAAGGTTCAGCCTTAGATGAAGAGTTTTATCAGTTTCCTGAAAAGTAGGGCGTTTTTGATTCAGGTGATCGCCGCCCTGGCTGTACTGGTCCTTCTGGTGTTCCTGACGCTGTCCTGGCTTAGGAGCTATACCCACCACGGGGAGTTTGTCGAGGTCCCCGATTTCTCCCGGCTCTCAACCCTGGAGATGAAAAAACTGGCCCAGAAGAACAAGCTTAACTTCAAGGTGGTGGATTCCTCCAACTACAATCCGGATTTTCCGAGGTTTTCCATATTGGATCAGAATCCTTTACCCGGAACCAAAGTAAAGGTAAACAGGACTATCTACTTTACGATCAATCCATCCGGTTACCGTGAAGTTACCGTACCGGACATCATTCAGGAATCACTGCGCAATGCGGAATCCCGACTTCGTGCAGTAGGCCTTGAAGTCGATCGAATCACCTATATCGACGAGCTCGGCAAGGATATGGTGTACTACGTCAAGTATAAGGGACGTGAGATTTCTTCCGGGACTCGCCTGCCCAAAACGTCCAAACTCGAGCTGGTCTGCGGTAATGGTACTGGGGCAACTTCGACTGGTCAACTGTTCTCTCCGGTTCCTGTCGAAAGCGATACCACCGACCTGGATTTCTCTCCATGAAAGCGCCTGAATTCGATCAGGAGCAAGAGGAAGAAGAGCTTTTCGAGCACTATCGTTTCGAAGCAGCCAGCGGGCAACAGCCCCTTCGTGTGGACAAATATCTGATGAACTTCATAGAACAGGCCACCCGATCCAAGATACAGCAGGCTGCCAGGAACGGCCACATCTGGGTTAACGATCAGCAGGTGAAGTCCAATTATCGGGTAAAGGCAGGTGATGTGGTACGGGTACTCTTCGAACATCCGCCTTACGAATTTTTGTTGGAGCCTGAAGACATACCTCTCGACATTCGCTTTGAGGATGATTCCTTGCTGGTGGTAAACAAACCCGCGGGCATGGTAGTGCATCCCGGACACGGTAACTACTCCGGCACCCTGCTGAATGCACTGGCACACCATCTCGGGCAACTTCCCGAAAACTCCGATGGCAGGCCCGGTCTGGTGCACCGGATTGACAAGGACACCTCGGGTCTCCTTGTGATTGCCAAGACCGAGAAGGCCATGTCGCATTTGGCCAGACAGTTTTTCGAAAAGACCAGCGAGCGCCGTTACCTGGCTTTAGTGTGGGGTAATCCCGAAGAGGACCAGGGGAGTGTAGAGGGGTACATAGGCCGCCATCCCAAGAATCGCCTGCAGATGACCGTTTATCCCGATGGGGAATCAGGTAAATATGCGCTAACTCACTACCGGGTAGTCGAGCGATTCAATTATGTGAGCTTACTCGCCTGCACCTTGGACACCGGAAGGACCCATCAGATTCGGGTCCATATGAAACACCTCGGTCATACCCTCTTCAATGATGCCCGTTACGGAGGGGACCAAATCCTGAAGGGTACTACCTTTGCCAAGTACAGACAGTTTGTACAGAATGCCTTCAAGGTTCTTCCCCGTCAGGCGTTGCATGCGGAAACCCTGGGTTTCGAACATCCGGTTACGGGGGAGTTCATGAGGTTTGAAGTAGCCATGCCCGAGGACATGCAATTGTGTATCGAAAAGTGGAGGGCCTATTCCCAATCCACACCATGAAATCCAAAGTATGCGAATTGTTATATCACCAGCCAAGTCATTAAATCTGGACCGGAGCTATCCGGAAATGGAGCTTTCGGAACCGCTATTTTTGAAAGAAGCGCTGACCATCAATCGGAGCCTGCGAAAGAAAAAGCCCAGTTCTCTAATGAAACTACAGGGGATTTCCCAAAACCTCGCGGAACTGAACTGGGATCGCAATCAGGCCTTCGGGGAACGTTCAGGCTCAGCCGGTTCGCGTCCGGCGGTATATGTGTTCGATGGAGATGTGTATCAGGGGCTGGACATCGAAACGTTTCCCCCGGAATTCCTACCTAGGTTGCAGGAGGAGTTGCGCATCCTCTCCGGCCTTTACGGCTGGTTGAGACCCCTGGATGCCATGCAGCCCTATCGCTTGGAAATGGGTACTTCCCTGCGTGTAGGCACCCGGCGGGACCTCTACGAATACTGGAAAAGGAAACTGACCCGTCAGATGAATGCCGAGGAAAAGGACCTGATCATAAACCTGGCCAGCCAGGAGTATTTTAAGGTCCTGGATAAGAAGCAGCTCAAAGCCCGTGTGATCACCCCCCAATTCAAAGATTTGAATAACGGGCAATACCGGGTCATCTCTTTTCACGCAAAAAAGGCCCGTGGTGCCATGGCGCGTTATCTGCTTACTCAGCCCGATCGATCCGAGGAGGCACTTATGGGCTTTGCGGGTCTGGGATACGCTTATAGCGATGAACTCACCGTTAAGCCATCCGACCCCGTATTTGTGCGTTAATGGGGCTGTAAATCCGGAGCTTTTTACCCGGCTTTATCCGGTTACTCGATGGACAGACGTAACTTAGGGGAAAAGTACAGCCTGAATTATGACAGAAACCGGTATCAATAAGGTACTCGTTGCCAACCGCGGAGAAATCGCTATCAGGGTCTTCCGGGCCTGTGTGGAATTGGGAATCAAGACGGTGGGTATCTATACCCATGAGGATCGCTATTCGCTCCATCGGTATAAGGCAGACGAAAGTTATCTGATAGGAGAGGAAAACGATCCGCTTAAACCCTACCTGGACATTCCGGCCATCATTCGAATTGCCCGGCAAAAGGGGGTGGATGCTATTCATCCGGGATATGGGTTTCTGTCTGAGAATGCCGGGTTCGCACAGGCCTGTCGGGATAATGGTATTGCGTTTATCGGGCCTCAGGTGTCTGTATTGCAGGCGCTGGGCGATAAGATTATGGCTAAGGAGGTTGCCATACGTGAGGGGGTGCCGGTTATCCGAAGTTCGGTCCGTGAACTGGACAGCCTGGAAATTGCCCTGGAGGAAGCTGCTGACATCGGTTACCCGGTCATGCTTAAGGCCGCCTCTGGAGGAGGTGGTAGGGGAATGCGCGTAATCCGTACGGAGGCCGATCTGTGCAAGGCCTATCCGGAGGCCAGGCGCGAGGCAGGCAATGCATTCGGGGACGACACGGTTTTCCTGGAGAAATACGTGCAGAATCCCAAGCACATCGAGATTCAAATTGCTGCCGATACTCACGGTAACATCATTCACCTTTACGAAAGGGATTGCTCGGTGCAGCGAAGGTACCAGAAGGTCATCGAATTTGCCCCGTCCTTTGGCCTGGACGAATCGATACGCCAGAAGCTGTATGACTACGCCCTGCGGATTTGCAGGGCCGTTGAATATCAGAACATAGGAACGGTGGAGTTCCTGGTCGATGAGGATAAACAGATTTACTTCATAGAGGTTAATCCGCGTATACAGGTCGAGCACACGGTGACCGAAATGGTTACTGACATCGATCTGGTTAAGACTCAGATTTACATAGCAGCGGGGCTCCCCTTGTCCGATCCCCGTGTGGGTCTGGGTGCTCAAGACGATATCCGGGTCAATGGTTATGCCCTGCAGTGCCGGGTGACCACCGAAGACCCCGCCAATGACTTCAAACCGGACTACGGTGTGGTAACCACCTACAGAAGTGCCTCGGGCTTTGGGATACGACTCGATGCCGGCAGTATCTATCAGGGCGTTCGAATATCTCCTTTTTTTGATTCGCTTTTGGTTAAGGTTTCCGCTTCGGACAAGACGCTAGAGGGGGCCTGCCGCCGTATGCGCAGGGCCCTTGCCGAATTCAGGATACGGGGAGTGAAGACCAACATGGGATTCCTGGACAACATCCTGAGTCATCCAGTCTTTCGCGAGGGCAGGGTTACGGTAAACTTCATCAGGGATGAGGAATCCATCTTCAGGATCAGGGAGCCCGGAAATAGGGCCACCAAAGTCCTGAGGTACCTCGGTGAGACCATAGTCAATGGCAATCCCGACGTCAGAACTTCGTACATGCCCGATCATTTTCCCAGACCCGTGGTGCCCGAAACGGATGTGGACGCACCGCACCCTAAAGGAACCAAAGACCTGCTCCGGGAATTGGGGCCTGAAGGCTTGGCCGATTGGCTAAAGTCAGAGAAACAGGTTCATTTCACGGATACCACTCTGCGCGACGCGCATCAGAGCCTTTTGGCCACAAGGATGAGAACTATAGACATGCTCGAAGTGGCCAGTGGTTTCGCCAGGGATGTTCCTCAGGTCTTCAGTGTCGAGATGTGGGGAGGCGCCACCTTTGATGTCTGTCTGCGTTTTCTGAAGGAGAACCCCTGGGAACGTCTCAGGCTGATTCGTTCGGCCATGCCCAATATACTAACCCAGATGCTGATCCGGGGATCAAATGCGGTGGGTTACAAGGCATACCCGGATAATTTGATTGAAAAGTTTGTCGCTCTGGCCTGGGAGAATGGCCTGGATGTCTTTAGGATTTTCGACTCGCTGAACTGGATGGAATCCATAGGGCCCTGCATCGAGTACGTAAGGAAGCAGACCGGGGGCATAGCTGAAGGTACTCTCTGCTATACCGGAGATATCACCGATCCCCGAAGAAGTAAGTACACGCTGGAGTATTACCTTCAGCTGGCCAGGGACATTGAGAATGCGGGAGCCCACATTCTCGGGGTAAAGGATATGGCAGGGCTCCTTAAGCCCATGGCGGCCTACGAGTTGATATCTGCCTTGAAGTCTGAGCTGAACATACCGGTCCACCTGCATACACACGATACCTCTTCTACCCAGGCAGCCATGTACCTGAAAGCCATCGAGGCCGGAGTAGATGTAATCGATGTGTCTCTTGGGGGGCTCTCTGGGCTTACCGCTCAGCCCAATTTCAATTCCATGGTGGAAATGCTCCGTTTTCACGAGAGGGAAGCGCCATTTGATACGGGGAAACTGGCTGCATACTCGGACTATTGGGAGAGTGTTAGGGCTTACTACTTCCCTTTCGAGTCCGGAATGAAATCCGGAAGCGGTCAGGTTTACCAGCATGAAATTCCCGGCGGTCAGTACTCCAATCTCAAAGGGCAGTCCATTGCACTTGGACTGGAGGATCGTTTTCCGGATGTAACAAGGATGTATGCGGAGGTAAACGATTTGTTCGGCGATATCATTAAAGTGACTCCAAGTTCCAAGGTGGTTGGTGATATGGCCCAGTACCTGATCAGCAACGGTCTCAGTGTACAGGATGTCTGGGATCGGGGGCACAGTATGGATTTTCCGGAATCGGTCAAGAGTTTCTTCAGGGGGGATCTCGGGCAGCCCGTAGGTGGTTTTCCCCAGGAGTTGCAGAACATGGTGCTCAAGGACGAGAAGCCTTATACGGATCGGCCGTCGCAGCACATGGAACCCATAGATTTCGAAGCCGAATTCAAGGTCTTCAAAAAGCGCTTCGGCAAGGGAATGGGAAGAGAGCTGGAATGGACGGACCTGGTTTCTTACCTGCTCTACCCTAAGGTGTTCGAGCAGGCCTACCAGCACCACTTAGAATACGGTAATGTCTTACCCATACCTACCAGGAACTTCTTTTATGGCATGAAGGTAGGGGAGGAGATCAACGTTACCATTGAGCCCGGAAAGAATCTCCTTATTCAGCTGCTTATAGTCGGAGAGCCTGATACGAATGGGGTAGTGAGCCTGTTCTTTAAGGTGAACGGACAAATGCGCCACCTGTTGGTCGAGGATCGGAAAAGAACGGTGGAGAAACCTACGAATCGAAAGGCGGATTCTTCCATTCCTGGTGAAGTGGGGTCGCCCCTTCAGGGTTTACTGTCTAGTGTACTGGTACACGAGGGCGAACACGTCAAACCCAATCAGCCACTCTTTGTGATTGAGGCCATGAAAATGGAGACCACGGTAACCGCTAGTCAGGCAGGCAGGATCAAGCAAGTGTTTCTATCCAAGGGATCCCTGGTCCAAAGCGAGGACCTAGTACTTATTATTGAAGGGGAAGAGGACTAGTTTTGCTGATTAAACCCAGCCCATTATCCTGCTGTTGCGGCTGCGCTGCAGCTTTTCGAGTATGATGGAATCTACCGCTTCCGCGAAGGTGCTCCGCTTCATGGGCTTGAGTATGAATTCAGTCAGCGGGTAGTTCCTGGCGCGATTTGCGTATTCCGCCCAGGCCGAGTTTAGGATCACCCCGGTATTTTCGTCCAGGTTGTCCAAAAAATCAAAAGCGGTGAAACTCTCGTAGAGCACATCGAGAATCAACAAATCGGCTCCATGGGTGATTGCGGCCTCTATGCCGGCAATGGGATCGCTGTAATCTCCTATGAGTTCCAGTTCTTCGTGCTGCTTTACCAAAAAAGATGTGGCCATCCGCTGCACATTGGAATCGTCTATGACAACCGTCTTGAATTTCATGCGATAAGATTTGGTGATCTAAAGATACTGTAACTAAAATCTTACACAGCTATGTAGGGGATGAATGACCGGAAAATGGGTTGAAAGGGATCAGAAAGCCGCTGATTTGATTCCGGATGGCCCTTTGTATTAAGCGGAAGGGTCGGATTGGTCCCCATCAGGAATCGTTGCCGAAGCCTATCCTTCCCGAACGGGGATCCGTTCTTTTCTTGAGTTCTTCGTAAAGGATGTCGTACTTCTCCTGGTCAAGAGCCTGTATGCTGCGGAGCCACTTCAGGTTGTTCAGGTGTTCCTCGTAGGAGAGCTGGTCTTCCAGGGTGGCATACTGCTGAAACAGATAGGAGTTTCGGGCCTCCATAAGGCGCTCGTAGAATTTGTCGACCTGAAATCGTCCGGGTTTGCGCTGGTAGAACCAGACCTCCTGGTTTTGATTCAGGACCTCAATCTTCCAGTACCTTTTTCGCATCAAGTAAAACAGCACTATCAACAGAACGGATACGGAAGGGAGCAGCAGCAAAAAGAAATTAACCCATTGTCCCTTCAGGGCGCCGTAGGGATTGATGACCAGAAGGAACAATACGACAGAAAGCCCTAGGCAAAATCCCGAGATTTGTCTCAGAGGCGACGGGCCCCTGAGATGCGAAGTCCTTACGCCTCCCAATTGCTCATAGGGAATGGATACCTCGCTGTGTAATCCACGCCAGCTCACCTTGTAGAATACCTGGGAGTCTCCCAGTCTTAGATGGTATCCACGGTACAGGTTTTTCTGACGTAACTCCTCCATGCGCCGAAGTCGGCGGAAAAGCGAAACCGCCGAGGTTGGTTTAGGCGGAAATATACCTAAAAAAACCGGTTCTTCAACCCTGAAAAATTCAGCAGTGCCAAAGGAATTGCCTACAGAATTTAGGCTTGTGCCGAGACCCGGATACTTCGGATGAATTCAGGAATTCCTTCTTTGCCGTGTTCCCGAAGATGCTTAATAAACGCGGACCCGATAATCGCTCCCTTTGCATAATCCGTAGCAAAGCCAAAGGTCTCCGAATTGCTGATGCCGAACCCGACTACCTGGGGGTTTTTCAGCTCCATGTCGCGGATACGTCGGAAATAGGCCTCCTGTTCATCTCCGAAGCCCTCCTGTGCACCTGTGGTGCTGGCGGTGCTCACCATGTATATAAAACCCTGGGAAGCCTCATCGATTTCCAGTATCCTATCCCGGCTGGTCTGAGGAGTGATCAGAGAAATATGAAGTAGCCCGTGTTGCTCGTAGAGATCCCGATACGACTCTTTGAATTCAGCCAGAGGCAGATCGGGCATGATCAGGCCATCGATGCCGATTTCTGCACAGGTACGACAAAAGCTTTCTACCCCGTATTGCAGCATGGGATTGAAGTATCCCATAATAATAAGAGGGATATGAATCCGTTCTCGTATGCCTTTAAGCTGCTCGAATAATAAGGCAGTACTCATCCCGTTTTTCAGGGCATCTTCTGAACTCCTCTGTATGGTAGGGCCATCGGCCAGAGGGTCGCTGAAGGGCAGGCCGATTTCGATCATGTCCACGCCATTTTCCTGTAGAGCTTCGATCACCGTTACGGTATCTCCCAGCTCGGGAAAGCCCGCCGTAAAATATATGGACAGCAGTCGGCCGGGTTCTTGCATTTTCTGTATGATGCGATTTTCCATATTCGAGTAATCAGAGGTTGAAATAATCGATATACGTCTGCAGATCCTTGTCCCCCCGCCCTGAGCAGTTTACTACCACCACCTCATCCTCATTAAACCTTCGGTCATTGAAAATGGCAAAGGCATGGGAGGTCTCTATGGCCGGAATGATACCCTCGAGTTCCGATAGTCTTCTACCGGCCTGCATGGCATCCTCATCGGTGATGGATATGAATTCCGCGCGCCCGCTTTGATACAAATGGGCGTGCATCGGCCCTACACCGGGATAGTCCAGGCCTGCCGAAATGGAATAAGGTTCCGTGATTTGTCCGTCTTCGGTCTGCATTAACAGGGTCTTACTTCCGTGTATGATACCTACCTTACCCAGGGCGGATGTCGCCGCACTCTCACCGCTGTGGATACCCTTGCCTGCGGCTTCCACGGCGATGATGCCCACCGAGGGTTCGTCCAGGAAATGGTAATAGGTTCCGGCCGCATTACTGCCCCCGCCTACGCAAGCTACCACATAATCGGGCAACTGTCGCCCTTCTTTTTCAAGCAGCTGTTCTTTGATTTCTGCTGATATTACGGACTGAAAACGCGTCACCATATCCGGATAGGGATGCGGGCCTACAGCGGAGCCGATGATGTAATGAGTGTCTACTGGATTGTTTATCCAATCCCGTATGGCTTCATTAGTGGCGTCTTTCAGTGTCCGACTTCCGGACTGAGCCGGTCGTACTTCGGCACCCAGCATCTTCATGCGGGCCACATTGGGCGCCTGACGTGCGATGTCTACCTCGCCCATATACACCACACACGGTATGCCCATCAGCGCACAGACCGTAGCCGTGGCTACCCCGTGCTGTCCAGCGCCAGTCTCGGCAATAATTCGGTTTTTTCCCAGCCGTTTAGCCAGTAATATCTGACCGACGGTATTATTGACTTTATGCGCCCCGGTATGGCAAAGGTCTTCCCTTTTGAGGTAAATCCTGCACCCGTACTCTCTGGAAAGGCGATCTGCGAAATACAGCGGCGTGGGACGCCCCACATAATCCCTGAGCAACTGATGGAATTCTTCTTTAAATGAAGGATCTTCCGTTATTTGCAGATAATTCTGTCTGAGCTCTTCCGTATTGGGGTACAGCATCTCGGGTATAAAGGCGCCTCCGAATTCTCCGTAGTAACCCCGGGAATCCGCGTTAAAAGACGATTGCTGACTGCTGTTTGTGTTCATAATAATACGATTATTTAGTGTTTGCGACAGGGGGCTTTTGCAACCCCTCCTTAAATTTCCTAACCCATTCGGTAACCTTAACGCCAGGGGATGATTCGAAGCCGCTGTTGATGTCTACAGCGTGTATGCGAGCACCTATTGAACTCTCTCCCAGTTTTTTTATTTCTTCCAGGTGCCCCAGGCCTATGCCACCGCTTAGGAAAAAATCCGTGTCAAAGGGGTAGTCAGCCAGCAGGGTCCAGTCAAATCGACGGCCATTTCCTCCGGGAAGTTCACCCCGGGTATCAAACAGGAAAAAGTTGGTTAGTTCGACATAAGCCTGGAGTATGACAAAATCGAATCCGGGCCCCACTGGAAATGCTTTGATATAACGCGTTTTCGTATGTCCCTCGGAATGCATTCGCGCCTTAAGCCGCGCTAAATAAGAGGGGCTTTCGGTCCCGTGAAGCTGGATCACATCCAGTCCGTAGAGTGCAGTCAGGTGGAGAACTTCGTCCGGACTGGCATCGACAAAAACCCCTGCCTTCAATACCCCGGCCGGTAAACTTTCAGGAGCACCCGTAAAATAGCGTTTGGAGGCATTCCAGAAGATGAAGCCCATATAATCGGGCTCCAGTTCGGCGATTTCGCCTATGGGGTGCCTCATGCCACATACTTTAAGCTTCATTCCCATCGATATATTGGTGATATGCTCTGATAAAACCGGAGGCCTCGCTTCCCGGACTTTTACCTTTCATAAAGTGTTCGCCCATCAGGAATCCTCGGAATCCCTTCTTTTGAAGTCGAAACAAAGATGCTGAATCTCCCAGGCCGCTCTCGGAAACGGCCACCACCGACCCGGGTATATGTTCGAAGAGCCTCAGACTGGTCTCCAAACTGACCTCGAATGTCTTCAGATTGCGATTGTTCACCCCGATCATGTCTACCGGCAGTTCTCTAAATGCCATGAGTTCCTCCCTGGTGTGCACTTCGAGCAGGCATTCCATGCCTAGCTCGCCGGTCAGATACGCGAATTCCCTGGCTTCCTCGGGTTGGAGCACGGCTGCAATCAGGAGGATCACATCCGCCCCAAATGCTCTGGCCTCATGGATTTGATAGGAATCAATGACGAAGTCCTTTCTCAAAAGAGGAAGACTGCTGCTGGCGCGTGCCTGCACCAAATCGTCCAGGGATCCGCCGAAGAAATGCCCGTCCGTAAGCACCGACATGCCCGCCACACCAGCCTCTTCATAACCCATGGCCACGGAATCTACAGTCGAATGAGCATTGATGACAGCCCTGGAGGGGGAACGGCGCTTGAACTCGGCTATGATGCCTCCGTTCGGTCTGGAACGCAGCCTTTCTGTCAGGGAGACCGTCGGCCTGGAATACAAGGGAGAAGACTTCCAGTATTCAACCGGAAAACAGGCTTTGCGGTAACTGACCTCCCGTCGTTTATGGGTTATTATATCGTGCAATATGCTCATGATTCAGGCGTATAGTTGACTGAGTTCGCGTAAGCTGTTAAAACGCTTAAGAGCGGCACCCGATTCCAGGGATTCCCGGGCCTGTATGCAGCCATCTGCCGGTGAAATGTCCCTGGCCGTGGCTATGGCCATACCTGCATTTGCGCATACCACCTCGTTCTGGGCTGGAGTCCCCTTTCCCTGAAGTACGCTCATAAAGATTTCGGCGGAGTCGGCCACTTCTTCGCCCCCGGCTATGTCTTCGGCATTCAGTGAGCGCAGCCCAAGATCTTCGGGGTCCAGCATGCGTTCGGACTCACGGTTGATTACCTTAGTGGTTCCTGTCAGGGAGATTTCGTCATATCCGTCGAGTGCGTGCAGGATGCAGAACCGCTTGTCGGTATTCTGATAGAGGTAACCGTACATGCGGGCGAGTTCCAAATTAAAAACCCCGACCATCTGGGCAGCAGGGAAAGCCGGGTTCACCATGGGGCCCAGCATGTTGAAAAAGGTTTTAACGCCCAGTTCACGGCGTATGGGAGCTACTTCCTTCATGGCCGGGTGGAACAGCGGAGCATGTAATATGCAAATGCCAGCTTCATCCATGCAGCGTTTGAGGAAGTCCTCCGAATCGCTGAAGGCTATTCCCAGGTATTCCATGACGTTGCTGCTGCCGCAACGAGACGACACTCCGTAGTTTCCGTGTTTACTCACTGGAATCCCGGCTCCGGCAACGACAAAACTCGACAGTGTCGATATGTTGAAGGTGTCTTTTCCATCGCCTCCGGTACCACAGAGGTCTATCGGCTGATAATCGGACAGGTCTACGGCTTTGCAGAGTTCGAGCAGGGCATCTCTGAAGCCCTGCAACTCTTGCAATTGGATGCTGCGCATCATGTAGACGGTCATAAAGGCCGCCATCTGGCTGGGGTTAAAACTGCCCCGCGCCATTTCAATCAATATGGAATGCGCGTCCTCCCTACTCAGCGTTTCGTGCTGAATGAGTCGGTTTAATATGTTTTTCATCTTTTCCTGTTAGCCAGTTTTTCAAAATCGTCTTTCCATGGGGTGTCAGTACCGATTCCGGATGGTACTGCACCCCACATACGTCGTACTCCCTGTGGCGAAATGACATGATCTGCCCGTCCGCATCCACCGCCGTAGCCTCGAGCACATCGTTCAGTTCGGGATCGACCACCCAGGAGTGGTAGCGTCCAACCTGTATCTCCTGGGGCAAATCCTTGTACAGATAATCGTGGGTGAGCAGCTTTATGGGCGTACCCACTCCGTGCAGTACCCGGGGAAGATTGATCAGCCGAAGTCCGAATACCTCTCCGATGGCCTGATGACCCAGGCAGACACCCAGAATTTTCTTGGCTGGAGCGAATTCCCTGACGATGTCCTTGAGCAGTCCGGCTTCGTCGGGTATTCCCGGCCCCGGTGACAACACGATCTCGTCGAATTTTGCCACCTCCTCAAGCGAAATCTGATCGTTTCTCCTGACGACCACTTCCCGTCCCAATTCCTCAAAATACTGAACGAGATTGTACGTGAAGCTGTCGTAATTGTCTATGGTGAGTATTCGTTCCTTCATAGCCTCTAAATGGTTTCGGCCAGTTCGAGTGCCTTGTTCAGCGCGCCCAGTTTATTGTAGGTTTCCTGAAGTTCGTCTTTGGGATCGGACTTGACCACCAGCCCTGCCCCTGCCTGGAAGAACAGGACCTGATTCTTACTCAGGAAGGTGCGTATCATGATGGCGTGATTGAAATTGCCCTTGAAGTCCATGAAGCCAATGGCACCACCGTAGTACCCCCTGGGCGTCTTTTCGTATTTTTCAATCAGCTTCAGGGCCATATGTTTGGGGGCTCCGCTCAGTGTTCCGGCTGGAAAGGTGTCAGCTACGATCTGCATGCTGGAAACACCGGGTTTTTTCTCCCCTGTTACTTTGGAAACCAGATGGATGACATGAGAAAAGAACTGTACCTCACGGTACGTAGCAACGTTCACCGTATGGCCATGCCTTCCCAGATCGTTACGGGCCAGATCCACCAGCATCACATGCTCGCTGTTTTCCTTTTGGTCTGCTGCCAGTTTCTGGGCTAGTTCGGCATCCTCCTTGTCATTCCCGGTACGCTTATAGGTCCCAGCAATGGGATGTATTTCCGCCATTCCATCCTTGATTACCAACTGGGCTTCGGGTGAACTTCCGAATATCTTGAAATTTCCATAATCGAAAAAGAACAGATATGGAGAGGGGTTAATGGACCTCAGAGCGCGATAAACATTAAACTCATCTCCCTTAAAGGGCTGTTCGAAGCGTCGTGACAGGACCAATTGAAATACATCTCCTCTCTGGCAGTGTCTGCGCGCATGTTCCACATATTCGAGGTATTCCTCGTCGCTGACGGGTGAACTCACCTCTGCAGATCTCTTGAAGGGATAGGAGATATGAGGTCGGGAATAGATAAGCCTTTCGAGTTGTTCGATCTCATTGGTTCCCTCGTATGAGTGGCAGAACAGATGAGCCTCGTTCTTGAAATGGTTGATCGCAATGATGAACTTATACAATGCGTAATAAATGTCAGGAATGCGGCTGCTTTCGTCTTCTTTCTCAATAGCCACCTGTTCAAAATAGCGGACCGCGTCATAGGACAGATATCCAAAAAGGCCATTGGTGGCGAATTTCAACTCCTTGTCCTTGCTTCCATCAGCGTGTATAGACTCGAACTCGCCGGCGAATTCCTCGATCAGACCGGCGACGGATTCACCGGGATGCAGTTCTCTTTCATCCTCAGTTTCGTCGGGATAAGCCCTTCGGATACGGTTTTTATCCACCTGAATGCTACCTATGGGACTGCAACAGATGTAGCTGAAGCTGTTGTCGTTGGCATGGTAATCGCTACTTTCCAGCAGGAGGCTGTTCGGAAAGCGATCACGGACCTTGAGATAAAGACTCACCGGGGTAAGCGTATCCGCCAGTATGGTCTTGTGATAACTGTGTAGTATAAAAGCCATAGGGCCCGAAATTAAAAAGGCCTGTCGCGAAGACAGGCCCAGTTTGATATGTAAAACGGTGGAGCTGCTCGCCTTGTCAGTCGAGTATGAGCCACCAGTTATTTGTAAACTTCAAATTCACAAGGCGAATATACGAATCCGGTGGTTGTAATACAATGCAAAAAAAACCGGCATCCCGATTCGGGTGCCGGTTGCCATATAGGATGTAGGAGTTTTAGAAAACCAGATCGGCCACGATATTGAAGTCGTCGTAGATCGTCTTATCTCCGAGGTTTTCGAAGAAGGAACCTGACCCATAACGAACGTCGTACTTGGATCGATCAATAGTGACATTTGCAGTAGCCTTGCTTCCGTAAACGGCGATTTCAAATGTGACCTTCTCGGTGGTACTTTTAATAGTCATATCTCCGGTGACTGAGTACCGATTTTTGCCAGTTGACTTTACTTCATTAAAAACCAGCTTAGCCGTAGGGTAGGTGGCAACCCCGAAGAAATCGTTGGACTTCAGGTGGCCCTCAAGTTTTGCCTTTCCATCACCACTGAGGTCTTCGGAAACGATGCTGGTCATGTCGACCACGAACTCTCCCCCGGTGAGCACATCTCCGTCAAACATGAGTTTTCCGGATTGGAGCTGAACCTCACCATAATGGGAGCCCGTTACTTTGTAACCTTTCCAGGTCACTTTGCTTTCGTTGACTTTTACTTCTTTTTCGACAGGTTTCACGGCACCTGCGTAGACGAATGATCCGGCAAACAAGGCCAGAGCGAGATTTAAGATTACTGTTTTCATGGTTTGATAAAATTTGAATTTCTATTAATTGATTAATCTTTTGGGTCTTCTCCGACGTGTATGTTGTCCAGCAAGGCATTGAGTTCCTCGAGTTCCCGGTCACTCATGTTCCCAAATACTTCGTGTTCCACTGACTCGATCACCGGATCAATGGCATTCAGCGCTTCAAGGCCCTCTCTGGTGATTTGGATTTCGATTTTCCTTCGATTATTCGGGCAAACACGCCGGTTCACCAGGCCCTTGCGAACTAGCTTATCCACCAATCGCGTAGTATTGCTCATCGGGGTTACCATTCGTTCGTTCAGGGTTCCCAGATGGGCGGGTTTACCGTCCATACCCCGCAGTATCCTCAAGACATTGAATTGCGGTAGGGATATATCGAAGGGTTTGAGCACCGCATTGAAGCGATCCGTAACCCGATGATACACTAGAAAGAGATGGATAACGGTCTTCTTGCCGAGTTCCAGGGGTTTGGTGTTCCGGATATGTGCCTCTACGTTCATGGTTTACGCGTCAGTGTCAAAAATTGTACAAACAATAATTGTACATACAAATATAGTGAGTTTTCACATCACAGCTCATTACTGGTGTTAAGGAACGCTTAAAGTTTCATAGACTTTTCCTTCCCTGATTTGGGATTTCTTTTCCAACCTGCACTTCATTACTATCGGATTGTAGGGGAAATGTATTTTTGATTAAAATTTGGTGTATGGCAGATTTAACGCAAGAGCAATGGGCGGCTCAGCTCGCTGCTGAAACCGGCGCTATTGTACTCGACGTCCGCACGGACGAGGAGGTAGCGGAGGGGTACATTCGGAATGCCCGTCAACTCAATATCATGGCGCCTCAGGAATTCATGGAGGGGCTGGACGGACTGGATACTTCGAAACCCTACTACGTATATTGCCGGTCGGGTAATCGCAGCGGCCAGGCATGTGCCATCATGCAGTCCCGTGGCTTCAGCAAGGTGTACAACCTAAAGGGAGGCATCATGGAGTGGAATGGAGAATTGGTCACTGAGCCCATGAATCCATAAGGGTCAAACCTGGAGCTATTAGCTGAAGTTGAGGTATATCCGCTCGGTCCTTCTTTCGGAAGCTGGGAGTACTATGGAGTCCGGTAACGGTGGCGAGTGTGCTTTTTTTGTTCACCTTTTGACAGTACATTTGAGTTATGGCATCAGGTTCACATTGGTACCGACAGCGGTTTTACAATCTACTCTATTTCTTTCAGCAGAGAGGATTCGAGGTGTGTCGCCGGATCGCGGAACGTTGGGGGATAAGGACACGCGTGGTTCGCATAACCTTTATATATCTGACATTTGTGACCCTGGGATTTGGATTTGCCCTCTATTTGTTCATGGCTTTTTGGCTCGGGATTAAGGATCTTATATACACGAAAAGGAGTTCGGTTTTTGATCTTTAGCCCATGCCACAGATTTTTCGCACCCGTATAGCCATTGCCATTATACTGGTATTGCTGGTTCAACTGATCGGTGTACTCGGTTACAGGTTCTTATCTGGTCTGGACTGGATTGAGGCCTTCTACATGACCATAATCACGGTAACTACCGTAGGATTTGCCGAGGTCAGGCCGCTGGATACCTCAGCCAAGATCTTCACTATCTTACTTATAGTTTCCAGCGTATTTATTATTGGATATGCAGTAACGGTGATCACTGAATTTTTGCTGGATAGGAATGCCATGCAGTACCTGAGGCGAAAAAAGACAAAAAAGAAAATTATGGAACTCGAAGGACACGTGGTAATTTGTGGATTCGGCAGAAATGGTCGGCAGGCGGCCGACAAACTCAGGACGTACAACCGGCCTTTTGTCGTTATCGAACGCGATCAGAGTGTTATAGCGTCTTTCCGGGATGAGATTCTTTTCGTGGAAGGGGATGCCAATGAAGATGAGGTTTTGCTGGAGGCCGGCATAAACAAGGCCCGCTTCCTGATTACTGCGGTGCCCGACGATGCCGAAAACCTGTTTATTGTGCTGACCGCCCGACAGCTCAACCCCGACTTGTTCGTCATAAACCGGGCCTCTCAGGTAACGAGTGTCAGGAAACTGGAACTTGTCGGTTCAGATAAGTTGGTGATGCCGGATAAGATAGGGGGTGACCATATGGCCTCGCTGGTGGTTATGCCCGATGTGATCACTTTCATGGACAAACTTTCACTCGAAGGCGAGGATTCCACCAACGTGGAGGGAATTGAAATATCCGAGATCGCCAGTCAGATATCCTGCGGGACCATTAAGGAATTGGATCTTCGCAATCGCACGGGCTGCACCATAATTGGATATGTTGAGCCGGATGGGAATTACATCATCAATCCAGAGGCATCACAGATACTGGAGCCCAAGGGCAAGGTTATCGTACTCGGACGACCCTAGCAAATCCGTAAGCTCAACGATATGTTCCATATCCGGTAGTTACCCAACATTTATTTGATTCCTTAACTTTTTTTGTTTTCTTTCGCCCTTTACAGATAGAATTAAAAATTTTATGTTGAGAAGAACGATCCTGACTTTACTAGTAGCAGCACCTTCACTTTCAATGGCCCAAGAAGCCGAACGAGGCCTGGACGAACGCGTTAACGACGCCTTTATGCCCGTGGCCGAAGCATGGGAAGGTTTCGTGCTCAGTTCGGTTCCCCTGGCGGGGTATAATGTGCCCATAGTGCTGCTGCTGCTGGTCTTGGGTGCTACGTTCTTTACTATCATATTCAAATTTCCCAATATTCGATTCTTTCCCCTGGCCATTAATACCGTGCGTGGCAAGTACGACGATATCGAGAAGCCCGAGGGCCTCGGGGTCGAAAAAACGGAGTTCCTTACCGTGGATGGAGACCTGCCGGATACGATCCGGGATGAAGGAAAGGTTGGAGAAGTCAGTCACTTTCAGGCGCTGGCTACTGCCGTATCGGGTACTGTGGGGCTGGGTAATATAGCCGGGGTAGCCATTGCGATTGCCATGGGTGGCCCCGGAGCCACCTTCTGGATGATAATCTGCGGATTTATCGGTATGTCCAGCAAGTTCGTGGAATGCACATTAGGGGTGAAATACCGTGATGTCGATGAGGATGGTACGGTACACGGCGGCCCCATGTACTATCTGAAAAGAGGACTGGAAAGTACCCGCCTGAAAGGTGTGGGTGTCGTTCTTTCCTATCTGTTCGCCTTGCTCTGTGTGGGGGCCAGCTTCGGAGGTGGTAATGCTTTTCAGTCGAATCAGGCTGCCGTTCAGATTTCAAGTATGCTCAACATCAGCGGCGGAGCCACGGGTGTGGTCATCGGTGTCATACTGGCCGTTCTGGTGGGAATCGTCATCATAGGCGGGATCAAATCCATTGCAAGTGTGACCGAGAAAATTGTCCCATTGATGGCCGTGGTTTATGTGCTGGCTTCGATTATCATTATAGGAGCCAACTTTAAATACATGGGTGAGGCAATTGGCATGATCTTCGAAGGAGCCTTTTCACCAGAGGCTGCCGTTGGCGGATTCATAGGGGTGATTATCGTCGGTTTCCAGCGAGCTGCCTTCTCCAATGAGGCTGGTGCAGGGTCCGCCGCCATTGCCCACTCCGCTGTGCGTACCAAATTTCCGGCTAGCGAGGGCGTAGTGGCCCTCATGGAACCCTTTATCGATACGGTTGTGATCTGCACCATGACGGCCCTGGTCATTATTTTCTTCAATATGGATACCGGGGCTTTCCAGTACGGTGTGGGTTCTGGAAGCAATGTTATGCTGACGGCAGAGCAGATCGAGGTGGGCGGAGTAGATCTTACCTCTATGGCCTATGATTCGGTTATACCCGGCTTCCGTTATGTTCTCACTATTGCCATCGTACTTTTTGCATTCTCTACCATGATTTCCTGGTCCTATTACGGCATCCAGTCCTGGAAATACCTGTTTGGACGAAGCAAGGCATCTGACATTTCCTATAAGGTACTCTTCCTGCTTTTTGTCGTCGTGGGAGCCGGAGCAACTCTCGATGCAGTGGTCAAGTTCAGCGATGCGATGATCCTGGCTTTGGTATTCCCCAACATGATCGGCTTAATCCTACTTTACCCAAGAGTTCGGAACGAGCTGAACAAGTACCTGACAGCGATTAAGGAGGTTTAACCAATCGTACACAGCTATAAAGTTTTTCGAACTCAGGGGTTTTTATACGGATCCCCGGTGCTCCATGGCCATGCTGTTCATATGGCTTTTACTGTATCTGATCGCCATGCCAGAGACCGAAGTGGTTATTGCTGATTCGAGCCAGCTTATTGTACTGCAAAGGTCCATGGATTCCATGCAGGAGGTTCATCTCAGGCAGCAGCGGAGACTCAGAAGGTACAATCCGAATTACCTGACGGATTACGAGGCTTATTTATGTGGTTTCTCGGCAGCAGAGCTCCGCAAAATCCGAGAGTTTCGCGAAACAGGGGGAATGCTTGGCTCTTGGGAAGAGCTGAGTGAACTTTTGGGATGGACTCGTCCTGACGCTGAGGTCCGGAAGAACAGTCTTTATTTTCCTCCGAAGAGAAAGTCGACGGTTAGCAAAGTTGCCCGATTCAAAGTCGATCTGAATACGGCCGATGGGGATCAGCTTCAGGAATTGAGTGGCATAGGACCGGTATTGTCTGACCGCATCATTCGTTTTCGAACCAGGCTGAACGGATTCAGGGTTAAGGAGCAGTTGTACGATGTATACGGAATTCGGCCCGAGGTGGCCGAAAGGCTGCTGGAATCCCATCTCATCTGCAGTCCGCCTGACGATACCAGCCGAATTCAGCTTTCAACTTCCTCTCCTTCCGTTCTCAGAGGTTTTCCGTATTTAAGCGATCGACAGGTCGATCGTATTATGCAATACCGGGAGAGTCATAACGGACGGATGGAAGTCGATGAACTTAGGGTTTTGTTCGATCTTTCGAAGGAAAAGTTTAACAGGATTAAGCTATATTTGCAGTAAGTACCTGAATTGATATGATAACTGAATCTACTCTTTCCCTGAATTTTGACTTTTCCGAAACTCAGCAGATGGTGGCCGAATCGGCTCGAAGTTTTGCAGAACAATACATACGGCCGCATGTCATGGAATGGGACGAGGCCCAGCACCTTCCGGTGGATGTGCTTAGGAAAGCCGGTGAATTGGGCTTTATGGGACTCATCATTCCCGAGCAATATGGCGGTGCAGGGCTAGGGTATCACGAATACATCGCAGTACTGGAGGAAATTTCCAAAGTAGACCCTGCTATCGGGTTGTCCGTAGCAGCTCATAACAGCCTTTGCACCAATCATATTTATATGTTCGGAAACGAAGAACAGCGGCAACGTTGGCTTCCGAGGCTTACCTCGGCTGAAGTGCTGGGTGCATGGGGGCTTACGGAACACAACACGGGCTCCGATGCAGGGGGAATGAACACCACTGCCGTCCGGGATGGTGATCATTGGGTTTTGAATGGAGCCAAGAATTTTATCACACATGGTAAGACCGGTGAGATTGCTGTGGTGGTGGCGCGTACCGGTGAGAAAGGAGACAGCCACGGAATGTCGGCTTTTGTGGTGGAGAAAGGAACGCCAGGTTTCAGTAGTGGAAAGAAGGAAGATAAGCTCGGCATGAGGGCCTCTGAGACAGCGGAACTCATCTTTGACAACTGTCGGATTCCAAAGGAAAACCTGCTAGGTGAGGTAGGAGAAGGATTTATACAATCCATGAAGGTACTAGACGGAGGACGTATATCCATTGGCGCTCTTTCTTTGGGTATAGCCAAGGGCGCTTATGAAGCCTCACTCAAATACTCCAAGGAAAGGGTTCAATTCGGTAAACCCATAAGTTCATTTCAGGGAATATCCTTTAAGCTGGCCGACATGGCTACTGAAATCGAAGCGGCGGAACTCCTGCTCCACAAGGCGGCATTCATGAAGAATCAGGGTCGGAAGATGACCAAGAACAGCGCCATGTGTAAAATGTACGCCTCGGAACTCTGCGTGCGTGTATCGAATGAGGCCGTTCAGATTCATGGCGGTTACGGGTATACCAAAGACTTTCCCGTCGAGAAGTTCTACAGGGATTCCAAGTTGTGTACCATAGGAGAGGGTACAACTGAAATTCAAAAAGTAGTCATTGCGAAAAACGTTTTACAGTAGGTAGCAGCAATTGTTTAATTTATTACTTTTGAGCCCATTTTAAAGAAAGGAGGTTGTTGTCTATGTTAATAATACCGGTAAAAGAGGGAGAAAATATCGACAGGGCGCTCAAGCGTTACAAGCGCAAGTTCGATCGAACAGGTACTATGCGTCAGCTCAGGAAGCGTCAGCAATTTACCAAGCCATCAGTGAAGCGCCGTACTCAGATTCAGAAGGCTCAGTACATACAGACATTGCGCGACAGGGAGGATCAATAGAGAACTTCTTGAGGCTTTAAGAAATCAAATCCTGCATTTTGTGGGATTTTTTTATACCCGGATTCTTCCGAACTTGTCCTCAAATGGACGAGGTCGAATCTTTCTTGGAATATCTCAAATGGGAGCGAAACTATTCGAAGCATACCCTTCGGTCCTATAGCACAGATCTGGCTCAGTTTTCGCGCTTTACCGAAGAAAAGAACGGTACCCCTGAGCTAAGATCAGCCAGCCGTGAAATGGTATCGGAGTGGATTGCCGAACTGTCCGAATCAGGGATCAGTCATCGCAGCATCAACCGGAAGGTTTCTGCTTTGAGGGCTTTTTACAGCTTTCTGTTGCGCTCGGGACAGATTTCCACCACTCCCATGAAAGACATTCGCCCGCTAAAACAGGTAGACAGGGCACGGCTGCCCCTGTCGGAAGAGGAACTGGGAAAGCTCTTCGACGGCTCCCATTTCACAGACGATTTCGAGGGGAGCAGAGATCGCTTTATGCTGGAGTTGTTGTACTCCTGCGGGTTGCGAAGACGAGAACTCATCGATCTCAGGGTATCGGACTTCATGCCAGGCCAGGGGCGCCTTCGGGTGATTGGCAAACGGGACAAACAGCGGGAGCTACCTCTTCTGCCTGCCGTCATTTCCGCCTTTGAAGGGTATTGGGAAAAGCGGCTGGAGCTTTCGGACAAGAGGGATACAGATTATCTGCTGCTAACCTCATCAGGACGTAAACTCAATGAGAGTCTTGTTTATCGAAGGATTAATTCCTATCTTCAGATAATAAGTACTAAGTCTAAGCGCAGTCCCCATATTATTCGGCACAGTTTTGCCTCCCACTTACTCAGAAATGGGGCTGACTTACAGACGATAAAAGAATTGCTGGGACATAGCAGCTTAGCCAGTACACAGGTTTATGCTCAAAACGACATAGCGGAACTCAGGAAAGTTCACGAGAAGTTTCATCCGAGGAATCAATAGCCCGGAAATCATCAGCTGTAACCTCCCCATGGAAATGGGCCTTAAATAGCAATCGTATGAATGTACAAGCACAATCCGTAAATTTCGTCGCCGACCAGAAGTTGCTAGACTTCGTGCAGAAGCGCATGGATAAGCTGGATTTGTTTTACGATCGGATTATCCGGTCTGAGGTTTATCTGAAAGTGGAAAATACCAAAGGAAAAGAGAACAAGATCGCCGAGATCGAACTTCACGTTCCCAGAGAACGATTCGTAGTCAAGAAACAGTGTAAAACATTTGAAGAGGCAGTAGATTCTGCTTGCAATTCACTCGAGCGCCAACTCAAGAAACGAAAGGAAAAACTAAGGGCGCATTCCGCGTGATTATTTCAATTTTTTTTTATTTCGATTAAGAAATAAAAATTATACATTTGCAGTCCGTTTGAAAAAGCGGACTTTTTTTGTGGGCTGAAAAGTCGTTTCAGGCCGGTGTAGCTCAGCTGGCTAGAGCAGCTGATTTGTAATCAGCAGGTCGTGGGTTCGAGTCCCTCCACCGGCTCTTTTGGCCTGTAGATGTCAGCCGCCTGTTACTGTTTGCTCAAGCATGCAGAGCCGAAAATAGGGGAGATACTCAAGCGGCCAACGAGGACAGACTGTAAATCTGTTGGTTTTTACCTTCGCAGGTTCGAATCCTGCTCTCCCCACAAAAAATCGGAGTGATCCGAGATTAAAAACGTTCTAAGTCGGATTATGTTGTATTGAATAAGCGGGAGTAGCTCAGTTGGTAGAGCGTCAGCCTTCCAAGCTGAATGTCGCCGGTTCGAACCCGGTCTCCCGCTCAAGACATGCCGGCCCCGGTCAGGGCCGGAAGGCAGGGCGGCCTGCGGTTCAAACCTCCGGGTTTCAGGATGGGCACTCGTACAAGCCGGTGTAGCTCAGGGGTAGAGCGTTTCCTTGGTAAGGAAGAGGTCACGGGTTCAAATCCCGTCATTGGCTCAAAGAAATTATTGCGAATCTTGTTTGAAAAGTACCAGGCAGGTATTTTGAGGAGCAGGTCGTGTTTTTTTAACTATATATTTAATATTCAACTAAGAGTAAATTCTTTCTAAAATGGCAAAGGAAACATTTGATCGTTCCAAACCGCACCTGAACATAGGTACTATCGGTCACGTTGATCACGGAAAAACCACGCTGACCGCAGCAATTACTACAGTGCTGGCTAATGCAGGTCTTTCTGAACTGCGAAGCTTCGATTCTATCGACAACGCGCCGGAAGAAAAAGAGCGGGGTATCACGATCAATACTTCCCACGTGGAGTATCAGACTGAGAGCCGTCACTATGCTCACGTTGACTGTCCTGGTCACGCGGATTACGTAAAGAACATGGTAACGGGTGCTGCCCAGATGGACGGCGCCATACTCGTTGTAGCTGCCACTGACGGACCTATGCCTCAGACACGAGAGCACATCCTGCTCGGACGTCAGGTAGGTATCCCTCGTATCGTGGTATTCCTCAACAAGGTTGATATGGTGGATGATGAGGAGCTGCTCGAATTGGTGGAGATGGAAGTTCGTGAACTGCTGTCTTTTTACGAGTACGACGGTGACAACGGACCCGTTATAGCTGGTTCTGCTCTGGGTGCCCTGAACGGTGAACAGAAATGGGTAGATACCGTTCTTGAGTTGATGAAGGCTGTTGATGAATGGATTGAGCTTCCACAGCGTGATGTGGACAAGGATTTCCTTATGCCAGTTGAGGATGTATTTACCATTACAGGACGGGGAACTGTGGCTACAGGCCGAATCGAGACTGGTGTGGCCAACACGGGAGATCCCGTTGACATCATCGGAATGGGTGCCGAGAAACTGACTTCCACCATCACCGGTGTAGAGATGTTTCGCAAGATCCTCGATCAGGGAGAAGCAGGAGATAACGTAGGTATTCTTCTCAGGGGTATAGAAAAGTCGGATATCAAGCGTGGAATGGTGATCTGCAAGCCAGGTTCTGTTAAACCTCACGCTAAATTTAAGGCTGAGGTCTATATTCTGAAGAAGGAAGAAGGTGGTCGCCACACTCCTTTCCACAACAATTACCGTCCGCAGTTTTACGTGCGCACAACGGATGTTACAGGTAACATCAATCTGCCTGACGGAGTGGAAATGGTAATGCCTGGTGATAACCTGACGATAACTGTGGATTTGATCCAGCCTATCGCCCTGAATGTAGGTCTGCGTTTCGCGATCCGCGAGGGTGGTCGTACCGTAGGTGCGGGGCAGGTGACAGAAATCCTGGACTAAGTCATACATATATATGTGTATTAGGTGCTTGCCTTTTTGGTGAGCACCTAATTTTGCACTGATAAACGGGTGTAGCTCAGTTGGTAGAGCACTGGTCTCCAAAACCAGGTGTCGGGAGTTCGAGTCTCTCCTCCCGTGCGGAAAAAAGAATGATTAGAACTCCTAATAGCGAAGGCGATGATAGCGTATTTTAAGGAATCATGGGACGAACTCCGGTCAAACGTTTCCTGGCTAACAAGAGATAAGGCCTCTAACCTCATGGTGGTTGTAGCCGTATTCTCCGTGATACTCGCTTTGCTTACCTGGGTGATTGACATGTTCTTTAACAACATTATACAGCAGTATTTTAAGCTGTTCACTAGCTAAGGAGAGGGAAGGCATGGCCGAGGTGGAGGAAAAGAAATGGTACGTGGTTCGCGCGGTAAGCGGGCAGGAGAACAAGATCAAAGGATACATCGAAAGCGAGGTGGAACGCAACGGCTACGGTGATTATCTGGAGGAGGTTCTCGTGCCTACGGAGAAGGTAGTGCAGATTCGCAATGGGAAAAAGGTGCATAAAGAGCGCACCTATTTTCCGGGTTACATTATGATCAAGGCACACCTGGTTGGTGAAATGGTTCACGTGATCAAATCGATTACCAATGTAGTGGGATTTCTGGGTGAGACCAAGGGAGGAGAACCCGTGCCCCTCAGGAAGTCAGAGGTGAACCGAATGCTCGGGAAGGTGGACGAACTCGCGGTGAATACGGATTCCGTTTCCATACCATTCGTTATGGGGGAAACCGTCAAGGTGATTGATGGACCGTTCAACGGCTTCAACGGGACTGTTGAGAAGATTAATGAGGAAAAGAGGAAACTGGAGGTCATGGTGAAGATTTTTGGCCGGAAGACTCCTCTTGAACTCAGTTATATGCAGGTAGAAAAAATATAGCTGTTACGCTAATTCAAGTCGTGTAGCTTCTAATTGCGCGGCATTTATATGTTTAATTTTTACTAATGGCAAAAGAGCTAGATAAGGTAGTAAAACTACAAGTTAGGGGAGGTGCTGCGAATCCATCGCCACCGGTTGGACCCGCCTTAGGTGCTGCCGGGGTAAATATCATGGAGTTCTGTAAGCAGTTCAATGCGAGGACCCAGGATAAGCAGGGAAAAGTTCTTCCTGTGGCTATTTCGGTTTACAAAGACAAATCATTTGATTTTGTCGTCAAAACACCACCGGCGGCCGTGCAATTGATGGAAGCAGCCAAGTTAAAAAAGGGTTCAGGCGAGCCAAACCGGGTTAAATCGGGTACGGTAAACTGGGATCAGGTACGAACCATAGCCGAGGACAAGATGGCGGATTTGAATGCTTTCACCATTGAGTCCGCGATGAAAATGGTGGCGGGTACAGCCCGTTCCATGGGTATCAAGGTTTCAGGCGATAAGCCCTTTTAATTTCGGACAATACTTATGGCACGACTGACAAAGAAAAAAAAGGAAGTGATCTCTAAGATCGAGAAAGACCGGTTATATACCCTGGAAGAGGCCTCGGAACTGGTGAAGGAAATCACTAACGTGAAATTTGACGCCTCTGTCGATATCGCAGTACGGCTCGGTGTTGATCCTCGGAAGGCCAATCAGATGGTGCGTGGAGTAGTAACTCTGCCTCATGGCACGGGTAAGGATGTAAAGGTACTGGCGCTGGTAACACCGGACAAGGAGGATGAGGCCAAGGAGGCCGGAGCCGACTACGTTGGACTGGACGAATACCTGGAAAAGATCAAGGGGGGCTGGACCGATGTCGATGTAATCATCACCATGCCGAGTGTAATGGGTAAGCTTGGTCCATTGGGTCGTATTCTAGGACCCCGGGGGCTGATGCCGAATCCCAAGACCGGAACGGTAACCATGGACATAGGCAAAGCTGTAGGCGAAGTGAAGGCCGGTAAGATCGATTTCAAAGTCGACAAGGCGGGGATCGTTCACGCCGCTATTGGTAAGGCCTCATTCTCGCCTGAGAAAATAGCTGGGAACGCCAAGGAACTGATCGATACGCTAAACCGGCTCAAACCGGCGGCAGCAAAGGGTGTGTACATGAAAAGCGTGTACATGTCCAGTACGATGAGCCCCAGTGTACCCCTGGATATCAAATCGCTTAACTAAACAAGACTCCAGACAATGACACGAGAAGAAAAAGCGGTAGTAATCGACGAATTAAAGTCCAGGCTGGAGGAAAATCCCACCATTTATTTGGCGGATATATCCGGATTGGATGCCGGTACCACATCGGACCTGAGACGGGCTTGTTTTAAAGCGGACATAAAGCTGGCCGTGGTTAAGAATACACTCCTGGCCAAGGCGATGGAAGCTTCGGAAAAGGATTTCGGCGATCTGCCGGAAGTCCTTAAGGGCAACACTTCGTTGATGCTGACCGAGACTGGTAACGCACCGGCGAAGCTGATCAAGAACTTTAGAAAAAAATCGGATAAACCACTGCTCAAGGGAGCCTTTGTAGAAGAAGCTATCTACATCGGTGATGAATACCTGGATGCACTGGTCAACATTAAGTCCAAGGAGGAGGTTATAGGTGATATCATCGGCCTGCTGCAATCGCCAGCCAAGAACGTGGTTTCTGCACTGAAATCAGGTGGTGGAAAACTGGCGGGTATCCTGAAGACGCTATCCGAGAGAGAGTAACGTACGCACTTTTACTAATTTATATTTTACAAAACAAACAAAATGGCAGATTTGAAAGATTTCGCTGAGCAGTTGGTCAATCTGACTGTAAAGGAAGTAAACGAGCTGGCCGATATTCTCAAGGAAGAATACGGTATTGAGCCAGCAGCAGCAGCCGTTGCTGTTGCCGCAGGCGGAGGCGCCGGTGGTGGTGGCGAAGAGGCCGCAGAAGAAAAAACAGAATTTGATGTAATCCTGAAGGCAGCAGGTGCCTCCAAGCTGGCAGTTGTAAAGCTGGTTAAGGAGCTTACTGGTCTGGGTCTGAAGGACGCCAAGGAAATTGTCGACAGCGCCCCTAAGGCTGTTAAAGAAGCTGTTAGCAAGGACGAGGCTGAAGGAATCAAGAAATCACTGGAAGAGGCAGGAGCGGAAGTTGAGCTCGCTTAACAGTCTCTGACGAAAGTAAGGGTAAGGTCTTTCCGCCATTGGCGGTCAGGCCTTAACCCTTTTAATGAAATTAATGGGAATTTGCTTTCACCCGGGCAGTTTTCCGGTATCTAAGGGGTGAGGTGTACGAAGGTGTACACGGACCATTACTCATTACGGTATTTACGATCTAAACTTGTCTCAATAGATGTCTAAAAACACTTCCGAAAGAGTATCTTTCGCATCCGCACAGAACATACCGAATTATCCCGATTTTCTCGATATACAAATCAAATCCTTCCAGGATTTTTTCCAGCTTGAGACCAAGTCGGATCAGAGAGGCGACGAGGGGCTGTACCACACCTTTATGGAGAACTTCCCCATTACGGATACCAGGAACCAGTTTGTACTGGAGTTTCTGGATTACTTCGTAGATCCTCCGCGTTATTCCATACAGGAGTGTATCGAAAGGGGACTTACCTATAGTGTACCCCTGAAGGCCCGCCTCAAACTGTATTGTACCGATCCGGAACACGAGGATTTCGAAACCATAGTGCAGGACGTATACCTGGGTACCATACCTTATATGACCCCAAGCGGGACCTTCGTGATCAATGGAGCGGAACGCGTAGTAGTATCTCAGCTGCACCGTTCACCCGGGGTATTCTTCGGACAGAGTTTCCACGCCAATGGTACCAAACTGTATTCGGCCCGGGTGATTCCATTTAAAGGGTCCTGGATCGAATTTGCTACGGACATCAATGGGGTGATGTATGCCTACATCGACCGTAAGAAGAAGTTGCCGGTGACTACCTTGTTCAGAGCTATAGGCTATGAACGCGACAAGGATATACTGGAGATCTTCGACCTCTCCGAAGAAGTGAAGGTTACCAAGACCGGGCTGAATAAGGTGATGGGGAGGAAACTTGCGGCCAGGGTTCTGAATACCTGGCACGAGGATTTCGTGGATGAGGATACCGGGGAGGTCGTTTCTATCGAAAGAAATGAAATCGTCCTCGATCGCGATACCATACTGGAGAAGGAACACATTGAGCAGATACTGGAAGCCGACGTCAAGACCATACTCCTGCACAAGGAAAGCGCTGCCCAGTCCGATTACGCCATTATACACAATACCCTGCAGAAGGATCCCACAAACTCCGAGAAGGAGGCCGTAGAACACATCTACCGCCAGCTGCGTAATGCAGAGCCGCCGGATGAGGAGACTGCCCGGGGCATCATCGACAAATTGTTTTTCAGCGATCAGCGATACAATCTGGGAGAGGTGGGACGCTACCGGATGAATAAGAAACTGGGGCTGGACATTGGGATGGATAAGCAAGTCCTCACCCGGGAGGATATCATTACCATCATAAAATACTTGATCGAGCTGATCAATTCCAAGGCCGAAATCGACGATATCGACCACCTGTCCAACCGTCGGGTCCGTACGGTAGGTGAGCAATTGTCGCAGCAGTTCGGCGTTGGCCTGGCCCGTATGGCCAGAACCATACGGGAACGGATGAACGTCCGGGATAACGAGGTATTTACGCCCATTGACTTGATCAATGCAAAGACGCTGTCTTCGGTGATCAATTCCTTCTTCGGGACCAATCAGCTCTCGCAGTTCATGGATCAGACCAATCCACTGGCCGAGATTACCCACAAACGAAGGCTGTCCGCCCTTGGTCCTGGAGGTCTATCCAGAGAGCGGGCCGGTTTCGAGGTCAGGGACGTACACTACACGCATTACGGCAGACTCTGTCCGATTGAGACGCCTGAGGGCCCTAACATCGGACTGATTTCTTCCCTCTCGGTGTTTGCCAAGGTAAATCCAATGGGTTTCCTGGAGACGCCTTACCGTGAGGTTAAAGATGGCAAAGTCAATGTTAAGGAATTCGTATACCTCAGTGCCGAGGAGGAGGAAGAGCGGAAGATCGCTCAGGCCAACATCCCACTTAAAAAGGACGGGTCTATTGATTCCGAAAAGGTCATTGCCAGGGAGGAAGGGGACTTCCCCGTGGTGGAGCCTTCGGACATACATTATACTGACGTGGCCCCGAATCAGATTGCCTCGATATCGGCCTCACTGATTCCCTTCCTGGAGCACGATGATGCAAACAGGGCACTCATGGGTTCAAACATGATGCGCCAGGCGGTGCCGTTGCTTCGTCCGGATTCACCCATAGTAGGAACAGGATTGGAAAGGCAGGTGGCCAAGGATTCCAGGGTACTGCTCAATGCAGAAGAAGACGGAGTGGTGGATTATGTAGACGCTCAGAAGATCATTATCAAGTACGATCGCACCGAGGAGGAAAGGTTGGTGAGCTTTGAGGAAGAATTCCGCACCTATCATCTGATAAAGTTCAGAAAGACCAATCAGGGTACCAGCATTAATCTGAAGCCTATCGTCAAGAAAGGCGACAAGGTAGAGAAGGGACAGGTACTCTGTGAAGGTTATGCCACCCAACAAGGAGAGTTGGCGCTGGGAAGGAATATGCAGGTGGCCTTTATGCCCTGGAAGGGATACAACTTTGAGGATGCCATAGTGATATCCGAGAAGGTGGTTCGCGAGGATATTTTTACCTCCATTCACATCGACGAGTATTCACTGGAAGTCCGGGATACGAAGCTTGGAGCGGAGGAACTGACCAATGATATTCCGAATGTTTCCGAAGAAGCCACCAGGGAACTGGACGAAAACGGAATGATCCGCATAGGGGCTGAGGTGAAGCCCGGGGACATTCTGATTGGTAAAATAACGCCCAAGGGAGAGAGTGATCCCACCCCGGAAGAGAAGCTGCTCAGGGCCATTTTTGGAGACAAAGCAGGGGATGTTAAGGATGCCTCACTGAAGGCTTCGCCCTCCCTCTCCGGAGTGGTTATTGACAAGAAGCTTTTCTCGAGGTCGATTAAGGACAAAAGACGTCGTACCGAGGATAAAGAAGCCATCTCCAAGCTCGAGATGGAGTACGAGGTCAAATTCCAGCAGCTCAAGGACATACTGGTCGACAAACTGTTCCAGATCGTCGGGGGCAAGACCTGTATGGGGGTTATCAACGACCTGGGTGAAGAGGTGCTGCCTAAGGGGAAGAAGTATACTATAAAGATGCTCAATTCCGTGGACGATTTTGTTCACCTGGTGGGCGGGCAATGGACCGGAGACGACAAGTCCAACGAACTCGTAGCGGATCTGCTGCACAATTATAAGATTAAGCTGAATGACCTCCAGGGAAACCTGCGAAGGGACAAGTTTACCATCTCGGTAGGGGATGAACTGCCCGCGGGTATCATGAAACTGGCTAAGGTTTACATCGCCAAAAAGCGCAAGCTCAAGGTAGGAGATAAGATGGCCGGTCGCCATGGAAACAAGGGTATCGTAGCCCGGATCGTACGACAGGAAGACATGCCTTTCCTCGAGGACGGTACTCCCGTGGACATCGTACTCAACCCTCTGGGAGTTCCATCCCGTATGAATATCGGACAGATTTACGAAACGGTACTCGGATGGGCGGGTAAGAATCTGGGCAAGAAATTTGCTACCCCGATTTTCGATGGTGCTACCCTGGATCAAATCAACGAGCTGACCGACGAGGCCAGAGTGCCGCGCTTCGGTCATACCTATCTCTACGACGGTGGTACGGGAGAGCGTTTTGACCAGCCCGCTACGGTGGGAGTTATTTACATGCTCAAGCTCGGACATATGGTCGACGATAAGATGCATGCGCGATCCATAGGGCCGTATTCGCTGATCACTCAGCAGCCGCTGGGTGGTAAAGCCCAATTTGGAGGACAGCGATTTGGTGAGATGGAGGTGTGGGCACTGGAGGCCTATGGCGCCTCATCCACACTGAGGGAAATCCTGACCGTTAAGTCGGACGATGTCATTGGTAGAGCGAAGACTTACGAAGCCATCGTGAAGGGAGAAACCATGCCGGAGCCCGGACTTCCAGAGTCGTTCAATGTGCTGATGCATGAATTGAAAGGACTCGGACTGGATATCCGGTTGGAAGAATAGCGCAAAGCGTTTACAACAAACTGATTTTCATTAATTACACCATCAGGTTCTCATTATGGCCAGAATAAAAGAAAGCAACGCACCCAAGCCCTTTAATAAGATTTCCATAGGACTGTCTTCCCCCGAAGCGATTCTCAAGGAGTCCTACGGCGAGGTGCTGAAGCCTGAAACCATTAATTACCGAACCCACAAACCGGAGCGAGACGGATTGTTTTGCGAACGTATTTTCGGTC
Organism: uncultured Flavobacteriaceae bacterium; assembly: GCA_964552195.1. Lineage (GTDB taxonomy): Bacteria > Bacteroidota > Bacteroidia > Flavobacteriales > Flavobacteriaceae > CAZKAP01. The sequence goes on from CAZKFM010000002.1 coordinate 442,441, forward strand.
CGGTTAAGGATTACGAATGTGGATGCGGTAAATACAAACGCATCCGGTACCGCGGTATCGTTTGCGACCGCTGCGGAGTAGAAGTGACAGAGAAAAAGGTAAGGCGTGACCGGGTGGGTCACATCAACCTGGTCGTACCCGTTGCTCATATCTGGTACTTCCGTTCCCTGCCTAACAAAATAGGTTATTTGCTGGGGCTTCCGTCCAAGAAACTCGACATGATTATCTACTACGAGCGTTATGTGGTGATTCAGCCGGGCGAAGCCAAGAACGCCGAAGGGGATCCGCTCAAGAAAATGGAGTTCCTGTCGGAGGAGGAATACCTGAACATAGTGGACAGCCTGCCGCCTGAGAATCAATATCTGGAGGATTCCGATCCCAACAAGTTCATTGCAAAGATGGGGGCCGAATGTCTAATTGACCTCCTTGCCCGGATCGATCTGGACCAGCTGTCCTATGAGCTGCGGCACAAGGCCAATACAGAGACCTCCAAGCAACGAAAGACCGAAGCCCTGAAGAGGCTGCAGGTGGTCGAATCACTAAGAGAATCACAGTTGAATCGGGAGAATCGTCCCGAATGGATGATTATGAAGGTGATTCCGGTGATCCCGCCGGAGCTGCGTCCTTTGGTACCACTGGATGGCGGACGTTTTGCAACCTCGGATCTGAACGATCTTTACAGAAGGGTAATCATACGGAACAACCGCCTCAAGCGACTCATGGAAATCAAGGCGCCAGAGGTTATCCTGAGAAATGAGAAGCGAATGCTGCAGGAAGCAGTGGATTCGCTGTTCGACAACACGCGCAAGGCTTCGGCGGTAAAAACGGAATCCAACCGTCCCCTGAAGTCCCTTTCGGATTCCCTGAAAGGAAAGCAAGGCCGATTCCGTCAGAACCTGCTTGGAAAGCGGGTTGACTATTCCGCGCGATCCGTTATCGTTATCGGTCCTGAAATGAAACTATACGAATGCGGTCTTCCCAAGGACATGGCCGCGGAGCTGTATAAACCATTCATTATCCGAAAACTCATTGAGCGTGGGATCGTGAAAACGGTGAAGTCGGCCAAGAAGATTATAGATAAGAAGGAGCCTGTAGTCTGGGACATCTTGGAAAATGTGCTTAAAGGGCATCCCGTTCTTCTGAATCGGGCTCCCACACTGCACCGCCTGGGTATACAGGCTTTCCAGCCCCGACTGATAGAGGGGAAGGCCATACGTCTGCACCCACTGGCCTGTACGGCGTTCAACGCGGATTTTGACGGTGACCAGATGGCGGTACACCTGCCTTTAGGTCCCGAGGCCATACTCGAGGCTCAAATGCTCATGCTCGCATCCCAGAACATACTGAATCCGGCCAATGGTTCCCCCATTACCGTTCCTTCCCAGGACATGGTTCTCGGACTGTATTACATGACCAAGAAACGGGAATCCACACCCGAAGTTCCCATCAGGGGAGAGGGCCTGACGTTTTATTCAGATGAAGAAGTATTAATCGCTTTCAACGAGAAGCGAGTGGACCTGAATGCGGGCATAAAGGTCAGGGCCAAAGACTTCAATGAAGAAGGCGAGCTGGTTAATCAGATTATCAACACCACCGTTGGTCGCGTGCTTTTTAACCGGGTTGTACCCGAGGAGGCCGGGTTTATCAACCAGGTACTCAATAAGAAGACGCTCAGAAACATCATCGGTCACATACTTTCGGTTACTGACGTGCCGAGAACAGCGGAGTTCCTTGACCGGATCAAGTCTATGGGCTATGAGTTCGCCTTCAAGGGGGGGCTTTCCTTTAGCCTGGGAGATATTATCATACCCGAAGACAAGCAGAGTATGATAGAATCTGCCAATGAACAGGTGGATGGCATTATGGCCAATTATAACATGGGTCTGATCACCAACAATGAGCGATACAATCAGGTAATCGACGTCTGGACGAGTACCAACGCCATGTTGACTGAACTGGCCATGAAGAATATTCGTGAAGACCAGCAGGGCTTCAATTCGGTGTACATGATGCTAGATTCCGGTGCGAGGGGATCCAAAGAGCAAATCCGTCAGCTGACGGGAATGCGAGGCCTGATGGCCAAGCCCAAGAAGTCGACTGCGGGAGGTGGAGAGATTATAGAAAACCCTATACTCTCGAACTTCAAGGAAGGTCTTAGTATTTTGGAATACTTCATCTCCACACACGGAGCCCGTAAGGGTCTGGCCGATACCGCTCTCAAGACCGCGGATGCCGGTTATCTTACGCGACGACTGGTGGATGTATCGCAGGACGTGATAATCAATACGGAAGACTGTGAGACCCTCAGGGGAATCGAAGTAGAGTCACTGAAGAAGAATGAGGAGGTAGTAGAATCTCTCGGAGAACGTATTCTGGGTCGGGTATCTCTTAACGATATCCACAATCCGCTTACGGAAGAACTGATAATCGAAGCTGGGTTACAGATCGAGGAAGAGCACGTTCGCAAGATCGAGGCATCGCCCATCGAACGAATAGAAGTTCGCTCTCCCCTCACCTGTGAAGCGAAAAAAGGCATTTGTGCCAAGTGCTACGGACGTAACCTGTCGACCAACCGCATGGTTCAGCGCGGGGAGGCCGTAGGGGTAATTGCTGCCCAGTCGATCGGTGAGCCCGGAACTCAGCTGACCCTGCGTACATTCCACGTGGGAGGTATTGCGGGTAACATATCCGAGGAGAACCGGCTCGAGTCCAAATTCGCCGGTGTGGCCGAAATTGAGGATTTGCGTACGGTAAATTCACCGGACGAAATCGAGGCCAAGAACGGGGTCACCCCGGAAATCGTGATCTCACGAACCTCGGAGGTCAAGATCGTCGATGAGAAGACCGGTATAACCTTGAGTACCCACAACATCCCCTACGGATCTCAACTATTCATCAAGAATGGTCAGAAACTGGAGAAGGGAGACCTGATCTGTCAGTGGGACCCGTACAACGGTGTTATCATATCCGAATTCGCCGGAAAGATCGGTTACGAAAACATCGAACAGGGGGTGACCTATCAGGTGGAAATAGACGAACAGACCGGTTTCCAGGAGAAAGTGATTTCCGAATCCAGGAACAAGAAGCTCATACCCACCCTGTTGATTAAGAATGGCAAGGGGGAAACGCTGAGATCGTACAACCTGCCTGTAGGTTCCCACATCATGGTGGATGAGGGGGACAAGATCAAGGAAGGCAAGGTACTGGTCAAGATTCCAAGGAAATCCGCTAAGGCCGGTGACATTACAGGGGGTCTGCCACGTGTAACCGAGCTCTTCGAGGCTCGAAACCCGTCCAATCCGGCCGTGGTAACCGAGATCGATGGCGTGGTTTCTTTCGGAAAGATCAAGCGGGGTAACCGTGAGATTATCATAGAATCCAAGCTGGGCGAAGTCAAAAAATACCTGGTTAAACTCTCTAACCAGATCCTGGTTCAGGAAAACGACTACGTGCGTGCCGGTATGGCGTTGTCGGATGGTTCGATAACTCCTGAGGACATACTCGCTATCAAAGGACCCAGTGCGGTGCAGCAGTATCTGGTGAACGAGATCCAGGAAGTATACCGACTCCAGGGGGTAAAGATCAACGATAAGCATTTTGAAGTGGTCGTGCGTCAGATGATGAGGAAGGTGCGTATAGAGGACGCCGGGGACACCCTTTTCCTGGAAAATCAGTTGGTGCACAAGGACGACTTCATCGAAGAGAACGATTCGATCTTTGGCAAGAAGGTCGTGGAAGATGCAGGAGATTCTGAGCGCCTGAAGCCCGGACAAATCATAACGGCTCGAGAGCTAAGGGACGAAAATTCCCAGCTCAAACGATCCGATAAGAATCTGGTGGTGGCCCGAGACGCGGTAGCGGCAACGGCTACGCCAATACTCCAGGGGATAACCCGTGCCTCCCTGCAGACCAAATCGTTTATATCTGCAGCTTCCTTCCAGGAGACTACCAAGGTGCTGAACGAGGCGGCCGTCGCCGGAAAGGTCGATACTCTGGAGGGTCTGAAGGAGAATGTGATCGTAGGTCACAAGATTCCTGCCGGTACGGGAATGAGAGATTACGATCATATCATTGTCGGTTCCAAGGAGGAGTACGATGAGATCATGGCCCGTAAGGAAGCCCTGAAGTTCTAAAACTTGTATTATGTCTGAACAGAACAAGGGGAAACAGCAGATCAATATCGAGCTGGATGCCGAAACGGCAGAAGGCACGTATTCGAATCTGGCCATCATTAATCACTCCGCGCAGGAATTTGTGATTGACTTCATAAATTTGATGCCGGGTGCTCCCAAGGCACGGGTGAAGAGCCGAATTGTTCTCACGCCCATGCACGCCAAGAAATTTCTCAAGGCACTGGGAGAGAATGTGCAGCGGTTCGAAAGTGCGCACGGAGCAATCAAGGATTACGATCAGCCGAGTATTCCCTTGAATTTCGGTCCCGCGGGTGAAGCCTAGGACAGGCTTGAGAATAAGTAAGTTGAGTGTTATCTAGATAGTTGAGGGCGATCCGTTTATCGGATGGCCCTCAATGATTTCAGGGTTCACCCCTTGAATAGACCGCTTTCGATCATCTGGTCGAACATGTCCGTTAACGTCTCTTCCAAAGGGCGATAGCTGATTCCAAGCTTCTCCCTGCTCTTGGTATTGTCCGCACAAAAGGGCAAATTCAGGTTACGACTAATATATTTTCGGGTGATTCCCTTATTGACTATGGGACCGAAGATCAGAGCGGCAAGTTTGGGCATATTCCTTTTGGGGATAGGGTAGCGATCCCCGAAGTGCTCTCGCAATACCCGGGCGATTTCCCCGAAGGATCCATTTTGGGCGTGCACTACATGTCTTCCATCGGCCTCCGGGCGAATGGCAGCTTGATAATGAGCCTCTGCTACTTCCCGTACATCCACCAGTCCCATGCCGATATTCGGTACGCCCGATTTGAGGGTGCCATCCCCGAGCTGAGTGATGAGTTTAAAACTCTGCGAGCTCACCGACCTGGGGTTAATGGCCGGGCCCAGTACGAAGGTAGGATTGATCACCACGAGTTTCCACTGATTCTGGGATTTGGCCAGTTTCCAGGCTTCTTTTTCCGCCAACAGCTTAGAGTATGGATACGGCTGGTGTTTTCGTGAAGAAGTGGTATTCCAGTCCTCTTCGTTATAGCAACCCCTGGGGTTGGTTTTCAAATCCGCATTATCCCCGTACATAGCCGCTACACTGGAAGTCAGAACGATGCGCCGAACGGAATTGCTCTTATTGGCCTGCCCCAGTACATTACGAGTTCCTTCAAGGGCGGGTTGTATGAGTGCATTTTCCGCATCGCTAACGTCCAGGTTAAAAGGAGAGGCCGTATGAAAGACGACTTCACAGCCCTCCATGCTCTCCGCAAATGAGCCGGGTTCTAGCAAGTCGGCCTTGAAAAGGCGCAGTGTACCCGGACTCTTTTCACCGAGTTCCAGCAATGCGCGTGTCTTCTTCGGATTGTCCGGGTGCCTTACTGTGCCGTGTACGGTATATCCTTCCTCGAGCAGTCGTTTAACCAGCCATCCGGCAACATAGCCATTGGCTCCGGTAACCAGCACGGGTGACGTCTTATTCATAGCGATGGAATTTTAATATAACAATGACCTATCGATTCCGAAATTAAATGATTCGGAGCTTAGGTCTATGTCATTTACCTTTCTATGGACATACGGGACTTCGAACTGTAGAAATTAGGGCTTCAACCGTCATTGCGTATGCAGCCGCAGAGGTGTTTCGCAATTTAGTCCACAGTCTTCTCCGAGGTATAGTGAAGCCGGACCGAGGGGTATTTCTGATGCACCATCTGAAGGGAAAATGCGGAATCTGCCAGATAAACCAGCTTTCCTTCCTTGTCAGTCGCCAGAAACTTTTGCTTGACCCGCTTGAACTCCCGAAACTCCTCCTCGTTCTGCGGATCGTGACTCACCCAGCAGGCCTTGTGGGCAGGAAAGTTCTCGTAGGTGCACTTCGCTCCGTATTCGTGCTCCAGGCGGTACTGAATGACCTCGTACTGCAGCGCACCGACTGTACCGATTACCTTCCTGCCATTGAGCTCTAGTGTAAACAGCTGTGCCACCCCTTCGTCCATAAGCTGGTCGATACCCTTGTACAGTTGTTTGGCCTTCATGGGATCAGCATTGTTGATATATCGGAAGTGTTCCGGTGAAAAACTGGGAATGCCTTTGAAGTTGAGTATTTCCCCGCTGGTCAGGGTGTCACCGATCTTAAAATTACCGGTATCGTGAAGCCCGACAATGTCCCCGGGATACGATACCTCCACGATTTCCTTGCGTTCTGCGAAGAACGCATTTGGACTTGAAAACTTGAGTTTTTTGTTGTGCCGTACGTGTAGGTAGGGAGTGTTGCGTTCGAATGTACCGGAGACGACCTTGACAAAGGCGAGGCGGTCGCGGTGTTTGGGGTCCATATTGGCGTGAATCTTGAAGACAAAGCCGGAGAAATCCTTTTCCGTAGCCTCAACCACACGCTCAATGGCCTGTTTCGGCCTGGGATCGGGTGCAATCTCAATGAAGCAGTCCAGCAATTCCCTCACCCCGAAATTGTTTAATGCGGAACCAAAAAATACGGGTTGAAGTTCTCCTCTGAGGTAGGCCTGCTTATCGAAGGGAGGATATACTCCTGCGACGAGCTCGAGGTTGTCCCTGAGGGCCTGGGCCGCTTGCTCGCCGATCATTTTTTCCAATTCCGGATTGTCGAGATCGTCAAAGGCCACGCTTTCAGATACCTGTTGCTTGTTGGTTGCACTGAAGAGCTGTATATTCTGCTCAAAGATGTTGTAGATCCCCTGAAAATCGTAGCCCATGCCAATGGGGAAACTCAGCGGGGTGACGTTAAGGTCGAGTTTTTGCTCGATTTCATCCAGAAGATCAAAGGCATCTTTTCCCTCCCGGTCGAGTTTGTTTACAAACACGATCATGGGGATTTTTCGCATGCGACAGACCTCGACGAGTTTCTCGGTCTGTTCCTCGACGCCTTTGGCTACATCGACCACTACGATTACGCTGTCTACGGCGGTGAGTGTGCGAAAGGTATCTTCGGCGAAGTCCTTGTGACCCGGCGTATCCAGTATGTTGATTTTTCGATCTCGATAGACAAAGGCAAGAACCGAGGTGGCAACCGAGATTCCTCTCTGGCGTTCGATCTCCATGAAGTCGCTGGTTGCGGACTTCTTAATTTTGTTGTTCTTGACCGCACCGGCCTCTTGAATGGCTCCCCCGAAAAGCAGGAGTTTTTCGGTCAGGGTGGTTTTCCCGGCATCGGGGTGGGAAATAATGCCGAAGGTTCTCCGACGGCTTATTTCTTCGATCAAGCTCATATTTAGAATTTGAGTAAAATTAGCAATATATTGAGCCCTGAGCCAAGCCCCGGCACCGCTTTGCAGACAAAGAATCCCTTTTCATCGAAGATAAAAAGCGTTTATTGGCCTGCTCAAATAATCCTCCTATCTTACACGCTAATTCCCAAATTCACTGTCAGAATCTTAGCCTTCTTTATGGTCCCTAACCTTATAATGTGAGATGAGACCCAAGAATTGGCAACCCCAGTGGCGAAGCAGTGTGCTGTTCTTCGCTTCCCTCTTCACTTTTATATTTACCAGCGAATCCTATAGTGCGGATTCCGGCCGTATTCTATCGAACCCGGAACGGAATGCAGCGGTTTTTCCTGTGGCTTTTGATTCCCATTGGTCGGGCTATGCACTGAGCGCGCCCTTTTCCGATTCAGCCGTGGAACCCATAGGTGAATATCAGTTTGCTATTGCGACGGACTTCGATCTGGATGGTGTGCCTGATGAGCTGGATCTGGACGACGACAATGACGGTATACTGGACACCGTCGAGGGGGACGGAGACCTGGATCAGGACGGACAACCGAACTCCAGGGATCTGGATTCGGATGGGGATGGCATTACGGATTTCATGGAGGCGCAATCCTTTGGTAATCCCGTGAAGCCATCCGGCTTTGATCAGGACGGGAACGGATTGGACGATGCCTTCGAGAGCTCCCCGGGTTCAGGTGACGGGCTCAGTCCGCTGGATACGGATTCCGACGGGGTGGCCGACTATGTAGACCTGGATTCGGATAACGATGGCATACCCGATCGTTCCGAGGCCAGTTTTGTGGAGAACGCTATCGATTGCACTCAGGTACCCGCTCTGGATTTCGGTGTACCCCGCGAACTGATAGCCGGAGAAGATCTTCAGGAAGGGGCGGTGTATCGCTTTTCAGGAGTGACTCCCGAGTACGATGCTCTGCTCACCATTGAGCGTATGGTGCGGGCAGAGATTTTCATACTCGATCAGAATGAAACCGATCCTCAGTACTTTAAACCCGAGGTCTTTTTCGAGCCTAGCGAAGATATACGAAGGCCATTCGTGGACTTCAGACTTACCATAATCCAACGGGGCACGGACACCCCTGCGGTACTGCCCAGGTTATTCTGCAGTTTCATCGATGTGGATGGGCGCGACCGATATCAGGAATACAATCGCTTCGATACCCCGGTTCGCTATACCACCGAGGCACAACCCGAGATCCGGGTAGAGAACACTACCGGAGGACTTCTGGTTAATGGTGGGACTCAGGAATACGACGGAATTACCGATCAGGAAACGACCGTTAACATCGCGGTGGAATTCGCGGAGCTCTCGAGCTTCGTATTTCGGTTCGGAGTTCAGACTGAGCAACCCGAGAGTTTCCGAACCATAGCCCGTCAGGCAGGGATCGAATTCGGTTGCCTAGAGAACTTCAAAGACCCCAGGACGGTCAATTTCTTCAGTGATGTGGATACCGATGGGGATGGTGTACCCAACCGCCTGGATCTGGATTCGGATAACGATGGAATACCTGATAATGTAGAGGGTCAGACGACCTCCGGATACATCGCGCCACTTCGCGAGGACTCGGATACCGATGGACTCGACAATGCCTACGAAGGCGAAGGCGATCAGGGGATCAATCCCGTGGATACGGACGGAGACGGCACGGACGATTATCTGGATCTGGATAGCGATAACGACCGGGTTCCCGATAACAATGAGGGCCACGACTACGACTTCGACGGAGAACCGGATACGGTGTTAACCGGTCAGGACAGCGATGGGGACGGACTGGACGACGGCTTTGAGGGCAGCGATCCTGCCGACGGCTACGACCCGAATAATGAAATAGAAAACCCCGCAACGGACCTGCCCGACACCGACGGTACGGAGGATGTAAACTACAGGGATGTGGATGATGACGGGGACGGCGTTGTCACTGCCGATGAAGATCCCAATGAAAACGGGGATCCCACGGACGACGACACCGATGAAGATGGTACACCGGACTACCTGGACCCCATTGATAACCGCGACGATACGGACGGAGATGGCGTACCCGATGCCATCGATAAGGACGACGATAATGACGGTCTTCTGGATACCGAGGAAGACCCTGATGCCGATGGAGACGGGGATCCGATTACGAACCCCCTGGATTCGGACGGCGACGGTAGACCTGACCACCTGGATATTGACAGTGACAATGACGGTATACCCGATAATGTCGAAGGACAGCCTACCGAGAGTTATGTCCCTCCGAGCGGATCCGATACGGACCAGGACGGCCTGGACGATGCCTATGAGGGTGAGGATGACGAAGGAATTATTCCCGAGGATACCGATGGAGACGGTATCCCAGATTACCTGGACGGGGACAGCGACGAGGACCTGGTACCCGATAATAACGAAGGGCACGATTACAACTTCGACGGTATACCCGATCGTACCCTGTTGGGGGAGGACTCGGACAACGACGGCCTGGATGATGGCTACGAGGGTGAGAATACCAACGATGGATACGATGTAAACGACGAGATCGAGAATCCATCCGAAGACCTGCCCGACACGGATGGAACCGGGGATGTCAACTACCGGGATGCGGATGACGACGGAGATGGTATTGATACGGCTGAGGAGGATCCGGACGGCGACGACGATCCAACCAACGACGATACGGATAATGACGACATACCCGACTATCTGGACCCTACGGATGACGAGGATACAGACGGTGATGGGGTACCCGATCGCCTGGATAAGGATGACGACAATGACGGTATTCTGGATACGCAAGAGGATCCCAATACCGATGGCGATAACGATCCCCTAACGGATCCGCTGGACACGGATGGTGACGGAAGGCCCGACTATTTGGACATCGACAGCGATAACGACGGCATACCAGACAACATTGAGGGGCAACCTACAGAGGGTTATGTGCCCCCCAGCGGGTCCGACTCTGACGGTGACGGCCTGGACGACGCATACGAGGGTGCAGATGACGAGGGCATAAGCCCGGAGGACACCGACGGAGACGGAACTGCCGACTATTTGGATGGGGACAGTGATAACGATAACGTGCCCGACAACAATGAAGGGCATGATTTCGACTTTGACGGTGTGCCAGATACCACCTTGCTGGGATCGGATGAAGATGCGGACGGACTCGATGATGGGTACGAAGGTGAAGACACCAACGACGGCTTCGACGCGAATGATGAAATCGAAGACCCCGCAGCAGACCTGCCCGACACGGATGGAACCGGGGACGTGAACTACCGGGATGCAGACGATGATGGGGATGGTATTGATACGGCAGAAGAAGACCCGAATGGGGATGACGATCCTACCAACGACGATACTGACGGGGACGACATACCGGACTACCTCGATCCAACTGATGACAGCGAAGACACGGACGGTGACGGAGTTCCGGATCGAATCGACAAGGACGACGACAACGACGGTCTGCTCGATACCGAGGAGGACCCCAATAATGACGGGGATGATGACCCCCTGACCGATCCGCTGGATTTTGATGGTGACGGCAATCCGAACCACCTGGATATCGACAGCGATAACGACGGTATTCCGGATAATGTGGAGGGTCAGCCCACAGAGGGGTACATACCACCCAGTGGCTCCGATACGGACGGGGATGGTCTGGATGATGCCTATGAGGGTGAAGGCGATGAGGGAATCAGCCCGGAGGATACCGATGAAGACGGGGTGGCAGATTACCTCGACGACGATAGCGATAACGACAGCGTCCCGGATAACAATGAGGGTCACGATTACAACTTCGATGGCCAACCGGATAACACGCGTATCGGATCGGACTCCGATGGTGACGGCCTCGACGATGGTTACGAGGGTAGTGATGCCAACGATGGATTTGATGTTAATGACGAAATAGACGAACCCGGATCTGACCTCCCGGATACGGATGGAATCGGTGATGTGAATTACCGGGATCCGGACGACGATGGAGATGGTATCGATACCGCCGAAGAAGATCCGAACGGCAACAGCGATCCTACCGATGACGATTCCGACGACGATGGTATCCCGGACTACCTCGATCCCGTGGATGACGGAGACGATACGGATGGAGACGGAGTCCCAGACAGTCGTGACATCGACGACGATAATGACGGAATTCTCGATACTGCGGAGGATCCGAACCTGGACGGAGACGGGAATCCCCTGACGAATCCCCTGGATTCAGACGGAGACGGAAGACCCGACCACCTCGACATCGATAGTGACAATGACGGCATACCGGATAATATCGAAGGACAATCCACGAATGGCTACATTCCGCCTAGCGGTTTCGACGGGGACAACGATGGTCTGGATGACGCCTACGAGGGCTCTGGAGACCAGGGCGTCACTCCGGAGGATACAGACGGCGATCAGACACCGGATTACCTCGATGGGGACAGCGATAACGACCGGGTTCCCGACAATAACGAAGGACACGACTTCGATTTCGACGGCGATCCTGACTTCGATTTGCTTGGATTGGATTCGGACAACGACGGCCTGGACGATGGTTACGAGGGCTTCGATGTCAATGATGGATACGACGTGAACGATGAGATCGACGAACCCGCCTTCGACCTGCCGAATACGGATGAAAACGGAGACGTGAATTACCGGGACCCTGATGACGACGGCGATACGACGCCTACCATAGATGAGGATTTCAATGACAACGGCGATCCCACCGATGATGACGAGGACGGGGACGGTACGCCGGATTATCTCGATCCGGATCAGATCATCGTAGTCAATCAGCTGGTAACACCCAACAGGGATGGAAAGAACGACTTCCTCTTCATCCGGGGAATCCGCTACACCACTTCCAACCGTCTCCAGATTTTTAATCGCTGGGGTGTAAAGGTTTACGAGGGTGAGAATTACGATAACATCAGGAATGTCTTCGATGGCCGAAGCCGCGGTCGCTCTACACTTTCGGTCAATGACTATCTGCCCTCGGGTATATATTTTTATATCTTTGAATACGAAACACCTAGGGGTAAATTCACCGACAGGGACTATTTCTACATCAGTCGATAAAGCATGATTACATGAAGAAGTATTCGGTACTCTTCCTTTTATTTCTAGGTGTTTGTGAGCTGGCCCAGGGACAGCAGGACGCCCAGTATACCCAATACATGTTCAACACCATGAGTGTTAACCCGGCCTACGCGGGTTCCAGGGGACAATTGAGTTTTACAGGCCTGTACCGTTCGCAGTGGGCCGGACTGAGGGGAGCACCCGAGACCCTGAACTTTAACCTTCATTCCCCCGCGCGTAACAGCCGGGTGGGTTATGGGATATCCATTATCAATGATAATATCGGAGATGGTGCCGTACAGGAAACCTTCCTGGATGGGGTGATTTCCTATACCATACCGGTATCTGAAGCAGCCAAGCTGTCGTTCGGTCTTAAAGTGGGAGGAAATTTCCTGAGCCTCGATTTCAGTAAACTTCGGAATTTCGATCAGGAAGTGGTCGCTCAGGATAATATCGATCAGCGGTTTTCGCCCAATTTTGGACTGGGTATCTATTACCACACGGACCGATTTTATTTGGGGGCATCGGTGCCCAACCTGTTAGAGACCGAGTACTTTGACAATTCGGGCAACGATACCGGCACTCCGAATTTCCTGTCGGCTGAGCGTATGAATTTTTACCTGATCACCGGTTATGTCTGGGATCTCGGGCCTAACCTCAAGTTTAAGCCCGCTCTGTTGACCAAAGCTGTCGGTGGTGCGCCTTTACAGGTGGACGTGTCTGCCAACATGCTCTTTGCCGACCGATTCTATGGCGGACTGGCCTACAGGATTGATGCCTCGGTTAGCCTGCTGGCAGGCTTTCAGATTTCCGACCAGATTATGCTGGGCATGGCTTACGATAGGGAAATTACGGAACTGGGAGCTCAGCAGTTTAACGACGGTTCTTTCGAGATCTTCCTGAGAGTCGAGCTCCTCAAGAGGTTCCAGCGAACACTGAACCCCCGTTTCTTCTAAACCCGAGAAACACTCACCATGAAGAGAAGAATTACTTCTTTATTTCTGACTCTGTCCTTCCTGATCTGTACGACGTTTACCATTGCCCAGGATTCGCCTGCGTCCGATCCCATACCTACGGACAGTACCGGGATCCAAAGGCAAATGGCCTATCTGGCTCAGGCCGAAGAACAGTACGAAAACTATTCCTTCAATCCGGCTATCGATGTGTATGAGGTAGTTTATAATGAGGGTTACCGGTCCGCAGACCTGCTTAAGAAGTTGGGGGATTCCTATTTTTTCAATGCCCAGTACGATAAGGCCTATTCGTATTATCTGGAATTGGTTGAGAATTACGAAGAAGAAGTGGGACCCAATTACTACTACAGGATGGCACAGACCAGCCGGTCGGTGGGTGAATACGATCACTCCGAACAGATGATGGAGAAATACAGGGAATTGAGCCGATTGGATGCTCAGGAGGACCCGTACTTCAGTCTGGCCAATCAACTCGAGCGCATACGCGAAAATTCGGGGCGCTATAAGTTTAAGTTTTTCCCGTTCAACTCGAATTACAGCGATTTTGCTCCTTCTTTCAACAAAGGTGAACTCATCTTTACATCTGACCGGGATACCGGAAACTTCGCTCGTTACCGGCATACCTGGAACGGAATGGACTTCCTGGATCTTTACCGGGTAGAGAAGAAGGGCGACAGCCTGAAATTCCAGGGCAAGTTTTCAGCCCAGCTCAATTCCCGGCTCCACGAGTCGACAACGGCCTTCAGTGCTGATGGCCGAACGGTGTATTTCAGCCGAAATTCCTTTGAGAAGGGTAGGCCCAGGAAGGACGAGGCCGGATTCATCCGTCTGCGGGTATATCGCTCCGAACAGACCGAGGACGGCACCTGGGGGCCGGCGGAGGACTTGTCGATTAACAGCCCGGATTATTCCGTGGCACATCCGGCACTGTCGCCGGACGGCAGGCAGCTCTACTTCGTATCGGACATGCCGGGAGGATACGGGAGTACCGATCTTTTTGTGGTAGACATCAACGAGGATGGCAGCCTGGGGGCGCCGAAAAACCTGGGTCCCTATATCAATACACGGGGCAGGGAAACGTTTCCTTTTGTATCGGTTGATAGCGTGCTGTATTTCTCCTCCGACGGTCACTTCTCCCTCGGTGGACTCGACGTTTTTGCTACACGAATCAAACCGGCTTATGATCAGCCGATTAGGAATGTTGGACGTCCGGTCAACACACGCTATGACGATTTCGGACTAATCATAAACAGTGCGAGGGATGGATATTTCGCAACGAACAGGCCGGGCGACCCTCTGACCGCAGATAAGATGCAGGAATGGGCAAAGCCCAAGCCCAATAACAAAGCCCTTAGTGAGGATGACAATATCATAGCCTTCCACGAGATCCGGGCGCTTGAATTCGACTGCCGAGTTGCCGGGCAGGTTCGTGACCGAATTAGTCGAAAACCACTTGAGGGAGTGTTGGTACAGATAGTGAACGACCGTAACGAACTCATTGACACGGTTAGAACGGATGCCAACGGTTTGTACAATGCCGAATTGTATTGTAATCGCGGGAACTTCGTTCGCGGATCCCTGGAAAACTACGTACCCGACGAACAATTCCTGCCTACTCCCCGTGAGGCCTTGACCAAGGTGGATCTATTCCTCGAACGGGGTATAGTGGTACTGCCCATGGAGAATCCCGACAATCCTGCGGACATCGCCAAGTTGTTGGCCCTGAACACGATTTATTTCGACCTCAATAAGTACAACATCCGTCCTGATGCCGAAGTCGAAATCCAGAAGGTAATTGCCCTGTTGCGGAAGTTTCCCAGACTCAAGATCCGGGTGGTCTCCCACACGGATTCCCGAGGTCGCGCTTCCTACAATCAGTGGTTGTCTCAAAAACGAGCCGAATCTACGGTTGAATACATGATTAGTCAGGGCATTGATCAGGACCGCCTGATCAGCGAGGGTAAAGGCGAGGAGAATATCATTAACGAATGTGTGGACGGGGTCAGTTGCAGCGCTGCCAAGCATCAGGAGAACAGGCGTTCTGAATTTCTGATTTACGAATAATCCCCGGCCCGTTATTCTCTGACATGCCTTTCTCCTGGTTCAGGATAGAATCGCAGTCAAGTCAAAGATTCCTATTTTTACAGCATGCAGGAAGAACAAGTGATTCTGGTTGACAAGCAGGACAACGAGATCGGGCTAATGCCTAAGATGGAAGCCCATGAGAAAGGAGTGCTGCACCGGGCGTTTTCAGTTTTTGTACTCAACTCGGATAAGGAGCTCATGCTACAGCAGCGCGCCAGCCAAAAATACCACTCACCTCTGCTTTGGACCAATACCTGTTGCAGCCATCAGCGTGCGGGAGAGACCAATATTCAAGCAGGCAAACGCCGGCTTCAGGAGGAAATGGGATTTCAGACCGAACTCAGGGATGTTTTCTCCTTTATTTACAAGGCTCCTTTCGACAACGGACTCACTGAGCACGAATTCGATCACGTATTGCTCGGTTATTTTGACGGTGAGCCCGAAATCAATCCGGAAGAAGTCGAAAGCTGGAAATGGGTCGGACTGGAGGAAATTCGACGGGATATGCAGCGTAATCCGGAGCAATACACCGCCTGGTTTAAAATAATATTTGAGAAGTTCTATCATTATTTCGATGATAATCCGTTGTAAAAGTGGATGCTAGACATAAAATGAAATCCAGTGTACCCATGATAGAACTGTACCCCCTTAAGTTTTATCCCATTCCCAAGGACCGCTTATGGGGAGGGACCAAACTCAGGGAAGTGCTTGGAAAACCCTTCGAGGGGGAACAAATAGGGGAGAGTTGGGAACTTTCTGCCGTACCCGGAGATGTATCCGTGGTATCCAACGGCCCATTGGCGGGAACGGCTCTTACCGAGCTTTTAGAAGCCCGTGGGAAGGATCTTATGGGGCGTATCCTGTCTGACAAATTTGGCAATGAATTTCCCGTACTCATAAAGTTCATCGATGCGTCCAAAGACCTGTCCATACAGGTTCATCCCGGTGACGAACTCGCACGAAAAAGACATCAGTCCTTCGGTAAGAACGAGATGTGGTACATCATGGATGCCGATCCGGGTTCCCGACTGATCGTTGGCTTTAACAAGACCGTGGAGAAAGCCGAATACCAGGAGGCTCTTGAAAAGGGACGCATACTGGATCTCATGAACTACGAAGAAGTAACCGGAGGAGATACCTTTATGATCGAGACCGGTACCATACATGCCATTGGGGCGGGAGTGATGCTCGCGGAAATTCAACAGACCTCTGATGTTACCTACCGGGTATTCGATTTCAACCGCAGGGATGCCCAGGGTAATCTGAGAGAGCTGCATACGGAGCTTGCCCTGGATGCCATGAATTACACGTACAGAAATGACTTCAAGGTGGAGTATTCCCCCGAGAAGAACCAGGCTACCGATTTAGTGAACAGTCCGTTTTTCCAGACACGTATACTGGATCTGGACCACAACTACAAGGCCAGTCCCCTGCCTGGTTTCCATATCTTTATGTGTGTGGAGGGGAAGGCACTGGTCGAAAATGAACACGGCTCTGCGGCCATATCCAGAGGCGAGACCGTTCTGATTCCCGCCTATAGCCAAGAAATAACTATTTTGACTACTGCTTGCAAATTGTTGGAAGTAACCCTATAAAGTTTGAGGAATGGCAAGTATCAAAGACCTGAAAAGAGACATTAATTCCACACTGGGATCCCTGATCGAACAGGTGTACGCCTTCGAGGCGGAAACCGGAAATGAGGGGTCGGAAGAGGGAACGGTAATCATAGACAGCACTATTGCGCTTTTTGATGATCTCATGAAACGCCTTCACCAGAAAGACGTGGAAGATAAGAAAAAGCATTTTCGGGCTATTCGCACCGAACTCAACGAGAAGAGCTCTCAGCTTCTGGCATCCCTTCACGAAATGAGCCCACAGGAATAAGATATTTAGCGGGCCCAACCGTCTTTCTTTCGATTGTCGATAAAGGTGCGTAGATCCTTTCCGTACAGAGACGCTCTGGCTTCCTCCCCCAGTATATTCCATAGGGAGTCCAACAGTACCGGATTAGCTTCCCGGGCCTCGGTAATGACTGCATAAGGCGCCACCGCCGACTCGGGGTTAGAGAAGGCGAAATTGAGGGTGTACCGTATGCGAGCTATTCCGTTCTTGTTCTGAAGGGCGATCAGCGAATCCACGGCTGTGGAGTCGGACTGCATGCTGGACTGTGTGAGCTCGACATCCCGTATGTAGAACGAAGAGATCATGGACTGGAAGCCCCGGTACAGGCTGTCGGAACGCGAACCTATGAGCCTGGCCGAGCGCTCGAAGCGATCCAGGTCCGCACGGAAGTACAATTCTCCGGGTTCGGCAAAAAACGGGTAGCGATCGTTATAGATGTTTTCGTCTTTCTTCTTCAGGTAAATGTGCATCATTTCAGGTTCCTCTAGTTCGTAGGTAAACTCGAATTCACCAGATCCGAACAATTCAACAGAGTCCACGGCTACCACCGAGTCTCTCAGTTGTTCAAGGTAAACGGTTCCTTTCTTCAGGCCGCGAATTTTTCCCTGGAGGTGCATGCGGTTGGCCGGGTCCGTATTCTGGCAGGAAGTGATCACAATTAGGGTCAGGAGCGCAGCAAATATCCGCTTCATAGTTACCAATTTTAAGAGTGCGAAACTACATAATTCGCTCCAGTTTTAACATGTACTACTCAGGTTCAGACGACTGCCTGTGAAGCGACCTCCATGAGCAGTGCACAGATATACGCGCCAGCCGTGCCTACGACGTATCCGAAGACGGCCATCAGTATACCCACTGAGGTTAATGAAGGGTGAAATTCCGCCGCGATAATTGGGGCTGAGGCGGCTCCTCCCACGTTAGCCTGGCTGCCAACCGCCATAAAAAAGAATGGCGCTTTGATCAGCTTGGCCACCCCTATTAGCAGAAGGGCATGTATACTGATCCAGATCGCGCCAATGGCAATCAATCCAGGATTGTTGAGTACCTGGGAAAGATCCATTTTCATTCCTATGGTCGCTACCAGGAAATAGAGGAACAGGCTGCCGAACCGGCTGGCCCCTGCACCTTCGAGATTTTTCCAACGGGTATAGGAGAGCCCTATCCCGAACCCCGTCGCAATCACTACCATCCAAAGAAAAGGGCTGCCGAGAGATGAGAGGGGTTTGGACGGATCTTTTACAACCGCGACGTTTTCCGAAAGGTAGTCGGCGATAGCACCACCGAAAAGGTGAGCCATGCCCACTCCGATAAAACCCAGAGAAATAATCATAATGATGTCATAGAGCGAGGTCTCCCGGCTGATGGACGCCTGAAAATCAGAGATTCGGTGCTTCAGGTCTTCAATGGAGGTGCTGTCGGCCCGAAGCCACTTGTCGATTCGGTCCTTACGCCCTACTCCCAGCAGCAGCAGCGCCAGCCAGATGTTCCCCATGACGATATCGATGAGTACCATGCCCCCATACTTCTCCTGATTGTATTGAAATACCTCAAGCATGGCTGCTTGATTTGCTCCCCCGCCAATCCAGCTCCCTGCGATCGTTGCCAGGCCCCTCCAAACGGCATCAAAGCCAGCACCTCCAACGGTTTCGGGCGATACCAGGGCCACCAGAAGTATGGCTAACGGCCCTCCCAGTATGATTCCCAGGGTACCCGTAAGGAACATGATCAGGGCCTTAGGACCCAGATTCAGTAGTGCCTTCAGGTCGATGCTCAGTGTCATCAGTATCAGGGCAGCCGGCAAAAGATATCGGCTTGCGAAGTAATACACGTTGCTGCCTTCTTCGGTGATGAGTCCAAGGCTGCGGCAAATTGCCGGCAGTATATAACACATGAGCAGGGCCGGGACCACTTTGTAAAACTTCACCCAGAAAGGGCGTACAGACCGGGAAGTGTGGAATACAAATGCCAGACATAAGCAAAGAATACCGGCGACAATGGGATCGGCCGAAAACGGTAAAGAATTCATAAAGTCAGGTTTGGATTCAGATATTCAACCAGTAGGTAATCTTGAGGTTGATGGAGCGATTCCTCGGTGCCCAGGGCGTGAGAAAGTAATTGTCGTTGTAGACAAGAAACAGGTCTGACAGCGGTGCGAAACGCCACTGCAGCCTGCTGTTCACTCCTATATCGTTTCGTTGGTTGCTGTATTGTACCAGGGTAGACCAGAATACGTTTTTGCTAAAGGTAAGATCGAAGCGAGGACTCACCAAAATTATGGTAGCCGATCCGTAGGGGGCGGGCATATCCAGGCGGTCGATATTGGTTCTCAGGGAGAGGTTGGCCTTGGGCTGAAGCCGAAGATCTACCCGGCCTTCGAAGGAATACCGGCGGCCCACGAAGAATTTACCGGCAGAAGCCTCGGCTCTCCAGTTCAGGTTCTTCCTTCGGTCCGATTCGAACCGCAGGAAGCCCGAGGTAAAATCATAGGAGGTTTCGGCAGGTAAGGAGGCGACATCGTCCTTTCCCGATGGGTTAAATTCGTCAAACAGGAGTACAAAACGATTTTGTACCCCGAATTCGAATTGCTCCAGACTGTTCCATTCGAATCGGTAGCTACCGCTGTAATTCCGGTCCGTATTGCGCATCTCCTCACTGGGTTGAAAGGTGTGTACGGTGAACAGGTCGAAACCGTGGTTGTTGATCTTCTTCCCCGATTCGGGCCAGAACCTGCGATTGAAGCCACCGGCCCATTTGTTAATGTCTGTTCTCCGGACAAAACCCAGGTCGGACTGAAACTCCTCGTCTATATAGACCCAATCCACGAACCCCCCGTATTTCCGGGTATTTACCTCCAGAAAAGAGCCTAGCGAATAGGTTCCCTCACTGCTTCCAGGAGACCAGGATTTGTGAGCGTAGGCCTTCCCGCTAAACACGTTGTTGGCCGATGCCAGATTGAAGTCAATACCTGCTACCCGATTGTACGGGCTGGTTTCCGTATTGAGTTCGTTGTCTCCTGTGGTCTGACGGTTCAGGAAGAAGGCGGAAATGTTCGACCTGTCGAAGACCTTCTGCTGCAAACTGAGCATGGTGCTGTTCTGGCCCGGAATCCCATTGGCAGCATCTTCTTCGGTCTGTATGCTGAAGGCTCCTATTCTTAAATCGGAGTTGAGTTTTCCGCTCAGGCGTGCCCCGAAAAGAATGGGGTTTTCTATCGTATTTCCAGCGGTATCACTGGCGATTCCAATTCTTCTGGAAAAAAATGGATTGGCGTCCCGCCCCCCTCCAAAACTACCGAAGAGATCGTTGTTGTCGATGAAAAACTGCCTCCTTTCCGGTAGGCCGATTTCGAAACGGGTGAGATTGGTGATGAAGTTGTCCACTTCTACTTGCGAAAAATCGGGATTGACGGTCAGATCCAGATTCAGGCTGTTACCAAACACAAATTTGGCATCTCCCCCGTATTTCCATGTGGTTTCACGGGTATTTCCCTCGAAATCCGATGCGTTGATACCAGCCACATAGGGTATAAAGGCTAAGGGTGACCGGGATTTTCCCAAAGGCTGTTCGAACTTCATCACCCCCATATAAGCGAGACCGGCTATGCTTTGGTTTTGGGGGATACGTTCCCATACACTGTTCTCATTGCTCTGAAAATCGAAGCGGAAGGCGTTAAACCGCCATTGGGTTTCCCCTTCGCGGTACCGGAAAGAGGCCAGTGGTATGGCCAGTTCGGCGGTATAGTAGCCGTCATAGATCCGGCTCTCGCCCCTCCATTTCACGTCCCAGGAGATGGTGAATCCCCTATTACCCCCACCATTGGTGAGCAGGGCTTCCCTGCGAACCCCGTAGGGCGTGAGACCGAAGAGGAAGCCATTGGTTCCATCGTTGAAGGTATCGAACATCAGGCTGATGTTGTCACCCTCACCTGCACTGTAGTCCCTGCGTAAAGTCGGAATCACGTAATCATTTCCCTGTGCTTCCTGACGGATGCCGACATACAGGAAGGTGCCGTCCGTGAGAAACCTGATTTCGGTAGTATTAATAGAAGGAACGGAATCCAGGGGGAAGTACTGCACAAAGTCCCCTGCAGCAGGAGCTTCAGACCATACACTCTCGTCCAGCACACCGTCTATGCTGGGCGCCTGTGTAATCGACTTGACCAAAACTTCCTTTTGAGCGCGCAGGCTGACAGTGATCAGCAGCAATACGGGCAGGAGAAGTCGATAACAGGGCATGGGACGAATTTCGGATTGCAAAAATAACGATTGAAAACGCCATTCCTTGTGCCGTTCGTCCGCTTAAAATGGCAGTTTGCCTAGTGATTCCCTTCGTTCTGAACCACAAAGGAATGAATGGATTTCACTAGTGTTACGGAGAGCGGATAAGCTGGATCCCAGTATGAGGCCAGGTTGTAGGCATCTTCTTCTATGGTCTTCATCACGTGATTCATATCAGGTATAATAGCCAGTTCGCTGTCAGGAAAGGCTTCATTGAGTTCTTGTGCCTCAGCGGCGGGTATCTGCAAATCCTTTCCGCCTCCTATGACCAGTACAGGTTTTTCAATGGCCCTGGCGGCTTCCAGCGGATCGTAGGCCATCCACTCGGACAACATGCTGAGCTGAATGCGTTGGGAGGCCTCCAGGGCAGAATCCAGAGGCTTTCGTGCCATGTCTATCATATTTCGGATCAGCGAGCAATTCAGGCTGTCCTGGGCACAGGCCTGTCGAATCATAGTGCGCTCTATCCGCTTCGAGGTACCGGATACACAGATGATTCCAGTTACTTTAGTATCCGGACTCAGGGTAACAAGTAATCCGCCCTGACTGTGTCCGAGCAGGTAAAGGGAGCCCACACGGGCATCCTTGCTAAAATGCGATACGATGGTGTCGATATCGCTAACCAAATGACCGAAACGAAAACCGAGCAATTGCTCGGCTGTTTTGAGCCGCGTGGTCCTCTTGTCGTACCGGACAACGCCTATGCCTCTTGAGACCAGGGAATCCGCGAGTATCTTAAAGTAGTCTGCCCGAACCTGTGGTGCATTTCCATCCCGATCCAAAGGGCCCGAACCATGAACGAATACCACCACCGGCGCCGGATCTGGGCTGGCCGGAAGCTGAAGTACTCCGTGCAGGGTCTCGCCGGCATCGGCCGGTATAGCCCACTCATACGTATATCCTTCTGTCTGGGGTTTACGCGGGGGTTCCTGACTGTACAGAGCAGGAAACGACACGAGTATAAGGGCTGTCGTAAGGAAACGGGCAGTATTCATAATTGAAGTTTTGGCGAACCCATGTAGATCATTCCGAAGGTCTGCAGGTAAAACTAGGAGCTCGCATCCACTATAGGAGTTGCATCCCGGTCTGAACAGAGGACCACCATGAGATTGCTGACCATCTGTGCCTTTTGAGATTCGTCCAGTTTTACTACATCCTTTTTGCTAAGGTCTTCCAGGGCCATCTCGACCATGCTCACAGCCCCTTCGACTATCTTATGTCGGGCAGCGACAATGGCCGTCGCCTGCTGTCGTTTCAGCATAGCATTCGCAATTTCCTGCGCGTAAGCGAGGTATCCGATTCGCGCCTCCAGGACTTCAATTCCCGCCATGGACAGCCGCTCCTGCACTTCCTTTTCCAGGGCTTCACTGACTTCGTTTACGCTCGAACGCAAGGTGATTTCTTCGTCCATTCCCTCATCGGCGAAATTGTCGTATGGGTACATACTCGCCAGTTTTCGAACGGCAGCATCGGTCTGTACCCGCACAAAATTGCGGTAGTCGTCCACGTCGAACGCCGCCTTATAGGTATCGGTCACGCGCCACACTAATATCGTTGAAATCATCACGGGGTTGCCCAATTTATCATTGACTTTAAGTCGTTCACTGTCAAAATTGGAAGCACGCAGGGAAATCTTCTTTTTGGAGTACAGGGGATTCACCCAGAAGAGTCCGTTTTTCTTCACGGTTCCCTTGTACTTACCGAATAGCAGGAGAACTCGAGAACTGTTAGGGTTAACGAGGATGATTCCCGGCAGGCAGAAGAAACCCAGTACGATGACAGCGATATAGGCAGGATTCTCGTACCATATGGTCGCCACACCTCCCCCGAAGATCATGACGAGGATTATGAATAGCATGAAGTAGCCACTGGCAGGTCGTTTAGTCTTTTCCATGACGAAGTTTTATCAAGTATTAAATTACGTTCTTTCCACGACAGGGCAAGGGAGAAGTGAACTTAAGATTAAGAATGGCACTCGGCGGTTCCCAGTGCCCCGTGAATGCCTAATTTTGCCCGCGTAATATCAGTAGTATGAAGGGGCTTTTTGTTACGTTTTTTGCCGTGAATATCGCACTGCTCTGGGCAGGGCCGACCTGGGCGGGGTATATGCCGGGCATGGATTTCCGTGCCAATTTGGAGGTAGCTATAGCTGAAGACTGGGGCCAAACCGGCCATCGGATTACCGGTGCCATAGCCGAACGCTATCTGAGCCGCAAGGCACGCAAGCGGGTTTCGCAACTGCTTGGCGGTCAAAGTCTGGCTCAGGCCAGTACGTATGCAGACGAAATTAAGTCGGATCGTTCGTTTTCCCGTTACTCCAACTGGCATTATGTGAATTATCCCCTGGACAGTACCTATGCGCTTAGCGAGAAAAGTGAATACGGAGACATCGTTAGGGGATCCGAGTACTGCATTTCCGTGCTGAGGAATCCCGGAAGTACACGGGAGGAAAAGGAATTTCACCTGAAACTCCTGGTACACTTCATCGGGGATCTTCATCAGCCCATGCACGCTGGCCGATCCGAAGACCGTGGAGGCAATGATATCCAGGTTCGTTGGTTCAACAGAGGTTCCAATCTGCACCGGGTATGGGATTCCGATATGATCGAATCCTACGGTATGTCGTTCAGCGAGCTGGCCGAAGAGCTACTTCGCACGAGTACTCGACAACAAAGAGAAGCAGCGATGGCCGGTTCCATCGTGGATTGGGTAGAGGAATCGCATGTCCTGGCCAAGAAGGTGTACGCATCCGTGGAAAAAGGTGAAAAATTGTCTTACCGCTACAGTTACGATTACAAAGAAGTGATGTTCGAACGACTCAGGCTTGCGGGTTGGCGATTGGCTTATGTCCTTAACGAGGTTTTCGACAATTAGACCGAGGTTACCGCTTGCTGATTTTGTTGTTGCTAATAGTCCGTTGCCGGGTGCAACGAAAGCGATCGATACCCTGTCTGCGCAGCTGACGGTGCTTGGTGGCCCTTCCCTGAACACGTGCTCTCCATCGGCGAAAGCTCGAGGGTTTGAGTTCCCTTCGCATCAAAGAAATGGTGTCCTGTTCGCTCAGTCCGAACTGATAGGTTATGGCTTCGAAAGGAGTCCTGTCCTCCCAGGCCATTTCAATGATCCGGTCGATCTCCTGTTCGTTCAGATCCGATCGTATATCTTCTTTCATAGCTTCTCGGGTATCCGCTGAAATACCTTACGATCTATCGTGAAATTGTAAGCCACAGCGTATTTTCGAGACCGTAAAGATCATCAATTTTGTATGGATTCTAAAATACTCCGGAGAGGATGGCGCATACTGGGCAGTAATACAGCGTTGCTTCTGGCTTTCTTCGCTCTGGGTTACATTATGCTCGTTCGGATGAATACCCTGACCCCGGGAGGCAACATTCCGTCAGTTTCGCTGGTGGATACCGAAGGGCGTTTGGCGGAGGTAACCGATTTCCCCGGGAAGTGGGTCCTGGTGGATTTTTGGTTCCAGGGCTGCGCGCCATGTCTGGCCGAAATGCGTCAGTTTCCTAGGCTCCTGGAAAAGTACGGCGACCGCCTGGTGATCCTGAGTGTCAGTATCGATCCCGAGTCGCGTACCAGGGAGTTACTTGCCTCTCGCCCTGGTCCCTGGGGGTTCCTCCGGACAGATCTTCCCTCTTGGCGCTTCTATAACGATAAACGTCTGGTCAACGCTCTGGGCGTTAGGCAATATCCTACCTATGTACTCATCGATCCCGAGGGTAACTGGGTAGCCTCACCGCAAAGCGGTGTACTGGGGGTTCAATCGAGGCTGGGAGGGTTGCCCGACCCCGTACTGGCGGTTACCCTAATCTGGGATAAACTCCATCTGATCCTGGGCAAGTGGTTTTTACCTCTGCTCGTCGCTTATGGGACATATGAGGCCTACGGATACTATCGCAGGAGGAAGAAAATCATGGGTTCTGGCTGAGAAAGAGGCGCTCATGTTTTTCGACCTTGCTTTCCCTAAAGGGGGTAAAACTGCCTGAATGTGAGGTTGATTCTTGGGCCGAGGATTCTGTGGGTCTTGGGGATCTGGTGTTGCCAGAACCGCTGCATGGGTGGATACATCAGCAACAGGCTGCCCCCTTCGAGCAAAATCTTATACGTATCGCTGCGATTCTTTTTCGGGCGTAACTGAAAATAACGCTCACTCCCCAGGCTCACGCTGGCTATGGCCGGGTCGGGGCCCAGTTCTTTTTCGTCGTCGCTGTGCCAGCCGTTACTGTCGTTACCATCCCTGTACAAATTGGCCAGACAAAGGTTAAGGTTCCAACCGAATTCGAAATTGATTCGATGGCGTAACCGATCGAGCGCAGGGGTGAATGGGACAGAATCCATGGGTATGCCGGAATAGGTATAATGGGTGCCGGCATCTCCCAACAGACAGGTCAGTCGGGGCTGCGCATACTGCTTCCCGAATACTTGAATGGTGTCCTGGCGCCAGGAGAGGGATTCCATGCAGTCCCTGTAGAGTTCCGACTGTTCATCGGGATCAATAAAGCCGGGATCGTACCATATTTTACCAAGGTCGAGAACGATTTCGCCCCTGTCCGGTCTTAATTCTTTCACGTCTGCAGTATGTTCTTGTGCTGGTAGCGATACTCAGAAGGGTTCTGTCCGGTATACCCCTTGAATAGTTTATTGAAATGCGAGAAGTTGTTGAAACCGCTTTCGTAGCAAACCTCCGTAATGCTAATGGGCTGTTCGGCCAGGAGCCGGGAAGCGTGTACCAGCCTATACTCGTTGACGAATTGTACGAAAGTTTTGTTGGTAACCTTTTTGAAGTATCGGCAGAAGGCGGTCTTGGTCATGCTAACCTGGTCGGCTATCTCGTCCAGGGATATCTGTTCCTTGAAATGATTTCTCACATAATCGAATATGATATTGACCCGGTCATTGTCCTTGACTTCGGCATGAAGAGCGTATCCTTCGCCATTGAGTACACGGAAGTCGGTCGCCTTGCTCAATTTATCCAATACGCGAAGCAGGGTAATGAACCGGTCGAACTCGCCCTGTGCTTCCATTTTTTCCATCAGGGCCCCGATCTCTACCTGGCTTTGAGGTCCAAACGCAAGGCCTCCCGAGGCCATCTTAAACAGGTTCCTTACCGCTGCCATCTCGGGTTTATTCAGGAAATCATCTCCCATGAAATCCGACTTCAGCTGAATAATGGTCTCCCGTTTACTACCCGAGGTGCCGTCGCTGAAACCGCAGTGAGGCAGGTTGGAGCCAATCAGGATCAGATCTCCACCGGTATAATACGAAATGTGACTGCCGATCTGTCTTTTGCCCGAACCTCCATTGATATATACCAGTTCAATTTCCGGATGATAGTGCCAGCCTCTGGTGGTGGCGAACTGTTCCTTGTGGTAGGACTGGTAATAGAAGGAGGTTCCGAAGCCGGTAGTGATGACTTCATAAGCGGCTTTCTGATGCATAGCTGAGATTGATGAACAGGATAAAATTACCTACATCCCCTTGCCCGGTTCTGTGCTAAATTACCCAAATAATGTTCAATATTGCTTTTAAGGTTTAATTAACAGTGTAGTTTGGGTAATATTCAACACAAATTGGACAATAACGTGGATAGTCAGGAGCTGTGCCCCTAGTAATTTTGGGCATCAATCATTTAGTAACATCAAAAAACGAACAGTAATGAAAAATGTATTCAAAACAGCAGCAATGGTAGCCCTGTTCCTGTCTATGGTCCCCGTAAGTGCGAGTGGTCCCGACAAAAGAGGGGGGAACATCGAAGTAGCCCGTCCCGGCGTTTTTGCCTCTTTTACTGATTTTTCTCAGGACCCCGTATTCAAGCGTAAGGGAAGTAAAGTCATGATGAACATGCTGAACCTGGACGAGAAGGCGGTTGTTATTCGGGTCTTCAACGGCGACGGTCGCGTAGTTTTCGAGGAAAAAGTTACCGGAGAAGCTGTTATCCAGAAGGTATTCAACTTCACCGATGCATTCAGTGGAGATTACCGCATCGAAATCCTGGACGACAAGAAAAAGTTTGAGGAGACCATTATCGTAGAATAGGTGCGATACTCATTGTAGTTTAGTTAGTAAGCCCCGGGAGAGATTCCGGGGTTTTTTGTTTTGAGATTCCTGTGAACTCACAGTTTCGCAAGGGCTAACTGCATTGTTGCGGGACCAGAGGATATATTCTAAAGGTCCTGTTAAATTCCAATGGGCAATGTAACAGTAAGCCCCATATTCCGGTCTATGTTGGTGTAAGGCGGTTCGAAACCGACCATCAATCATCAATCATCATCATCAATTAAAAAACGAACAGCATGAAAAAAATGACCCGTACCGCGGCCGTAGTAGCCGCATTAGTCGCAACCACTGCCAGCTGGGCAGCGGACCCTGTAAAGAAAACCGCAGTTATCGAAACGGCCAGGCCGGGTGTTTTCGTTTCCATGGATCGCATTTCTGAGGACCCTGTTTTTAAAAGGGTAGGAGATAAGGTCCAGCTCAACATGCTCAATCTGGATCAAAAGGCAGTTATCATTCGTCTGATCAATTCAGAAGGGGAAGTGGTCTTCGAAGAAAAAATCAGCCGAGAGTCTGTGGTTTCCAAGAGTTTTAATTTCGAATATGCCTTTAGAGGGCAATACACCATACGCATACTGGACGACCGGAAGACCTTCGAGGAGGTTGTGACCGTTGAATAAGCGACAGGACAAAATAAAAAAGGGGCCGATTCGGCCCCTTTTTTGATTAGTATGCAGATCCTACTTAATCAGGTCGTAGCTGCGCTGAATGAACTTGGTCAGTTCTTCTCCCCTGAGCAGCCCTTTGGAAAGTCGGGCCAGATCAATGGACTGCCGGATCAGGCGGTGTCGTTTCTTTTCGGTTTTGGTCTGAAGAATTTGCCCGACCAGGTCATGATTGGTATTGACCACCAGGTTGTACATATCCGGCATACTGCCTGCTCCGAACATGCCCCCGCCTCCAGTCTGCTGCATCTCCTTCATTCTCCTCATAAATTCCGGTTCCGTTATGAGGAAGGGTGCCGCTCCGCTGTCCATGGACTCGAGCTGAACCAAGAACCCGTTGTCTTTGGCGACGGTTTCGATTTCATTTTTCAGCCGTTCCTTTTCTTCCTCACTGAGTTTTGAGATCGCTTCGTCTTCTTTCTTAATCAGGCTTTCTATGGGCCCTCCGTCCACACGTGTAAAGGTGACGTTTTCCTTTTCACCTTCCAGTTTCTGGATCAGATGGGGGACTATAGGGGAATCGAGTAGCAGTACTTCGTAGCCCTTTTCTTTGGCCGCTTCAATATAGCCGTGCTGGCCCTCGGTATCGCTGGCATAGAGAATCACCAGTTTATCGTCTTTGTCGGTCTGATGGGCTTTAATTTTTTCCTCGAGCTCCTCGAAGGTATAGTAAGTACCGTCCACCGTGGGATAGAAGGCGAATTTCTCGGCTTTCTCAAAGAACTTCTCCTCGGTGAGCATACCGTATTCGATAACCACTTTAATGTCGTTCCATTTCTGCTCGAATTCCTCTCTCTGATCCTTGAACAGGCTGCTCAGTTTGTCCGCCACCTTTCTGGTAATGTAGGAGGAAATCTTCTTAACAGAACCATCGGCCTGGAGGTAAGATCGGCTTACGTTCAATGGAATGTCCGGGGAATCGATTACCCCTCGGAGCATAGTCAGGAATTCCGGAACTATGCCTTCGACATTGTCTGTGATAAAGACCTGGTTCTGATACAATTGAATGCGGTCTTTCTGCACCGTCATATCCTGGGTGAGCCTGGGGAAGTAGAGTACGCCGGTAAGGTTAAAGGGATAATCCACGTTGAGGTGGATGTGGAACAGGGGTTCCTCGAACTGCATGGGGTATAGTTCCCGGTAAAATCCCTTGTAGTCCTCGTCGTTAAGGTCTGATGGCGTGCGGGTCCATACCGGACGAGTATTATTTATAATGTTGTCTACTTCCCGGGTCGGTGCGGGATCGTCTTCCTTAGCGTCTTCCGGTTTGGGCAGGGTCTCCGTGCGGGTACCAAACTTGATGGGGATGGGCATGAACTTGTTGTACTTACCCATTAGCTCCTTGATACGAGTTTCCTCAAGGAATTCGGTGCTGTCTTCCGCTATGTGCAGGATGATTTCAGTGCCCCTCTCTTTTCGGTCGGAGGTACCGAGTTCGAATTCTGGTGTTCCTTCGCAACTCCAGTGTACCGCGGGGGCGTCGGTGAAGGACTTGGTGTGAATTTCTACTTTTTCCGCCACCATGAATGAGGAATAGAAACCGAGGCCAAAGTGACCTATGATGCCTGCCTCCTTGCCGGCATCCTTGTATTTGTCCAGGAACTCTTCGGCTCCGGAGAAGGCTACCTCATTGATGTATTTGCGGACCTCGTCTTCACTCATTCCGATACCCTGGTCGATAATGTGTAATGTTTTATTCTCTTTATCGACTTTAATTTCTATGATCGGATTCCCGTATTCCACTGTCGCCTCGCCGATGGAGGTAAGGTGCTTGAGTTTCAAGGTCGCATCCGTTGCATTGGAAACCAACTCACGAAGGAATATTTCGTGATCGCTGTACAGGAATTTTTTGATCAGTGGAAAAATGTTGTCCACCGAAACATTGATTTTACCAGTCGCCATAAATAAAGTTTTTGACCAGGGTGCAAAAAGAATACCAGCCTTAAATGGCTGACAAACTGACAGAGATCAGCGGTAATTCTGGGAAAGCGAGTCGTAAAGAAAAATTTAACACAAAAAATGTTTAGTATTTATTGTTTAATATTAAACAAATAGTACTTTTGAAGTGTGGAAGAGAATTGCTGTGATTAAGCTTTTTTCTTAACGAGTTTGTTTATTTATTGGTTAGGTTGTTGAAAGCGTACGTTTCCCAGGCGTACGCTTTCTTTTTTGCTCATTTTTAAGAAGCGAAATGTTTAAATAATCGTATTTTTGATTCAACAAAATAAGAGTCATGGCCACAAAAGCTGCTGCCCTCACAGAAGACAAACTAATTTCGCTTTACATGGATGAAGTCCTGGAGCAGGAAGTGTACCCTAAATCGGTTTACAAGTTCTGTAAGGCAAATGGAATAAAGGAGGAGGAATTCTATAAATTATTTGGCTCATTCGATGCCATCCAGCAGCGAATATGGCTTAAGTTCTGCGAGAACACTACTGGGCTACTCGAAAAGAACAAAGAATACGCCGGATACTCCAACCGGGAAAAGATGCTCACCTTCTTTTATACCTTTTTCGAATTGCTGACCCTAAATCGAAGTTTTGTACTTTTTGTGCTAAACCAGAGCGGGGACCCAAGGAGCTGGGAGCAATTGAAGCCGCTTAGAGGGCTGCGCGGAAAAATCAAGGAGTTTGCCACAGAACTCATCGAAGAGGGTAATAGCGAAAAGTCTTACCGACTGTCTCAGCGCAATCCCAGGATATTTTCTGAAGGAGCCTGGGTACAGTTTATGTTCCTTTTACACTTTTGGAAGGAGGATCAGTCCCCACAGTTTGAAAAAACAGATGTGGCCATCGAAAAGTCCGTAAATGCCATTTTTGACCTATTTGATAGCTCTCCACTTGAAACCTTATTGGATTTTGGCAAATTCCTGTACAAGGAATCGGGAATGTAACCAAAATAGCACCATCTGAATGAAAACATTGGATAGCATACCTACGGGTAAGGTAGAACGCGCAGGGAAACTTGTGCAAACTGGGGCCAGGATTGGAGCCAATTATGTCAAGTACTATTCCCGTAAACTGGTAAATCCGGATACTGGAAAAGAAGAACTCGACGAGGATAATGCCGCTGATATATACGACGGTTTGAAAAGCCTCAAGGGGAGTGCACTCAAAGTTGCTCAGATGCTAAGTATGGAGAAAAACCTACTTCCCAGGGCCTATGTAGAGCGCTTCTCGCTATCCCAGTTTTCTGTCCCTCCGCTCTCGGCCCCCCTGGTTCGAAAGACCTTTAAGAAGTACTTCGGAGAATACCCCGAGGACCTCTTCGATCGGTTTGATACGCAATCCGTTAATGCGGCCAGCATAGGTCAGGTTCACCGGGCTTTCAAAGACGGAGAGGAATTGGCGGTTAAGATTCAGTATCCCGGAGTTCGCGACAGCATCAGTAGCGATCTGGCGATAGTTAAGCCCATCGCGGTACGGATGTTCAATCTCCAGGGTTCCGATACGGCCAAGTACTTCAAGGAGGTTGAAGAGAAATTAACCGAGGAAACGGATTATATGCTGGAACTCCGCCAGAGCCGGGAAATTACGGAGGCTTGTGCCCATCTTCCCCATATGAAGTTCCCCGTTTATTACGAGGAACTCTCCTGTGACCGGATCTTGACCATGACCTGGATGCACGGTGAACATATCGGCGAGTTTACCAACAAGGAGTTCGATCCTGCCGACGGCAATCGCCTTGGGCAGGCTCTATGGAATTTCTACATGTTTCAGATACACGGCCTGCGTAAAGTACATGCCGATCCTCACCCCGGAAACTTTCTGATCAGTGATCAGGGGGATCTGATTGCCATAGATTTTGGGTGCATTAAGGTAATCCCTGAAGAATTCTACAATCCGTACTTCGAGTTAGCAAGAGCGGAATCCTTGGAAGATGACGAATTCTTCACGAAAAAAATGTGGGAACTTGAGATACTCACTCATTCGGATGGCCCTAAGGAACAGGAATTCGTCAAGGCCTTATTCCGCGAAATGCTTCAGCTTTTTACCTCTCCCTTTCAGCACGATGAGTTCGATTTTGGGGATGAAGGATTCTGGTCACAGATAGCCGATTTGAGCGCGCGATATCAGAAAGATGAAACGATTAAGAAAATGGATGGTAGTCGAGGTTCTCGGCACTTCCTGTATATGAACCGAACGTTCTTCGGTCTGTATCATCTTCTACACGATCTGAGAGCCAAAGTGAGCATCAATGACTCCTTGCAATACCTGGATACAGACCAAGCTAAGATACCCGGCCTGGCCCAATAAACAAACCGGTTGTGGGGTGCAGATTTAGCTCTAAGTCAGTCGTGGCGGCAGGTTTCGGGGCAAACCACAGCAGATTGTCTTAAATTTACCCCTGTATATTTTTTGGACTGAGTTATGTACCGATCGAAAATCAGAGGGCTGGGGTATTACGTGCCGGAACGGGTGGTCACCAACGACGACCTTACGAAGCTCATGGATACCAGCGACGAGTGGATCCAGGAAAGGACTGGAATCAAGGAACGTCGTCATATTGTACCTGGAGAGGAAACCACCTCATCCATGGGTGTCAAGGCAGCCAGAAAGGCCATCGAAGATGCCGGTATAGAAAAAGACGATATCGATTTCATCATTTTTGCAACCCTGAGCCCGGACTTCTATTTTCCCGGTCCTGGAGTACTGGTCCAAAGAGACCTGGGCTTACCTACTATTGGGGCCTTGGATGTTCGGAACCAGTGTTCTGGTTTCGTCTATGGCTTATCTGTAGCCGATCAGTTCGTCCGCAGCGGCATGTACAAAAACATACTCCTGATAGGAGCCGAGGTGCATTCCAAGGGTCTGGATTTCACTACCCGTGGGCGCGGAGTTACCGTTATATTCGGTGACGGAGCGGGAGCGGCAATAATCAGTCGTAGCGAGGATGAAGAAAGCGGAATACTCTCCACCCATCTCCATTCTCAGGGAGAACACGCAGAGGAGCTTTCTCTTTTATCTCCCGGTATGGGGCGCCGCTGGGTTACCGACATACTTCGGGATGGCAATCCGGAAGACACTTCCTTTTATCCGTATATGAACGGTCAATTCGTTTTTAAAAATGCGGTGCAGCGATTCAGAGAGGTCATTACCGAGGGACTTGAGGCCAATGGTCTGGGTGCCGATGCGATTGACCTCTTGATTCCGCACCAGGCTAATCTCAGGATATCCCAGTTCGTACAGAAACAATTCAGGCTCAGCGACGATCAGATATACAATAACATCACCAAGTACGGTAATACCACGGCTGCCTCCATTCCCATAGCACTGGCCGAAGCCCGGGATCTGGGCATGCTGAAGTCTGGGGACCTTTTGGTGCTGGCGGCTTTCGGAAGCGGCTTCACCTGGGGTAGCGCCATCATACGGTGGTAATTCCGAGGATTTCTCATGTGAGTTACATCGGACTGTACGATTAGGTAGTAGTGAATCCCTACCCTTTACGGGCTGTGTTCAGTGCCTATTAAAAAAAGCCGCCCGGTTACCCGGACGGCACATTGCACGGCTCTAACTCTACTAAACACTAACCATTAACTACAATAAAAGCCCAAACCGCGCATTATTTTTAGACGGGCATATTACGGCAGGATTACGGAAAAATTTCGGCATTAACGCAGATTTAGCAGTATAAACCGAGAATCTTAAAAGCTTTAATACTTATTTCCGGTCCCGGAGCAGGAAAAGTCCTAAAAAGGTGATTATACCATTGATGAGCAGGAGTTCGTAGCCCAGGTCATAACCGCCCAGGCTTTCCCTGGGGAGGAAATCCAGAAGCGCTATCAGGACCACTGCAGCAAGGCAGATCCACAGGGTCTTTTTGTCGGAGACGAT
This sequence comes from uncultured Flavobacteriaceae bacterium, assembly GCA_964552195.1. Classification (GTDB taxonomy): domain Bacteria; phylum Bacteroidota; class Bacteroidia; order Flavobacteriales; family Flavobacteriaceae; genus CAZKAP01. The sequence continues at coordinate 476,690 of CAZKFM010000002.1, forward strand.
ATATCGCGTGAAATAGCCGAAAGCGTACAGGCCCAGCAGCGGGCCATAGGTGTAACCCGCTATGGTCAGCACCCCGTCGATTACCGTAGTTCCCAATACGTACCTGAACAAAGTAATCACGAGTATGAGAACGGCTCCCATGGCCAGATGGATGCGGCTTCGGATACGTACAGCCTTATCGTCCTGCCGCTCCTTCATACCCAGGATATCTACGTAAAAAGAAGTGGTTAAAGAGGTCAGCGCACTGTCCGCACTGCTGTACGCCGCGGCCAGTAGGCCCAGCATGAATACTACGATAACCCAGGCTCCCAGACCCTGATTCAAAGCTATTTCCGGGAAAAGCAGGTCGGTTTTGATTTCCCCATCTATGCTCGGAATCTCGATGCCCTCAAGCGAGGCATATTTAAAGAGCATGGCACCAAGGATCAGAAAGGCCAGGTTAACTAGGAGTAGGATCAGACTGAAGCTGATCATATTCCATTGGGATTCCTTTACATTGCGGCAACTGAGATTTTTCTGCATCATGTCCTGGTCCAGACCGGTCATGCATATGCTGATGAACATCCCTCCCAGCACGGATTTTAGCCAGTAGGACCGCTCCAGTGGCGAGTCGGTGACCCAGAGTTGAGTGTATTCGGCCAGTTCGCCTCCCGTCCATAGCGCCAGGGGTTGATTACCCAGTGCCAACCCAAGCTGATAAAGCACGGCTCCAAGAGCCAGCAACATACAAAGAGTCTGCAAGGTGTCCGTCCAGACTATCGTCCTGAGTCCACTGCGGAAGGTATACAGGTAAATCAGGGTAACCGAAAGGATAACCGTAAGCTCGAATGGAACCCCCATAGCGTCAAATACGAAATACTGGAGTACTAAAGCCACCAGATACAGGCGAAATGAGGCTCCTATCACCCTGGAAATCAAAAAGAAAAAAGCTCCGGTCTTGTGGGTATTCCTTCCGAACCGATCGGAAAGGTATTCGTAGATCGAAGTCAGGTTCAGCTTGTAATAAAGGGGTAGTAAGACAAAGGCGATTACGGCATAGCCCAGCAGATAGCCGAAAACCACCTGCATATAGGTGAATTGGGTGGCCTGTACCGCCCCGGGTACTGAAATAAAAGTAACCCCGGAAAGCGAAGCGCCGATCATCCCGAAGGCCACCACAAACCAGGGGGATTTCTTGTTGGCCCTGAAAAAATTCGCATTACTGCGGTCTTTGCCGGTCAGGAATGAAATGCCCAACAGCAGCAGGAAATAGCCTCCTATCAGCGCTAACAGCAGGTAATTGTTGATTTGCATAAAACGATTTTAGTCCATCTCGGCATTCATCCTGCCGTTACTCCGGTTAACGTGTTCAGATCGGAACCTATTCCTTTTGTCACACGAATTTCGCAAGAAATATGTGAATACTCACTTTCGCCGGGACCGATGGCGGTATTGTACCTTTGCGGCATTATGGCTATGGATTTACCCTCGCGTATATTGGAAGAAGCGGTCGATAAAGTGGCCCAGTTACCCGGAATTGGAAGAAGGACAGCCCTGAGGTTAGTTCTGCATCTGCTCAGGGAAGATGAACAAAAGACGGCTTATCTGGCCAATGCTTTGCTGCAGCTTAGGGAAGTCCGTCGATGCAGGCATTGCCACAACCTTTCGGATAACGATACCTGTGTGATTTGTTCCAGTCCTAAAAGGGACCGTAGCGTCATCTGTGTGGTCGAGGATATCACAGACGTAATGGCCATTGAAAACACAGGGGAGTACCGTGGCCTGTATCATATTCTGGGCGGAAAGATTTCGCCCATGGAAGGTGTGGGGCCTTCCGACCTGTACATCGACTCCTTACTGGAACGCCTCAGGCTAGGAGGCGTACAGGAACTGATTTTCGCACTCAGCGCCACCATGGAAGGAGACACCACTAACTTTTACATTTACCGTCAGCTGAACGGACTTGATCTGAAGACCAGCAGCATAGCCAGAGGGGTTGCCGTAGGCGACGAGCTGCAATATGCCGACGAGATCACTCTGGGCAGGAGTATCCGCCAACGAGTGCCTTTCGAGGGAATTGCGGGTTCGGAAAAGTGATGCATCTGCGATCGATATTTAATAGCTTTGTACTCATATAATAGTAGCGCATGTCTAGATTTGAAATAAAGCTCCCGCAAATGGGAGAAAGTGTAGCGGAGGCTACACTGGTGTCCTGGTTAAAGGATGTAGGGGATTATGTGGAGTTGGACGAGCCTATAGTGGAAATCGCCACGGATAAGGTAGACTCCGAGGTGCCCAGTGAGTTCGAAGGATATCTGATAGAAAAGCGCTTTAATGTAGATGACGTGATCCAGGTAGGAGAGGTTATTGCTATCATCGATTCCCAGCAGTCGGGTGAGGTTCAGACTGCACCGGAAAGTGAGCCCGTTGTCGAAAGCGAAGAGCCCGAGCCAACACAGACACAGCCGGAGGAGGTAGATTCCTCAAGCGATCCTTCGCAAGAACTCCTTCAGGCGGAGCGAACGGCAGAACAGTTGGAGGCAGAGGCCCGGAGGTTGAGGGAGCAATTCGCTCCTCAGCAAATGGCGGCGGCTACCATCAAGCCCGCGCCTGCGGGAGAAGCCCCCGTGGTCTATAGCGGACGGTTTTACTCCCCCCTGGTGCGCAACATCGCCCGCGAAGAAGGAATCCCACAGGAAGAACTCGACCGGATACCCGGCACGGGCAGTGAAGGCAGACTGACCAAGGACGACCTGATCTCGTATCTTAATAAATCGGAAAGTAATGCCGCATCCGTATCTGGCATCTCAGCGGAATCAACCATACAGTCTCCTTCGGTGAGTGCAGATGAGCCGCAGGCCGTTCAGGAAGTTTCCGACAAGGAGAAAGAATCCATACAGGATGCACATAAGCACGATACCAGGACTGAGGTAAGATTTGAGGAGCCCGCTTCCGGAGCACTATCCACCAGGAGAAGTGAGGTCCGGCTGGCTCATGGAGACGAAATCATACCGCTCAGCCGCATGGGTAAACTCATTGCCCATCACATGAAGGAGAGCGTGGCCACTTCAGCCCACGTACAGAGTTTCGTGGAAGCGGATGTTACCCGGCTTGTAGAATGGCGAAAGAAAGTAAAAAAGGAATTCGAGGCGCGTGAAGGCGAGAAGCTTACCTTCACTCCTATGTTTATGGAAGCCGTTGCTCTGGCCCTTAAGAAATATCCCATGATGAATATATCTTTGGAAGGAGACAGCATTATCCGAAAGAAACGCATAAACCTCGGAATGGCGGCGGCACTTCCCGATGGAAATCTGATTGTTCCCGTGATCAAGGATGCCGACCAGCTGAATCTGATAGGAATGGCCAGGCAGGTTAATGACCTGGCCCATCGTTCGCGCCATAACCAGTTAAAGCCCGATGAAGTCAAGGACGGTACCTACACGGTTACCAATGTCGGCAGCTTTGGTAGCGTTTTCGGAACTCCGATTATCAACCAGCCCCAGGTGGGCATACTGGCGTTGGGGGCTATCCGCAAAGTTCCTGCCGTGATCGAGACGGAGTCCGGGGACTTCGTGGGAATTCGAAGCAAGATGTTCCTTTCGCATAGTTACGATCATCGGGTCGTAAATGGCGCACTCGGCGGTATGTTCGTGAAGGCGGTGGCCGACTATTTGGAGAACTGGGACATAGACCGCAGTATCTGATGGCTGGTCTAGAATTGCGCAAACCGATTTGTTTTTTCGACCTGGAGACCACCGGTACGAATCTGGCCAAAGACCGGATTGTTGAAATGTCCATACTCAAGGTATTTCCAAACGGAGAAGAACGCTCGAAAACATGGCTGGTCAATCCGGGAGTCCCAATACCGCCAGAAGCAACTGAGGTTCATGGGATTTCAGATGCCGATGTAGCCGATAAGCCCCAGTTCAAGGAAATCGCAAGCGAAATTCAGCAGTGGTTTCGGGATAGCGATTTTGCAGGTTTTAACTCGGATCGCTTCGATATCCCTTTGCTGGTAGAGGAATTGATGAGGGCGGGTATCGATTTCGACCGGAAGAATATGGTTTCGGTTGACGTACAGACGATCTTTCACAAGATGGAAAAGCGAACACTGGGTGCCGCTTACAAGTTCTACTGTGACAAGGAACTTGAGGACGCACATAGCGCCGAGGCGGATACCCGGGCGACCTACGAGGTACTGCTTGCCCAGATCGAACGCTATCCGGAACTCGCCAGCGATGTTCCTTCCCTTTCGGAGTTCACTACCCGTCATCAGGCACTGGATTTCGCGGGGCATATACTCGAGGGAGAGGACGGCAGGCCTGTTTTTGGCTTCGGCAAGTTCAAGGGCGTTCCCGTTCTGGATGTGCTGAAGAAGGAACCCGGGTATTTCGGCTGGATGCTGCAGGCGGATTTCCCTCTGTACACCAAAAGGGTACTTACCCAGATAAAACTCAAATCCGGCGTACTTTGAAACTAGTCTGTATCGGGAGGAATTATACGGCGCATATCGAGGAGTTGGCCAATGAGCGCCCACAGGAACCCGTGGTGTTTATCAAGCCGGATTCCGCTGTGCTCCCTAAGGAACAGGATTTTTACCTGCCCGAATTCAGCAAGGATGTTCATTATGAAGTAGAGGTCCTGGTAAAGATTAAGAAGGTGGGTAAGCATATTCACCGCCAATTTGCTCATAAGTACTACGATGAGGTTAGTCTTGGAATCGATTTTACTGCACGGGACCTGCAGCAACAACTCAAGGAGAAAGGATTACCCTGGGAAAAGGCCAAGGGCTTTGATGGGTCTGCCGTCATCGGTCGCTGGTTTCCGAAGGAGGAACTGGGAGACCTGTCCTCGCTGCCATTTCGGCTCGAGGTGAATGGAAAGACGGTGCAGGAGGCTACTACGGCTCTTATGCTGTGGAAGATAGATGATTTGATCGCTTATGTTTCGACCTTTTTTATGTTGAAGAAAGGCGATGTGTTATTCACGGGTACCCCTGCCGGTGTGGGACGGGTCGAATCGGACGACCACCTAAGGGGCATTATGAACGAAAAGGAGGTTTTCTCCATTTATGCAAGGTAGTATGATTTATAGCTTAGAGCGAGTACAGGCTATGTCCGAAGGAGACGAAGATTTTGTCATGTCCATCATTTCGCTGTTTCTCGAAGAGATTCCTTCCGATATGGTGGTGCTCGGCGAGTCCATCGTGAACAAGGATTACGTACAGACGTATCAGACGGCCCACAAGATGAAGCCGAACCTCGAAATCATGGGGATGGACGACTCCAGGACCCTGGCTTACGAGATTGAGACTTTCGGGAAACAGGAAGGGGACTATACCGTCATAGAGGAAAAATATAGGATTCTGAGCACTCATGTCGAACAGGCGGTAGAGGAGCTCAAGCGGGATTTCTCCCTTTAGATGAAGGCCGAAATACTGACGATAGGCGATGAGCTGCTTATTGGCCAAGTGGTCAATACCAATGCCGCCTTTCTGGCCAGAGCAATGAATACCATCGGTATCCATGTAGAACGCATGAATACCGTATCCGACGACCCCGCCGACATCATCGCATACCTGAACGAAGCCTCGGACCGGGCAGATTTGGTGATATCAACGGGAGGGTTAGGTCCGACAAGGGACGATACGGCCAAAGAGGCCTATTGCCGTTTTACCGAGGATATACTCACCCAGAATCCCGAGGTCCTTGCTCACATAGAGCATTTGTTCGAAAAATACATCACGACACCCATATCCGAACGCAACCGTTTACAGGCCATGGTCCCCAGCAGGGCCCGTGTGCTGCACAACCCTTATGGTACCGCACCGGGTCTGTGGATGGAAAAGTACGCGAAGGTATATATCGCACTGCCCGGGGTGCCCTATGAAATGCAGAATCTGATGGAGAACGAGGTCCTGCCCCGACTGCGCCAGCGTTTCAGTTTGCCGGCCATTGTACATAGAACACTCCTGACATATGGCCTGGGTGAAAGCGCGATTGCGGATCGAATCGAAGATGTGGAAGACTCTCTGCCCGATCATATCAAACTTGCCTACCTACCCAATGCGGGTAAGGTCAGACTGCGTCTAAGTGGTAGGGGGAAGGAGGCCGAAGTCCTCCAAAACGAACTCGAAGGCATAGTTAAGGAATTGTATAATCGAATCGGGGACATTATTGTGGGGGAGGAAGGAAAAGAAGATTTGCCGGTTCGAATAGGCGGACTCCTGAAATCCAGGGGATGGCGCCTGTCCACAGCCGAAAGCCTGACCGGAGGACGAATTGCATCGGCTTTGGTGGAGCCGAGCGGGGCCTCAGACTTCTTTCAGGGAGGAGCGGTTACCTATGCGACTGAAATTAAAATTAACCTGCTTGGTGTAAGCCAGGCAACCATAGATCGATACACCGTCGTTAGCGAACAGGTGGCTTTGGAAATGGCGCAGTCTGCTGCTAAAAAATTCCAGTCCGAGGTCGCCGTATCCGTTACCGGGGTAGCCGGGCCCGATCCGGGGGAAAGCGGCCAGCCCGTAGGTACCGTTTGGATCGGGATGCACTCCCCCAGGGGTACATTTGCTGAGGTCTTTTCATTTGGGAATAACCGCGAACGCATAACGCTAAAGACCGTTAATAAGTCTCTGGAACTGCTCTATCGGGAACTTCAAAAAAAGTGAAGTTTAAATTTTGTAAACCTGGTTTAATTCTTCTAAATTTGCACACCATTTTTTGGAGCAAAGAGAACTGTCATGTCGAGAATTTGTGAAGTTACTGGTAAGAAGGTTATGTTCGGAAACAATGTTTCCTTCTCCATCAATAAGACCAAGAGGAGGTTCGATGTGAACATTTCCAAGAAGCGTTTTTTCGTGCCAGACGAGAACCGTTGGGTAACGCTAAACGTTTCGGCCAAGGGTATCAAGATTATCAACCGCAAGGGGATATCCCAGGTCCTGAAGGAATCAAAGGAAAAGGGATTTATTAAATAGTTAAAGCTATTTTCATGGCTAAGAAAGGCAACAGGGTACAGGTCATACTGGAATGCACGGAGCACAAGGAGTCCGGCATGCCGGGTACATCGCGGTATATAACGACCAAGAATAAGAAAAACACACCGGACCGGATGGAATTGAAAAAGTTCAATCCGATTCTGAAGAAGATGACGATCCACAAAGAAATCAAGTAAGTCATGGCTAAGAAAACCGTAGCAACGCTCCAGACCAGTTCCAAAAGGCTTACCAAGGCCATCAAAATGGTGAAATCACCGAAGACCGGTGCATACACCTTTGTAGAAATGGTAATGCCTCCCGACGCGGTCAATGATTGGCTCAACGAGAAATAGCAGATCGCAAAGACATTGAAAAAGCCCGGTTACTGACCGGGCTTTTTTGTCTCCGGACTAGCTGGCGTAAGCACGGTCGAATTGGCTAAATTTATGTCTTATAGGTACAAGCATGGGACTACTGGACAAACTTTTTAATAAAAAGGAGAAAAAGGAAAACCTAAATCGGGGTCTGGAGAAATCCAAGTCTTCCTTTTTCGGTAAGCTGAGCAAGGCACTGGTGGGTAAGTCCCGGGTGGACGACGAGGTGCTGGATGAACTCGAAGAGATCCTGATCAGTTCGGATGTCGGGGTCGATACCACCCTTAAGGTAATCGAACGAATCGAAGAGCGCGTGGCACGGGACAAGTTCATGGGTACGGAGGAGCTCGATCGTATTCTTAAGGAAGAAATATCAGGCTTGCTTTCGGAAAATCAGGGACATAATGCCTTTCAGAAACAGGAAGAGGCCTTGGAGCAAGGTAAAGGTCCTTATGTAATCATGGTAGTTGGAGTGAATGGCGTAGGGAAGACCACCACCATAGGGAAGCTTGCCTACCAATACCATCATTTGGGCAAGAAGGTCATTCTGGGGGCCGGTGATACCTTCCGTGCAGCGGCTATCGATCAGCTTCAGATTTGGGCCAACAGGGTAGGGGTTCCCATTGTTAAACAGAAGATGGGGAGTGATCCGGCATCGGTAGCTTTCGACACGGTGCAGGCAGCGGTGAGTCAGCAAGCGGATATCGTTTTGTTGGATACTGCAGGTCGTTTGCACAACAAGGTGAACCTCATGAATGAGCTGAGCAAAGTAAAACGGGTGATGAGCAAGGTGATTCCCGATGCCCCGCATGAAGTGCTGCTGGTGCTGGATGGTTCCACGGGACAGAATGCCTTCGAACAGGCTCGCCAGTTCACCAAGGCAACCGAAGTAACTTCCTTAGCCATTACTAAACTCGACGGTACTGCACGTGGCGGGGTCGTGATTGGCATCTCCGACCAGTTTCAGATCCCCGTCAAATATATCGGAGTGGGCGAGGGGATTGAGGATCTTCAGCCATTCGATCGCCTGGAGTTTGTCGACTCTTTTTTCGGGTCAGGCGAATCTGCTTGATGCAGAACCCTATCGGTCCAGTACGGCATTAAGACGTTCCCACAGTGATTCGTCATAGGCCGAAATTGCGGCCGCACCTTCACCTGGATTCTCGCCCATCCGCACAACGACCATGTCCAGGCTCGGGATGATGTACAGTTTCTGATCATTCTTGCCAAGTCCGGCATAGAGATCGGCGGGAGCGGAAGGGGCAAATGAACCGGGCAGCTGCAATGGCAGTCCGGGAAGCATATGTGAAGGTTGTCCATTGAGCCACCATAGATATCCATAAGAGGCGTTCAGATCCTGGGACGGTGTACGCATATCCCTTAAGAAATCCCCTTCTTCTAAAATCTCGACTCCGTTCCATCGGCCGTCGGCAAGGATGCAGAGTCCAAAACGCGCCATGCTCCGGGCACTGCTGAAATACACCCGGTTGCCTTCCGGACTGTCGAACCAAAACCCATTCATGCCCAAAGGCTCCCGGATTTTATCGTCGAAATAGACATCGAAATCGGTTCCCACGGCACTGCTGATCACGGATTGCAGCAGGGTATAGGGTCCGTTATGATAGGCCCATCGTGTACCAGCCATGGCCCTGTAATTCAGGCATTCGGGTTGGGTGCATTCAAAGTTCAGTTCGTTCAGGCCCGAAGTCATCGTCAATTGATGGCGTATCGTAATGCGTATTTCCTGATCCGGTGCAGCCGAAGTCCAGCCTTCGCCCAGATAGTTCGAAGTCGGGTCCACTATGGATAGGTATCCTTCTTGCTGAGCAATTCCTACCGCTGCACAGGTCAGGGTTTTACCCGCTGAGGCCCAATACCAGAGCTGATCCCTGCTGTGTCCGTTGTAATAGCGCTCCATAGCGATACGACCCCCGATCAGTAGCAGGAACGCCTTGGTATTGGATTCACTAAGGAAATCTTCCAGATCGCTTAAGGCTCCGGAATCCCAACCGAGAGTTTGGACTGAAAGGCTCTCCCAGGTACCCGGCTCATCGGGTGGAAAATAGATTTCACCATCAGGGGTATCGGTCACATTAGATTCTTGGGATTCACAGGAAATGAGCACGCATGAAATGCCGTATATGAGCAGGAATAAGTAGGCGCTGTTTCGTATCGCGATGGAATGTTTCATAACTCAAGTTTTGCGACCTTAAAAGGAGGCCCTGCTATATTAACGCCAGCGGGGGTAATAAGTTTAACTACAGCTGCTTTTCCCTTAATTCCCAGTATTTTTGTCATCCGAAAGTAACGATTATGCATACCAAAGAGGCCAAAAGCGGACAGGGGAAGCGCATCAATGTGGTGACCCTGGGATGCAGCAAGAATATTTACGATTCCGAAGTGCTCATGGGTCAGCTCCGGGCAAACGGAAGGGATGTCGTTCACGAGCAGGAAGGCGATATTGTCGTGATCAATACCTGTGGGTTCATAGACAATGCCAAAAAGGAAAGCATAGATACCATACTGGAATATGCAGAGCGAAAAAGCCTTGGTGATATTGATAAACTCATTGTAACCGGTTGTTTAAGCGAGCGCTACAAGGAAGAACTCGAAATCGAAATACCCGAAGTGGACCACTACTTTGGTACCCGCAACCTACCCGAACTCCTGCGTTCATTGAATGCCGATTACAAGCACGAACTCCTGGGTGAGCGGGTGGCCACCACACCCAAGAATTACTCGTATTTCAAGATCTCTGAAGGTTGCGACCGCCCCTGTTCTTTTTGCGCTATTCCTCTCATGAGGGGGAAGCACAGAAGCACCCCGGTCGAGGAACTCGTCGACCGGGCGAGCAAGCTGGCGGCTCAGGGAATCCGGGAACTCATCCTAATCGCTCAGGATTCCACCTATTACGGTCTGGACCTCTATGGAAAAAGGGAACTGGCCCGGTTGCTGCGGCAGCTCGCCAGGGTAGAAGGTATCGATTGGATTCGACTGCACTATGCCTTCCCTACGGGTTTTCCCGAGGACGTGCTTCAGGTAATCCGGGAAGAGGACAAGGTGTGTTCCTACCTGGATATTCCCCTGCAACACATATCCGATCCCATACTCAGGAGTATGAAACGGGGTACCACCATGGCAAAAACTAACCGGCTGCTGGAAAAGATTCGTGCCGAGGTACCCGGTATTGCATTGCGGACGACGCTGATCGTGGGGTATCCGGGGGAGACTGAGGAGGATTTCGAGCGCTTGCGAAAGTGGGTCGAAGATACCCGATTCGACAGACTCGGTTGCTTTACCTACAGCCATGAGGAAGGCACTACGGCCTATCAACTTGAGGATACAGTTCCGGAGGAAGAGAAAATGCGCAGGGCCAACGTGATTATGGAACTGCAATCACGTATATCCTGGGAGCTGAACCAGGAATTGGTCGGCCGCACCGTGAGATGTATGATCGACCGCAAACAGGGGCCGGTTTATATAGGACGCACCGAGAAGGATTCCCCGGAGGTCGATAACGAAGTGTATATAGAAGCCGGGGAGGCATACCTGAGGCCGGGTGAGTTCGTTGATGTCGAGATCACTTCCGCTGATGATTTCGATCTCTATGGAACCTATCAGCCAGTCGGTCCCGAAGTAATCCCTGACCCAAAGACCGCTTAAAGGCCGAGGCAGGTATCGGATTTAATAAAGTTGGGTGTGAATCTGGGCTAGGTCGTCCATGAATCGGAAGAGTCCCAGTTTAGTTCCTTCGGGAATACTCATGCTATTCCGATCAAACAGTCGAACGGTCTGTATTACGGTTTGTTCGACCGTGCTATTTTCACCCATGACCTCTCCGATGTTTTTCATGGACCAGTTTGGAAATCTTCGCTGTTCCAAATCTTCGGTAATAAAGCCGGTGACACGGTGGCGCGTATCGGAGGCTATGGTGTTGTACAACATGTCAAGAGACTCGCCTTCTCCTTCAATGTACTGGAGAAACAGGCCCTTATCGTAGTACAAGTAGCCGGTAATTCCGAGACGATCATTTTTAATTCCGGAGCTAACGGCGAGCTCATTGAGATCATCAGGGCTGAATGCCACCTGCTCCTCACTGATGTAGAGTATAGCTTTCATGGGAACTGCGGTTTCGTTAATAGAACTAACTCCATTTACCGTGATTTTAGTGTGCTCAACTCAGGCAAAATGCCAGGCCGAATACGAGGTTTCAGTTTGTTAGGGTTGGGCTTATACCCATTCTCCCCGATGGGGCCTCAAATCCCGTTTGAGTCGGGCTAATTCCGCTTCGGAGATGATAGCATATGCGCTGTGATGTTCCTCCCCCATAGCCAGATAGCCCACTTCTTCGAAAGGGACATTATGGACTCGAAAATATTCGTTAAGATGAATTTCATAGTGTCGCGCCGTTCCCTGGGCTACCGGTCCACGGAAATCCCAGTACAACTTGATCCGTTTGCTCATCGCAGTTTATTCACGCCCTCATGTCAGGAGGTATTCTCTACATAGGCCTTAAATGCCTCCAGTGTACGCTGCTGCTCCTTCTGGAACAGTCCTGGACTAAGCCAGCTGATTACCTTGAGACCGAGGCTTTGAAAACGGGTGTCACTGACCGTGGTCCACAGGGTCTTACCTGGTTCCGGCTCGGTGATATAGTGCTTTTGCCGGCTAACCACGTCTTCCGATTCCTGAAGGACCTGGTATTCGGTCGGAAGGTTATTCTGAATAAGGGTTTCCTGCAGGTTTAGTCTGCGCCGGCCGATTTTATATGAGTAGTGTGTCTGTGTGCCAATGTAACCCGGTTTCCCATTCTTCAATTCGAGGGATTCGAGCCCTTTCTGCCATTTTTTCTGGTCTTCGAAGGACTGCCATAACTCGAGTACTTTTTCCCGGGGGGCATGTATAACCACTTCTGATTTGCTTTTCATAACCGAAAGATGCTGAGCCTAAAGTACAAATATTGGACAAAACGTTGCAAAAAATCTGTTAACTACGGCCCGGGGAATTGCCGCCCTCGACTGAATTCTTAATTTTGGGGGATGTCTTTGGAGCGCTTTATAGGATTGATGTTTTGGGGGGTGATACTACTCACTATTCCCTCTTGTGATTCGTTCTTCAAGGAGGAATTCGAAAAGATGCCGCTCGCACGGGTAGGTAATTCCTATTTGTATCTGGAAGACATCGATACGACTCAATTTCTCGGAAAGACAAAAGAGGATAGTACGGCTCTCATGGCCTCCGTCATTAACAAATGGGCCAGCCAGCAATTGCTGCTCGAAAAATCCAGGATCAATCTGTCTCAGGATAAGATGGATGATTTCGACCGTATGGTAGAGAGCTATAAGACTGAATTATACACTCAGGCTTACATAGAAGAACTGACCCGTGCGTTTGCCGATACCCTGGTAAAAACCGAAGAACTGGAAGAATTCTACCGGCAGGAAAAGGAAAACTTCCGCCTTTCTGAACGCATTGTTCAGCTTCGTTTTCTTCAGGTTCCGGACGAACTCCAGGAATTGGAGGAGGTAAAGCGCCGTCTGGATGCCTTTGGTTCTGAGGACAAGGTCTTTCTGGATTCGATGCGAATTCACTTTAAAAAGGTGCACTTTGACCACGATACCTGGGTGAGCGCATCACGACTCATGAGGGAGATCCCTAATCTGAATTATCAGAATTTCGATAAGCATATTAAACCGGGCAAATTTTTTGAACTTCAGGGTTACGATGGACTGTACATAGGTAAAGTTACCGGATCCGCTTCTGTCAACGACCTGGCACCATTTGAATACATTATGCCTGAACTTAAAAAGCTCTTCCTGAACCGCAAGCGCCTCAAGTATGTGAAAGACCTGGAGACTGAAATTCTGGGCGAGGCAACACAATCCAAGGAATACGAAAGATATTAATTCCATGAACCGCAATATCAATTTCGGGGCACTCGCCGTCGCCTCCATCTGGCTGATGAGTGCTGCAACCACAACGCAACCCGCAATCTACCACCACCCGGACTCACTTACAGCATCAGATTCCATAGGCAATGAGCGTGCATCGTCGTCTCTGATTTCCAAACGCGATTCTCTTGCCCGTGTTGCTGTGGACAGCAGCCTGCTGCAACCCGTCAAGCAATCCGATTACCAATGGATGGTGGAAACCATAACCGGTATTCGAAAGGTTAATTCAGAAAAGGGCGAAAGCGAGGAATTTCCTGTTGTCGCCGCTGTATCCCAGGTTCAGGACTCGCTACAGCAGAAATCGGATACTATACCCATGACCCGGATTAAAATAGACGGAGTGGCAGCTGTTGTGGGGGATTACGTGATACTCGATTCGGATGTCGATAAGCTCATGCTCGACCTGGAGACTCAGGGGGCCTCACCGGAGGACGTTACGCCCTGTCAGCTTCTTGGAAAACTCATGGAAGACCGCCTGTACGCTCATCATGCCGTGCAGGATAGCCTCTTGGTTTCGGATGACGAAATCAATGCCCGTATCGATGCACAGATTCAGGAATTAACTTCCCGCGTTGGTGGTATCGAGAAATTGCTAGAATTCTACAAGAAGCCGGATCTTCCGACATTCCGTCAGGAGCTTTTTAACATCAACAAGCTCCAGATGTTATCGGAGAATATGCGCGGCAAGGTAGTGGAAGAAGTTCAGGTTACTCCGGAGGAGGTTCGTCAGTTTTTCCTGTCGATACCGGAAAACCAACTGCCCGTTTTTGGAGCCGAGCTAGAAATCGCCCAGATCGTCAAGCAGCCCAAGCCCTCCGAGGAAGAAAAACAACGGGTGATTAGCCGGTTGAAGAAAATTAAGCAGGATGTGGAAGACCGGGCATCGAGTTTCAGTATTAAGGCGGTGCTCTATTCGGAAGACCCCGGCTCGAAGGATAACGGGGGGGCGTATAGCATAACTCGTGAAACCAGTTTCGTCAAGGAGTTCAAGGACGTGGCCTTCAGCCTGAAGGAAGGCGAGATTTCTGAGCCTTTTGAAACCGTATTCGGGTATCATATTATTTACATGGAGCGGATTCGCGGACAGGAAAGGGATCTTAGGCATATTCTCATGATACCCAAGATCTCCGATGAATCCATCCGGGAGGCACGTAGCGAGCTGGACAGCATTCGACAGCACATTCTGGAGGGCAAGTACACCTTCGAGGAAGCAGCCCTTAACTTTTCGGATGAAGAGGAGACCAAGTTCGAGGGAGGTAAACTCAGAAACCCTTATGATTTCAGCTCCCGTTTCGAGCTTACCAAGATGGACCCTACCCTGTACAATCAAATACGGGACCTAAAGGATGACGAGATCACCCTGCCCCTGCGGGAGGACGACCCCCGGGGAGGACCTCCTAAATTCAAGATTATGAAGGTGTCCAACCGCTATGACGAACACCGGGCCGACTTTGGTCAGGATTACCTCAAAATTCAGGAGCTCGCATTGAGGGAGAAGCAACTTCGCGAAATAGGGGAGTGGATCAACAAGAAAATCGAGGATACATACATACAAGTAAATGATTCCAATAAAGATTGCAACTTTGCAAATAATTGGATCAAGGAATAAATCGTATGACCGATAAGCAAGCCGCCGACGAACTTTTGGTTAAACACTCACAGCTTAAGAGGATTATCGGTCAGGTAATCATCGGGCAGGAGGAAGTGGTCGACCAGATACTACTGTCCGTATACAGTGGGGGACACTGCCTGTTGGTGGGTGTGCCCGGTCTGGCGAAGACTCTGATGGTACATACCATAGCCAGTGCACTGGGATTAAATTTCAAACGCATACAGTTCACGCCCGACCTCATGCCCAGTGATATTATTGGAAGTGAGATCCTGGACAATGACCGAAATTTCAGATTTGTCAAAGGTCCGGTATTCGCTAATATCATTCTGGCCGACGAGATAAACCGGACCCCTCCCAAAACCCAATCGGCTCTGCTCGAGGCCATGCAGGAAAAGTCGGTTACCGTAGCCGGTGAGCGTCATCAGTTGCCCAGGCCCTATTTTGTCCTTGCCACACAGAATCCGATAGAACAGGAGGGAACCTATCCGCTGCCCGAGGCCCAGCTGGACCGCTTTATGTTTTCCATTCAGCTGGACTATCCATCGTTGGAGGAGGAAATAGAGGTGGTTAAATCCACCACCAATGATGAGGAGGTGACCATACAGCCCCTGCACAATGCTGAAAGCCTGCTGGAGATTCAGCATCTGGTGCGACGAGTGCCTGTTACGGAAAGCGTAATCGAATACGCAGTTACCTTGGTGAACCGAAGTCGGCCGGGTGGAAAACATGCAACGGATTTTGTCAATACCTACATCGAGTGGGGGGCGGGTCCAAGAGCGTCTCAGAATCTCGTGCTCGCCGCCAAAGCCCATGCACTCATACGAGGAAAATACGTGCCCGATCACGACGACATACGCGCCGTAGCTCCCAGTGTGATGAGGCACAGGGTACTCAAGAATTACAAGGCCGAGGCGGAAGGTATCGATGCCGGCAGGATCGTTCAGGAACTCTACTGATTCCGTATTTCCCGATATAAGGGTACTGCCGGGGCACCAGGCCCGACGTTACGGTGCGCCCTTTCTCTTTAATTCCACCTTTCTATTTCTTACTTTTGCGGGACAAAAATTGATCGTATATGGCATTTGATATCGATGTAATCCGCAAAGTTTACGAAAGAATGGGAGCCCGGGTTAACGCCGCCCGCGAAGTGGTGGGCAAGTCTCTTACCCTGTCCGAGAAAATTCTCTACTCCCACCTTTGGGATGGCAATCCGGACCGGGCCTTCCAGCGAGGAGTGGATTATGTCGATTTTGCCCCGGACCGAGTGGCCTGTCAGGATGCGACAGCTCAGATGGCCTTATTGCAGTTCATGCATGCCGGAAAGCCTAAGGTTGCCGTTCCTACGACGGTGCACTGCGATCACCTGATACAGGCGAAACAAGGGGCCGCAGCCGATCTGCAAAGGGCCAACGAGACCAGCAATGAGGTCTTTGATTTCCTGGAGTCCGTATCCAACAAATACGGCATAGGCTTCTGGAAGCCCGGGGCGGGTATCATACATCAGGTGGTACTCGAGAATTATGCGTTTCCTGGCGGGATGATGATCGGGACCGATTCCCATACCGTAAATGCGGGAGGACTGGGGATGGTAGCCGTGGGGGTCGGAGGTGCCGATGCGGTGGATGTCATGTCCGGTATGCCCTGGGAACTCAAGTTTCCCAAGTTAATTGGTGTTAAGCTCACCGGTAAACTCAGCGGATGGACGGCACCCAAAGATGTCATTCTCAAGGTAGCGGATATACTTACGGTGAAAGGGGGGACAGGAGCCATAGTAGAGTACTTCGGTGAAGGGGCCGTGTCCATGTCCTGTACCGGTAAGGGAACCATTTGCAATATGGGAGCGGAAATAGGAGCAACTACTTCTACTTTCGGTTATGACGAGTCCATGGATCGTTATCTCAGGGCTACGGACCGTTCCGATGTGGCCGATGCGGCCCGTGAGGTGAGGGAACACCTGACTGCAGATCCTGAGGTTTACTCAAACCCGGAATCCTATTTTGACCAGGTCATCGAGATCGATCTCAATACCCTGGAGCCACACCTGAACGGACCCTTCACTCCAGATCTGGCGACTCCCATATCCCGTATGGGTCAGGCTGCGCGGGAGAATGACTGGCCATTGCGCGTAGAGGTGGGGCTCATTGGTTCCTGCACCAATTCTTCCTACGAGGACATCTCCAGGGCCGCCTCACTAGCGAAACAGGTATCGGAGAAGAACCTGAAAACGAAATCGCAGTTTACCATTACCCCAGGTTCGGAACAGGTGCGGTATACCATTGAACGCGATGGTTTTATAGAGACTTTCGAGTCTATAGGAGCTACGGTCTTTGCCAATGCCTGTGGCCCGTGTATCGGTATGTGGGACCGTTACGGGGATGAAGCCGCTAATGGCCCACGAAATACCATAGTACACTCCTTCAACCGGAACTTTGCCAAAAGGGCCGATGGAAACCCGAATACCCTGGCTTTCGTCGGATCACCGGAGATGGTTACTGCCATTGCCATTGCCGGAAGGCTTGACTTTAATCCCATGTCGGATACTCTGATCAATGAGGACGGGGATGAGGTGCGGCTCGATGAGCCCAGAGGATATGAACTCCCACCTGAAGGATTCGCCGTTGAGGACGCAGGTTACGTGGAGCCGCTGGAGGATGGATCAGGTGTTGTGGTTGCCGTATCACCCGACTCTCAGCGACTACAGTTGCTCGAGCCTTTCGTTCCTATACAGAACGAAGAATTGAAGGGGATGAAACTGCTGATTAAGGCCTACGGGAAGTGCACAACGGATCACATTTCGATGGCAGGGCCCTGGCTGAGGTACAGGGGACACCTGGATAACATAGCGAACAACACCCTCATTGGTGCCGTAAATGCCTTTAATCAGAAGACCAACTTTGTGAAGAACCAGCTTACAGGCGAATACGGTGCCGTACCCGATACTCAAAGGGAATACAAGTCCCGCGGTATAGGGTCCATTGTAGTCGGTGACCACAATTACGGCGAGGGTTCTTCCAGGGAGCATGCAGCCATGCAGCCCCGTCACCTCGGTGTAGCAGTGGTACTGGTAAAGTCTTTTGCGCGTATACACGAGACTAACCTCAAGAAGCAAGGGATGCTGGCGATGACTTTCGCCAATGAAGCGGACTACGATAAGATACAGGAGGACGATACCTTCTCCATACCTGATATCGCCGATTTCGCTCCGGATCGGCAGCTGCATCTGGAAATTGAGCACGCCGATGGCCAGAAGGAGACCATCGCCATGAATCACAGTTATAATGCTCAACAGATTGGCTGGTTCCGTGAGGGTTCGGCGCTCAATGTGATTAAAAAACAGGAACGGGGTGTATAAAGGTGAATGCTAAACAGCCAACGGAATGAAACTCAGGAAGCGAACATGGATCAACCTGCTGATCATTGCAGTTGTACTTTCTTTCTTCGTGACCCCTCTGGGGTATTATGCCAAGCTTTGGGCCAACAGGGCCTTTGCCGCCAGTCCTGAGTTCATAGAGGCAAGCGACCGCAGGCCCATAGCCGACTACCAATGGCGGCTCAAGGATGAGCAGTGGAATGTGTTTAATTTTGAACGCTCCCGCCACAAGGTGGTATTCGTGTATTTCTGGCAGTCCTGGAAATTGCCTTCACAGGCCGAATTGAAAAGCATACAGGCTTTTTACGATCGTTTCTCCCGACAGGTGGAATTTTACATAGTAACCAACGAAGACCGAGAACCCGTCGAGGCATTTATGGAGAAGTACGGCTATACTTTTCCGGTGACCTACCTGATTATCGGAGATGTTGCTCCCTTCGAATTCGAGGTGCCATCGAGTTATCTGATCGACAAGAAGGGCGGGATTGCCATAGAACAGCACGGCATAGCCGATTGGGACGATAAGAAACTGTTCATGAGGATAGCGCGCATGCTGAAAGAGGAATAATACCGTATGACGGAACAGGTACAAATCTCCACACTCACCCTCTTCAAGTTTACAGGTTTGTTCGACAGGCTCTGGGCTTTCGGGCAGATGCAGTTCGCCCACAGTGGACTAGCTCGCGCAGAGGGGCAGGAGTTCTACAAACTTATGGGAAGCGGGGGGAAGCGTTTTTCACCCTGGCCGGACTGGGGAGTATATGCGCTCTTGCAGGTTTGGCGCTCGGAGGAAGATGCAATCCGTTTCTTCAATGCGGCTCCCGTATGGAAACACTATACAGGCAGGTCATCGGAGCGTTGGACGCTGTTCTTAAGAAATAAAGTGGCCAGGGGAACCTGGGATGGAAAGTTACCTTTTCGCGCTTTGGACGAGCTTCCGGGCATTCCCCATACCCTGGTTTTGACCCGGGCGACCATTCGCAATCGGGACCTTTGGCGCTTTTGGAAGTATGTGCCGGAATCCCAGCTGGGGCTGTACGAACAACCCCAGCTCATTTACACCAAGGGAGTAGGTGAATGGCCCATTAAGAACATGGCCACCCTATCGATATGGAAGGGCGAAGACGGCATAAGGGAGTTTGCTTACCGCAATCGGGGCCATCAGAAGGCTATTGAACTCACACGCAAATACGACTGGTATTCCGAAGAATTATTCAGTCGCTTTCAGATTTATAAGTCCACAGGCTCCTGGCAGGGGCTGGAGAACTCATTGAGTGTTGCCGCCGGATAGGGTCGTTTAGCTCAGGGCAAAAAAAGCGAAAAAGACCAGCTGTGCGAGGAAGGTATGCAAACTGACCTGGTAATCGCCTTTGATCTTAAGGCTCCCCAGTATCCCCTGAAAAATCAGTGCCAGGGCAAACCAGCTGATGTAGTTCTCGACCGGAGGTTCTCCGGAAAACGACCAGAAATCAAATCGTGGAGCACTGCGTTCCATAAGCAGGTCGAGGACAAGCATGAGGCAGGCACCTATAAGTGGGGCCAGTGCGTAACTCGGGTACCAGCGGTAGGCAATCTGAAAAGTAACCAGAGATAGCACGGCCCAGAAAACACCGATCAGGTAGGGCACACCCCAGACCTTAGGGCCGAAATTCTCTCCATAGGCATAATCGCCGAAGGGGATACCCTGACTCACCCCGATCCACTCGGCCGTCATACCCAAGAGTCCGATAAGGAGAAATACGATCCACTTTCGAATGCTACTCAAGGGGTAAAAAAACACGATTATGATCAGGATCAGTGAGAGGTTTAGCGGTGTTCGTTCTATAAACCAGGTTTCATGCCCCAGAGATATTCCGATCATCGCCGAGATGTGAAACAACCAGAGTACCCCTATAGGATATGCTCGATGCAGTTTGAGTGGCATAGTGGGTCGATTACGGGATAAGGTCTGAGGTAATCCTGCCCGAAAGAAGGCAGAGTGGAATACCACCCCCCGGATGGACTGATCCTCCGCAAAAATAGAGGTTTTTTATGTCGGAACTGAAGTTGGGGTGTCTCAAAAAAGCTGCAAAGCGATCGTTGGAGGCGGCACCGTACAGTGCACCCCGGAAGGATTGAGTATCCCTTTGAATACCCGGGGGGTCCCATACAAATTCAGTTCTGATGTGCTTCTGGATTTCGGTATCCAGCATCCGGTTAATTTTTCGGATGATGAAGTCCCTGACAAGGGTGGTGCGAGACTTCCAGTCCTGTCCGTAATCGCCCGGTGCATTGACCATGACAAACCAGTTTTCGTGACCCTCGGGCGCATCATCCCTGCATTCCTTAGAACTGACATTGATATAGATCGTCGGATCGCGGAAAACCTCTTTCTTTTGGAAAATGGCATCGAATTCACCTGGATAATCTTCGCTGAAGAGGATATTATGCAAGTCAAGCTCTTGAAATTCCCGATCTATGCCCCAGTAGAAATTAAGCGCAGAACTCGAACGTTCCTGACGTAGTATCTTCTCCGGAGCTTTCTCTTGTGGCAGCAGCTGCCGGTAGGTGGGTACGATGTCCATATTGGATACCACTATGTCGGCTCGGACAGGCCCAGTAACGGTCATTACACCCGTGGCCTTGCCGTTGGTGGTTTGTATGCGCTTTACAGGGGTCGCGAAGTGAAATTCAATTCCCAGATCCAGTGAAAGTCGGTACAAACCCTGACTGATCTGGTGCATGCCACCTTCGGGGAAGTACGTGCCGTAGTGCATTTCCAGATGGGGTATGAGCGACATGATGCCCGGCGTCTTATAGGGGTTGGAGCCGTTATATGTGGCATAACGATTAAAGAGCTGTACCAACTTTTCGTTGGTAAAGGCCCGGCGATTGGTTGCATCCAGAGTTCCGAAAAGGTCCAGGGAGCCCATGGACGCTATGGCCTTAAGGGTATCTGTACTGAGATAGGTGTTTGCCTTATGCAGTGATTTTTCGAGGAAAAGACTCCGTGTAAGCTCATACTTACTGCGGTTTTGACGAAGGAAGGAACGTATGCTGCGCGGGTCCTCGCCGAAGCAGTCAGCCGCAGAAGCAATAAAGTTCTCCTGATCGGCCTCGCAACTAAACCGGGTTCCGTCCTCCCAGAAGTAATTGCAAATGATGTCCTTTCTCTTATATCGGTAATAGTCGCGTGGATTCCGGCCATGGAGTTCAAAGAGCTCATCCACATAGTGCGGCATGGTGAACAAGGATGGGCCCATATCGAAACGATACGGCCCGAATTCACGGCTGTGCAACTTTCCGCCGGGAACCCGACCGGATTCGAAAACAAGGACCTCGTATCCCCTGGATCGCAAACGGATAGCCGTGGATAACCCCCCGATTCCGGCACCGATTACGACGGCTCGGGACATTTTATTTCTTGAAGTATTTTCGGGGGACGATCAGCATGCCGAAACACTCTCCGTCTTCTTTGCCCAGGTGTTTATGGTGTATCTTATGGGCCCTCCTCACTCCTCTGGCATACCAATTGTTGGCTTTTCGGAACATCTTGAACCGTTGGTGTATAAAGATGTCGTGCACGGTAAAATAGGCAATTCCATAGGCCAAAATACCAAACCCGATGGGAATCCCGTACCAGAATCCCGTATTATCACCGACCATGATCAGGGTCATACTCACCACAGCATAGAAGATAAAGAAACGGTCATTTCTCTCAAACCATTTATCGTGGTCCTTGTGGTGGTGGTCTTTATGCCAGGACCACAGGAATCCGTGCATGACGTATTTATGGGTAAACCATGCCATGAATTCCATGATAAAGAAGGTGGTAATGAGGATCAGTATCCAGATCAGGGTATTCATTTTATACGCGTTGTAGTCTGCAATTTAAATAGGAGGTGGCCAACAGCCCAACTTTTTCGTAATTCGGAACCCGAATGCGGGTATTCTTGATCTCGAGAGAGGGGGTGTTTCTCAGTTTTTCCAATAAACGACGGTAGTAGCGATACGCAGTATAGACCCCAAAACGAGAAGTAGCCGGGAGTCTGCGAATACCTTCATATCCCTTGGCAAAATCGCTTTCGATTTCCCGTATGATCTGCTGCTTGCTCGCTTCGTCCAACTCGAGAAGGTTGGTATTGGGGAAGTAACTCCGTTCGAGGTTTTCGTAGTCCGCTTTGAGATCCCTTAGGAAGTTGACCTTTTGAAATGCGGAACCCAGGGCCATGGCAGATTCCTTTAAGTAGTCGTACTGAGCTTTATCCCCCTGCACGAATACACAAAGGCACATCAGGCCCACAACGTCTGCGGATCCATAAATGTATTCCTTGTATTCCTCGTCGGTCATATAGACTTTCTTGGAAAGGTCCATCTGCATGCTCTTCATAAATGCATCGACGAGGTCTCTCGGGATGTGATATTTATGAAAGGTGTACTGGAAGGAGTTCAGTATGGGATTGAGACTTATTTTATGTTTCAGTGCGTAGTTCAACTCGTCATAGAACTTCTCGAAGAGTACCTCCTTGTCAAAATCGTGAAATGTATCCACGATTTCATCTGCGAAACGGACAAACCCGTAAATGTTGTAAATGTCTCCCCGTATGGAATTGTCCAGCATGCGCGTAGCCATAGAAAAGGACGTGCTGTAGGACTGAGTCACTTTTTTGCTGCACGCATAGGAGACGTTATCAAAAATCTTTTTCATGACGTGGGATTTTTTTGTTCTATTAAGTCGGCAACCAGCTTCCCGGAAATCAGCGAAGGTGGAACACCGGGTCCGGGCACGGTCAACTGACCGGTAAAATACAACTGGGATACCTTTTTACTCTTCAGACCGGGTCTAAGAAAGGCGGTTTGTCTGAGGGTATTGGCCATCCCGTAGGCATTTCCTTTGTAGGAATGGTATTCGGAAATGAATTCAGAAACGCCGAAACTCTCTTTGAAGATTACATGAGAGCTTAGGTCTACCCCGATTCTGGCCTTCATACGCTCCATGATCATCTCAAAATACAATTCCCTTTTCTCATCGGTATCGCCCTCCAGTCCGGGGGCAACAGGTATGAGAAAAAACCCGGCCTCTTTGCCTTCCGGAGCCATAGACGGATCACTAACGGATGGGAAGTTGGCATAGAATAGTGGTTCCTTTGGCCATACAGCCGTCTCGTAGATTTCCGTGGCATGTCTGCCGAAATCGGTATCGAAGAACAGGTTGTGATGCAGTACCCCCCGAACCTTACAGTCGAAGCCTACATAAAATAGGAGTGATGATGGGGCAAAGGTCTTCTTATCCCAATATTCTTTGCTGAATTGCCGGTTTCCACTATCCAAAAGACTCTCCGTATGGGCGTAGTCGGCTCCGCTCAGCACCACGTCTGCTTCTATCCGTTCACCATTGGCGAGCTCAATTCCGCGAGCCTTTTTTCCCTCTACTGTGATTTTCTTGACTTCTTCTCCGGTGTTGAAGGTAACGCCCAGTTCCCTGGCAAGTGCCACCTGAGCCTTAACGATTTCATACATACCCCCTCTGGGATGCCAGGTTCCCAGCCCGAAGTCTGCATGATTCATAAAACTATAGAACGATGGCGTATGCTGAGGCTTGGCCCCGAGAAACAGCACCGGAAATTCTAGTATGGATATGAGTCTGGGATCCTTGAAACGCTTGCGTATGTCCCTGCTGATATTGGAAAAAAACTGATTAACGCGCACTGCGGTCTCCGGTGTAACCAGCTCCAGCGGACTAAGACCGGGTCTCCAGACCACTTTATCAATAGCAATCCTGTAATTATCCCGGGCCTTTTTTACGAAAGATTTCAGATGCCGTGCACTGCCGGGCTCTATTCGCTCGAACTCTTTTTCTATGTCCTCCATGTGGGCTCCAATGGGGACAATATCGTTTTCGAATACCACCTGATAGCCCGGATCCAGGCGTTCAAGCTCGTAGTAATCGGAAACCTTTTTACCAAAGAAATTGAAGAAACCCTCGAATATATCCGGCATCCAGTACCAGCTGGGTCCCATGTCGAAGGTAAAGCCGTCTCGTTGCAGCTGCCGGGCACGGCCGCCCAGAGTAGTATTCTTCTCGTACACAGCTACCTTGAACCCCTTGTTGGCTAGATGACAGGCCGCTGAGAGGGCCGAAAATCCAGAGCCTATTATTACGACCTTTTTCATGTACTTACAAGGCGGCAGCCAGTTGCTCTATCGAGCCAAACATTTTTACGTTATCGGATAATCTGTCGGGCCTTACGAACTGGGTCTGGTAGCCCAGCAGCCACAAGTGTGAATTCCCACTCTCGTTCAGGGTAGAAGTAAACTCCTCTACATAATCGTTTACTTCGTCCTTGGTCGGGGTTACCGTGAAATAGGACACGAAATGCAGATTGTTATAGTATTTCAGCAGATCGGCCAGGCTGTCAATGGGCATGGATTGACCAAGGTAAATAGTCTTGTATCCTCTGAGGGCGATCTCGTAGTTAACAAAAAGCAGACCGATTTCATGTATCTCGTTTTCAGGCAGGAAAAGGGCAAACACCTTATCCTTCCTGCTGGGCTCGACCACCTGAAGCTTCTCGGTCTGGATGAAGATTTTTTGTTTAATGAGGTGGGTAATAAAGTGCTCATGAGATGGACTGATGGTGTCCGTCTGCCAGAGCAGACCAAGTTCGTTCAGTAAGGGAACGAAAACGTCGGTAAACACTTCTCTGAAACTTCTTTCGGCCAAAAGGCTGTTGTAGGTGTTGAAGAACTGGGCGGAATCAAAATTGACCATAGCCAGTTTAAAGGCGTTGATGGCGTGGTTCTTCTCACTGTTCTTGGCAATGATTTCGTGCACCATTACCGGTATCTCCGAATCGGGGATCTTGGCGATCTTGGAAATCTTGTGGCCGTTGTTGTACAACAACGTGATATTCAGTAGCTTTTGAAGGCTTTTTAGATCGTAGGCACGTATATTAGTATCGGTCCTTTCGGGACTGAGAAGATTATAACGCTTTTCCCAAATCCTGATCGTGTGCGCCTTGATACCGGAAAGGTTTTCAAGATCACGGATACTGAAGTTTTTCTTTACACTGTTCATCTTTTTCTTCCAAGCGTTAAACAAATTTACAATTATATAGTTTGCAAACTGTTAAAGCTGGAGTTAATTTTTAACAATCACAGGATTTTATAAACGCTCATCGGCGAATCACAGAAGAAAACAAGTGTAAAAAGTGCCCACGACTGGATTCGAACCAGCACGTCCTTGCGAACACCACCCCCTCAAGATGGCGTGTCTACCAATTCCACCACGTGGGCATACTGTAGAGAAGTAATTGCTCCAACCACTATGGACAGATACAGCAAATGGTCGAGGCTCAGGTCTCACCCTCACACGGCCGCCAACTTTCTGTTCACGTTTAAAGAAATTTAAAGCCAAAGGCCTTCTCTTATAATCGTATTCAGCGATCGGGCAACATTTCAAAGAAACGAGCCCCGGGATGACAATGACAGGGCTCCGGGGTTTTGTAGTGACCTGACTGGGGCTCGAACCCAGGACCCTCTCCTTAAAAGGGAGATGCTCTGCCAACTGAGCTATCAGGTCATGATCGTGAAAACCGCAGCAGTGCTGATATCAACGCCCCCCGGAATTCAGAAACGGGTGCAAATATACATTCGTTTATTTAGTTTACCGCATAATTGCCGTTATTTTTGTCCACCTCTAACCGGTAGTATCATATGCAGTATACACATCCTTCCCTTTGGATCATTTGGGGCTACATGGGGTCCGGCAAAACCACCGTTGGCAGTCAACTAGCCCGGGAACTTAAGGCAGAGTTTTCCGATCTGGATCAGGAAATCGAGCGAGCCGAGGGATTGACCATACCGGAAATGTTTATCCGTAAGGGTGAGGTCTACTTCAGGAAAGCCGAGGCCCGGGAATTGGGAATTCAACTGCAAAACACCACTGGGCTGAAAGTATTGGCCACAGGTGGCGGAACCCCGTGTTACGGTACAAACCTGGAGGAGATGAGGAGGGCTACGGGTCGTATTTTTTACCTGAAGTATTCCCCGTCCGAGCTGGCGGGGAGGCTGCAGCAGGAAAAGGACTCACGTCCGTTAATCCGGGATCTGGAAGGTGAAGAGCTGATCGAATACATTGCCAAGCATCTGTTCGAAAGACAGACCTACTACAATCAGGCCAATCATATTATAGAGGCCGGACAGAAATCAATCGCTGAACTCACCTTAGAAATACAGAGATTGGGTACGGACCATTGAAATCACTCTTCCAGGAATACCGCATCGCTGTTTTTGCGGAAACGCACCCGCACGTGCTCATTAAGGCTGGTGGAAAGCGAAATTCCTTTAAAGTCAGCCTTGACAGGATATCTCTTGTGATTTCGGTTGACCAACACGGCAGTCTTGAGCTTTTTCAGTGGGGTCTTCAGGAAATGGGCCACGCCATACATCAGGCTGGTACCTGAATTAAGCACTACGTCCACCACCACTACGCAGCCATTGCGGTAAACATCCTCGGACACATCGGTTCGGATGGGAGAAGAAATGGGATCTTCTTTATCTATGAATATCTTGGCCCTCACGATTTCAGCCTCGGTGATCTCTTCCAGTATATCCGCCAATCGTCCTGCAAATACGGAGCCTCCTCCCTCTATTCCGGCCACTATGATCCGTTCCTCTTCCGAGAAAGTTTCGTAAATCTGGTAGGCGATACGGCGGATTTTGAATTGTATTTCCTCGTGTTCCAGGATTTTATTGCTCATAGCAGTTTTATTGTGTGGCTGAATCCGAATCATCCGGTTTTATATAATCATCGAGTTCCCTCCGGTCTTTTTTCGTGGGCCTGCCTGTCCCTTTTTCCCTGTAGTAGGCTTGGGCTAAAGCGGCTAATTCGCCATTGGAGAATTCCTCCGGTGGGGTCAGGTCCTTGCGATACTGATCTACGATTTTTGCAGCCACCCGGGAAGGGGGTATGTCCAGCACTTCAAAACGGTAGTTTACCTGGTTCTTGCGATAGACGATCACATCTCCCGGATATACCTCACGGCTGGATTTGACCGCCTGCTCGTTGACCTTTACGTGACCTTTTTTGCAGGCCTCTGTAGCTATGTTTCTGCTTTTGGCGTAACGAGTACACCAAAGGTACTTGTCGACCCTCATTCGAAACCTCTAATTAAGAGATAAAAATAACGAAAATTGTATCTTCGTGGCCTTCAATTCGGAGTTTGATGAAACGTTTCCTTTCCCCTGTTTTACTGTTATTGCTGGCTTTTCTGTTTTCCTGCGGGGACGACGACAATTCCGTCCCGCCTCCCCGATTGCTCGGTGATCAGGTTTTGGACGACCATGAAACCCTTCGGGAATGGCTTTCGAGTCATTTCTACAATTACGAAGAATTCCAGAATCCTCCGTCCGGTTTCGATTTCCGCATAGTCGTGGACTCCATAGCCGGGGACAACATAGACAAAATACCACTTATTGAACAGGTAGATTCAGCCACGGTGCTGATTTCTAGTACCCAATTCAATCTGCCGGGAAATGAAGAGGATATTCCCCACACCTATTACTATCTCATAGCGAGGGAAGGGGTAGGATCGAGTCCAACGGTAGCCGACTCCGTTTTTGTCAGGTACGAGGGAAGTTTGCTTGACGGCCAGGTTTTCGACGGTTCGACCAGTACCCCAATCTGGTTTGATGCCTCCCGGATACAGGCGCCCCTGCAGGGTTTCAGGGGATTTGCGGAGGCCATGGCACAGTTTCGTTCAGGTGGATCTCCCATCGTAAATCCGGACGGGTCCTTTTCCGTTGAGAACTACGGTATAGGAATGGTTTTGCTTCCATCGGGTCTCGCCGGCTTCAATAACCCTAGCGGTATCATACCTCCCTATACTCCTCTGAGATTTGATATTGACCTGTTTACTTTTCGGCAGACCGATCACGACGGGGATGGAATTCCTTCCATGATGGAGGATACCAATGGAAACGGATATTTGTACGACGATAACACCGATTTGGAGTCGGAACAAGCCATACGCACCCTTCAGATCGTGGATTTCCTGGATGGAGACGACGATGGTGATGGTGTACTGACCCGGGACGAAATCAATCTGGATGCGGACGGAAACCTTATTTTACCATTCCCGGACACGGATGGTGATGGCACGCCCGATTATCTGGATGCGGACTCCTAAATGCGGTATGACTAAAACAAAAGGGCCGGGTTTCACACTAAAACCCGGCCCTTTTTTCTGTGATAGGGCAGACTACAACTTCACCGAGAGGCTCAGGATAAGCTGGTCGGGACGCGTGTCCACGGTGTCCCCGTTCAGGGTGGTTATGTTGTTGTTGATAAACTCGGCTTCATTCTCGGTAAACCCGCGTTCGTAACGAACCTCCAGGCCGAGATTGCCCAGGTCCACACTGACACCCAGGTTGAGACCCACCGTAATGTCGTTTTCGAGATTCTCCAGTTTGGTATCGTCCAGTTTGGTCGAAAGTACGTACTGAAACGACGGGCCGGCAAAAACATTGAGCGGGCCGATTACTTCGAGTCCAAGGAGCACCGGGGCATCGAGCTTGCTGATTTTCAGGTCGCCGTCTACATATTCCGAAGAAGTCCGGGTGTAGACCAGCTCAGGTCGCAGGAATATTTTATCTCCCAGTTTACCAAAAACGCCCAAGTGATAACCAACATTTCGGTCTGGGTTGTCGATTGCCGCCTCCGCGGATCGGAAGTATTCACCGTTGCCATTGTAATTTAGTCCGAGCTTGACCCCCCATATGGAATTTCCGGATTGGGCGAATGCGGCACCGCATAGCATAAAGGCGGACAGTGCCAGTAAGAGTTGTTTTTTCATGATATATGGTTTTAAATGCAGGTGATTTCAAATACCGTTCCTGTTTTCCTTAAACTATTTCCGAGCCCGTATATTGTGGGCGGCCTCTTCTACGGCCTTGGCATTCAGGCCGTACTTTTCCATCAGATCCTCCGGAGTACCGCTCTCGCCAAACGTATCCCGGGTGGCGACATAGGCCTGAGGGGTAGGTAATACCTGGCTTAATTCCCTGGCAACACTCTCTCCAAGTCCGCCCAGGAAATTGTGCTCCTCGGCACTCACCAGACACCCGGTCTTGCGGACCGACCTCAATATGAGTTCCACATCCAAAGGTTTTATGGTGTGTATGTTGATTACCTCTGCGGACACTCCCTGATTAGCCAGGTTTTCTGCGGCAATTAGGCTTTCCCATACCAGGTGACCGGTGGCCACAAGGGTAACGTCAGTTCCTTCCCTGAGAAGGATACCTTTGCCGATTTCGAAGGCTGCATAGGGCGGAGTGAAATTGGCCACCTTCGGGCGTCCGAAACGCAGGTAAACCGGTCCTTCTATATCGGCGATAGCCTTGGTCGCAGCCTTGGTCTGGTTGTAATCGCAGGTATTGATTACCGTAAAACCCGGTAGCATTTTCATCAGACCTATATCTTCGAGGATCTGATGCGTCGCACCGTCTTCACCCAAGGTAATTCCTGAGTGGGAGGCGCATATTTTCACATTTTTCTCCGAATAGGCAATGGACTGTCGGATTTGATCGTAAACCCGGCCGGTAGCGAAATTGGCGAAGGTAGAAGCGAACGGTATGTAGCCACCGATGGTAAGTCCAGCCGCCATGCCCATCATATGGGCTTCGGCGATGCCTACCTGAAAAAATCTTTCCGGATGATTATCTATAAAGGGCTGGATTTTAAGGGAGCCAACCAGGTCTGCGCAGAGCGCCACAACTCTCGGATTCTCCTGACCGAGTTCGGTCATGGCGTCTCCGAATCCGCTTCGGGTATCTTTTTTGCCTTGGTCTATGTAGGGATTCATCAAATACTTTTTTGTAGGGGACTTCTAATAATCGCCCAGGGTTTCCGGATTCTGACTGAGGGCGGTTTGCAGTTGTTCGTCATTGGGGGCTTTCCCGTGCCATGCATGGGTGTGCATCATGAAGTCCACACCGTTACCCATCACTGTCTCCATGATGATGCAAACGGGCCTACCTTTACCCGCTCGTTTTCGCGCATCCTCGAGGGCTTCGTAGACTTGTTCCAGATCATTTCCGTTCTTAAGCTCGATGACGTCCCAGCCAAATACCCCAAATTTTTCGCCCAGATCTCCCAGGGGCATGACTGTCTCTGTAGGGCCATCGATCTGTTGGCCGTTGCGATCGACCGTGGCAATGATATTATCAACGCCCCTTGATCCTGCATAAATGATGGCCTCCCAGTTCTGTCCTTCCTGCATTTCACCATCTCCGTGAAGGGAAAAAACCAGGGTGTCGTCTCCGTTGAGTTTCTTCGCTTCTGCGGCACCCAGGGCTACGGACATTCCCTGCCCCAGCGATCCCGAGGCTATGCGGACACCCGGTAACCCGGCGTGGGTAGAAGGATGCCCCTGAAGGCGGGAATCAATTTTACGGAAAGTAGCCAGTTCGTCTATCGGGAAATAGCCCGTCCTGGCGAGCACGCTGTAAAACACGGGAGAAATATGGCCATTGGAAAGGAAGAAGATGTCTTCTCCGAGACCGTCCATATCCCAGCCTGGCTTCCGGTTCATGATTTCCTTATACAGTACCGTCATGAATTCTGTGCAACCCAGGGATCCACCGGGATGGCCCGAAGCCGCACCGTGAACCATTCGCACTATATCCCTCCGAACCTGGCTGACCCATTTTTCCAATTCTTTAAAATCCGGCATCTATGCGTGTGTTTTCGATCAAAAGTACTACTTCGTTTTTATCTTTGCCATATTATTTAAGTATTGAAATTCACCCTCCAGGCAAC
This sequence comes from uncultured Flavobacteriaceae bacterium, assembly GCA_964552195.1. Lineage (GTDB taxonomy): Bacteria > Bacteroidota > Bacteroidia > Flavobacteriales > Flavobacteriaceae > CAZKAP01. Next base: position 507,754 of record CAZKFM010000002.1, read on the forward strand.
CGAATCCAAGGCCAGGGCCGGCGTTATACAGACCGGCCACGGCTCCATTGAGACCCCGATTTTCATGCCTGTGGGTACTCAGGGAACGGTTAAAGGGGTCCACCAAAGAGAACTTAAGGGGGATATAGATGCCGATATCATTCTGGGGAATACCTACCACCTCTATTTGCGCCCAGGTACCGGCATATTGGAGCAGGCCGGTGGGTTGCATGACTTTATAGGTTGGGACCGGCCCATACTTACCGATAGTGGAGGGTATCAGGTTTACTCGCTTTCAGACAACAGGAAGATCGATGAGTCAGGGGTGGAATTCAAGTCCCATATCGACGGCTCCCGGCACCGCTTCACCCCCGAAGGTGTCATGGAAATCCAAAGAATCATTGGAGCGGATATCATTATGGCTTTCGACGAATGCACGCCTTATCCCTGCGACTTTTCCTATGCCGAGCAATCTATGCACCTGACCCACCGGTGGCTGGATCGTTGTATTTCAGCCAACGAGAGGCTGCCTTTCCGATACGGTTACAGTCAGAGTTTCTTCCCGATCGTGCAGGGCTCGGTATATCCCGAGCTGAGGAAACAGTCTGCTGATTATATAGCCTCACGCGGGGCCGAGGGCAATGCCATCGGTGGATTGTCCGTGGGTGAGCCTGCCGAGGACATGTACGCCATGACCGAATTGGTATGTGACCGTCTCCCGGCCGATAAGCCCCGTTACATGATGGGGGTGGGTACTCCTGCAAACCTGCTCGAGAATATCGCCCTCGGCATCGATATGTTCGATTGCGTGATGCCTACCCGAAATGCCCGCAATGGTATGCTTTTTACTTCTGAGGGAACTATAAATATCAAGAACAAGAAATGGGAAGACGATTTTTCAGATCTCGATCCTATGGGGCATACCTATGTAGACCGTGTGTACAGCAAGGCGTATCTTAGACACCTCTTTGCCAGCAATGAATACCTGGGCCGGCAGATAGCTAGCATACACAACCTTGGGTTTTACCTGTGGCTGGTACGCGAGGCCAGGAGCCGTATAGTCGCAGGGACATTCTACGAATGGAAAAACCGTATGGTGGCGGTGCTGGATAAACGCCTGTAGCATGCTTAAGATCATCGATTCATACATACTTCGCCGCTACCTGATGACCTTCTTCGGGATATTGCTGCTTTATGTGCCCGTGGCGATCATGATCAATCTGGCCGAAAAGATTGGTAAGATCGTTGACCGGGGGGCTACCCTTGAGGAGACCTTGCAGTATTACGGCAACTTCACCATTGTCATCGGTAATGTCTTACTGCCCATACTGCTTTTTATCTCCATCGTCTACTTCACTTCGCGTATGGCCAACAAGTCGGAAATTGTGGCCATACTCAGTTCAGGCATTTCGTTTAATCGATTCCTCAGGCCTTATTTCGTGGGTGCCACTCTGGTAGCCTTGCTGATTCTGGCACTGGGTCATTTTATAGTACCCTGGGCCAGTGTGGGGTTTAACGAGTTCGAGTACAAATACTTTCATACGGGTAAGCAGGACCGTCAGACTGAAAATATTTTCAATCAGCTACCTAATGGCGATCAGGTATATATCCGCAGATACGAGGCGAAGCGACAGATTGCCTACAATTTTACCTACGAGCATTTCGATTCGATCAAGCAGCTGAAGTACAAAATATCAGCGGAAAACATTCGCTGGATACCATCGGATTCGTTATTCAGGCTTACCCGATATAACCGGATCACGCTCAAAGACGACAGGGAGTGGGTGGTGGCCAGGCGTCGATTTGATACGGTGTTCGAGTTTAAACTTTCCGACCTGACCCCGGTTTCCTACGCGGCCAATACCAAGAATTTTTTCGAGCTCGAAGAGTTCATCAGAGACCAAAAGCGCCGGGGTACCCCGAATATCAATGCAATTTTGCTGGTCAAGTACAAGAGGTGGTCCATACCGGTCTCGGCCTACATACTCACTCTTATCGCGGTCTCCGTTTCCTCGGAGAAACGACGGGGCGGACTGGGGATCAACATGCTGTTCGGCGTTATGATCGGGCTGATTTACGTGTTCTTCGACAAGCTGTTTTCAACTATGGCTCAACAGTCCGGATTCCCACCCTGGCTGGCCGCTTTCCTGCCCAATGTAATCTTTCTGATACTGGCGGTTTACATGGTTCTCAAGTCCAAGAAATAGTTCGTATTGTTGATAAGTCAAGGGGGCTTTGTCGTTGTCTCTCCCGATGCAGATGTATTATATTTGTGTTTCTTAACCCATTCTTAAATAGTCGATTTCTGTGGAGTATTTAGACTTTGAAATGCCCTTGAAAGAACTGCAGGAGCAGCTGGAGAAATGCCGGCTTATCGGGGAAGAAAGTGAAGTGGATGTCTCCGAGACCTGTGCCAAACTCGAGGAAAAACTCGAACAGACTAGAAAGGAGATTTACGGAAATCTGACGGCCTGGCAGCGGGTGCAGTTGTCCAGGCATCCCAGCCGTCCCTACACCCTGGATTACATTTGGGCAATCTGTGGAGATACGTTTCTGGAATTGCACGGTGATCGTACCGTAAGGGACGACAAAGCGATGATCGGGGGGCTCGGTAAGATTGGCGATCAGAGTTTCATGTTCATTGGTCAGCAAAAAGGATACAATACCAAGACACGTCAATACCGAAACTTCGGCATGGCTAATCCGGAAGGTTACCGCAAGGCGCTGCGACTGATGAAGTCGGCCGAAAAATTCGGTATTCCGGTAGTGAGTTTAATAGACACTCCAGGTGCCTATCCCGGCATCGAAGCAGAGGAGCGGGGACAGGGCGAGGCTATTGCCCGAAACATACTGGAGATGTCCCGCCTCAAGGTGCCGATCATCGTGGTGATCATTGGAGAAGGAGCATCCGGAGGTGCACTGGGTATAGGAGTGGGCGATGTGGTCTTAATGCTGGAAAACACCTGGTATTCGGTGATCTCCCCGGAATCCTGTTCATCCATTCTATGGCGGAGTTGGGAGTTTAAGGAACAGGCGGCCGAAGCGCTTAAGCTCACCGCTGCAGACATGAAAAAAATGTCTCTCGTAGACGAGATCATAAAGGAACCCGCAGGAGGCGCGCATAGCAATCGCGAAAAGACGTTTGATATTGTGAGCAACAAAATCCTGAAATACCATGAGAGCCTCTCCAAGCTGACGCCCAGAGAACTGGTGAAGCAGCGCATGGAGAAGTACGCCAAGATGGGCGTTTACAAGGAATAGTACCCATTACGTAAATCAAAATATTGCCCGTTTCCTAGCGCTGCGGGCCTTTCGGCGGCTGCGTCAGGCGCACTCTGCCCTAGACGCATCGTCTTAAATTCCGAACTATGGCCAGAGCGAATCCCCTATCGAAATCCTCTCTTAAGGAGGAAAAAGAAGTCATCCAGCTGATGTCTGGAAAGTTACCACCTCAGTCTCTAGCCTTGGAACAGGCTGTACTGGGGGCCATGATGGTAGATAAGAAGGGTTTGGACGAAGTTATCGACCTCCTGGACAAGGAGGCCTTTTACGACCCTAAGCACCAGTTGATATATGAGGCGATCCTGAAGCTTTTCGAGGATTCGGCCGCTATCGATGTCCTTACGGTATCCGAAAAGCTCAAAAACATGGGAAAATGGGACGAAGCCGGACGGGATTATTATCTGGTGGAACTCACTCAGCAGATCGGATCCTCAGCGCACATCGAGTATCACGCCCGCATTATCCTTCAGAATTTCATGAAGAGGAGGCTTATTACCATTTCCTCGGAGATCATACAGGAATCTTACAAGGAAACCGTTGATGTATTCGATATACTGGATAAAGCCGAAACCAATCTTTACGAAGTAACCAAAGGCAATCTCAAGAAATCGGCCGAAACCTCCCACAACCTGGTGTTACAGGCCAAGAAGCGAATAGAGGAAATCGCCCAGCGCTCGGGGTTGAGCGGGGTTCCCTCGGGCTTTGAGAAGTTGGACAAATTAACTTCGGGCTGGCAGCCGAGTGACCTGATTATCATTGCGGCACGACCCGGTATGGGTAAGACGGCTTTCGTTCTTTCCATGGCGAGGAATATAGCCGTGAATTACAATAAACCTGTGGCCGTATTCTCCCTGGAAATGTCTTCGGTACAGCTGATCACACGATTGATTTCGTCGGAGACCGGTCTAACCTCCGATAAACTCAGGACGGGACGCCTGGAGAAGCACGAATGGGAACAGCTCAATGTCAAAGTCAAAGACCTGGAAAAGGCTCCGCTCTTTATAGATGACACCCCATCCCTTTCCATCTTCGAGTTAAGGGCAAAAGCCCGTCGCCTTTCCTCCCAGCATGGCATAGGCCTGATTGTGATCGATTACCTACAACTCATGAATGCCGGCAACGATAGTAAGGCCGGTAATAGAGAGCAGGAAATCTCCACCATTTCAAGGAACCTGAAGGCCCTTGCAAAGGAACTCGATGTTCCTGTCATCGCACTTTCACAGCTGTCGCGAGCCGTGGAAACCCGAGGAGGGAGCAAGCGTCCCTTGCTGTCCGACCTGAGGGAATCCGGTGCTATTGAGCAGGATGCCGACATCGTTTCCTTCATCTTTCGTCCGGAATACTACAATATCGAGCAGTGGGATGATGACGAAGGGGAGAGCACCCGCGGACAGGCTGAATTCATTGTAGCCAAACACCGGAACGGTGGTCTGGAGAACATTCGGCTGAAATTCATTGGTGAACTCGGAAAATTCGACAACCTGGATAATGTGGAGCAATCGTTCGAGATTGAATCCAAAATGAACAAGCGCAGTGAAGATCCCATCGGGCCATCGGATTATCGAGCCGAGGCCGGAGATGCATTTGATGGTCTGAAACGGGAGAATAACAACTGGTTCGAGGAAGAAGATTAGGCCGGGTTCCAGCCTGGGCCATCTGGTTTTCTGCCTTAATGTTTAATCCGTACCTTTCCTTAAATGGCACTGTCTTTGTGCCGTATAAGAGTATGTCTATGAAGTCGACCGGAATTCCCACTGTACTGCTACTGATATTCATGGCGTTTACCCCTTTCGCAAGGGCGAGTAAGATTTTGATACCCATGGATTACGAGACTCAGAAGAATCATCTCAAGGCCTATGGCATCACCTATTGGGTGCTTCAGCAGAAGCTCAAGGTCCAGTGGTTGTTGAATTACCGTGGGGGCTCTTTTCTGATGTCGGATATGGAGTCGATTCGCGATGAATGCCGTATTCGCGGCGTTTCCTATGAACTCATCAGCGATGCCGAGGCTGAGACCATACAGGAACTCATTGAGAGTCCTTCTCAGAATATGGAGTCGGTAGTATTGGAGAAGGCCCCGCGGATAGCCGTATATTCCCCTAAAGACAAACAGCCCTGGGACGATGCGGTTACCATGGTTCTCACTTTTGCCGAAATCCCGTATGTCACCCTTTACGACGAAGAGGTCCTGGCCGATCAGTTGGCGATTTACGATTGGCTCCATCTGCATCACGAGGACTTCACCGGACAATTTGGGAAATTCTATGGTGCCTACCGTTCAGCACCCTGGTACATAGAGAATAAAAGGATAGCCGAGGAACGAGCACGAAGACTGGGGTACAATAAGGTGTCCGAACAAAAACGTGCCGTTGCCCTTAAGATTCGGAATTATGTCCTCGGAGGAGGATTTATGTTTGCCATGTGTTCGGCTACGGACAGCTTCGATATCGCACTGGCTTCAGAAGGAGTGGACATCTGTGAAGCCATGTTCGACGGGGATCCCTCGGAATCCAATTATCAGTCCAAACTAGATTTTTCAAAGACTTTTGCCTTCACGAACTTTATACTGGAGAGGAATCCTAATAAGTACGAATTTTCCACCATTGATATGACCAGTCGCAGGAGGATAGAACGGGAAGAGGACTATTTTACCCTGTTGGAGTTCTCGGCCAAGTGGGACCCGGTCCCCACCATGCTGACCCAAAACCACACTACCATAGTGAAAGGTTTCATGGGGCAGACCACCTCATTCGCTCCGGAGGAGGTGAAGCCGACGGTAATGGTATTAGGTTCTTCTGAGATTAACGGTGAGGCCCGGTACATACACGGGGTAAAGGGCAAAGGCTTCTTTACTTTCTATGGCGGTCATGACCCCGAAGACTATCAGCATCGGGTGGGAGATCCAAAAACGGAACTGGAACTGCATCCGACTTCTCCGGGTTACCGGTTAATCCTGAATAACGTACTCTTTCCAGCCGCGAAGAAAAAGAAGCAGAAAACCTGATCAGCCCTTACCGGAGCCTTTTTCCAGTAGCTTACCAAGTCTATTTGCCTGCCAGAGTATGGGAGGAAGTGTGTAGAATGGAAAAGTATAAACAAGTACATCCCTCACTTTAATATAGCCATATTCCTGAAGGGCGTAATAGCTTACAAGGAGAAAGACAGCCGAAAAGCCGAATATCATACTCGTCGCACCAATGCACTTCATGGCTTTGGGATGGTTTCGTATTTCCTGGGAACGTCCTGTGAATCCGGCTAATAGCCCAGGAAAAGGATAGAGAAGACTGGCCATTAATAAATAGAGTCCTGCAGTAATCCAGAGTAGAGCTTCCATACCAAATAAAAGTAAACCAGAGCGATCAAATCAGGAAAAAGAATTATACCAGCTTATCCAGAACCGCTTCCACCCCTCGTTGATCGTTACTCAGGGTTTGATATCTGGCCAGGGCCTTAACCCGGGCATGGGCGTTTTCCATGGCATAGCTGTATGGAGTAAGGGCCAGCATCTCCAGATCGTTGTTGTAATCGCCAAAAACCATTAGCTCTTCCGGCTTAATGTTGAACTTCTCCATCAATAGTTCAATGGCGACTCCTTTGTTGGCTTTGGGATCCGAAATGTCGACCCAGAATTTTCCCGAAACTTTGACTTTGAGCTCTCCCTCGAAATGCGCAACCCTGGGATAGATATGATCTTCGGAATCTTCAAAATGATGCATGGCTACTTTGAGTACCTGCTCTTCTACATTACGGAGGTCTTCCACCTGTTGAAAGTCCTGGTAGTACTCGCTGAGCATGGTAATGAAATTGCGATTCTTTGCCGAAACAAAGGCCGAGTCCCTGGTGCACAGGACAGGATGTATTCCCTCGATATCCGTTATGGAACCCAGGATTTGAGCGACCTTACCTTCTTTCAGCGGGGTTAGCAGAAAATCCTCATCCCTATAGCGGACATAGGCTCCATTTTCAGCTACTATGACCATCTGGTCGGTCAGGTGTCCGAGTTTATCGGTCATGCTGTGGTACTGTCGTCCGCTGGCCGCTACAAACTGTACGCCGCGTTTCGAGAGCAATTCCACGAGCTCAAAGAAGCGGTCACTTACCTGGTGACGCGAATCCAGGAGGGTGCCATCCATATCGGTAACAACCATTTTGACGTGACTCGGAACCATATATTGCGAAAGTACACCAACCACCCCTTTCCCTAAAGGGTGAGAGGAAAATAAAGCGTTAGTTTTGGGTGATGAAATGGTTTCAAAAGCAGCTGCGTTTGCCTGAATTCCCCAGGGGATTTCATTTGATTACGGAGCGGATCGAGCGCGAGTTGCATCCGATATCCGGCTGGCAGTACGGTCAGCTTCAGGTATTTATTCAGCACACTTCGGCAGGATTGACCCCGAATGAAAATGCCGATCCTACCGTGCGTATGGATTTCGAATCCCAATTGAATCTTATGATACCCGAAGGAGGTTCACATTACCTGCATACGCTGGAAGGCCCAGATGATATGCCGGCACACATAAAGGCTTCCCTCATGGGAAGCTCCTTGCAGTTACCCATTGCCGATGGGGCACTGGCTTTGGGAACCTGGCAGGGCATTTATCTATGCGAGCACAGAAACCACGGAGGACAGAGAAAACTTTTATTGACGGCCTGGGGAGAATAAAAAATCCCCCGCCACAATGGCAGGGGATGAAAATCTTATGCCTGCTGGCAGGATCTATTTAACCTTTTCCACAATAGCTTTAAAAGCATCGGGGTGATTCATGGCCAAGTCGGCCAGTACTTTACGATTAAGTTCGATCCCATTGGCTTTAACCCTGCCCATGAACTGAGAGTAGGAGAGACCGTGTTCCCGGACGCCGGCATTGATCCGCGTGATCCAGAGAGCGCGGAAATTTCTTTTCTTGTTTCGGCGATCTCGGTACGAATACTCCATCGCCTTTTCAACGGCATTTTTAGCTACCGTCCAAACATTTTTCCTTCGGCCAAAATATCCCTTGGCCTGTTTCATGATTTTTTTGCGTCTGGCTCGAGACGCCACTGAATTAACTGATCTTGGCATAATGTGTTTCTTTTGTAGCAGGCGGCTTCAGCACTTTTTGAGCCCACTCCACGGTTATACAATACCTAATGGTTTTACTTGAGTCGCAATTGCTCCTTAATGTTGTTCACATCCGATTCGTGAACGAGTCCTGAATGCGTCAGCCTAAGCTTCCGCTTGTGACTCTTCTTGGTCAAGATGTGACTTTTGAAGGCGTGCTTGCGCTTGATTTTACCAGAGCCAGTAATCGTAAACCGCTTCTTGGCGCTGGATTTTGTCTTCATTTTTGGCATTTCTCCTACGTATCTAGTTTTACTTCTTCTGCGTTTTGGGGGCAATAACGATGATCATCTTTTTGCCTTCCAATTTGGGCATTTGTTCAACCTTTCCCCATTCTTCCAGTTCCTGCGCCAGTTTGAGCAGCAGGATTTCACCCTGGTCCTTGTAAACGATTGAACGTCCCTTAAAAAAGACAAAGGCTTTAACCTTGGCCCCGTCTTTTAAAAACTTTTCGGCATGGCGCTTTTTAAAATCGTAGTCGTGATCATCTGTCTGAGGTCCGAACCGAATCTCCTTTACCACGACTTTAGTGGTCTTCGCCTTAATTGCCTTTTCTCTTTTCTTCTGTTCGTACAGAAACTTCTTGTAATCGATAATCTTACAAACCGGTGGATCTGCCTTGGGCGAAATCTCAACCAGATCGAGTTCCTGTTCTTTGGCCATGGCCAGGGCCTTGCGTGTTGGGTAAACACCCATTTCTACGTTATCTCCAACCAGTCGAACTTCCTCAGCCTTGATCTCACCGTTGATGTTGTGAGGATTCTTGTTCTCTCTTCTTGGTTGTGGCCTAAATCTTCTACGTATTGCTATGGTAACTGTATTTAATTAAACTTCTACTTTAAATGGTTGCAGGGTTTTCCCGATCTCTGTCTTCACCAGATCGGCAAACTCTTCAACGCTCAGGCTTCCCAACTCTTCACCTCCATGCCTGCGCACTGAGAGGGTCTGTCCGTCGACTTCTTGTTCACCGACTATGATCATAAATGGGATCTTCTGCATTTCAGCCTCGCGGATTTTCTTACCCACGGTTTCACTCCTATCATCAACGAGGGCGCGAATTTCGTGATTTTCGAATGAATTTAAAACTTTTTTAGCGTATTTCTCATGCTTCTCACTGATAGGCAGGACAATGGCCTGCACCGGGATCAGCCAAAGAGGAAATACTCCACCAGTATGCTCCAATAATAATGCCACGAACCGCTCCAGACTGCCAAATGGTGCCCGGTGTATCATTACAGGTCGGTGCAGTTCGTTATCTGCTCCCTTATACGTCAGATCGAAGCGTTCTGGTAGGGTGTAATCCACCTGTATGGTCCCCAATTGCCATTCTCTGCCCAGGGCATCTTCGATCATGAAGTCGAGCTTGGGTCCGTAAAATGCCGCCTCGCCCTCTTCGATCTGAAAGGGGAGTCCTTTCTCCTCTGCGGCCCTGATGATGGCCGCCTCTGCCTTCTCCCAGTTCTCCTTACTTCCTATGTATTTATCCGGATCCTTAGGGTCCCTGACCGATACTTGTGCTTTGAACTGATTGAATCCTAAGGATTTCAGCACATATAAAGAAAGGTCGATTACAGCTTTGAATTCGGCCAGGAGCTGATCTACAGTGCAGAAAATATGGGCATCGTCCTGGGTAAATCCTCGGACGCGGGTAAGTCCGTGTAGTTCGCCGCTCTGCTCATAGCGATAAACCGTACCGAACTCCGCGTAGCGCTTGGGCAACTCGCGATAGCTGAATGGGCTCGCTCTATAAATCTCGCAATGATGCGGGCAATTCATGGGCTTGAGCAGAAATTCTTCTTCTTCTTTAGGAGTGTGAATGGGCTGGAAACTGTCCTCACCATACTTGGCGTAGTGCCCTGAGGTTACGTATAACTCCTTTTGTCCAATATGTGGGGTAACCACCATCTCGTATCCCGCTTTGCGCTGGGCGTCCTTAAGGAATTGCTCGAGTCGTTCCCTTAAAGCCGCGCCCTTCGGGAGCCAAAGGGGAAGACCCTGGCCCACACGCTGGGAGAACGTAAACAGTCCAAGTTCTTTTCCTAGCTTTCGGTGATCGCGTTTTTTAGCCTCTTCCAGCAATTCGAGGTATTCGTTCAGTTCTTTCTGTTTGGGGAAGGATATTCCATAGACCCTGGTGAGTTGCTTGTTGTTTTCATCTCCTCTCCAATAGGCGCCCGCTATGCTCAATACTTTGAAGGCTTTAATGAGTCCCGTATTCGGGATGTGCCCTCCCCGGCAGAGATCGGTAAAGTTGCTGTGATCACAAAAAGTGATGGTGCCATCTTCCAGATCTTTGATTAGCTCAAGCTTATAAGGATTCTCCCTTTCGGTATAAAAGGCCAGTGCCTCTTCCTTGCTCACGGAACGCATGGTAAAGGGGTGCTTTTCTCTGGCCCGTTCGAGTGCCTTCTTTTCGATGGCTCCAAAATCCTTGTCCGTGAGGGTCTCCTCACCAAAATCCACATCGTAATAAAAGCCATTCGCTATGGGCGGACCTATACTAAGTCGGGCATCCGGATATAATTCGAGTATAGCCTGAGCAAGGACATGGGCGGAAGAGTGCCAGAATGCCTTTTTTCCCTCCTTGTCCTTCCAGGTATAAAGGACCAGACTTCCGTCAATCTCCAAAGGAGTGCTGGTCTCAACGGTATTCTGGTTAAAGGAAGCTGAAATTACGTTTCGTGCGAGACCTTCGCTGATGGAAAGGGCTACCTGATAGGGCGTTGTGCCTTTCGGAAACTCCTTAACAGAACCGTCGGGCAGTGTGATTTGTATCATATATATATAACGAGCGTCTAAGGTGGGTCAAAGATAGTGGGTATGTTTTTGGAGAGCAACAGCCAACGGTTTCAGTAGCCCGATATTGTCCTGCATGGAATGTGTTGTCATTCACTCAACACGATCACACTTCAGCAGTTGCCATTATTTTACGATTCATTCTATTAACAATCAGTCGGTTGTACTTATGAACAACTCCCTCTACACCCGGCGGTATTCAGAACTGGCGGCCCACGGCCGTCCACAGGAATCGGGAGGTATACCACAGTTCGGTAGCTGGCGATTTTGTTAACAGTTTGTTACTGAAAAGTTTATAAAATACTCAAGAATATTTTTACCACATTTTTGGAAGATTGTTGTTTCGCTGCTTATATTTGCACCCGCTTTGTTAGAGAGTGAGATAAAGAGAAGGAATAGAGTCCGGCTAAGAGGTTGGGCT
>CAZKFM010000003.1:0-250761 GCA_964552195.1 uncultured Flavobacteriaceae bacterium
TAACAGAGCTGATGTATTTATTTCTACCACTAATGGTTGCTAGAAACAGCGGTAAAATACTAAACACTTCTTCTACAGCCTCCCTGACGCCCGGACCTTTACAAGCAGTTTATTACGCCACCAAAGCCTATGTTACATTTTTAAGCAATGCGGTGGCTGAAGAATTGCACGATACGAACATTACCGTTACCGCGCTGATGCCCGGCCCGACATCAACGGGGTTTGCCAGCACGGCAGGCTTAGACGGAACGGACGGGTTTAAAAAAACCGCCAGCCCCAGAAGGGTAGCAAAAGATGGCTACAAGGCCATGATGAACGGCAAATTAAATATAATATCAGGTTTAACTTTTTTAGAAAAAGTATCACTGTCACTGCTTCCACTATTGCCTAAAAGAATGGTACTTAAACAAATAAGAGCATTGCAGGAGTTAAACTAGGCTTAACTCATTCAATTTGAAAAAAGCCTTTAGAGAACAACGTATAAGAGCAATAGCGGTTTGAGTGCATACTTGAACAGTTTTTGCATTGGATCAAGTATCTTCCAGTCCGATAAGCAAGTAAAGATTACTCCGCTACTGCTCTTATACTTGACCGTTTCATTTAAAAAAACAACACGAATAAAACGTGGACTTTTACAAAAAGACAACATTAGGTCTTTTTGACAGCTCTCAAAAATCATTTGAAATTCCAGTTTATCAAAGAACTTATTCTTAGGAGAAAGACCAATGGCAAACTTTCTTAACCGACTTGTTGGAACAAATTGAAGGGGAGTATTTACTACCAGCGACCCAACGGAATATGTGCACTACCTGGGAACGCAATAACATCGCTTCCGCCCTGCTTGCGAATCGTTTTGTCCCCCCTTAATAATTATATTATATCAATATTACGGTTTGTATGTAACGGTCGCAACGTTCCGCCAGAGTACCTTTAATTTTATTCCATACCTTCCTTCAGAATTAGTTAACCTGACGGAAATACGACGCTACATGCTCAGATTCTTTCGAAAGATTCGGCAAGAACTGTTGGAACAGGGCCAGCTCCGGAATTACTTCTTTTACGCCATAGGTGAGATCTTTCTGGTCGTTCTGGGCATACTCATTGCCCTGCAACTGAACAATTTCAATGCTTCTTTAAAGCAGGCCAGGCAGGAACAGGAGTCGCTGATTAACCTGAGAAGCGACTTTGAATACAATCAGATCGAAATAAAGCGGGTTATCGCGGAGATGAAAAAGAATCGTGATTTTACCAGGAGAATTCTGGATCAAACGGGATATCGGTATACCCACACCTTCGTTATAGATAGTTTTCTCGGGGAGGTCACGAGTACCTCCCGGTACCATCCAAGAAACGGATTCTTGATGGATTTGATCAATTCCGGAAAGCTGGGGATAATCGAAAGCGATGAGCTTAGAAACCGATTATCGTCCTGGTTGCCCGAGCTTGAACGTCTTAAAGAACGGGAGAGAACCTCCCTTGAGTTCGATTATGACGTTGTCAGGTATGTTTTCAAGCACGGGAGTTGGCTTAATGCAGACGAAGTTGATGACGACCAATTTATCAGGGATTTAGGGTTGCCGGAATCCGGTTTCGAAGTGGATAACAATCGGATACTCCAATCGCTGGAATTCGAAAACCGGATCGAGAACCAGATCATTTATCAGACGTTGCTCATTAACCGGCAGGAAATTTGCGAAGCGGAAATTGAGGAGATACTGAACTTACTCGACCGCGCCATACACCAGTAAGCACATGCTCTGGACTTCGAGTCTAGAGACTTATGAGCGTCGTTTTCGTACCTTACAGTGCTAACCCAGAGGTAAGTCTCTCTTTGACCACCGAATTATAAACATCAGAAAACATGAAACACATACTCATTACCGGCTGCAGTTCCGGATTCGGCTTCGACGGGGCCAAATATTTGGCTGAAAAGGGACATCATGTCTACGCCACTATGCGCAATGTGAACGGCAAGAACGCCCAGGCAGCAGCACAGTTAAGGGACTTTGCAACCGCCCATGGACTGAAGATCGATGTAGTCGAAATGGATGTTACCTCCGACGAGAGTGTTCATTCGGCCATGACACATATAACCCGAGTGGATGTGGCCATCAACAATGCCGGGCTGGGCTATGGAGGCCCCGTGGAGTCCTTCTCCTCTCAGGAAATCCTGGATCAGCTCGACCTGAACATCGTCGGCACTCTTCGGGTAGCCAAGGCGGTACTGCCGATAATGCGCGGTCAAAAATCCGGACTGATTATACAGGTGAGTTCCACAGCTGGTCGGGGAGCCTTTCCCGGCTTTGGCATTTACCACGCGAGTAAATGGGGACTAGAAGGGGTCAGCGAGGCCATGCGCTACGAACTCGCTCCGTTGGGTATCGATGTGGCCCTGGTGGAACCCGGTCCGTTCTCCACCAATTTCTTCGGGAATATGATTGCTCCGAAGGATGCGGATATCGCAGCGGCTTATGCTCATGTGAGTGAATTCGGTGATGGATTCGGCAGACAGGTAACGGAAATGTTCGAAGACGAGAACGCCCCCACCGATCCCATGATCGTCGTTAAAATCTTCGAGGAATTGATCGAATTGCCTGTGGGTCAGAGGCCCTTGCGAACCATAGCCGGACTGGACTTTGGATTTCAGGCATTGAACGACGCGGTGGAACCCATTCGTAAATCGGCCCTTGAAACCATGGGTATCGCCCAGTGGGACGGTGCCCGGTCGTAAGAGAAGACCAGGCCCAATAGCGCCCTTTGTCCCCTTGTATTCATTTGATCGGAGGCCGTTACATTCATTTCAGCCTTCTCTCTACTATATTTAACCAGCAGGGGCAACGCACGTAATAGGGGTTGTACCGGATATACCTTTAATCCCCAAACCCATGCACCTTCCGCTTGTACAGGATTTATTAATTTTATCAGGATTCTCGGCGGTGGTCGTCTTTCTGATTCAGCGACTTCGGCTTCCATCGATACTGGGCTTCCTGCATATGGGTATACTGATCAGCCCCTCCGTCCTAGGCTGGGTACATTCGGACCGGTTGGCGAGTTGCCCAAATAACATGCAGAGCACAGTTGGTTCCAGCAAGTAAAATGCATGACATGTGTATTTCCTCCATATTTTGCAACAATGCCATCGAATACTTGCCTTGGAAGAAAAATTATCACCTGCGAGAAATCAAACTGGCCTTGGTTCATGTTTGTTAGGTTTTAATCCGACCAAACTAAACCCATACCATTCGTTACACATCCAAAGTGGACGTAAAGTATAAACTATCAATATTTTCAAAGAAATGTTAAATACTTTTAATGAAAAGTAGTGATAAAGTCGATCACAGAAATCTCCCAGCACTTAGTTGCGTTTGTTGGGTTGCAAACTAGCTTTGCGTGTAGGTTAAAATAATCATGTTTTCCCTTTACCACATCAGTTTAACACCAGCCGGTTACTCCCTCTCTTTACCGTAAAAATGCGATCGGTTGTTACTTCCCGGCTCCGTTCCTTCAAGTTGGGAACGATTTTAAACTCTGCCTTGGCTTCCCTGGAATTCAGCGTAAGTTTCAGATACCCGTGATCTCTCATATTCACATATCGGAGGTGAGGATTGACCGATGGCGTATTTACCACGCCGGATTCGTGTCCTTTGACCACCACGTCGGGAAAACGCTCGTTGGCGTTGCCTGAGCTGATGCTGGTTACCCCAAATTCAACGGCTACAGCACCCTGACCGGTCTCCGGATCGTAGTCATTGAAGGGGTCATTGGTCGCCTCGAAGGCCCAGGCCGTATGCGTATCACCGGTGACGAACACGACATCCCCCTGGTTATGGGCTTTCAGAAATTCGTTCAGCTCTTCCTGATCCGCCGGGTAACCGTCCCAGGCATCCATGTTTCGCGAAAAATCAGGTCGTCCCCAATCGCTGTAAGAGAAAATTACCTGATTGCCGATGACCTTCCAAAGGGCGTCCGACGAAGAAATGCCGCTTTTCAGCCAATTCATCTGTTGCTCTCCGAGTAGGGTGTGATCGGGCCGGGAGCGTTGCGGGTCTTCCAGGCTGTCGGGCTGCACTGTTCGCGCTTCCAGGCGTTCGTCCAGCATGAATAAATCCATCAGGTTTCCGTAATCGAATTTGCGGTAGTGGGTTACATCTTCCCGGATGGGAATCCATTCGTAGTATACTTGACGTGCTATGGCTTTTCTCTTCTCATAGTCTCCCTCGTCGGGTTGATGGTTTTGAGCCCCATCTAAATAGGAATTATTCGTGATCTCGTGATCGTCCCAAATGTTGATAAAGGCGTGTGCCGCATGCGCATCCCTGAGATCCGGATCCAATCGATACTGGGAATAGCGGTCCCGGTAATCTTGAAGGCTGACGATTTCATGCGGAGGAATATTCTTCCGATTAAAGTCTTCATCGCCATACCCCCCAGCTCCGTATTCGTAGATATAATCGCCCAAATGAAGTACGGCATCCACATCCTCTTCTGCTAACGCTCCGTAAGCATTGAAGTACCCAAACTCTACATTACTGCAGCTGACTACTCCGAGTGTAACCGACGGGCTATCAACAGACGCAGTGCGTGTATGTCCCGTGATGGAGGTGCTTCCCAGGCCGATAAACCGGTAATAATAATCTGTATCCGGTTTCAGACCTCCCGCTATTGCCTTCACAGTATAATCCCGGTCGGGGCCGGTGGTGAAGGTACCTTGATTAACAATCTTCGTAAATTCTTTATCCTGAGCAATTTCCCATTCGACAACCACAGTGGGCAACTGCATATCGGGAGTGATCCGCGTCCATAGCACAACGCTATTGGGGTAAGGGTCACCCGAGGCAACTCCGTGGTAAAAGGGAGCCAGGCTAACATCTCGGAGGGCAGCCGTGTTTTCAATCAGAGGTCGGGATGTGGTGACAACGGGCTGTCCCGATTTGCAACCACTCATCCAGACAAACAGCAGGATGCCCAGTGTAACAAAAGACCATAAACGTGTTTTCATGCGTAAACCAATCAATGTGATCTTAAAGGTATTCAAGTATGGGGCTGCTTTGGTATTTTAGTTCACATGTCGGACCAGAATTGATGTTTTGTTAAAATGTATAGGACTGATATAATGGAGTGCACCGTGTCTTAATCCCGTATTAGCAACCACTACATGGATATCGATAGTTCCTATTCGGATTGAGGGCTTGTGAATGGGTTACTTCATTTCCCTTTCCAGCCGTAGTATTGAATAAATCAAATAACAAAAGAACTATTAGAGTTAGTGTTTCAAGAGTTAGGTCGTAACCGGGAGCGTTTTTTTCGTCAAGAGACGAGTTACTACCTCTACAAAACCCATACAAGTTTAGATTTACGGTCTACATGGATGGGATTTTGACTAACTTTCTTCTTAATAATTTTTACCCGTTTTGTAATTCTACTTATGACGGTATGTTAACACTGATGTAAAATACAGCCTTATTACTCGGAAGTGTTTTTAAGGAGTTATGATGCTTAGACGATTATTGAGACCGAGAGAATTGACGAGTTGTTTTTTAATCAGACGATATGAATTCCAAAGTGTAATACCTGATATTATCATGTCCACCTCCGAAGAAAATCCCGTCACGACACCTAAGATGTTTTTCTTTAGTCTGCTTCTGTTTTTTGCTCCGGCACTTATTGCTCAGGCAGATCATGTCGTAATACGCAAAGAAAAAGACGGTTCAGTCTTGTTGGTAAATGGCGAAAAATTAATGATTAATGGAATGAACTGGGACTACTTCCCTATCGGGACGAACTATGAGTATTCCCTATGGGATCAGTCCGATACTGTCATTAAGAAGGCATTGGACAACGAGATGTCGCTGTTAAGGGAAATGGGGGTAAACGTCATTCGCCAGTACACGGGTATACCAGCCAAATGGATCGAGTATACGTTTAAGGAATATGGCATATACACCCTGCTTAATCATTCTTTTGGGCGATACGGTCTATCCATAGAAGGAAACTGGGTGGCGAATACGGATTACGCGGATACCAGGACACAAGAACAATTGCTCATGGAGATCGATGCACTTACCGCCCAATACAAGGACACACCCGGATTGCTTATGTATATGTTGGGAAACGAAAACAATTATGGATTGTTCTGGGCAGGCGCCGAAACAGAAGACTTCCCGGATGACCATGAAGAAAAAAAATACGTAGGGGAAAAGCAGGGTAGACCCATGTACCGCCTCATGAATCGGGCCGCCAGGCGGATTAAAAATATCGATGCTAACCACCCAGTTGCCATGTGTAACGGCGATGTGTTGTTTATCGATATCATCGCCGAAGAATGCGCGGATATAGATGTTTTCGGTACCAATACCTACAGGGGAATTTCGTTTACCGACCTTTTCGATACGGTGAATAGAAAATTAGAAATGCCCGTTATGCTAACCGAATTCGGTGCGGATGCCTTTAATGCATTACTGGGCAAGGAAGACCAGGAGTCGCAGGCGTACTATTTGCTGGGGAACTGGAAAGAGATTTATGCACATGCTCAGGGCTTGGGTTTATCGGGTTGTTCTATTGGCGGTTTTACCTTCCAGTTTAGTGATGGTTGGTGGAAATTCGGACAGACTACAAATCTGGATATTCACGATACCGATGCCTCCTGGTCGAATGGTGGCTATGATCGCGACTTTGATAATTCCACAAATAATATGAATGAGGAGTGGTTTGGAATCTGTGCCAAAGGTCGAACCATCCGTGATGGTAGCTATGCATTGCTTCCCAGAGCGGCATATTATGTGCTAAAGCGCGCTCATGAATTCAACCCCTATGGTGAAGATTCATCAGTTCAGAGCCTTGATGAGCATTTCGATGGTATTCGTATAGAGGAGGTGGCTCATAAAGTGAAAGACGAATCAAATAAGCGCTCTGAAAAAGAGTAGCCGATAGGATAGAAAGATTATGCAACCCACACTTATAGCCATGTCCGGTCTTTCGTGAAATTTAATTTTTGAATTTGTTTTGACAGCAAAAGACCTACTGGGAAATCCCGATTACCACGCAATCTCATACGGTGGATACCGGACCCGTTCCCGGAAAGACCAGCCTACCATAGATCAGCTCAAAGAAGATATGCGCATTCTTTCGGCTGCGGGAATCCGCTTTCTTCGCACGTATAATGTGCGCCTCCCCCATGCATTTAATGTGCTCAGGGCCATTCGGTCGCTCAAGGAAGAAGATCCCGGGTTTGAAATGTACCTGATGCTGGGCGCCTGGATCGACTGCAAGAATGCGTGGACCGATCTTCCGCTGAACCACCACGAGGAGAGTGAACGCAATGCCGATGAAATCCTTAGGGCGATTGCATTGGCGAAGGAGTATTCCGACATCGTCAAGGTGCTGGCCGTTGGAAACGAAGCCATGGTTAAATGGGCTACTTTCTATTACGTGCAGCCAGGCATCATTCTCAAGTGGGTGGTGTACCTCCAGGAGCTCAAGGCGAAAGGAGAGCTCCCTGCCGATCTGTGGATTACCAGCTCGGACAACTGCGCTTCCTGGGGCGGGGGAAACCAGGAGTACCATTCCGAAGACCTCGTACGCCTGGTCGAGGCGGTCGACTATCTTTCCATTCATACCTATCCCATGCACGATACCCATTATCATCCTATCTTCTGGGGGGTTGTGGGCAGAGAACGGGAGTATCCCGGTCTGGAGCGGATCGAAATGGCCATGCGCCGGGCCAGGGCCTACGCTATTTCCCAATACGACAGTGTGGTGAATTATGTGCGTAAACTGGGACTGGATAAACCGGTCCACATAGGCGAGACGGGCTGGGCGAGCCAATCCAACGGAAAGTACGGTCCTGAGGGATCCCGGGCCACAGACGAATACAAACAGGCCGTATTCTATCGACAAATGAGGGAATGGTCAGATGCCAATCGGGTCACCTGCTTCTATTTTGAAGCATTTGACGAACCCTGGAAAGACCGCCAGAATCCCAATGGCTCAGAAAATCACTTCGGGCTGTTTACCGTTAATGGCAGGGCCAAATATGCGTTATGGGAGGAAGTCGATAAGGGCACTTTTAAGGGTCTTTCGCGCGATGGTGAGCCCATTGCCAAGACCTACGGAGGAAGTAAAGAGAATCTCCTGATCGATGTGATTGAACCTCCCTATCGAAGGGAAATCTCTGTAAATCACTAAGGAACCGAGTTATGAAAACATTTCGAAAGATTCTTATTTGTACAGTACTTATGGCGGCATTAAGCGGATGTAACGAAACCGAACAACTATCCGTAGAGGTCTATGAGACCTCCCGGAACGGAAACAAACTCACCCCGCTGAGTGAATTCAGCGATGATGGTATACCCGCCGTTATCCGCCTGCTTCCCGGTCAGGAGTATCAGAAAATCACCGGATTCGGGGGCTCCTTCACCGAATCGTCGGCCTATTTGCTCAATCAGCTCGGTCGCGAGAACCGGGAACGGGTGATCGATGCCTATTTTGGAGACGATGGCGCCCGCTATTCCCTGACCCGTACCCATATCAATTCCTGTGATTTCTCGCTGAGTAACTACTCCTATGCCCCGAAGGAAGGGGATACAGAACTCAGCAGCTTTTCCATAGAGGAAGACAAGGACGACATTATTCCCTTCATCAAGGACGCCATGAAGGCATCCACCGGGGGATTCCGGATCATTTCCTCCCCCTGGACTGCTCCCCCCTGGATGAAGGACAATAAAAGCTATGTTGGGGGAAAATTGCTGCCGGAATACTACGATACCTGGGCCCGTTTTTTTGTCAAATACATCGATGCCTACCGTGCAGAAGGTATTGATATTTGGGGGCTGACGGTGGAAAACGAACCCCTGGGCAACGGCAATAATTGGGAGAGCATGCACTATACCCCGGACGAAATGACCGATTTCGTTGTCAATCATCTGGGACCGACTTTGGAAAAAAGTGGTAAGTCCGGTGTCAAAATCCTCGGTTACGATCAGAATCGAGAGCACCTGGACGAATGGGTCGATTCCATGTATCGGGACGAGGAATCCTCCAAGTATTTCTCAGGAACTGCCATTCACTGGTATGCCAGTACATTCATGGTCTTCGAAGAGCAATTGCAGTATGCCCGCAACAAGGCTCCGGATAAGCACCTTATCCAGTCTGAGGCCTGTGTGGATGCCGAGGTTCCTAAATGGCAGGACGATGGCTGGTACTGGAGCAAGGAGGCCACCGACTGGGGGTTCGACTGGGCTCCTGAAGAAGATAAGCACCGCCATCCGAAATATGTCCCGGTCTATCGATATGCACGGGATATCATAGGTTGCCTGAACAACTGGGTAGATGGCTGGGTGGACTGGAATATGGTTCTGGACAGGCAGGGAGGTCCGAACTGGTTCAAGAACTGGTGTGTGGCTCCGATTATCGTCGATCCCGAAGCAGACGAAGTGTATTTTACACCCTTGTATTATATCTTGTCCCACTTCAGTAAATTCATCCGGCCAGATGCCACACGTATAGGGATAGAACTGGAAGACGATACGCTGATGGCCACTGCGGCTAAGAATCCCGACGGTTCAGTAGTTTTGGTAGTCCTCAATACAGGCGAGGACGCCCGTCAGATTGAATTGAATGCCGAGGGTCGGAAATCGAGTATCAGAATAGATGGGCAGGCGTTGCAGACTGTCATTGTGCCTGTAACAGAATCCAATCAATAACCACTATAAAACCTAAGTGTTATGTCACAGTATAAGACCGCAGCGAAGGACCGGGTAGCCTTGCCACAGAAGATGGCGTTCGGTACCGGGCACTTCGTGAACAACCTCCTGCCCGGGGCGCTAGGCTTCTTCATGTTTTTCCTGCTTACCGCTTTTGGCATGGACCCATTTCTGGCAGGATTGCTGGGAGGATTGCCCCGCATTTTCGACGCCGTAACCGACCCCATTATGGGGTTCATTTCGGATAACACCAGTTCGAAATGGGGCAGGAGGCGTCCGTGGATCTTCCTGGGTGCCATACTTTCCGGATTGCTGTTCGCCGTGCTTTGGCAGATGGACGAGAACAATTCTCAGATGTTCAATTTCTGGTATTTTCTAATCTTCTATATGGTCTACCTGATCGGGAATACCATGTTCTCCACGCCGCTGATCGGACTGGGCTACGAGATGACATCCGATTACAACGAACGCACGCGCCTGATGGCCGTGGCTAATACCATGGGGCAGATCGCCTGGATGATCGTCCCCTGGTTCTGGTTACTGATTGCGGACCTGCAAATCTGGGGCTTCGAAGGGAGTACCGACGGAATCGTGGAACAAGAGACCGTCGCCAAATATCAGGCGGTAGGGGTGCGGACCATGTCCCTCTATGTAGCGGGTATTTGTATGGCACTGGGTATCATGCCGGCTATTTTTTGCCGGGGAATCGACACGTCCAAGATCCAGAATCGCAAGCGTATCGCCATGGATACCATGTTTTCCAATCTGCTCGAACTGATAAAGAGCATCAAGCAGGTAGCGAAAAATAAGCCCTTTATGAAGCTCTGTGCGGCCACCTTCCTGGTATTTAACGGGTATCAGCTAGTGGCTTCCTTTGGAGTGTTCATCATAGTTTTTTCGATGTATAATGGAGACTATGGTGCTGCGGGGACCTGGCCTGCCTGGTTCGGCACCTTTACGGCCATCATGACGGCCTTCCTGGTTATTCCGATTGTGAATTGGATGGCGAATACGTGGGGAAAGCGAAGGGCATTTATTATATCTACGGTAATCTCGATAGTGGGTTACGGCTTGAAGTGGTGGGGATTCGATAAGGAAACCAATGCCTGGTTTAACGAAACTGCACTGGGGCAGTCTCTGAATGCCGGTTTTGGAGGTCTCTTCGAATCCATGGCTCCCTTCTTCGAGAGTATTGGGATGACCTGGTTTACCATGGACACCTCAGCCGGTTCGCCCTGGCTCATTTTCTTCCCGATTCCCCTGATGGTTTTCGGTGTAGGCGGCTTGTTTGTACTGATGATGAGTATGACCGCCGATGTCTGCGATTTGGACGAATTGGAAAACGGTATGCCCCGGAAGGAGGGAACATTTGGTGCCATCTACTGGTGGATGGTGAAACTCGGTCAGGCGCTGGCACTGGTATTGGCAGGACTGGTACTCAAGGCCGTCGGATTCGATCAGAATTCGGCCACTCAGACCGTGGAGACCATGACCAACCTGCGTATTGCGGATATACTGATCCCGATTGCCACCGCGGCTATCGCCATAGTGGTTATGCGTACCTACAGCCTTTCTGAGGAAAGGGCACGGGAAATTAAGAAGATTTTGGTCGACCGCAGGGGTGAACTCTAAACGGTTGATGTTCAGCTAGAGCCTGTCCTTCACTGTTTATGAAGGACAGGTTTAATACTAAAATACTGGCAGAAGACTCAGTTTTAACATAATTTAGACCTTCATTTTTGCGTTTCCCGACACTGATTTCAAACGTCGGAGTAGCGAATCGGGGAAACCGAATAGCAAACTAACCCATATGGCACTAGACCCTCCCAAGGACGTATCCCTGGAGTTCCTTACCCTAGAAGGGGAGCCTTTTTATAAAATTTCCAACAGCGATTCCCTCAGGCCGTTTTTTATGAGCGTGGTAAGCGATGCGAACCACTGGATGTTTATCTCCAGCAATGGTGGCCTTAGCGCAGGTCGAAAGAACAGCGATTTTTCGCTCTTTCCCTACTACACAGATGACAAGATCACTGAATCGGTGGAGGTAACAGGCAGTAAAACCCTAATAGCAGTGCGTGAAGGGGATCAACGACACCTCTGGGAGCCCTTTTCAGTTCGCAATCAGGGGGTGTTTCGCTGCAGCAGAAACCTGTACAAGAGCGAATACGGTAATAAGATTCTCTTCGAGGAAATCAACCACGACCTCAGCCTTACCTTTCGCTATCAGTGGAACACCAGCAGTATCTATGGTTTTGTCAGACGCTGCGAACTCCTCAATACAGGGAATTCTTCCGTGAACATCGAACTGCTGGATGGCATACAAAACCTACTGCCTTACGGTGTAGGTGAGTTCCTGCAGGGCATACGTTCCAACCTGGTTGATGCCTATAAGAAGAGCGAACTGCAAGCCGATTCGGGTCTGGGCATCTATGCCCTGAGTGCCATAATCGTCGATAAAGCAGAGCCCAGCGAGGCGTTAAAGGCCAATGTGGCCTGGTCATCCGGTTTTGATAACCCCAGACACCTGATTTCCTCACTGCAGCTGGATGCCTTCCGAAGAGGAACGCAACTCACACCGGAGACGGATGTCAGGGGTGAGAAGGGAGCGTATTTTCTAAATACCGAATTGAATTTAGCACCCTCCGCCAACAAGCAGTGGATGATCGTGGCAAACGTCAATGCCGGTCCGGCCCAGGTCGCGGACCTGGATCAGATACTCAAAACGGATTCCGATCTGGAAGAGAAGGTCCTGGCCGATATACAGGCCGGAACGGAAAAGCTGGTACAGCTGGTGGCGAGTTCGGACGGACTGCAGTGTACCGCCGACCGCCAGCGAAACAGTCGCCATTTTGCCAATGTGATGTTCAACATAATGCGCGGGGGCATTTTCGATGACGGCTACACCATAGAACGCAAGGATTTCAGTGATTACCTCCGCAAGGCCAATAAAGAGTTATTTGCGGCCCATCGGTTATTGCTGCAGTCCCTGCCGGAGGAATTTACATTAACCACGCTCCAAAAACTGAGCTCTGAATCCGGAAACGCTGATTTCAAGCGACTGTCCCTGGAATACTTACCCCTTAAATTCAGTCGCCGTCACGGTGATCCCAGTCGACCATGGAATCGATTCTCCATCAATACCCAGAACGAAGAGGATGAATCCAAGATACTCGATTACGAGGGTAACTGGAGGGACATATTCCAGAACTGGGAGGCCCTGGCGCACTCCTATCCCGATTTTATTGAGGGCATGATCCACAAATTCCTCAATGCGACGACTTTCGATGGATACAATCCCTATCGGGTAACCAAGGACGGTTTCGATTGGGAGGTGATCGAGCCGCATGATCCCTGGTCCTATATCGGCTACTGGGGGGATCACCAGATCATCTATCTGTTGAAGTTCCTGGAATTCACCGAGGAATACTACCCTGGCGACCTGGAAGACTATCTGACTGAAAACCTATTTGTTTATGCCTGTGTACCCTATCGAATCAAGGGGTATGCCGACATCGTAGCTAATCCCAAGGACACCATAGACTTCGACGAAGAACTGGATCGAAGCGTCCGCAAGCGACGGGATTCTATGGGTGCAGATGGGGCTCTGTTGCAAACCCGGGATGGTGAGATCCATCGTGTAAATCTAACTGAGAAACTCCTCGCGACTGTATTGGCGAAAATATCCAACCTGGTGCCCGAAGGTGGCATCTGGATGAATACCCAAAGGCCCGAGTGGAACGACGCCAATAACGCGCTAGTAGGTAACGGACTTTCCATGGTGACCCTGTACTACCTCAGGAGATTTCTGGCATTCCAGAGGAAAATGCTGAAGCACGTGCCAGGTAGCGAAACCAACATATCCTCTGAACTGCACACCTTTTTCCAGGAGACCCTGTCCGCCATGAGGCAGTATCGGGAGCTGCTGTCGGGAGCAATAACCGACTCGGACCGGAGATCAGTCATGGACTCCCTGGGCGAGGCGGCAAGCCGATATCGTTTGCATATATACGAACAAGGCTTTAGCGGCGGTAGTACGACCCTGATTTTCTCTGAACTCAACGAATTTACCGAATTGGCACTGGAGTATATGGAGCATTCCATTCGGGCCAATAAGCGTCCGGACGAAATGTACCATGCGTACAATCTGATTACCCTGGAACCGGGTACGGCCTCCATATCCCATTTGGACGAGATGCTGGAGGGCCAGGTTGCCGTCCTGAGTTCAGGCTATTTAAAGCCTGAGCAGGCACTGGATCTGCTGGATGGCATGAAGGACAGCGCTCTTTTCCGCCCTGATCAGTACAGCTATACCCTATACCCGGACAAGGACTTGCCACGTTTTACCGAAAAGAATGTACTGCCTCAGGCTGCCGTTGAGCGCATCGGGCTGTTGCGAAGGCTAATCGAGGACGGTGACCGCACAGTAATTGTCAAGGATTCCCTGGGTCAGGTTCACTTTAACGGGAGCTTTAATAATGCTGCCAGCCTCCAGAAAGCCCTGGACGAACTCCCCTCAGAGACCTACGGAGAACTGGTGAAACAGGACCGTAAGGCGGTGCTCGACGCATTCGAAGAGGTGTTTGATCACAAGGCGTTCACGGGACGTTCGGGAACCTTCTTCGGATTCGAGGGTCTCGGATCCATTTACTGGCACATGGTGTCCAAACTCCTCCTGGCCGTGCAGGAGAATTGCCGACTCTCCTTCCGGACTCTTGGTCATACTGAGGTAACCGGTAAGCTGGTCGATCATTATTACGAGATACTCGCCGGGATTGGCGCTCATAAATCGCCTGCCCTTTACGGGGCCTTCCCTACGGATCCGTATTCGCATACCCCGGCTCACCGGGGCGCCCAGCAACCTGGAATGACCGGTCAGGTCAAGGAGGACATCATCGCCCGATTCGGAGAACTAGGGGTGTACGTCGAATCCGGCAGGTTAGGCTTCAACCCCTTTCTGATGAATCGCGATGAGATACTGGACAAACCACGCGTATTTGAGTACATAGACCGAAACCATCAGCCACGATCGCTGGAACTCGACAAGGGCAGCCTGGCGTTTACCCTGTGTCAGGTACCCGTAGTGTACACTTTTGGGGCTGCAGAGGGCATAGTATTTACCCTGGACGACGGTAAAGAAATGCGGTTCGACGGGCACGAACTGGACGAGACACACAGTCAGATGGTGTTCAGCAGATCAGGGGTTCAAAAAATACTTGTAGGGTTCGCATGAGCCCCAACTATATGATTAAAATAAAACGAAATCATGAAGAGGATCGTTGTAGCAGGCACCCTATACTTCTCCCTTATGTTTGGAATTTTCGGTTGTAAGCCCAAGACCATCGTATCCGATCCGCGACTTCAGATCACGGCAGCGGATATACTCGGTAATCCAGACTATCAGGCGATATCGTATGGAGGGTACCGGCAGAATACCCGTAAAGTTCAGCCCACTATGCAGCAGCTAAAGGAAGATCTGCGCATACTGGACGCCATGGGAGTACATGTAGTCCGTACTTATAATACGCAGGACTACGAGCAGGCTGCCAACATCGTGAAAGCGATCAGTGAGCTCAACGCCGAAGGCAAGGACTTTCGCATGTTCGTGATGCTGGGTGCCTGGATCAGCTGTAAGAATGCCTTTACGGCCCAACCGGACCATCAAGCCGAAAATGTAGCGTTCAATACCGCAGAAATCAATCGCGCGGTAGAATTGGCCAATGCCCATCCCGAAGTAGTCAAGATTATAGCCGTGGGTAATGAAGCCATGGTCAAATGGGCTACGGCCTATTACGTACAGCCCGATATCATTCTCAAATGGGTGAACCACTTGCAGGAGCTAAAGAAAACAGGAGGGCTGCCTGAGAATATCTGGATTACCAGTTCGGACGACTTTTCTTCATGGGGCGGGGGAGGTTCGGAATACCATGTTCCCGCCCTTCGGGAGCTGTGGGAGGCTGTGGATTATGTATCCATGCACACCTATCCCATGCACTATTCCCACTACGAGCCCGACTTTTGGGGCATCTATGAGGAAGAGGACACCCTATCTCAAACAGCGCAGATAGAACGTGCTATGCTTCGTGCCCGCGACATGGCGATTTCCAAGTACGACAGTGTGGTGGGCTACATGAGGAGTGAGGGGCTGCTCAAGCAAATCCACATTGGCGAGACCGGATGGGCTTCCTACGATACCCATCTGTACGGAGAGGCCGGTTCCCGGGCGACCGATGAATACAAGCAAGGCCTCTATCACAAGCTGATCCGGGAATGGACCAATCAGGCCGGCATGAGCTGTTTTTATTTCGAGGCCTTTGACGAGCCGTGGAAGGATGCGGGTAACCCCGACGGATCCGAGAATCACTTCGGACTCATCAATTTGAAGGCACAGGTCAAATACGCCCTTTGGGACCTGGTAGATCAGGGCATATTCGAAGGACTAACCCGCGATGGTCAACCCATTACCAAGACCTATAATGGGGATCTGCAAACCCTATTAGACGATGTGCTGATCCCCGAATCCAGGCCTAAGGAAGACTGGCTCAAATAAAGGGCGTACATGCGCCGGCCAAAAGAGAATAGCAACAAAGACCTGAGTATAAATCTATAACTGCTGAATTATGTCGTACCGACCAGACAAGGTATTGGCCCTTTCGGGCAAGCTGCCCCTAAAGGGAAGCAAGGAGATGAAAAAAGTGTTTCGTGAATGCTGGGAGGAAGGGATACACGGTATGTGTTTCAGTCCCTATGAAGAGGGACAGAGTCCCGGGGATCAGATCAGTGAGGAACAGATTCGCCGCCGGATGGCTATCATTGCGCCCCACACCCAGTGGATCCGATCCTTCTCCTGTACCGACGGCAACGAGCACATCCCTCGCATTGCCCGGGAATTCGGACTTAAAACCCTGGTCGGTGCCTGGTTGGGAAAGGATGCCGATATCAACCGACGCGAAATCGATGGCCTTATTGAACTGGCCCGAGAGGGGGTGGTCGATATAGCGGCCGTGGGTAATGAGGTACTCTACAGGGACGACCTTTCCGAGGAGGAGCTGATCGGCTTCATCAAAGAAGTAAAGGAGGCTATACCGGGAGTCCCCGTGGGTTATGTGGATGCCTATTACGAATTTCCGGCCAAGCCACAAATCACCGAACTCTGTGACGTACTCCTGGCGAACTGTTACCCCTACTGGGAGGCCTGCCCGTTCGAATATTCTCTGCTTTACATGAAGGAGATGTACCATCAGGTCAAGGCCGTATCCAACGGCAAGCCCGTGATCATTACCGAGACCGGCTGGCCGAGCCAGGGAGAAGGGCTGCACGCGGCCATCCCTTCCGAGGATCACTTCATGGGTTATTTTATCAACACCCAGCAGTGGACTCAGTCCGAGGATATACCTGTCTTTTACTTCTCGTCCTTCGATGAATCCTGGAAGGTAGGTTCGGAAGGCGATGTGGGCGCCTACTGGGGCATATACGATAAAGACGAGAAAATGAAGTTCTGATCTTAGTTTCCGAAGATAACTGAGAGGGCTATGGCCCTCTTTTTTTTTGCTCTGTATTGACGAATAAACTATATTCGTCAAAACGACTAAAATGAAGCCCGCACGAAGGAGATGGCTCGATGCCGCCGACGACACCTTCCAGAAGTTTGGATACCAGAAAACTTCCATGGAGGAAATAGCTCAGAAGGCACAGAAAGCCAAGGGTGCCTTGTACTATCACTTCGGGAGCAAGGAGGGCCTTTTTGCAGAGGTCGTAGGCCGTGAAATCCAAAGGCTGAAAGATGCCTTAAGCCCGATTTTCGAGGATACCGAAAGCGATAGCCGGGAGCGGCTCCGACGGTACATGCTTACACGGATGAAAATCCTGAGGGAGTCCCCGAACTACCAGCAGACGCTGAGGCCTGAGTTCTTCGAGCACTACCGGTTCTTCGAATCCAGCAAACAGTCTCTGACGGAATGGGAAATAAAAAAAGTAAACCAGCTGATTTCACAGGGGCGGGAACAGGACGAGATCCGGCTCGAAGGCGACCTGCACGTCTATGCCCGGGTGCTCGTGATGCTCCTGTGCGGACTGGAATCTGGATTTTTCCTTCAGGGGGAGTACGATAAGCTGGAGGAGCACTTCGACAATCTCATCGATATTATAACCCGCGGCATATCTCCGTTTCCCGTCGCGCCTTAACATCCAACGCATAATGATACACCGTCTTAAGTACCTCTTTGTGTATACCATCCCCATAACCGTCTGGATATCCTTTCATGCGGAAGGATGGCTTACCTACCTGACGCTGATCGTATTCTTCGGCCTGGTTCCCTTAATGGAGCTTTTGATACCGCCTGACTCCTCCAACTGGGAAAAGCGAATCGAGGAGGACGAGAAGAACCAGAAGATCTATGACTGGGTCCTCTTTGGCACGATACCAGTTCAGGTGGGCTTCCTGATCTACTTCCTGATCATCATAGGGGATACGCCTTTCCTTTCCCAGGAATTCTGGGGCAGGGTTTCGGCCATGGGATTCATGTGTGGGGTCATGGGGATTAATGTGGGTCACGAACTCGGGCATCGCTCCGAGCGCTGGCAGCAATTCCTCGGAGAGATATTGCTCCTGACGTCCCTGGACACGCATTTCCTGCCCTATCACAATGCCGGGCATCACCGGAATGTGGCTACACCGGCAGATTCGGCAACCGCCAGGAAAAACGAGGTCTTATTCATCTACTGGTTTCGCTCCCATTTCGGTAGCTATATAGAAGCCTGGCAACTGGAAGCCGATCGACTCCGGCACAGCGGCAGGCACTGGTTGCATTGGCAGAACCGGATGGTCATCTATACCCTAGCGAATTTGGCCTTGTTGGGTACGGTCTATTTCGTCTTTGACTGGCAGGTATTAGTGGCCTTCCTCGCTGCTGCTATCTTCGGTATCATACTGCTGGAAACGGTAAACTACATCGAACACTACGGCTTACTCAGGAAGATGAAGGAGAATGGCCGGTACGAAGCGGTTCGGCATCAGCACTCCTGGAATTCGGATCATCCCGTGGGAAGGACACTGCTTTTCAACCTGTCCCGGCACTCCGACCACCATTACAATGGAAGTAAAAAGTACCAGATCCTGAAATCCCATCCCTCCAGTCCGAAGATGCCCACGGGCTATCCGGGCATGATGCTCCTATCTCTGGTACCACCCCTTTGGTTTCAGGTAATGAACAGGCGGCTAAAGCCATTTCAGGAGGACGGACAGCCTACTGGATCCGGAACTCTTCGATGACCATTTCCCGTCGCCGGGGACTTTCTCTCAGTACGGTGTGCATGCGCTCCACCTGGTCCGACGTAAAGATGTTCATACACGCATCATCCGTGTAATCCATGTAGTTCTCGAACATATCCGGGCTGCCACAGGTACTTTTTGAGGATGGACAGCCATAGCTCGGGCCCGAGGCGTTCGGGGTATCGGCGCAATAATCATCCACCGAACAATCACCGTCGCCCCAGATATGTCGCAGCCCCAGCCAGTGCCCCACCTCGTGTGTGGTGGTGCGTCCCAGATCAAAAGGAGCAACCAGAACGGGAAAGTTTCCTTTTTCGCTCGAACCAAAGTACTTGTACCCGACCACGATTCCGTCAGTATTCGGGCTACCATACGTTTCATTTAGGCCATCGAGTCCGGACATGTCCGGGAATTGAGCATATCCCAGCAGATCACGGGAGACAAATCCGCCAAAGTTTACGGTCCAGATATTGAAGTAGCGGTCCGGGTCCCAGATTGTACCTGGCTTAAGTATGCTTTCAATGGGATTGCGCAGGAACCCCTTGGGCCATTCACTTCTTCCTCCATCGACGCGGTCGATACCGGGCTCTTCAAGAGGTTGCCCGTCAGGACCCTGCTCGGCCAAAAAGAATTCAATGAAGGTGTCCGTGCCTAACCCGTCGGGGTTTTCGCCATTGCTACTCGCTATTTTCCTGAAATCTTCATTCAAGACGGCTATCTGTGACTCCACCTGGGAACGGCTGATGTTGGCACCGCTGCCCACGGGCTCTCCATTGTGTACGACATGTACGACTACGGGAATGCGTAATACGGTTATACCGTTTTCAGGGGTCAGACCATTATCCGAACAGGCGGTCAGTCCGAAGAGTATGGCCAAGGGGATCATTAGTTTTTTCATAGTGGATATTGCTCGATTTTCGAGCAATGTAGACCAAATTTATACTGAATATACTGTGGAATGATCTGAAGCGACTAAATACCGGGTCGAAGCTGTTTTAGACCGGTTCGAAAGGCCCGGAGAGAAAACCTATGGGTATAGTTCATTTTCGCATACGCTTTAGCGGGCACAGGGAAGGTTCAGATTCGAATAAAGCGGACTGAGCAGTTTCAATCGGCAAACCCGCTTAGAATGCCTGTAGTTTAGCCCAAAATTCAAAAACTTTAATCATGAAATTACCCCAAATTCAAAAAGCAATGATGTATGTGGCCTCCACCGTTCTAGTGATCAGTCTGGCCTCCTGCAGCAACAACGAAGACGATACTTCTGAGATTCCCACGGAAGAACAGGGAATATCGGAAGAGGAGGCCGTGGAAGACATAACCATGGCTATCCTGCCCGAGACGGGTGGGTTTATAGAGGAGACCCAGCAGGCTATCCGCATCCTTGATGGACAGAATGCCAAGACCTATGCCGAGGATTACGAATGCGGTGAGGAATACGGCGCCTCCTATGAACTGTCCGATGAATCCGGAGAGTATTCCTATAGCCTGAATCTTCAGTGGGCCTGGATCGTGGATTGTGGAGATGATGCCATCCCCGACTTTGCCGATTTCAATTCCAGCGGCGGCCTCACATACAATAGCCCCAGGCTGAATTCCACCGGTACTACTTCATCCGAATTAACCGTAGAGAACATCGGGAACTTCATGGGCAGCTATCTGGTTAATCAGCGGTATGTTTCCCAGGGCCAGAAAGAATCCCAAGTGAGAAATCGTCAGAGCTTTGAAAGCCTCATGGAATTTACCACTGAGAATCTCAACATACTCAAGTCGAATTATGCCATTACTTCCGGTACGATGACCATAAGCTACCGGGGCGAGGCCGGTCTTGGCAATGCCTATGATTTCTCGGCTACGCTAGAGTTTACTGGGAATCAAACGGCTACGCTTACCATGGGAAGCGGAAATGAATACTTCCTTTCCTGGTAGTAACAAACTCAATTGCAGAGTGGTTTTTCAAGTCAGGTCCCCTAACGGGGGCCTTTTTTGTGGCCGGCTTTAGCCTTTGACGGGTAGGGTAACCTTGAATTCGGATCCGTTGTTTTCCTCGGAATGAATATGAAGGGTTCCCTGGTTCTTGTCGATAAATTCCTTGCAGAGTTTAAGGCCCAGTCCGGTACCGCTTTCGTTATTGGTTCCGGGAGTCGAGCGGGAAGTCTCGAAGTCGAGCAGCGAATCCACAACCTCTGGAGCCATTCCCACCCCGGTATCACGTACGATGATCCGAGCGGTATTGCTTATGATGTCCTTCTCAGTGGAAACCTCGATGATGCCTTCTTCCGGGGTAAATTTGACGGCGTTGGACAGCAAGTTGCGAATTACGGTGTGAAGCATATCCGGATCCGCCCATACCCTGACACCGGAATCCAGGTTCTTCACCAGCTTGATATGTTTGGCGTTCAGATTTTCCCTTAAAATTTCAATAGACTCATTCACCTTGGCATCGAGGTCGACAGAGGAGGGGGAGGCCTTCATTACCCCGGAGGAGGATCGGGCCCAGAGCAGCAGATTTTCCACCAACTTAAGGCTCTGACCGGAACTGCTGTGAATGGAATCCACGAGTTTTTCCCGTGTGGCTTCATCCAAATTTCCATAGCTCTGTGAGAGTATATCGCTCAGGCTCATGATGTTTCCCAGGGGTCCTTTCAGGTCGTGACCGATAATGGACAGGAATCGGTCTTTGGTACGGTTCAGCTCCTCGATCCGGTTTTGTTTGCGATTCGATGCGCGCAGGACCAGGGATATCACCATGTTATACCCCAGGGTAACGAAGAAAAAAGTGAGCAGGGTATCGTATAGTTCGATCTTAAATTCGGCATAAGGCACTATGGTAACGGTTCCGGTCGCCTCTAAAAAATAGAGAGCGAGTACAGCCAGGGCCACGGTTGAAATTGCAAAAATGCGGTGTAAGCTCGTAGTGATCAGGGGAATGACCAGCATGAGTGCCATGGCGTACAGCAGTGAGGTGCCGGTTATGCCTCCCATATAGTACCAGGCGAGTACGGGTGCAGCCAGGGTAAGCAAGAGATAAGGCCATACCAGCCTGCCCCGGCTCGGATTTCGTCGTCCGATGATATACAGCGTTCCAAAGGCTGCGGTTAGGACCAGAGTGTACACGAAGTTGGTATGGGTGAGTCCACGGATTACATTCTGCACAAAATCGATGATGAATGAGAAAAGTGCTACGACACTGCTCACGAATAATACCGCATTGAGAATACGGTCCTGCAGGCTGAACCGGGGTTCGGCGCCTAGGCACAAATCGCACATCTGAGCTTGTTGGCTGATTTTCTTCATAAATGGATTTCAGAACGATTAGCCGATCGCTCCGTAGATACCCAAACGCAGATTTTTATGCTTTCATTTGGATTCACGTACGCAATTCACCATTTTTCGATGAAATTTGTCTTCGAATGCTAGGAATTACACCTATGGGTAAGCTACTCACAAGCATCATGGTTCTGCTCCTGGCTGCGGGATGCAAATCATCCGCGAGCGACTGGGCTCAAGTGGAGGTAAAGGTGGTTGGTGCCATGAGGAACACGATGTGGCATGGTGCACTGGGTCCACAGGCGAAAATGGATAGTCTGGTTGCAGGTCGGTCGGGTGTATATGGCCTGGGACCCTTGAGCTATCTTCGGGGCGAGCTGCTGCTGTTCGATGGCATACCTTATGTATCCAGAGCCGATAGTACCCTTGGAATGACAGTAGATACGGAACCGTCGGCCACTGCACCGTTTTTCGTTTACGCGTTTGCCGAGGAGTGGGAGCAGCGTGGATTGCCAGATAGCATATCGAACATTGAAAGTCTTGAGCGGTATCTGAATAAATGGGCGGGCGAATCGAGTAAACCTTTTCCTTTTCTATTAAAAGGGAAGGTAAGCCAGGCCCAGATCCATATTCAAAACCTCCCTCCAGGAACAACAGTCCGATCCCCACAGGAAGCGCATCAGGGACAACTGGATTTCGATTTGATCGATAGCGATGTCGACATACTGGGCTTCTTCTCTACCCGGCACCAGGGCGTATTCACCCATCACGACTCTTATGTGCACATGCACCTGATTACCGCGGACCGATCCCAGATGGGGCATCTGGACTCCTGGAAGCCCGCGGATATGGTATTGTTTCTTCCCGTCAGATAAGGAACTGAAATCCAGATACGGCTTTTGAATTTTATAGAAAGCTGACAAAAATCATGTTTTGTTTAACCTTGCTTTATTAGTTGTAATGTGTTGATAACTGAATAATAACTGGGTTTTCCCCTCTATTAAGTGGATTTATCATCTGGGTAAATTTGAATTATCCTTAAACAAAAATCCGCTGCCGGTATGAATTTCTTCCAGTTCGATGTAGTCATGCAGGAAGTCCCGGGAGAGATCAGCCTGAGCTTTTCCATTACGGGTTGTCCCTTAAGATGTAAGGGCTGCCACAGTTCGTTTTTGTGGAAATCCGAAGGTGGTTACGAGCTCACGACTACCTGCTATAACCGCTATCTGGAACAGTACAGGGAATTCGCCACCTGTGTACTTTTTATGGGCGGAGAGTGGGAGGAAGACGCCCTTATTACCTATCTCAGGATGGCGCACGAAAAAGGGTATCGGACCTGTTTGTACACCGGTCAGGAAGAGGTTTCGCCCGGACTCAGGTGCGAACTCGATTACCTGAAGACCGGACCCTGGATACCCGAGAAGGGCGGACTGGACAGTCCAACTACCAATCAGCGTTTCCTGAGGCTGTCCGACAACAAAGAATTAAACCATTTATTCCAATACCTATGATACGACTGCACCCCGATCAACTTGAGAAGAAGCTGGATTTTATCGACCAGTATCTTCAGAGTAACAATGCCGCCGATGGCTCCGTGGTCGATGCGAATGCCAACGTAACTTCCAAGAATGTCGCCACTATGGAGGCCGAACTGAACAAGGACATAAATATTCAGGTAAACCGGGCCCTGGTGCAGCGTCAGATTGCGGATTTGTTCGGGGATGAATTGGCGAATGAGTATGTGAGGCAGATCGAGTCTCATGAGATATACGTGCACGATGAGACTTCCCTGAAGCCCTATTGTGCGTCAATCAGCCTCTATCCTTTCCTTCTGGATGGCCTGACCAAGCTAGGGGGTGAGAGCCGCGCCCCGAAACACCTGGAGAGTTTTTGTGGGGAATTCGTCAATCTGGTATTCGCAGTCAGTTCCCAGTTTGCAGGTGCCCTGGCCACCGTGGAATTCCTTCTGTATTTCGACTATTTCGCACGCAAGGACTACGGCCCCGGCTATATGAGGACCAACAGGGATACTATAGAGAACCACCTGCAGCACGTAGTCTATGCGATTAACCAGCCCGCAGCCGCACGCGGTTATCAGTCCGTGTTCTGGAACATTTCCATTTACGATAAGCCCTACAGCCAGGGGCTCTTCGAGAATTTTGTTTTCCCGGACGGGAAGGCACCGGATTGGGACAGCGTCTTCCGTTTTCAGAAATTCTTCATGTCCTGGTTTAACAGTGAGCGGAGCAAAGCCCTGCTGACATTCCCGGTCGTGACGGCGGCCATGCTTACCCGTCAGGGTGAGCCGGTGGATAAGGATTTTGCCGAGATGTGT
The DNA here is from genome assembly GCA_964552195.1 of uncultured Flavobacteriaceae bacterium. Taxonomy (GTDB): domain Bacteria; phylum Bacteroidota; class Bacteroidia; order Flavobacteriales; family Flavobacteriaceae; genus CAZKAP01. The sequence continues at coordinate 24,575 of CAZKFM010000003.1, forward strand.
GCCCGCGAGCTGAGCGAAGGAAATTCCTTCTTCATCTATCAGTCCGACCGGGCCGACAGCCTGGCGTCATGTTGCCGGCTGCGCAACGAACTCAGCGACCACACCTTTAGCTATTCGCTGGGCGCAGGTGGCGTCTCGACGGGATCCATTAATGTAATCACCCTGAATTTGAATCGTCTGGTACAACAAGGGGCGGATATACGAGAGGAAGTTAAAAAGCTCCACCGGTACCAACTGGCGTACCGCAGTCTGATCGAGTCGTACAAGGGATCGGGCCTGCTTCCGGTTTACGATGCCGGACTGATCTCGCTGGACAAGCAGTTCCTTACCGTCGGGATCAACGGACTGGTTGAGGCGGCGGAAAGTCAGGGCATCAAGCCCGGGAACAACCCCCAATACAAGGCGTTTGTCAACCGCATGCTCCGTCCGATTTACGACGAAAACCGCAGGGCTGCCCGGGAATTTGGTTGTCTGTTCAATACGGAAATGGTTCCGGCCGAGAATCTGGGAGTCAAAAACGCGAATTGGGACCGCAAGGACGGCTTGCTTGTTACCCGGGACTGCTACAATTCTTACTTCTATCCCGTCGAGGATGCCGAGCTGAACATACTGGACAAGGTGGTCCTTCACGGCCGGGAGACCACGAGCTTTCTTGATGGAGGGTCAGCCCTTCACCTGAATCTGGAGGAAACACCGAATAAAGAAGGCTTTTTGAAGTTGTTCCGGGCAACGGCCCGGGCAGGTTGTCCGTATTTCTGCTTTAACATCAAGGTCACCATCTGCAATACCTGCGGCTACTTCGATAAGCGCACCCGGACAGTCTGTGCGGAATGTGGTTCGGGTGATGTAGATCACGCCACCCGCATTATCGGTTACCTCAAGCGGGTATCTCATTTCAGTAGCCCACGCCAAAAGGAAGAACAAAAACGGCATTACCACTGTACCAGCTGCAAAAGCTGCGACTGTGGCGACGGCCGGAAACAAGGTGTCAGGGAACTCGAGCGAATCGACAGCGCTATTTCTTGAATAACTCAGACTTTAGTGTGCTAGTTAAGGCCTGCCGGGCGATTTGAAGTCGTTTGGTGGGCTTTTTTTTGATTGTTGTCCGGTCGAAGCGGACGAAACAGCCAATACCCGACTAGGGCTACGGATAGCACATAAGAAAGGGTCATTAGTATTCCTGAGGCCATGACCACGTATTTCATCCAGAGTATGCCTTTATACAAAAAGTAGATTCCTCCGAAGGTTAGCAGTACGGATATCAGCGGTTCCAGCAAGAGGAATTTGCGAAAGAATCCGCTTATAGGGGTAAGGGCTACAAGCAGAGCCAGTAAAAAGAACAGCATGCCCATGCCGAGCATATGGGTATGTACTATGTTCAGGATCTGCTTTTCGCTTTTGGCAAACTTCATCTCCTCCGCCTCGAGGTCGTCCTCGTTGCCCAGGTAATTCTCCTCTATACCCTGGGGAGTACCCTCGGTGGTTACGTTCACGAATTGCAGGGCCGAAAGGAAGCCTATGCTGGTTACCACGAGATACACCCCAATCAGCAGGCGGATGTCGGAAGGGAGCTCTCGTATTCGCGCATGAAAATGCATCAGAGCACGTTTTCAGACTTCAGTATGGCAAGGGACTCCATCACCTCTTTTACGGCCTTCGTCATCGATTTGGCCGAAATGGTCGCTCCGGAGATCGCGTCTACTTCCTCACCATACCGTATGGGATCTCCGGGTTTTATTCCGATAAATTGCCTGAGCCAGCGCTGACTGCCGATTTGACGCCCGTAATCCTCCCGGTAGATCAGGACTTTCGACTTGCGAATGCTCAGATCCGGATTCAGCAGTACTACGTAGTCGAATACATTTTTCATGCTGGGGGCCTCCCCGAGGTAGGCGTATCCCATCAAGCGATCACCCGCCGTGATTTGGAACAGGTGGTCTTCATCAAGTGAAACAGGCGTACGGGAGTCGATCTCGGGGGCCACAGAGACTTGGGTAAGCCTGAATTGTTCCAGCTCGAAGGTCGATTGTACCGCACTATCCAGCTTTTGTTTGAGCCGGGCGGATATGCCGGTGCGTGCAAAACTCCAAAAAAACAGGGCCGCGCAGAACGCGGCCCCGATGCTTAACACTATTCTCATCTTCCGGTGGCCTCGTTTTGCGAATCTCCTTCTGCAACGAACTTGCGGATTACTTCGCGTATTTCCTCGGTGCCGGCATTAGCCGCCTCCAGGGGATACAGATGCATAAACAGGGGCTTCTTGTCAACCGATCGGTGCAGGCTAAGGGCACCTTCCCTGGTGTAGATATCGTCCCAAACTCCGCGGACCCGGGCCCAGAATTCCTGGTTTTCCTCCCACCACTTCCTGGCCAGGGCACATTTCTCATCCGGGACCCGGGTGTATGTATTCCAGCCTTTTTCCTGTACCAGCAGCACATCCTCCTGCCCTTCCTTGCGAATGATCTTGTCGTTATCCTGTTCGTGCACCCAGCCGTAGTCGGTGATCTCCTGACGGTTACCTCGCTTCATGACATTGTAATCACTCCGCTTGGAATATTCGCGCCGGGGCAGGGGAGAGTCGGTTTTGTTCTCCCAGTAGTGTTTACCGTCCGCATGAAACCAGGTCGCAGATCCGGAATAGCGGGGGCTGTCGTCTACCTGGTACACCTTTTGGGTCCACTGTCCCTTGACCTCTTTTTTGGGCAGGGTCGTGAAGTCCCAGGTATTATCCTGGTCGTAAGTGAATACATTCTGGTTCTCGTACAACCAGTCCTGACGCCAGTGCTTGATTACCATGCTGTCGTTGACGACCAGCAGGTGTTGTATGGAGATTTCGTTGTTCTCATTCGTGATGGGGAGGGCGAGTTCCAGTGCCGCAGCCGTATAATCGAGTTTCTTTTCGTAATCGATCTCTGGAGAGAAGGTCTCGGTATACTTAAAGGTGATTTCGTAGCAACCGCACATATCCAGTATGGATTGTCGGTCCATCTCCTTTTTGCTCTGGGCCTGCATACCCAGGAATACGAACGAAAACAGTAATGCTAATAAATGCTTGTGTCTCATGTAACTAGTGAATTATAAACAGATATGATTAAAAAAATTAGTTGTTGATTAGAACGAGTCTAAATAAGAAAACTATATTTGTCGCTAAACTATATAGAATGAGTCTAAGTAAAAATAGATTCGCCATTTATTTTTCCATCTTTTCTGTCATTACCGGGTATGCTCAAATAAGGGAAATGCAGGATTCCATACTTCCTCAAAATCTGGAAGGGGTGGTTGTTACGGCTACCCGAACCGTCAGGCAGTTGTCCTCATTACCACTCCCGGTTACCCTGATTTCCAAAGAGCAGATTCAGAATACCGGGGTGACCCGGCTGGATGAAATCCTGGAAGAACAGACCGGAATAATCATCACACCCGACGCCACCATAGGAGGAGGCGAGGGGGTGCAGATTCAGGGTATCGCTTCTGACTATGTGCTGATTCTCATCGATGGGGTTCCTGTGGTGGGCAGGAGTTCGGGAAATCTCGACTTAAGCAGGTTCGCCATTGGCAATATCGAACAGGTAGAAGTAGTCAAGGGGCCTTCTTCCAGTCTCTTCGGTTCCGAGGCTCTGGGTGGTGTCATCAACATCATAACGAGTCGGCCTGAGAAACAAAGACTTTCCGGCCAAATTTCGCACAGAAGCGCCGAATTTAACAACCAAAACACCAGTGTATCCATCGGGCAGAAATGGGGTGATCTCGGATACTCCTTATTCCTGGACCGATTGAGTACGGATGGCTTCGATCTGACTCCGGATTCTCCTGACCAGACGGTTAATCCCTTTTACAACTATACCCTTAACGCCCGAATGAATGCTGAGTTTTCCGAGCGGCTCCGGCTATTCGCCTCAGGCCGGTATTTCATTCAGGAATTTGATATTCAGCCCAGTTCGAGTCAGGAACGGGATGCAAATTACCACCTGAGGCTGGACCACCATCCATCTGATAAAACCCAAATACAATACGAACTGTATTATACCAACTATCAGACCGACGAACAGTCCGTTGACCCTGTAAATCAGGAGATACTGCTGGACAACGATTTTAATCAGTCCTTACTTCGACCGGAATTTCGGTATACGTACACGGTGGCATCCGCAAATACCGCCACCCTCGGGATTGGATACAATCACGAAACCCTAAATCGTTCATTATTCGCCCAGGAGGTTGTCTTCGACTCCCAATACGTATTCGCTCAGTATGACTTCACTCCCTGGTCCGGAGTAAATGCCATTATTGGGGCCCGATTCGATCATCACAGCGAGTACAACTCCCAGTTCAGTCCTAAAGCCTCGATGCGACTCACCCTAACCAAAGACATCGCCATCAAGGCATCGGTGGGCAGAGGCTTTAAAGCTCCGGATTTCCGGCAGCTCTATCTGGATTTTACCAATGTTTCCGGAGGGGGGTATTCGGTCCTGGGAAAAGAAGTGGAAGCTGCCGGGATCCAACGGCTAGTCAACCAGGGTGAGCTAGCCTCCCTACAGGTCGACCCGGCTGATTTAGGAGAAACTCTGGATGCCGAAAGTTCTGTGGGGTACAATCTGGCACTGGCGCTGAACCGTCCGGAATGGTCGTTGGAAATCAATGCGTTCAGAAACGACTTTCGCAACCTCATAGACACCCGAATATTAGCTTCAAAAACCAACGGACAAAATGTTTTTGGATATGTAAACCGCGACCAGGTGTTTACTCAGGGCATAGAAGCGGATTTTCGGTGGCTGCCTGCCCATAACCTAAGCATATCGGCGGGGTATCAGCTACTTTACGCCTTCGACAAAGCCAAAGTGCAGGCCGTAAAGCGCGGTGAGGTATTTGCGAGAGACCCCAACACCCTGCAAACCCGGGTATTGAGCAGCCAGGAGTATTTCGGGTTGGAAAACCGATCCCGGCATACCCTGAACTTCAAAGTATTCTACCAAATACCCAAATGGAAGGCCGATGCCAATGTACGAATGGTGTACCGCAGTCGATTCGGCTTAACGGACGTCAATGGTAACGATGTATTGGACGTATTTGACAACTCCTTCATAGACGGTTATGCTCTCGTGAATGTCGCTGTGGGTAAGACCGTCTTCAAAAAACACAAACTGCAGGCAGGGGTGAACAACCTCCTGAATTTTCGGGGGATGAATCCCCTGGGAACCCCATCAAATCGATTATTCGTTAATCCGGGCATGCAGTGGTTTACCAGACTTAATATCAATTTTTAATTTATTCTTTTACTATGACTAAGACCGTTCAATTTTTTGGAATCTTTTTAATTACCGCATTACTGATCTCATGCGAAAACGAAGATGAAGCCTCGGGCCCGGTTACCGAGGCGGCCATTACGGCTACCGTATCCAACCTTGAGGCTCCGCAGACGGGGGGACAGGGGCAGCCTGTTGGAGGACCATTTACCAGGTTTAGTTTTGCGACCGGAGAGGTTACCAACAGCGTTACCGACTGGGATATTGCCTTCAGAGGAACCACCATCCTGGTCAATGGGGGCTCTTCTACGGGTACGGCCGAGGAACCTGCACGTACCGGCGACGCCGCAGCTTTTGTGGCTACCGGTACTTTTGCGGATGTGACAACAGCCGAAGATCTGGCATTCGAGCAGGATGGGCCGGGTTCCCTGGCCATACCAGGGGGCAGCGGAGCAGGCTGGTACAACTATAATCCGGCAACTTTTCTGGTTACGCCCATACCCGGTCGAATACTGGTATTCCGTACCCACGATGGTAAATATGCCAAGGTGGAAATACTTTCCTACTACCGGAACGCACCGGCTCAGCCGGATGCATTTACCGATGAGTCCCGGGTATATACATTTAACTATCTGTATAACCCCAATGAGGGAGATACGGACTTAAATCCCTAAAGCCATGTTCAAGAACCTGCTCTTTATTGCCCTGCGTTTGCTCCTCGGGGGAATTATGATTTACGGGGGCATACAGAAGTTTCAAAAACCCATTCCCACTCCTTTGGAAGTGGTGGAGAAGGCGGAAAAATTCAAGGATCCGGCCAAGGAATCCACCCTGCAGAAGATCCTGTACATCAGCGGGTCCAAGCAGACGGGCTACGCCTGGCAGGTCCTGGGAATTAGTGAAATCGCATTGGGCCTGCTGATCGCATTCCAGTACACGGCCTTTATAGGCGCCGTCCTGCTACTGCCCATCACCTTTCAGATCGTGTTATTCCACGCCTTTCTGGAGGCAGATGAAACCCTGAAACTCCTGCAGGTGCTTGGCCTGTTTGCCATCAATCTTACGCTCATCCTTATGGAATGGAAAAAGTGGAAGCCGCTGGTATGGATGCACCCGCTCCGGGCGTAGGTGAACCAGTTATCACAACCGAGCCCCTGGTTTTACCGGGGGTTTTTCCATTGTACTTTTGAATAAACGGCAGCCCATATGGACCTGGATGAACTCTACCGGGATTTGCGCGCCGAGGCCTTTCCGGCCTTTGCCACCGGAAAGGAGGCCTGGGATCCCCTGATCGATGAGCCCGAAGACGATCGCTACGGAATTACCCTGCTGTTGCGACCCGACGATACCGCTGGTGATCATATTCGTGAATTCCTGAGCGAGGTTTCCCGGTTGGAACCCGGTCAGTACCCGTATCCTAGCAGCGATCTTCACGTAACGGTCATGTCGATTATTTCCTGCTATCGGGGTTTTGCAGTTGAGAACATAGAACCGGAGGAGTACGGGGCGATCATTCGTAAAGCACTGACAGGCATACGTCCATTTGCCTATCGCTTCCGGGGAATTACGGCCTCTCCCTCCTGCCTGATGATACAAGGATATTTCCCTGACAACATATTGAATGTGATCCGGGAGCGCCTCCGTTCACTTTTTGGAAGTTCCGGTCTGCAACACTCCATAGATGCGCGCTACAAGACGGAGTCCGGCCATAGTACGGTACTGCGATTCAGGAAACCGCTTTCAGACGGACCGGCTCTCGTGCAGTTCCTGCAGGAACAGTCCGAAAGGGATTTTGGGGAGTTTCTGGTACAGGAGTTCGAACTGGTGGCTAATGATTGGTACCAGCGCACTGAAAAGTGCCGTGTCTTGCAACGTTTTCTGCTTTAGGTATTCTTCGATATGCCGACCTGGTAGCAGGTGCGTGAAAAGTAGCTGCTGCCTGCACGCAGCAGGCTGGAGGGAAAGTGGGGCTTATTGGGTGCATCCGGGTAGTTCTGGGTTTCGAAGCATATGGCCGGGAATTCATGCGGCCCCTTGTGTGCATTGGACAGTCTGCCCTTGTATTCCAACGCTTTGGGTGCAAATACAACCACTGCGGGTTGATTGGTCTGAACCATAAGGTACAGCCCGCTCACCGGGTCGGTTAACCGGGCATAACTACCCCGCTCGGGATGCCAGTCCAACAGGAATACATTGTCCAGGAATCCACAGTAATCCAGGGCAGTGCCCAGTCTGGCACCCTGCCTGAAATCCAGTGGGCTATTGGCCAGCTCTCGTATTTCCCCTGTAGGAACATTGCGATCGTCAGGTTCCAGCCAACGGTGCGAGCCCATTTCCAGCTCCAGTTCTTCTACTCCCCGGCTATCGGATAGGTTGAAGTAGGCATGATTGGTCAGATTCAGAATGGTGTCCCGGTCCGTATGTGCGTAATAGGTCAGTATGCAGGTGCCTTTCTGGAGTTGAAATCGCGCAAATACCGTCAATTCGCCAGGATACCCCCCTTCACCGTCTGAACTGTGCACGCTTAGGAGTACCCACGGTTCCTGGCCATCACCGTACTCGACAATCTTCCAGACTTTCTGGGCTAGCCCAGTATCGCCCCCATGTAAATGGACCCCGTCGGTACCGGCCAGCGGATAGTATTCATGGTTCAGTCTGAAGCCTCCACCGCCAATTCTCCCGGCATAGCGGCCGATGGAAGCTCCGAAACAGTAGTCCGGCCCGCCTGGATTTTCGAGATATCCATTGAGTTCTATGGGTTTAACCAGTACATCCTGCAGACCACCTCCGGGCAAGGGCACAAAGAAACTGTGCCAGATGGCCCCCAGAGTGAGAACCTCCACTACGGCTCCCGTTTCGTCCGTCAGGCGGATGCAATCCACGGGCTGATGATTTCGTTGTCCAAAAGGCGTAATGCTGTACGAAGGTTGGTTCTTCACAAGCGCGTATTATTCCAGCCAGATTCGGGTAAGGGCGAAACCGTTTCTTTGCTGTAGCTCCGAATCGGACAGTCCCGGTCCGAGGGAGATTTGAACAGCCTCCATTTTTTTTATCTGCAGTTGCCCATAGGCCTCGGCAGACTCAAAGTAGTAGGGCAGGAAGGAGGGGTAGGGTCGTGGCAGCAGCACCGTAGGAACCGGTTTCAATTCTTCCAGAGAAATGCGGTGCACTCGTTTTTCGGGCGTCAATTCCACTAACGCGGCATAGGTATGTGAGTTATCCTGTGTAAGGCCGATTTGCACCTTGCAAGCCTTGCCATTCAGGCTGTAACCTTCCACCACGAGTTCGGATTTCTCCCCCAGGGCGTCCTTCCAACTCCGGGTGCGTTGCCGGGTAGGGTGCTTGATGCTGTAATCGTAGATAGGGGATGCGTCGAGGTTTTCGCTATCGGGTCTCCAGAGTTGCGCCGGATTGACCTCGAGTACGCCTCCATGGTAGAGCGGATCTTTGAACAGTCTCACTTCCGGCCGCCAGGTGCGTATCAGGTTATCGTAGTCGGCATAGGCATCGAAGAGCAACACGGGAGCATCGGCATTCAGGACTTCAGTCCGGTAATGGCGGTCGAACTCGAAGTCCCATTCCCCGGGTACACCGGATACACCCGCAGGGAAAGTGATCACCTCGCCCGAATCTCGGGTAACGCAAATGAAGTAGTTCAGTCTACCTACCCCCATGAGATCTTCACCTTTGAGTTTTCCGCGGTAGTGGAAGCCATCTGTGCTTTCCATGGGAATGTCCACACGACCCTCACCGGGTGGATAAGCGTGGATAGAAACCGACTTGGGTTGCAGCGTATCGAATATTCCGGCCTGCAGTACCAGATCAGAGCCTGCCGGAGCCGATAAGGGCGGTTGATGATTCAGCTGTAAAGAGGGTATGGGCTTTTCTGGCGCGAAGAATTCGTCCAGACGTATGCGGTCCAGCCTTTTCTCGCCAAAGTCCTCGTAGCTCTTCCCCGCCCGGGTGAGCAGATAGGTGCCCGGGTAGACCCGGTAAGTCCTGGAGTCGACGGGGCTGGGTTCGAAGGCCTTACCCCGATCGATTTTAGTGATTTCAAAATCCGATCCCAGGTCCCTGAGGTCAACGGTGATCTCGTGTGTGTCCCAACGCAGCCCTGCCAGCTGACGATCCGTGCTGTTTCTTCCGAAGGGGTTCTTGTAAACACCAGGATCCGGCATAATTTCAAGCCTCCAGATGCTCTTTTGCACCCGGTCCATAAAATAAGCACCGGAACCCGTATACTTGACCACGGGTGAACTCCCCACCCCCTTCAGGGACTCTAATTTCCTGATTTGTAAAGGGGTATCCTGAGTATCTCCGGTGTATATAAAAGTATCGGGGCTATTATAGACGGCCAGTCCGTTTTCCGGATCCAGGGTAGTGTGGCCGAAACGGGTATTCTCTGGATAGCGCCCGAAACTGCTGTAGAGCGGAATTTCATGGAATATACGTGAACAAATGGCCAGTGCCAGTACCTTGGACGGGGTATAGGCCAGATTCATGTAGTGGGTGTTGTATTCCGTATTGTAGGGGGCCAAAAAGGTCGGATCGTAGGCGAAATGGGTGGCCAGCTGTATGCCTGCTTCCCGGAAACTACGGGCCATAGCCGGATACACATGGGCATCCATCACATCGGCCGCATCGAATTCGTAGACGATTTTGGCCCCGGAATTCCTGCGAATGATACTGTCGAAGGGTATAGTATATCGGTCCACATTGAGCAACGCATTTATGGGCAATTCCTTCTGGTAGCCCAGACCGGTAGGATACCATTGGAACGTGCCCCCGTCGATCCCCGCCTTGAAGTAATCTTCGGCAAAGTGCACCGCATGACTGATATTATATAGGACGGGTTTCCGATTGCCACTGCGTTCCACGGCTTTAAGCATGCGCTCCACGAATGCCGTTACGTCCTTGCCTTTACCCCGGTGGTGAGGCTCATTGCTGATCTCAATGGCGATCAGATTGGGATCGTCCTTATAGGCGAAACCTGTGTAGGGGTTAACATGCTTCATAAACTGATAGAGGTAATTTTCCTGGGCCTCTATGCAATTGGGATTGGTCAGACAGTCCGATTTTCCGAAAACCGATGAAAAACCCGGTAGCTTCTCGTCCGGTTCGGGCCAGCCATTGCCCCAGTATGCGATGGGAGTGAGCACATATCGAATGCCCCGATCCGAGAGTTGCTTCAGCAAATAATCGAAGGAGTCGAGCTGAGCGTTTTGAAGTAAGTTACCCTCTGTGTCACTGATCTCCACATCCCACACATGTACCCTAAAGAGATCGAAGCCCAATCGGGTGAAATGATACACGTCCCTGTCGATCTGTTCCCGTATATCCAGCCCCATTTTCCCCGCCGAGCGGAATGCATGGGCAAAGGGCGGGGTGTAGTTCACGCCAAAACCCTTGACCTCGGTTTCATCGGCAGTTGTTACGATCAGGCCTTGGTCGTTGACACGAAAGCCGGGGTCAGGGGACTGCGCCAGGACGCTGGCACCGAATACGGCATGAAGTAGCAGAACAATGGTAAGGCGGGAAAAATACATAGGCAGAGTCAATCGGGTCGTATTTGGAAGATATTAGTGAAATAGCCCCGTCATTGCGGGATGAATAAAATTATCTTAATAATTTGCCAAAATCAATATTAATAGGATATTTACTTCTGTGCCCGGTCCGTTCCGGGAACCATAACCGCAGTTAACAACCTTCCACTATGAGCAGTACTTTCTCAGTCTGGGATTACGTCGTCTTTATCGTCTATGCCACCATAATACTCTCCGTCGGGCTTTTCGTTTCGCGAAACAAGGGAGGGAAGAAGAAGACTACCGAGGATTATTTTCTCGCCAGTAAGGCCCTTCCCTGGTGGGCCATAGGGGCCTCGCTGATTGCCGCCAACATTTCTGCTGAGCAGTTTATCGGGATGTCGGGCTCGGGTTTTGTGTCCGGGCTGGCCATCGCCTCCTACGAATGGATGGCTGCCCTGACGCTGCTGATCGTAGGTAAGTTCTTCCTACCTGTATTTATTAAGCGAAAGCTCTATACCATACCCGAGTTTATCGAGCAGAGATACTCGACCAACCTCAAGTCCATACTCGCCGTTTTCTGGATTGCGTTGTATGTGTTCGTGAACTTGACCTCGGTGCTTTACCTGGGGGGACTGGCACTGGAGACCGTGCTGGGTGTGGAGTCGATTTATGCCATTATAGGTCTGGCCCTGTTTGCTGCGGCCTACTCCCTTTACGGGGGGCTGTCGGCTGTGGCCTGGACCGATATGATACAGGTGGTTTTCCTGGTGATCGGAGGTATAGTAACCACCTATATAGCCCTGAATATCGTAGGTGGTGACACCGGTGGGGTGTTTGCCGGCGCACAGCGCATTTACGAAGAGGCCCCGGGTCACTTCGACCTGATCCTGGACAAATCCAATCCCGAATACAACAACCTCCCCGGCATCGGGGTCCTGATTGGAGGGATGTGGATCGCTAACCTCTATTACTGGGGCTTCAACCAGTATATCATACAGAGAACTTTGGCTGCCAAGTCCCTGGACGAGTCCCAGCGAGGAATCCTGTTTGCCGCTTTTCTGAAGATGATCATACCCTTTATCGTGGTTATTCCGGGAATCGCTGCCTACGTCATCGTAAATGATCCGGAATTACTGGCCAGTGTAAAGGAGTTGGGCAACAGTGGGGTACCCTCCAAGAACGACGACGCCTACCCCTGGCTGATGCAACTGCTGCCGGTCGGACTTAAGGGCGTTTCGGTCGCGGCCCTTGCTGCCGCCGTGGTTTCTTCATTGGCTTCCATGCTGAATTCCACCTCCACCATCTTTACCATGGACCTGTACAAGCCCTACATTGCCAAAAACGGCAACGAGCAGAATCTGGTCCGGGTCGGGCGGATATCGGCCGCAGTGGCTTTGGTATTGGCCGTAATCATGGCTCCCCTGCTTGGAAGCATCGATCAGGCGTTCCAGTTCATACAGGAATATACCGGCATAGTGAGCCCGGGTATACTGGCCGTGTTCATGCTGGGCCTGTTCTGGCCCCGAACATCGAATCGCGCCGCAATCGCAGGTGCTCTGTTTTCCATCCCTGTGGCCATGTACTTCAAGGTCGGGCCCAAGGGTTGGCTGGAAGGTGGAGGGATGGAAGGCCTGTTTGTAGAACTGCCTTTCCTGACTCAGATGGGATTGACTTTCGTGATTACCTCCGTGTTTATGATGCTCTTCAGCTACCTGGAAAACCGCAGTGGTAAGGATAAAAATGCCCTGGTGATCGAAAAGGGCTATTTCAAGACCAGCCCGCTGTATAACGTCGGTGCCTTCGTGATTCTGATCCTGCTTTCGGTGATATATGCCTTGTTCTGGTAGACAGAGGTTTCAGGCGGAGGACCAACTACGGAGTTTTTTACCTACCTTCTGGCCGCTAAACACCTAACCACTCACCTATGAAGGGGTATCAACCTGTTCAGGAGGTACAACGCATTACCTCCCTGGACGTCATTCGCGGGTTTGCCCTGCTGGGAATCCTATTGATGAACATACACGGTATGGGCCTGCCCTTTGCCTATGCCGACCCGACCATAGCCGGCGGCTCCGAAGGAAGCAACCTGCAGGTTTGGATGATGAATAACCTCTTCTTCGAGGGCACGATGAGGGGGCTCTTTACGGTGATCTACGGGGCAAGCGCCGTGCTTCTGCTCAATAAACTGGAGAATCGAGATGCCAGCCTGGGTGCGGCCGATATCTACTACCGGCGAGTGATGTGGCTCCTCCTTTTCGGACTCATTCATGCCTATGTACTGCTCTGGTGGGGGGAGATTCTCTACAGTTACGCCCTCTTCGGCTTTCTGCTTTTTCCCCTGCGAAAAACCGCTCCCAAATGGCTGCTGGCTGCGGCCCTTGTGCTTATATCCATTGGTATTTTGCTGGATGTAGCGGATTATCACGAAATGGATCGGATCTACAAGAAGGGGCCGGAACTCGAGCAACTCGTAAATAGAGGCACGGAACTCAACCTGGAGCAGGAGACCACATGGGAAGCCTACCAGGAGGCCCTGGAGAAGCATCCGGAAGAAGAGATCGCCGGCGATGTAAAGGTGAAGAGTACCGGAACATACGTGGAAATTTTTAAGGCGTTTGTCCCCGTGAATGCGTTTATGCAGTCCAAGTTCTCCTACCGGTATGATCCCTGGGATCTGCTCTCGTTCATGCTCATGGGTATGGCCTTCTTTAAATGGGGTATCCTTCAAAACCAAAGAAGTACCGGGTTTTACCTATTGATGACCGTCTTGGGCTACGGTTTGGGTGTACTGGTAAACTATTACGAATCCCTGATCGAAATTGAGGCCAACTGGGACTCCCTGGCCCAGGCCCGTGCCCATCAGTCCTATCATGTGGGCAGATTGCTGATTACTTTGGGGCATATAGGCGCAGTCATGCTCATGGTGCGATGGAGGGTACTTAGTTTCCTGCAAAAAGCCGTGGCCGCAGTGGGCCGTATGGCACTGACCAACTACGTCATGCACAGTATTATTGCCGCCTTTGTTTTCTACGGCTTCGGATGGGGACTCTACGGACAGCTGGAGCGCTACGAACTTTACTATGTCGTATTCTCCGTTTGGATACTGCAGCTCATAACGAGCCCGCTTTGGCTCAGGTACTTTCATTTTGGACCCCTCGAATGGGTATGGCGGTCGCTTACGTACAAGAAACGGCAGACTTTCCGAAGGTAATACCAGGCAGACCAGGGAGTTTTGAGTCGATTCCACTATTTTACCGGGCGAAAATCGTGATCCGACCTTAGATGACGCCCCGCAGTTTTTTCCCGTACTTCCGACCGGCTGCATTAGCGCTCCTTCCCGCCATTGGCTTCTTCCTCCTGCTGCCCGGGCTGGATCGATCTCACTACTTGCGGATTGAATCGACACACACGAAGACGGAGGACATCGTTTTTTATTTTGAGGATCTCGACGGCGACGGAGACTCCGAGCTCATACAGGCGAGCCATAACAGCAGGGGACAACCGTCCATTACCGTTTATCGCGATTGGGCAGATCCGCTGGATCAGTGGAATCTGAAAGGAAGCTTTATCAACCGCAACAAAGAGGTTTACTTTCCCGACCTGGACGGGGATGGCATAAAGGAAGTACTGAGCTATACCCTGGCTGCCGATTCCATTTTCTTTAACGCTGTAAAGCCCTTCTCAAGTAAGGAGAACGCGATTATATCCATTTGTAGATACCCTGGCTAACTATCATAGCGAACAAAACTACAACAAGCTTATTGAAATCAACGGTGCTGGTGTTAGGGTTCTTGAGGATACCACGGGTACGCTGTCGCTGGTTTTCCCCTTAAGTACGGGATTTGCCGGTTATCCCCGTAACGTTTACCGTGTCGAATTGGAGTCGGGCAGGGTAGGGAAGTCGGCCCATCTGGGCAACCGCCTGGGCCTGGGCCCGGTCCATGATCTCGACCGGGACGGCCGTCCTGAAATTCTGGTCTTGACCAACTCGGCCGACAACGATCGCTGGTTCAATGATCAGTACCGCGCCTATGCGGACTCAATCAGTTGGCTTATGGTCTTGACTCAGGATCTTAAACCCGCCTTTCCGCCTAAGGCCTTTCCGTTGCGGTTTTCCTCCGTACACCCTTTCGTACTGGCCTCCAGGCTTCCAGGCCTGCACGCCGCATACAAGAGCCGCAACCAGGAGGAGGGGGTTTCCGCATTGTACCGGTTCGATACTCAGGGAAGCGTTCTGGATTCCGTCGTTTTGCGCAATGGTAATTTCAACTTCTTTATCAACACCTTTCGTGAGAAGATTCACATTTACTATCAGGATGGTTCTCTGGAAACCTATGATCACAGGCTTCGAAAGGAGGTATCGATTTCCATACCGGAGAATGCACTGCTGTTCCCTGTTAATGAAAAGGGCACACGGCGGGATCAATGGTTACTGCTTGATCGAATACATAACGAGTTAAGCGTTTATGATTACAAATTCCGGGATCCGGTATCCGTTCGAATACCTTCGGGTATACCCACCGAGAGTACTGCAGGTTTTTATATGGCAAATGGAGAGCAGCAAATCTGGCTGCAAAAGGGTGATGAGGTGGTCCTGATGCGGCTATTACCCAATCCTTTATTCGCCTGGAAGCCCGCAATATTCCTGCTGGTTTATGCCGGTATGCTCCTGATAGTCCTGCTCGCGATGCGCTTGCAACGCCTAGGGGATCAAAGAAAACGTCAACTCGAAGAGCAGATCGCGGACCTGCAATTGAAAACCATTAAGAATCAGGTCGATCCACATTTCGTATTCAATGCGGTGAATATCATTAGTGAGATGAACCTGGGAGATGATAAGATCGGCGCAGACAACTATATATGCGAATTATCCGATCTCATGCGCAGGACCCTTCAAAGTTCGGATCGCTTACAATGCAGTCTGGGTGAAGAGATCGAGTATGTCGAGAATTACATCCGCCTGCAGCGAATACGATTGCAAAACAGTTTCGATTATTCCCAGGATATCGATCCCGGGATCGATTTGTCCAGGAAGGTGCCCAAGCACATTTTGTATACCCATGTGGAAAACGCGATCAAACACGGGTTGCACGGCCTGAATCGAAAAGGTCGGTTACATATAGCAGTAGGAGCTCAGGGGGAGGCCTTGCTTATGCAGGTGGAAGATAACGGACACGGGGCAAAGAAGTCTTTCGCTGCGCCCCGTCCATCCACAGGAAACGGTTTGAAGATCATGGAACAGATGATCGAACTCTATCAGCTCCGCTATGGCCAAAGAATCGAGTTTTCTATGGAACATGTAAGGCCGGAATCCGGAACCTGGGTACGCATATGGATCCGCAATTGAACCCGGGGCGCAATTATTGAGGTGTAATATTTAAGCTTTTTCGAGTAATTAGTTAATAATTGCGAAAAAACAGATTCTTTTTACTCATTTATCATAGCAATATTGTGAGTAATGAAGTGTTAAATTCATATTTTGAATGCTACTGAATGCTGGGAATATGAAGCTCCAAATCATGGCCATAGACGATGAGGCTCGGGCCCTGAATCGCCTGAAGATGTTGATTAATATGGAAGAAGACCTGGAACTGATAGGACAGTATTCCGATACAGAGGAAGGAATGGAAGCAGTACTTACCCAAAACCCGGATGCGGTTTGTGTGGACGTAGAGATGCCAGGAACTTCGGGTATTCAGTTCGCCAGGGAAATCATTTCACGTGGTTTTCGTGGGGGCATTATCATGATATCCGCACATCAGCAATACGCCATAGATGCCTTCCGCGCCGGTGCATTCGACTATCTGCTGAAGCCGATCAAACAGGACGAACTCCGGCAGTGCTTCCGTCGGTTTCACGCACAGAAATGCATCGACCTGAACGATAATGAAAAGAACATCATCAGGTTGCTTTCCAATGGAGCCAACAGTGAGGAAATAGCGGGGAAGTTATACATCGCCAAGAATACGGTAGATACCTACAGGCGAAAGATCCTGCAAAAGACCCAGACCAAGAATACGGCCCAATTGATTCGTTTCGCTATTGAGGGCGGACTGATTTGATCTTTCCGAATTCCATTCCGTAGGGATAAATCGCTAAATTCAGCGAAAATCAAAGTCGTGGAATGATGAGGGTGAGCTCCATTTTCCTTTCCCTGTTTTTGCTGTTCTCCTGTAGTGAAGCCGAATCGGTACCGGGTGAAGACCCTGATACTCTCCCTTCGTTTATCGCTGCTGTGGATGTGTCTTTCTTCCCGGAGATTATGGATTCCGGGTACGAATTCCGCAACGCTGCAGGAACCCCGGTTCCCCTTTTGGAGTTCATGAGGGAGCAAGGGGTCAATACCGCGCGGATCAGGTTATGGGTAAATCCCGAATCCGAGCGGAGCGGTTTACTGGAAGTAAAAGAATTTTCATCACGACTTAAATCCCTGGGCTATCGGATATGGATCACAGCGCACTATTCCGATAGCTGGGCGGATCCGGGCAAGCAGGTTCCACCCTCGGCCTGGGACGAACTGGATTTTGAGTCCCTGAAGGACGAGGTCGCCCGCTACACCTTTCAGGTAGTAAGTGAAATACAACCCGATATCTATCAGATCGGCAATGAGATCAATCCCGGCATATTACTCCCCAAGGGCGATCGATTCAATAGTGAACGACAGTTCCTGGAATTGCTTTCCGCGGCTTCCTCTGCCGTTCGGTCAGCAAACGAAGATACCCGGATCATGCTGCACTTTGCGGGCTTAAGCGGCGCTCAGGATTTCTATCGGCAGGTCGCTTCCGTCGATTACGACCTGATCGGAGTCTCGTATTACCCCTGGTGGCACGGGAAAAGCCTCGGGACGCTGCAATCAACGCTTCAACTGCTGGGTTCGGAAAACGATAAGGAGGTGATAGTGGCCGAGACGGCGTATCCATTTACGCTGGGCTTTGACGATTTTACCAACAATATCATAGGATGGGAGTCACAACTATACCTTCCCCAGTTTCCCGCGACCCCACAAGGCCAGAGTAATTTTCTGGTCGAGTTGCGTCAGGTTACTCAAAGCACGACTCGGGGCCGAGGATTCTGTTATTGGGCGCCTGAATGGGTGGCCTTTAAAGGTGGGACGGCCGAAGATGGTTCTCCCTGGGAAAACAATGCACTTTTCGATTTTGAAGGAAAGGCGCTTTCGGCCTGGGAGGCATACAAACAGGACTAAAAACCTTCGTCTCCGTCCTTATTCTAAAAACTGTTCTCCCCAAAGGTCAGGATATTGCCGTCGGGGTCTGTAATGTCAAAGTCTTTCATGTGGTACTCCTGTTCGTCGAGTTCGGCAGTAATACGTACTCCCTTAGCTACGAATTCCCGGTGAAGCGCTTCCACCTCGTTGACAAAGATATAGGCCTGCGTTACCCGGGGCTTAGGAGGCTCGAATTCCGGGATAAGGGTAAGGTGAATGCTGGTGTCTCCCCGCTTCAGAACTGCATATTCCGGCGGCTCTTTCCAAAGGAAATTCTGACTGAAACCGAGTTTGTTGCAATAATAGTCCAGGGAGACAAAAATATCCGTAACCGGTATAACCGTGGCTGCATGCATAATGCGTTCCATACCCAGGTAAAGTTTATATACAGGGTAAGTTACTGATATTTAAACTCCCCGGACAAATAACCATCCAAAAACACCGGTCGGGCATACTAACCATTCTTGCGGCCCTTCCCCTTCTTCTTACGGGGAAGTTTCTTCCGGATACGCTGAAGCTCGTTATCCAGTACATGGTTGTCCTCTTCTTTGACACCGTAGGCACGAGCCTCTTTCAGGGCCTTTAGGGCTTCCCATGTACGACCTAATCGATCCAGCAGCTGGCCTTTCAGGATCATCAGGCTGCCCTTGGGGCTACCCTTAGTCTTCAGCGCGAATTCCAGGAACCGCTCTGCATCGCTATAGTCCTCGTACTCCATAAGAATTCTGAGGTAAACCGGATACAGCAGGGGCAGTTCCATACGACTGCCCAGGGCGACTTCCAGGCATTCCCTGGCCTTTTCCAGATCGCCCAGCTGTTCGAAATACACACGGCCCATTAGATAAAGAGCATAAGGATTCTCTGGCTCGTACGACAAGGCGTAGTTCAGCGCTTCAACCGATTCACTCAGGTCATACGGGTACGATTCCAGTGCCTTGAACAGATACGGGTTGAAAGGGTTACTTTCCATTACGAAAAAAATTAGTGACGACCGCCTTGGAGCGGACTAATTCGGTTAGCGGGTTTCGGAAAGCAACAAATGAGGTTGTCCGAAACAGAAATACGATGCTTCGGACCCGGAAGAGAAGAAACTATCCCGATGTGAACCGAAGCCTGGTACTGAGGAAACCCGGTTTCCTTAGTGCCCTCAATGTGCATTGAATTAACATGGCTTCTTTTTTAATGGCCGGGCGGTAGACCCGATTAATTACCGGGTGCAAATGTGGGACATACTGCACAAAATCGCAAGTAAAAATAAAATTAAATTGCTGAATATCAGAAAAATACGAAAAAAATTGGCAATAAGAGGACTGTCCGCCTTATGCGGACTGCCGTAAGCCTTTTTTGCTATATACGGCCTTTGACGTTATGGTATGTTCGTTTGCTTCTTTACTCATAAAATCCGTCCGTGGGACAGGGCTCACGCATGATTAAGCATGACGTGCCGTTATCATCGACCCTAATCCGGTTACAAATATCATAAAATCGGGCTATTCTTTACATGCAAATGGGTTGTTTCGGTATTAATGCTTCGGAGTCCTGCGTAGTTGAATAAAAACTCGGAAATTTGGAGCCGAATACGAATACATGGCAGCTACCTCACAAACAGATCGCTTAAAGGAAATCGCTGGGGTATTCTTTAAACTGGGGTGTTTCGCTTTCGGAGGACCCGCGGCCCACATCGCCATGATGGAACAAGAAGTAGTGGAAAGGCGAAAGTGGATCGATCACCAGCATTTCCTGGATTTGATAGGTGCGACCAATCTGATACCCGGCCCCAATTCCACCGAACTCACCATGCATTGTGGCAAAGAACGCGGGGGTTTCCTCGGTCTGGTCGTTGCCGGATTATCGTTTATCCTGCCCTCGGTGGTCATTACCGGGTTCCTGGCCTGGCTGTACGTTTCCTACGGAAACCTGCCTGAGGTACAGCCGTTCATTTACGGCATTCAGCCGGCCGTGTTGGCGATTATCACCTCGGCTATCATCAAGCTGGGGCGCAAGGCCCTGAAGAATTCCGAACTTATCATCATGGGCATACTGATCCTGTTTGTCAGCCTCGGTGGCGCCAACGAGGTGCTGCTGCTGTTGGGATCAGGACTGCTTGGTGCCGCCTTTTTCCATTACCGCCAAAGGTTTCGTACCAGCCTGAAGTCGTATGCGCCTGCCCTGTTCATTATCGGTGACCTGCTGCGTAGTTCGATGAGCATTCCGCAGGTATTCTGGTCATTCCTCAAGGTAGGATCGGTGCTCTACGGTAGTGGTTATGTGCTTTTTGCCTATCTGGATGCCGAGTTGGTGGCCCGCGGGTGGCTGACACGGGCCGAATTGCTCGATGCCATAGCCGTAGGTCAATTTACGCCGGGGCCCGTTTTATCCACTTCGACTTTTATTGGTTTTCAGTTGGCCGGACCCTGGGGTGCTGTGGCAGCTACCGTTGGCATATTTCTGCCCTCTTTTGTTTTTGTATCCCTGCTTAATCCTTTAGTGCCCAAATTGAGGAGCTCCCGCTTTATGGGATTCTTTCTGGACAGCGTGAACGTAGCTGCCGTTGCGGTCATGGCGGCTATTTTGGTAGAGCTTTCAGCAGAGGCCATAGTAGAGTGGCATACACTATTGATTGCGCTGCTTAGTTATGCCTGGGTATTTGGTTACCGCAAAGCCAGTCCGATTTGGGTGGTGGTTATTGGCTCCCTGTTGGGGTACCTCCTGCACCTGGTCTAGCCCTGGAATCAGGGACTGCGGAAGTATGGGCCCTTGTTGGTTTTTGGCAGCTCGCGACCGGGGCCGAGGTCGACTCGGGCCGGAGCGTCCTCGTGGACACGCTCCCAATAGATTTCGTAGTCGATATGGCTGAAGCTATCCGTAATCGATTGTATCTCAAAGACGATTCTCCAGGAATCGGCATCTCGGAGCCGGCCGAATCGAATTTGACTGTAGACCTGTTCCTTGTTGAGGTTGACAAAGGGCTGCCATAGGCTGAGTTCTACCGTACTGTGGGTTACCCTGGGCAGGGTGTATTCGAAGGGGCTCGGACCCTTGCGCTTACCCACCTCGAAGAAACCGCGTTCGTTCACCTTGATTTCGAGTCTAACATGACGCTCGGGCTGCATTTGTATGTCGAGAACGGTAATCTCGAACCCAATCTCGTGTATGAGGTCTCGTATTTCCTGGGGTAAGGATGTCCTGCTCATGAAACGACTTCCGTTTTGTCCGGAATGGCTTAACGCTCCGGCACTTCGCAGACTGATCCAGTTGGTGCGGGTCTCGTAGTGATCGTATTTCTCCGGCATTGAGCCGGATGGCTCCCCGGATCCAAGACGTACTTCCCGGATTTTACCCGAACGCTGTGAGGAGCTCACAAAGAATGCGGTCATGAAAAACACCAGCATAGCCAGCGAAATGAGCAGGGCCCATTCGGTTTGATCCAGGTAATTGAGATAGGCTTCCATAAGCGGAGTGAAGCTATAAAAACTCCGGATAGGTCGGATCTTTTTTAGATGAAATTATTTTTCTAAGGGCCAGCCCGTTTGACGGGCAATGGATCAGGACATCGGAGGGTAAGGGGGAGATGATAATTAGAGGGCCTAAACTGTTAAGGATTTGTAAAAATAGGCGTACCTTTATCATTGTATTGGTTTGCTCTTTTCCAGACCACTGACGGTCTTCCGAAGAGCAATTAAAAGGGAATCCGGTGAAAGGCCGGAGCTGTTCCCGCAACTGTAATCCGCCGTCCTTGAATTTTTTGACTTCAGGGAATCCGCAGGCGATACCACTGTCGAAGGCCACTCTGCCATACGATGGGAAGGTGCCTGCGAGAGGAAAAGCCAGGAGACCTGCCTGTACCTAATACCGCTATGCTTTCGGGATAAAAGTAGGTTATGAACGTCAGACAATTCCTTATTGGGGCGATCCTTCTATTCGTCCATGTCCCGCTGTATGCGCAGCTAACCATTCCGCTGAAGGAGGTAGTACTCACGGATCGTCGTTTGTACCGGTATTCCATGGGATACCGCAATCAGGTCCTTGCTGATTCCGTGCTACAGGCCCGTACCACCTGGGCAGGGATCCTGGCGGATGAGTCCCTGGGCTTCGTCCGCGAAAACGGACGCGGTATGGTTGCCTCCCTTAGTTTGAGGGGCACTTCAGCAGGACACACCGCTGTAATCTGGAATGGGATTAACATCAATTCTCCACTCAATGGACAGGTAGACCTCAACAATTTCATCCTTCAGCCTGGTGATCGTCCCGTGCTCCGGATGGGAGGGGGAAGTGTTTTGTTTGGCAGCGGAGCGATAGGGGGGAGCGTCCACCTGGATCAGGCACTGCGATTCCAATCCGACTGGACGCAACGACTGGACGCCTCCTACGGGAGCTTCGAGAGTCGATTTGCCGCATTCAGCCAGAAAGGTGGCAGCAGGAACTGGAGTGTAAACTGGGGGGTAACCGCTCAGGATTCCGAAAACGATTATCCCATACCCGGAACATCAGTGCGTAATGAGAACGGCCGTTACGAATTCCTGTCCTGGACATTCAATGCTGCACACAGGTTTTCAAATACCAGTCGGATAAACCTTTACCACATGGGCAATACCGGAAATCGTCAACTGAGTTCAACCCTGCTCGCACCGAGCCAAAGCGAGTACAGCGATGCGTACTCCCGCACCCAGTTGAGCCTGGAAACCGAAACGAAACGATACGAAATCATTGTTCGATTGGCCCATCTGTTCGAGACCTACACCTTCAGACAGTCGCAGTCTGGGCCGATATCTGGGAATGGTAGCTCTCACACGTTACTGGGACGTTACGAAGGTACTCTGAGGCTGGGGAGGTATTGGTCCTGGCAACACTTCGCCCAGATTCAGGGCTTGTCGGCGCTGGGACGTAATATCAACTCCCCGGACCGAACGGATCTCTCGATAAGCTCGTTGTTTGCCTATACCCGAAAGCGGCTCACCCTGAGCGGTAGTGTGAGGAAGGAAATAACCACGGAATTCGAAAGCCCGGTACTGTTCGCCCTTCAGGCCGAGCAGCTCCTGGGAAAGCATTGGAAGCTTAAGACCAACGCCTCCAGGAATTTTCGGGCACCCACCTTCAACGATCTCTTTTGGGATCCCGGTGGTAATCCCAAACTCGAACCCGAGAACTCAGTGCAGTGGGAGCTGGGGCTGGTTCATGAAAACGACCGATGGAACTGGGAAGCGCATGCCTATTGGATACGCAGCCGTAATCTAATCCGCTGGTTGCCAGGAAGTACTCCGGACATCTGGTCGCCCTTGAATACCGATAGGGTCTGGATTCAGGGATTCGAGACCACGTTACGGGCAGAGCTCTGGAAGACTCGGGTGGATCGCTTGAGTATACACACCCAATACGGTTATACCCGATCCCTCGATCGAAACGACATGATGCAACTGGCCTACACACCGGTCCATCAGGGTCGCTTGCGCATGGACTGGGTGCACGGCAATTTTCGACTTCATGTTAGGCAGGTGTATACGGGCTCTGTGTTAACTCAGGGAATAGAACAATTACCGGGATGGGTGCGAACGGATTTCGGAGCCTATTGGAGTCCGGTTAAGACCAGATCCGTGCGCTATACGCTGGGCATTGAGCTCAGAAACCTGCAGGACCGGTACTACGAATTCATCGCCTTCCGGCCCATGCCCGGGAGAAACCTTACGTCAAAATTCACCCTTAACTTCTAAAAAACTATGTACTACTCACAGAGTTTCTATAATGTGATTTGCTTTTTTGCTTTGTTGGCTTTCACCTTTTCCTCTTGCACCCAAGAAAATGCCTACAACCCTCCTCCGGATACCGGACTGCTCGATGCCTATCAGGGCGGGGTGCTGATACTGCACGAGGGTCAGTTTCTGGCCGGAAATGCCTCTCTTTCGGTGGTTTCGCAAGATTTCAATAAAATGGAGAACAATCTATTTAGTAGTGTAAACTTCAGACCCCTCGGAGATGTAGCCCAGAGCATGGCATTCCGGGAGGGAGAAGCCTTCATAGTCGTCAACAATTCCCAAAAGGTGGAAGTCCTGAATCGAAGCACGGTGGAAGAAATTGCGACCGTAGAAAGCGAATTGAGCAATCCGAGGTATATGGCTTTTCTTAATGAAACGGGATTCATAACCAACTGGGGGGATGGACTCGATGCAAACGATGACTATGTGGCTGTTTTGGATATGAACACCTATGAAGTGACGTCCACTATACCCGTGGTGGAAGGTCCCGAATTCATACTTAGCGATGGAAATCGACTTTATGTTGCCCATCAGGGAGGCTTTTCCCAGAATGACCAGGTCAGCGTGATTTCCGGGGACTTGTCTGTTCAGACCCTCACCGTAGGAGACGTTCCCAACTCCATGCAACTCGACGGGCAGGGCAATCTGTGGGTGTTGTGCGGGGGTAACCCGGCATTTACAGGGAACGAGACAGCAGGATCCCTGTACCGAATCCGATTGTCCGATCTCAGCGTGGAACGGCAGCTCATCTTTTCCACCACCGAACATCCCAACGAGCTTCAACTGGACGGAGACAACCTCTATTTTCAGATGAATGGTGGGGTGTACGAACTATCAACTGCCGAATCAGCCAGTTCTCCCAGCCTGTTGTTCGAAGGGATTAACTACTACGGTCTATTGGTTCGGTCTGGGTTGGTCTATGGGGTCGATGCCGGCGATTTTTCTTCACCCGGCCTTTTCGAGGTGAGGGATTTGCAGGGAGATGTGCTCCATACCCAGGAAGTCGGTGTGGTTCCCTCCGCAATTTATCCGTTATAGAGGAGAAATTGGTGTTTAAGGGTTGAGACGTGCGTTTCGGCCGAATACACCGGGATCACTGAAGTGGCAGGAAGGCTTTTTACGTATCTTTTGACCTTAAAATGTAAACGATGCGTTATTTCCTTTCCCTATTGCTGGCGGGCATGATGATGGTCTCCATGGGCCACTCTGTACACGCCCAGCGAAAGAAAAAGAAGAACAAGGCGCAGGTCTCGGCTTCGGCTGCTTCCAAGAAGGAGAAAGGCCTGAAGACCATAGCCGAATTCACCAAGAAGTTCAAAAAACAGGAAGGATTGTTTACCATGTATCTGGATACGCTGACGGGTAAGACTTACCTGGAGGTAGGCGGAGACCAATTAGGCAAGGAGTTCATCCATTTTGGCTATGTTGAAAACGGGGTAGTCGCTGCCGGAACCAACAGAGGTTCCTACAGGGGTTCCCGTATATTCACCATTAACAAGGTGTACGACAAGCTGAATTTTCAGCTGGAAAATACCGAGTACTATTTTGATCCGGAGAATGCCATCAGCAAGGCCAGGGATGCCAATATCAATAAGCCCGTATTTTTTAATGGTAAGATCGAAGCGTACGACAAGGAAAACGATGCTTACCTGATCGAGAGCAGCTCATTGTTCATGGGAGAGACCTTTACCCGGCTCAAGCGGGTATATCCCTTGTCGTACGGGGGCTTCCAATTGGGTAAAATGAGTAGCTCCAAGAGCCGTTTGCTCACCCTGAAGAACTATCCCGAGAATACCGATGTTCGGGTGGAGTTGGTATTCGAGGGGTCCGGCAGGAGTACGTTTGGGCCTTCCGAGGTTACCGATGGGCGATTCGTGAGTGTGACCTATCAGCACAGCCTGATCGCGGTGCCCGAAAATAACTTTAAGCCCAGAAAGGACGACGAACGCGTAGGGTATTTTTCCAGAAATGTGACGGATCTGACCATATCCGATGCTACGCCCTACAGGGACATGATTCACCGTTGGCATCTGGAAAAGGTCAATCCCGGTGAGGCGGTTTCGGATGTGGTAGAACCCATAACCTGGTGGATAGAAAATACGACTCCTCAGGAACTCCGGGACATCATTAAGGAAGGAGCCGAGGCATGGAACATCGCTTTTGAGGCTGCCGGATACCGCAATGCCATGGTAGTTAAGGTACAGCCCGACGACGCCGAGTGGGATGCCGGTGATATACGGTATAATGTTTTGCGATGGACGTCCTCACCCCAGCCTCCTTTCACGGGCTATGGCCCCAGCTTTGTCAATCCGCGAACGGGTCAGATTCTGGGAGCAGACATTATGCTGGAATACGGGGCTGTACTGGGCAGACTTCGTCGATCGGAGTTTTTTGAACTTACCGGATTCGAACAGCAACAGGAAGAGGAAGCTATTTGGAACGAACTGCAGGACAATGCCCGGAAGTACACCCATTGCACGGCAGGAAACCTCATGGCCGAACAGATGGCCTTCGCCCGGGCAGCCTTTGACCTGACGGACAGTCCTGAAGAGAAACAGCGATTCCTGGAGGAATCGGTAAAGCGCCTGATTTTGCATGAAATCGGACATACCCTGGGACTTAACCACAATATGAAGGCCAGTACGCTTCAATCGGTTGAGGATGCCAAAAACATGGCCAAGATGGTCGAGGAGGGCCTGTGTAACTCTGTAATGGAATATCCGGCGGTCAATTACCCGTCCACACCGGATTACAAGTCGGTCTTCTACGATTATAAACCCGGGTACTACGATATGTGGGCGATCGAGTACGGTTATTCCGAGGCCCTTGAGAATCCAACTGCCGAGGATGCCCGACTCGAGAAGATTCTGAGCCGTAGTGCCGATCCGCGTCTAGCCTTTGGAAATGACGGAGACGACATGCGTTCCAACGGTAAGGGAATAGATCCCATGGTGAACATCTACGACCTGACCGACGATCCCGTTAGGTTTGCGACCGAACAAATCGAACTGGTCGAAGAACGACTCATGCCCAAACTCCTTTCGAAATACACGCGAAATGGAGAATCCTTTGCCAGACTTCGGGATACCTATCTGAGGCTTCTCGGACACAAAGGCATACAGCTACGAGTAATCAGCAAGCATATAGGCGGTGTATACGTGAACAGGGCCGTCGAGGGGACGGATTCCAAAGGACGAGACCCATATACGCCTATGCCGAAGGACAAGCAGGAGGCTGCGATGCAGGCACTAGCCAAATACGCCTTTGCTCCCAGCGCCTGGGAGGTCGATGATGAGCTGGTGCGCCACTTACAGCTACAACGAAGGGGCTTCAATCAACCTTTTGACGGTGAAGATCCCAAGCTGCACAGCAGTATACTGAGTGTTCAAAATAGTCTCCTGGGGCAGTTGCTGCACGAGAATCTGCTGAATCGCATTACGGATACCGAGCAGTACGGCAACCAGTACAGTCTGTCCGAATATCTGAACGATCTGACCGACGCGGTCTTTGACGCCGACAAAGGTGGTTCGGTGAACAGCATTCGCCAGAATCTGCAGTTGTCCTATCTGCAGCGGCTGATCAAGTATCTGGAGAACGACGACGCCATGGCGAATACGAAATCGGGGGTGCTGTACCAGATCAACCGGATTAAAGCTATAGCCCGGTCTAATGGCGGCAATCAATCTACTCAGGCGCACCGCATGCACCTCAGGGACATGATACGCCGCATGGAAGAAGCAAAATAACTTCCGATATGCCCGATGAACTCTTACATACTACCCAGCCCCCGTATTATGTGGTAGTCTTCAGTTCGGTCCGCCGTGAGGATTCCCAGGCATATGATCAGATGGCGGAAAAAATGATGGAAAAAGCCCGGCTGCAGCCGGGCTTTTTAGGTGTGGAACACGCCCGTGACCAGCTGGGCATTACGGTTTCGTACTGGAAGGATTTGGAATCCATCCAGGCCTGGAAACAGGACTGGGAACACCTGGAGGCACAGCAGATGGGGAAGGAGGCCTGGTATAGGTCGTACCGCATACGCATAGCCCTGGTGATCCGTGAATACGGTGGACCTAATTTAGAATAAGGCGGAGCAGGCCTGAAATCAGGAAGTGGCCTCCTTGCCGCTGTTGGTTTTCTTTGCCTTAGACTTCTTCTTCCTGGGAAGTTTCTTTTTAAGCCTGCGCATATGGTCCTCCATGATCTCGCAAGTTTCCGAGGAGATACTGAGTTCGAATGCGATTTTGTAATGGCCCATGGCCTCGCGGAACCGGCGCTGTTTTTCCAGTAGCTGACCATTCAGTTCGTACAGGCGTGCCTTGTCGGTGGCCTTGATGCCAAAGGCGAAATGCAGAAGTTCCTCCGCATGGGTATACTCCTCGGCCAGAATCAAGGTGTGTATGTAGTCGGGATAGATAATGGGCAGGTCGATGTCGCTTTCCAGAGCTTTTCTGAAGTATTCCTGAGCAGTATCGTAATCCTGCATGTGTTCGCTTTGAATCTTTCCCATCAGACTTAGCGCTCGGGCATTGTTGGGTTCGTATGAGAGTGCATACTGGAGGGACTCCAGGGCTTCCTCCAGTGAGTATGGATAGGCATCGATAGCCTTCATCAGGTACATATTGGCAGAACTTTCCACGGCGGTCTGTTTAATGGTGAAACGAAAGACGAATCAGAAGGAAAAGCAAGTCAGCGTTTTAGAGCCGACCAATTTTGAACGCTGAGCGATCCATTTCCGGTTTGTTGCATACGGCAAAACAGCTTGAAATTGTCATAATCGCATCGTTTATAGTCCACCTGCAAAAATGCGCGAAAAAATTGGTTCGATTCCAACTTTAACATAAATATAGCGGATCCGGGCATGACTGTAAGGAACGGTCCGAAACCACTACTTTTGCAAAAACATCTCAGCAATACAGTTACATGAGCACAGATATTGAGCGGATCAAAACGTTGATCATCGGTTCGGGCCCGGCAGGATATACTGCGGCCATCTACGCAGCACGAGCGGACCTGAAACCCGTCGTATACACGGGTATGGAACCCGGAGGACAGCTGACCACCACGACCGAGGTCGATAACTTTCCGGGTTATCCCAAGGGAGTAGATGGCCCGACGATGATGGTCGAACTGCAGCAGCAGGCCGAAAGATTTGGCACTGATGTCAGGATAGGAATGGCCACCGAGGTCACCCTGAGCGATACTCCCGGGGGCATTCACAAGGTAGTGATCGATAACCAAACGTTCATTGAGGCCGAGACCGTCATTATCGCTACCGGGGCCTCAGCTAAATACCTGGGACTGCCCTCCGAGCAGCGACTTAGGGGCGGAGGCGTTTCGGCTTGTGCGGTTTGCGACGGCTTCTTTTATAAGGGGGAGGATGTGGCCATCGTAGGTGGCGGAGATACGGCAGCCGAGGAGGCCTCGTACCTGGCCAAGATTTGCAAATCGGTGACCATGCTCGTCCGAAAGGGCGAGATGAGGGCGTCCAAGGCGCTTCAGCATCGGGTGAACAGCATAGACAATTTAGATATTCGCTATTTTACTGAGATCGAGGAAGTCCTGGGGGATCAGACGGTCGAAGGCCTACGCATCTTCAACAACCAGAATGGAGAGAAGGAGGAAATAGCGGTTAAGGGACTTTTCATAGCCATAGGTCATACACCCAATACCGAGATCTTCAAAGGGCAGATCGACATGGACGACACCGGCTACATCATTACGCATCCCCGGACTACCCGCACTAACAAACCGGGCGTATTTGCCTGCGGGGATGCACAGGATAAGGAATACCGACAGGCGGTCACGGCAGCCGGTACGGGTTGTATGGCGGCGTTGGATGCCGAGCGTTACCTGGCCATGGTTTCTTCCGGGGAAGAGGCTCAGGTGTAGAAATATTCAGTATCTTTTCGAAACAGAATGGGGACTGACTGTTGCCAGAATATACGAGAATCAAATCTATATTCAATTTTGGGGTTTCGGTAACAGCAGTCCTTATTTTTAAGACAAGTAATAGATAACACGAGGTATAAAAAAAACGCCGGGCCCTATGGACCCGGCGTTCTGCTTTTAACCGGAAAACGGTTTAGTTGTCCGAAGAAACGTTGCCTCCAGCACTCTTGGTTCGGTTGACATTGGCTCCGCCCGAATATCGGATGTCTGCACCGCTGCTGGCATTGGCCACCAGATTCTCACTCGCGTGGACCTTGACGAAGGCTCCGCTACTCGCTGAGGCCGTTACATTTTTGGCCATCAGTTCTCCTGCTTTGAGGTCGGAACCACTGCTGGCGCCTGCCTTAAGGGCATCGGTCTCCCCGGATATGCGCATGCTTCCTCCACTGCTGGTATCGGCTTCAAGAGATTCCGCCACCACGGTAGCCGTCAGATCGGCTCCGCTGGTCACAGACAGACGTATCTCTGTACCCCTGATGGTATTCTCTGTTACGACATCGGATCCGCTGGTTGCCTTGATGGCGGTAATTTCCGGTAGGGTAACATAGACCGACTTGGTGGCTCTGCCTATGCCTTCGGTAGTGTGTACCCGAAGCTTTCCTTCCTTGATATCGGTAGCGATCAGGTCGATCACATTGCTGTCGGCTTCCACCTTAATGGTGGAGGTTTCACCCTGGGTGATATATACATCCAGTCCTTCCGAGGCCGAGATTTCGGTAAAGGGCTCATTCACGCTGCGCTCCTGGCTGATGACTTCGCCGTTGCCCTGCACGCCTGTGTTAAAGTTAATACAGGAGGTAGCTAGTATTCCTAAAAAGGATACTCCAAAAATCCATTTCGTTTTCATGATAGTTATTGTTTATTGATAATTACTTTATTCTATTAGCACCAAAGGCACTCGTAATACTTGTCCAGTATATTGTAGGCACTGACTTCCTCGACCAGAGGAACGTCGTTTTCTTCCGTGGGGTCGGCTCCTGAATCCATGGGCTCTTCTTCCTCGCAATCTTTGCAATTCAGCACTCCGTCGGCACCCATCTGCCAGATGTGCTGCCCGAAGTGGAAGCGCGTTTTGCTTGGGGACATATCGGTTTGCCAGCCCAGATGTTTATAAATGTTCCCTTTCAGAACCAGTATAGTGCCCTGGGGTACATACAATTTGAGCCCCATGGACTGATCCCTCAGCTTGTGCTCACTATCGGTAATGAAGTAGCCGTCCAGAGAAAGCACTCCCTGTTTCAGTCGGTAGTTGAATTCAATGCCTTCGGCTCTTCGTCGGGCGTCTGAGCGCCTCGCTCCGCGGGCCCTTCTGTCAATTTGAAGGTCGAGGCTGTCCGAGGGGCTGGCCAGGATATCCATGCGTACATCATCCGACAGGAAGAAAGTGTGATCTTCTTCGTCTTCAACGACCCGGAATCCTCCAAGGGAAATGCTCCGGTCCCATTTTAATTCATCTGTGGAACTGAAATCCACAAACAGCGTATCATTTTCCTGCATAACCCCGAGGTTTTCCCGGCTGACTACCCGTTCCCGTATGGCGTACTCGGCACTCTGCTGGGCACCGATTACTACCAGCGCTGAGGTGGCGGCCAGCCATACCACTATAAGAATGATCTTGGCAGCCCAACCCATCGACTTCAGTGTACTGATCAGTAGCCGTAGCCCGAGGTACATCATCAGATAAAAGGGGATACCCAGTGCCAAAAACGACAGGCTGGCCAGCACCCACATGGGCAGGTCGGTGGATTCGAATAGCTCCCACCATTCTATCCCCGGAAAATCCACCCATTCGAGCATACCCAAGGAGAACAGGCTCAAAAACAGGGCGATCAGTGTGGCCCCTCCGGTTATGACCAAAACCAGCCCTATCAGCTTGGCAACGAGCTGAAAGAGAAAAGTCAGAACCTCGGCGAGTCCACCGAAAAAGCGCTGCGAGCCTCCTTTAACGGAGTCCCCCATCTTTTGATAATCTACATTCTTAACCGAATCGGCTACCGAATCAAAGCCCTCCTTTACTTTCTTCTCGATATTACTGATATTGACCGGCTCACCTTTCATGTCGAGTTTTTCTGCGGTTGTCCGGGCTTCCGGAACCAGGATCCAGAGAACCAGGTAAACCAGTACCCCAAACCCATTTCCGAATAAGGTGAGCAGAACAAAGAGTACACGAACCCAGATGGCATCGATACCCAGATAGTAGGACAATCCCTGGCTCACTCCGCCTATGTAGTTGTTGTCCATGTCCCGGTAGAGCTTTCGGTTCTTCCGCTTTTCTACGGTTTCCCCCTCGCTCGGGTTACCTTCTGAGTCCTCATCCTCGAACACATCCACGTCCACATGGTAGTCCTCAGGCTGCCCCATGATGACAATAATGTCGTCCACATCCTTCTGGGTAATGACCTGTCTTTCGGTGACCATTCGATCGCTAAAGAGCTCGGCAATCCTGGCTTCGATGTCGGCCAGAATTTCGTCCCTGCCCTCGGTGCGCTCGAAGGATTTCCGTATGGATTCCAGATAGGCGCGTAGTGCCTCATAGGCACCCTCGTCTATATGAAAGACCGTGTTGGCGAGATTAATGGTTACTGTCTTATTCATCGGTATTGGGCTTATGGTTCGTTGTTACAAGATGCACGGCTTCCTGAAGCTCCAGCCAGGTGGCATTGAGCTCCTTGAGGAAGTCCCGGCCTTTCCCGGTAAGGGAATAATACTTTCGCGGCGGCCCCGATGTGGATTCTTCCCAGCGGTACTCCAGGAGTCCGGCGTTTTTGAGCCGTGTGAGCAGCGGATAGATGGTTCCTTCCACCACCAGCATGCGGGCTTCCTTGAGGGTACCGAGGATTTCCGATGCGTAAAGGTCCTTGACCTGCAGTACCGATAGTATGCAGTACTCCAGGACGCCTTTGCGCATTTGAGCCTTGGTGTTTTCGATCTTCATCTTCGTGCAATGGGTGTTAAACCTTCCTGTGGCAGGCCGGGCTCAAAGTGAACCAGACCCGCTTCAGGTAAGGGTTGGTCAGGATGTACTTCCCGACGGGTTGATTCTGATTGATATGAATAAACTCCGCTGTTCATCGGATGTGATTACTTGATAAACTTCAGGGTTAAGGGGTATTTGAACCACTGCCCTTCGCTACTGCGTACCACGGCCAGTATGCTGTACACGACATTCATCGCAAAGAGACCCAATTGGATCAGCCCCGTGATGCCGGCAGGCCAAAGTATCCGTCCCCACAAAATGTCCGAGTCCCTCAGGTACACATTGAAGTTATTCAGCTTGTGTAACCTTCCCAAATCAGGGAGGCCGTGTTCGAACAAGTTGGGAAATGCACCCACTATAAACGGTATACTCAACACGCCGGCTATGATGGCATACGTGAGCAGGCTCAGCTGAAAATTCAGCGCCTGCTTGCCGTGGTAATCCACGAAAGCCGATTCCTTCCGGCTGCCGGACCACAGCAACAATGGCAGTATAAAATTGCCAAAAGGAATAAAATACTTGGAGAAGGTGGACACATGTATGAGTGACGAAATATTCTTCTCGCGCTGGTGGATCATTTCAGTCGGGTTTTACAAAGCAGACTACTCAAGGTAGCTTTTGTTACAAATATATATTGTTAAAATAGTACCATGCAATACAAAGTACTATGATTTAACTTTATATTAAGAGTTTTACCTGCCTGCATTTATGGTAAATTTGTTTAAAACGTCCACATGACCAAGGCCGCATTTAACCGAAACTTACTTCTCATCTTACCGTCTGCCTGGATTTGCGGCGTTCGGCTTTCGGACTTAGAGCCGGATAGGGCAGTAACCCGAGTTCGCCACCGCTGGATTAACCAGAACCCATTTCGATCCATGTTCTGGGCCGTTCAGGGCATGGCGGCCGAACTGAGTGCCGGTGCCATGGTCCTTAGGGACATACGTGAGGCCGGAGCTCTCGTGTCCATGCTCGTTGTGAGTAACCGGGCTACGTTCAGCAAAAAGGCCAGGGGACGAATATCGTTTAGCTGTGAAGACGGCGCACTGAGTCGCGCATCCATAGCGAAAGCGCTGGAAACCGGAGAAGGTCAGACGTTCTGGATGAAGTCGGTAGGCACGGACGAACACGGAGACGTAGTGGCGACTTTTGAATTCGAATGGTCGGTCAAGGCAAAAAATATAGCAAAACCGTAACGATCCTAAGGCAATGAATACTTACTGAATAAATCGAATTTCCATGAATAAACAGAACCACGAAATCGACTACCACATCTACGGGGAGGAAATGCAGTATGTCGAAATTGAACTCGATCCCCAGGAGGCGGCCGTCGCAGAACCCGGTAGTTTTATGATGATGGATCAGGAGATCAAAATGGAGACCATCTTCGGCGATGGATCTAACCAGAATTCCGGCGTACTGGGATCCCTTTTTTCGGCCGGAAAGCGTTTATTGACCGGGGAAAAACTCTTCATGACCGCTTTTTTGAACGAGGGCCAGGGCAAGAAGCACGTCAGTTTCGCTTCTCCCTATCCCGGTAAGATCATACCCATCGACCTGCATGCCAAAGGAGGAAAGTTTATTTGCCAGAAAGATGCCTTCCTTTGCGCCGCCAAAGGGGTGTCGGTGGGCATTGAATTTTCACGTAAGCTGGGCCGGGGCTTTTTCGGAGGAGAGGGCTTCATCATGCAGAAACTGGAAGGAGATGGTATGGCCTTTGTACATGCCGGCGGAACCACGGCACGCAAGGAACTGGCTCCGGGCGAAGTGCTGAAGGTTGATACGGGTTGCATTATAGGTTTCAGTAAGGATGTGGACTACGACATTCAATTCGTCGGGGGAATCAAGAACACCCTGTTCGGGGGCGAGGGCCTCTTTTATGCGACCCTCAGGGGACCCGGCACCGTATACATACAGTCCCTGCCCTTCAGCCGGCTAGCAGCTCGGGTCTGGGCCGCCGCACCCCGTGGTGGGGGCAAGGACAAGGGCGAAGGCTCCATACTCGGTGGTCTGGGGGATGTACTGGGCGGAGACCAGGGATTCTGATATGGGGGAATCATCCGAAAGAATTCGGAATATACGCAGGGAACTCCTTTCGGACAATTGGTACTGGCTGCACCGGGTAACCTATGACTATCGAAAGCTCGACGGGACCTGGGAAGAGCAGGTCCGCGAGGTCTACCACCGGGGGAATGGGGCGGCTGTGCTGCTCTACAATCCGGATACCGGGAGGATCGTGCTTACCCGGCAGTTCCGTATGCCGACCTATCTGAACGCTAATTCCGATGGGCAGATGATCGAGGTGTGTGCCGGTGTTTTGGAAGAAGACGATGCAGAGGCCACCATACTCAAGGAGATCGAAGAGGAAACCGGTTTCCGGGTCGATACTGTGGAAAAGGTATTCGAATCGTATATGTCGCCAGGTTCCGTCACGGAAATACTTCATTTTTTTACGGCCCGTTACCGGGATGCCGATCGGGTTCACGGAGGTGGGGGAGTAGCGGAAGAGTCCGAGGATCTGGAAGTGCTGGAGTGGAGCTTTACAGAGGCTATGCAGGCTGTAAAGGATGGCCGGATCAGGGATGCCAAGACCATTATGTTGTTGCAGTATGCTGCCCTTAACGGGCTCCTGAATCAGTAGGAAGCGTAAATTTTTCTGAGTATGTTGTGGGTCTTTGCTCTCAGGGCCTCTCGCGGAAGCGTATAGTTATTGTTCATGATGGCGAAGGCTACCCAACGGCCCCTGCGGGTGCGCATAAAGCCGGCCAGGTTGTATATGCCCCCCATGGAACCGGATTTAGCGTAGATTGGCTCAAAACCTCCTTCTTCCATTCTAAGCATGTCCACAGGAAGCAGATGGCGCCAACTGTAGATCGAATCGGCCCTGTATAACTGACTAAGGGTCCGAGTGAGCCGGTCCGGAGTAATGAGATTGTAACGAGATAGGCCTGAACCGTCCACCCAACGAACAGTACTCTGATCAATTTCTGGCGTGTTCCGGGAAAGACTGTCCAGGATTTTACCCGCTTCGAAACCGGAATCCATTAGAAGGAGTTGTTCGGCCAGGAAATTGTCGCTATCGCGCAGCATGGGACGCAAAATGCTATCCAGGGGCAAGCCAAAATACACCCGATACCCCTCCATTGGGTTCGCCGGCGATTCCTCCGGGATCACTGGGCGCTGTATATACTCCGAAAGCAGGCGGGTTTCCAATTCGCTGTCAGTTATGAAAGGTACGCTCAGGGTGTCTCCATCCAGAGGCTTCTGGAGGGTAAACCGATTTCGGAACCGTTCTCGGGGGCGAACGGATTCGAGAGGAGTGCCGCTCCCATTGGTCCAGCTCAGGCTGTCTTCAAAGCCAAT
This sequence comes from uncultured Flavobacteriaceae bacterium, assembly GCA_964552195.1. Taxonomy (GTDB): domain Bacteria; phylum Bacteroidota; class Bacteroidia; order Flavobacteriales; family Flavobacteriaceae; genus CAZKAP01. Next base: position 60,607 of record CAZKFM010000003.1, read on the forward strand.
AGGCAGGATTCGGTAGCCTTCCGCAAGGGCCGTATCCCTCCCCGTCGCCTCAGTTGAAATCAGCGTCTTCCAGACCCACAAGCGGTTACCGTAAAGAGGAAGCAGGGATCGGTCTGCCGAATAGGAGTAAGGATAGTCTTCCCAGGACCAGCCCGGAGCCCAACGATCCGGACCGTTTACGGTATCGAGGTACAGGGTATCGAATGCCTGCAGGAATGAGCGTATGTCCGAATCCTCCTTACCCGGATAGGCCAGATAGGGGTATCCCATGGGACGAAGAAGGATGGCGTTTCCTCTGATCCGGTAGCCAAAGGCAGGCGCCCGCTCGCCCAGTGAGGCTCTTACCCTGTGCCAGGTAAGCAGTTTTAGGGTGCTGGCAGGGACAAATAGGCGATCTGCCCTGTAACGGAGCCATTCCTTACCCGATTCGGGATCGATCACATGTATGCCGGTGAACCCTTCAGAACTGGTCAGCAGCGGGCGAACAAGCTTAGGGATATGATACAGGGAGTTCGAGCAACCGGACCCCAGACCGAGGGTCAGGAAAACCAGCAACACCCTTAGGACCGCCAGGGTAATCGACTCAGTGATGCCTTTGAAATTAACAGTCATTAAGTTTTTTTTGGTTTTTTCTAAGAAAAAGCAAATAGCTTTTTGGACTATTTTGAGGAGTCTTTCAATCGCAAATCTTTGACTTCATGGCACGAGCAATGTTGGAGTATACCTACCGCTTACTGGAGAAAGTGAGCTTTGACGCACAATTGTTTATTAAGGAGTTACAGAAGGCATTGGAACGCCTCTTGCCCAACGAAATTTACGAACTAAAAATCTGGCTGACCTATTTCGTTATCGATAAGCCGGAGCTTCAGCCCTCACTGCTCTATGTTCGGACCCCAGGCGGTGCCTGAGCCGCTTACTTTGGACTGATTATGGCTACATCCAGAAAGGCGATCTCCCGTTTTACTGCCTGACCGATGGTTTCATGCAGAGCCTGAATAATCTGCATTTTCAGCTCATTTCGATGATAAACCAGGCTGATTTCCCTCGCCGGTTGCGGGTTTCGGAATGGCCTGAGATTGTTTTTCCTGGCTCCTGACAGATTCTGCCCCTGTAGGTAAGGAAGCAGCGTGATGCCGAGGCCTTCGTCTGCCAGCTGCATCAGGGTTTCGAAACTGCCACTTTCCAGGCTAAAGGAGTCATCCTGGGACGTATGGCCCCGGGTACTGCATAGATTGAGCACGTTTTCCCGGAAGCAGTGCCCGTCTTTCAGGACCAGTACAGGAATGTCCTGCAGGTCGGATGCCATGAGTTTCTCCTTGTTCGACAGCGCGTTTCCTTCTGGGATGTAGCCGACGAAAGGTTCGTAATACAGCGGTCGTTCCCGAATTTCATCTATGCCCAGTGGAGTGGCCACTATGGCAGCATCGATTTGGGATTCCTCCAGCAGACCTATGAGTTCCCGGGTTGGGAGTTCACGTATGGAAAGCTTTACATCGGGGTATTTTCGGATAAAAGTCTTCAGGAACAAGGGAAGCAGGGTGGGCATTACCGTGGGAATGATGCCTAGCTGAAAGTCCCCTCCTACAAAACCTTGATCCTGGTCAACGATGTCCGCAATACGATTAGCCTCGGCGACTACATGTCGAGCCTGGGCAATGATCTTGGATCCAATTTCCGTTACGCCTATAGGCTTCTTGGTCCTGTCAAAAATTTGTACTTCCAATTCTTCTTCCAGCTTTTGCACCTGCATACTGAGGGTGGGCTGAGTAACAAAACAGGCCTGAGCAGCCAGGGTGAAGTTGCGTTTTTCGGCTACCGCAATTACATACTGCAGTTGGGTTATTGTCATAGGGTGCTGTCTGTTGAAAGGAATTCAGGTTTTATCGACTAAATAAACTATAAATATCAGTAAATTCTATTTTTGTTTATCTTAATCATTACATAAAACTATAACTCCATGAGTCTCAATAGCATTGGCCTCGATGCCGAAAAATCACTGCAGCTCGCTGTTCAACTGAATCATTTGCTTTCTAATTTTCAGATTTATTACCAAAATCTGAGGGGAATACATTGGAACGTTAAGGGAAGGTCCTTTTTTCAGCTCCATATGAAGTTTGAGGAGTTGTATACGGATGCAAATACCAAAGTAGACGAACTGGCCGAACGGATTCTAACCCTGGGCGGGGAGCCCCTGCACACCTATGCAGACTATTTGAAAAATGTTAAGGTTCCCATTGGAAAAGGCGTAAGCCGGGACGAAGAAGCCGTGCAGCTCATACTCGATTCACTACAGGAATTGCTGGCCATCGAAAGGTCGCTACTTCCTCTGGCGGAGGAGATGGGGGACGAAGGCACTCTGACCATGATTACGGACACCATAGGCGAGCAGGAGAAGACGGTGTGGATGATGAAGGCCTGGTTGTCAGAGAAAGTATAATAAAAAGCCCGGACACTTGATATGTCCGGGCTTTTGTCAAGAGACCTCTTTTTCTCAAAATCGGATATTGAAATCGAGGTCTTTATCGGATACTTCGAATTTAGCCAGGTCAAATTCCGGCGGTCCGAAGGACATGTCATTACCGGAAAGTCCCCAGCTCTCGAGAGGCTCGCCATTGTCGTCCATATCCATTTGCTCGTTCCCGTTCTTGTCGTGCATGGCCACTATGGCATAGGTGCCCGGGGGCACATTCGTGAAGGTAAATTCCACCTTACCGTTTTCAATGGTGCTTGCCAGACTTTCGATACCCGCTCCGCGCATAAAGGTTTCTTTCTTATGCAAGGAGATCAGAACTTTTCCTTCGTCGCTAGGAACGTTGTCAATTACTACCTTAATAGATACGCCTTCGGTCTGAGCCATGGCAGTTAAGGTGAACAGTGCGGCGATGGCAGAGAGAATGATTGTTTTCATAATATGGTTTTTAAATGATTCATGCTGTAAAACTCCAAATGTTATCATTTCCTACCTAAATCGGGTTACCGAACTGTTAGCTTTCAGGACTCAATTGTAGGCCTGTCGTTCTGAAGGGGTTCGTCCTTGCGCCCGATAATCTCCACTATCCAGTAGACCAAAATGCCCAGATGACTGGTGAAGATAAATGCGATGATCCAGGCGATCTGAGCCGAATTGCCCTGGAGCCTGGGATTACGCACCGCGTGTATGATATAGAAGATCAGTGCTAGGAACGACAGAGCCACCGTAACTACAATAAGTATGATTAGGGGAGCCAGGCTGCCAAAAACGTATTGCACCGTCTCCTCTTCCGGCATGTTGTCCAGTTGCTCCGCATCCCCGATGAGGGTGAAAATGAAGAAGAAATAGGTAATCGCGATACCTATGCCTGCCAGAAAGGGGCCCAGGGCGAGAAAGCCCATCCAGCCTTTGTTGTTTACCATGATTCGTGTTTTAGGTTGTTACTAGTAAAGTTAAATGGTATTGAAGTTTCGATTCCAAACAAAATGGTCTATTCATAAAGTCAGGAAGCGTAACACTTTATCCTATAGGTAAGTATCTGAAGCATTTTGTTACAAGCCGGGTGGACTGAGTCCGGGTATTTGACCATTCATCCTCATTATTCGCCTTTTTGGTCAAAGCGATCGGGCCCGAGCAGCGGAAAGCGTAATTTCGTAGTTTAGTTTCCGTGCAGCGGGCTATAAATTCTTGAAAACGCTGGATAAACGAATATCCCATGGAGCGCATAATCAAATGGTTTTGGAAATACCTCTACATTGGTGGACTGGTCGGGCTGGTACTCTCGGTCATATTCATAGGTCTGGAAGCGCTTGCAGATGGTGGCATTCAGTGGAATGAGGAATTGCGTTCGGATTTCATCAATCACATGCTGCATGCCATTATACTCACCTCCTTTAACGGAACCTTATTTAACTACCTGCACCAGCGGGATGTATTTCGCAAGCCCAGCGCTCTGAAGATTTTAGGCAGCCTGCTAGCCAGCATAGCCCTTACGGTACTCGGTATTTTTCTGGCTCGTGCCATACATCTGGTTGGCTTAAAGGGAATGGACTGGCCGACCTTTATCGCTCAACAACGGCTGGTCAATTACGTAATTGGGATCCTGATCACTCTGGTGGTCACCCTGTTTTTTCACCTCATGTATTTTTACAAGGAGTGGCAGGATAAAAAAGTCAGGATCCATAAGCAAATGGCGGGTACGGCCTCCGCCCGCTATGAGGCCCTTAAGAATCAGCTCGATCCCCACTTCCTGTTCAACAGCCTGAATGTGCTCAGCAGCCTGATTGAGGAAGATCCCCGGCAGGCTCAGAAGTTTACCACTTCTCTGTCCAAAGTTTACCGCTACGTACTCGAGCAGAAAAACAAGGACTTGGTCACTCTGGAGGATGAATTGTCCTTCGCGCGCACCTACGCCCGATTGCTCACCATGCGCTTCGAGGACAGCCTGGAATTCCGTTTGCCCGACAAGGTCAAGTCTCCAAAAGCCAAAATGGTGCCCCTGTCCCTGCAGTTACTTTTGGAGAATGCGGTAAAACACAACGAGGTTTCGGGTCAGAAGCCGCTGACCATAGAGGTGCTGGAAGAGAATGACCGGCTCGTGGTCCGGAATAATCTGCAGGAAAAACAGACTGTAAGCCGGGGTAGTGGAGTGGGATTGAAGAATATCAGGCAGCGTTACCAGCTTCTGACTCCCGAACCGGTGGAGATCACTAAGGAAAAGGGCCTGTTCAGTGTAACCCTACCCCTGCTCGGTGAGGAAGTGGAGATCGAGAACGTACCCAATTCAGAGGAATATCTCAACAAGAAACGGTACGAGAAGGCCAGAGAAAAAGTAGAGGAATTGCGGGGTTTCTACGGTCATCTGGGGTCCTTCCTGCTGGTGATCCCCGCTCTCTGGATACTCAATTACTGGTCCCAACCCGGTTTCCTCTGGGCGATATTCCCCACCCTGGGCTGGGGGTTCGGATTAACCCGGCACGCGATGCGGGTATTCGAAGTCAATATACTCTGGGGTAAGGAATGGCAGGAGCGCAAGATTCATGAGTTGATGGAAAAGGACGATTTCTAAACGCTTCATCCTTGCCTGGCTACAGTTCGGTAGATTAATTTTCTACCCGCGAACCTATAATCGCAACTTTGTCTAAAACGTATAAAGATGAACGACAAAGAACAACTCAAGTACATGAGAGCCAAGGAAAGGGTCGAGGAGATCCGGGGATTCTATGTACACACCCTCGTATTTGTACTGGCCATGTCGGCCATGGCGTACGTGAATTACATCACCACCGAATTCCCCTGGGTAGTATTTCCGCTGATTGGATGGGGCCTGGGCCTTCTGGCCCATGGGGTTCGCGTCTTTAACCTGCTGCCATTCTTCGGTAAGCAATGGGAGGAGCGGAAAATCCGGGAGTTCATGGACAAAGACAATCTCTAAAATACGACTTATGAATCGCGAAAATCCTAAATATCAGATGGCTAAAGACAAGGTGCAAAAAGTTCGCACCTTCTATTACGGCCTGTTCTCCTACGTTTTGGTTGTTGGAGGACTAGCCGCCCTTAATTATTACCTGGACGAATTCAGGGATCCCTGGGTCCTTTGGGTAGCCTTGTTCTGGGGACTGGGCTTGTTTTTGAAGGGCATACGACTTTTCGGAAAGGTTCCTTTCATGGGCAAGGATTGGGAGGAGCGAAAAATACGGGAGTACATGGATAAAGACTCCTTTCGCTAATTTCCAGTTCTAAAGCTATATCATGAGGACACTGATCATAGAAGATGAAAAACCCGCTGCCCGCCGCCTGGCCAGGCAATTGCAGGACTTATCCATACAGGTGGAGGAGCAGCTCCATTCGGTACGAGAGGCGATTGAATGGTTCTCAGCCAACGAACATCCCGACCTGATTTTTCTCGACATTCAGCTGGCGGATGGGTTGTCTTTTGAAATATTTGATGAAGTTGAGGTGAGCAGCCCGATTATTTTTACCACCGCCTATGACGAATATGCCCTGCAGGCCTTTAAGCTCAACAGTATTGATTATCTGCTCAAGCCTATAGATGATGAGGAACTCGAAACGGCAGTGAGCAAATACCGGGAGCTTCAGGGTAGAAGAGAGGAACCCCGGGTTGACTTTGAGGACATTCGGAAGCTCTTGGGTAATCCGGTAGAGCGTGAGTACAAGAAACGGTATACCGCCCGGGTGGGCTCTCATATCAAGGTGATCCCTGTGGACGAAGTCAGCTGCTTTTATTCCCAGGACAAGGGAACCTATGCGGCCACCGAGAGCGGTCGGAGTTTCCTGCTCGATACTACCATCGAACAATTGGAGAAGGAATTGGCTCCGGAATCTTTTTTCCGGGTAAGTCGGAAGTATATCGTGCAGCTTCCTCACATACTTGACATCATCGCGTACTCAAATTCCCGACTGAAGATTGAAGTTAAGGGGCATAAGGAGCAGGAAATCATAGTGAGCCGAGAACGGGTAAATGACTTCAAGCTGTGGTTGCAATAAGCAACTGTAAAACACTGGTAAGCAGAATTATAAAAATTGCAATAGAATTTATCTATCGCAGGTTTTCCATGTGAATTGCGTCGTACTGAACGATTCATGGGGCTATGGAAAGGTGGTAAGCAGGCCTGGAAGAGTATTGACGATTTTCAAAGGACCGTTCAGGGGGCAATTTAATCTTCTCTGTTCCTATTTTGACTTCACGGGAAAACGGACAAAGAACAATCAGGCAGAGTTTTTTACCGTTTAGAATTTATCTCCCACGAACCCGATTTGAGCTGCAAAATCATTTGGGAGGTGTCTTCTGCAGACTAATCCCCGAGAAGAAGAAAATACTTCCCAAAATACCAAACACGATCAGTTTTTTCAGATTATCGGCGTCTCCCACGATGAGAAATGCCGTATAAATCAGAAATACTATTCCGATTATGGACAGGAAAGCTCCGAAGATCTTGGATATATCCATGCGTTAAATAAAAACAAATTTAGTCTTTTCGTCGAATGTGCCGGATAAAGGGCATGCACTTAGGGTAACGTAAGACATGCTTTGGCTCGTATGACAGTGAGGCGTTGGAAGTTAGTAAAAACCCATTCAGGCTTGCCCAATGATTCCTGAATTTACTCGCTTGTGATAAGTTCGTTACCTTTAACGGCGTCTTGAAACCCATAGCATTTAAAACGTCAAACTGAAAAATCATAGAAGATGAAATCACAATTTTCTTACGCCGTATTCTCACTCCTGATGGGCTCCATAGTCCTGGTGGGTTGTGTGGACTCCAAGAAAAAAAAGGAGGAGAACACAGCAAAGCCAATCCCGGAGGTTAATATCACTATCGAAAAACTAACGGGTTCACCCGAATACGGCGATGCCGTGCTGGCCATGCAACAGCCTGCCGGATCGGAGATTAGTTCCGCGGGCATGGTAGACTTCGAATTCGAGGTCAGCAATTATGAATTGGGCGCCCAGACGGGAGGCCCTAATGCGGAAAAGCTGGCGAATTCGGGTAAAGGGCAGCACATCCATTTTATACTGAACAATCAGCCGTATTCTGCCCATTACGAGCCAGCGTTCAGCAAAGAACTGCCCGAAGGCGTTCATCACCTGGTTGCCTTCCTCAGCCGGTCCTATCACGAATCCGTCAAGAATCCGAATTCCGTTGTTGTTCGAAAGATGTCTATAGGGGAAGACCCGGTAGACGAAGTCGGTTTGGACATGGAAGCCCCGACGCTCATCTACAGCCGCCCCAAGGGCACCTACTCCGGAGCGGATACCGAGAATCTCATGCTGGATTTTTTCGTACTCAATGCGGAACTTGCCGATGACGGGTATAAGGTGCGAGCTACTGTAAATGGAGAAGCGTTTACTCTGACGGAATGGGCACCTTTCGTGCTAAAGGGCCTTCCCATGGGTGAGGTTACCATCAAGCTCGAGCTCATTGATGCCGAAGGGAATTGGGTTGAGGGTCCGTTTAACCGAGTGGAGCGCACAGTGACACTCGAGGAATAAATCGGTCAAACCTAAGAATATGAGGCCTGTTGTACGTCCAACTTACAACAGGCCTATTTTTATTTTGGCGGGTGCTGCCAGGGTCTTGTGAACGGGACAGCGATGAGCGATTTCCAGCAATCGTGAGATCTGATCCTCACTGAGGTTCCCCTCAAGTTTGATCCTGAGTTCAAAGCTGTCTATTTTACTCCCGTCCTGTTCGCATTGCTCGCAGTCCTCGGCATGTGTTTTGTCGTGGGAGGTATGCACCTGTACATTTTCCAATGGCCAGTCCTTGCGTTTCGCGTAGAGTTGCAATGTCATCACTGTACAGGCCGAGAGTCCTGCTGAGATCCACTCATACGGTGAGGGCCCAAATTCGCGACCTCCGTATTCCTCAGGCTCATCCGCCATCAGGTAATGCCTGCCCACCTTCATGGCGGTACTAAAGCCATCTTCGGCATCCAGACTCGCAACCACCTGTTCCCTGGTGTTGAGGCCCAGGTGAAAGGGCTCCTTAGCGGGCAGATAACGATCGGCCCATCCGGCAATTACTCTGCCAACGTAAAGGGAGTCTTCCTTTTGTGTCAGTAAGTGATCTGCTCCGTCCAGAGAAACGAAGCTCTTGGGGTGGTGTGCGCTGGTATAAATGAGTTCGGCGTTTTTGATTCCAACCGTATCGTCCTGAGGGGAATGTAGAATGAGCAAAGGCTTTCTGAGAGTTCCAACCGTTTCCTCGAGGGAATGGTCTTGCAAATCGTCCAGGAACTGCTTTCTGATCTTGAAATCCCTTCCGCTCAGGGTTACAATCGCCTCGCCCTGCTCTCTGATTTCATCCAGGCTGTTCTTCAATAAGTGGGTGACGTGTTCGGGATCCGCAGGTGCTCCGATGGTGGCCACTGCCATCACCGACTCCAGTATGCGGGCGGCGAAGATCACCGCTGCTCCGCCTAGGGAATGGCCGATGAGCAGAGTGGGAGCCTGATAATGATCTTTCAGGAAGTTAGCCGCCGCGACGAGATCCTCCACGTTGGCCGAGAAATTGGTGTCAGCAAAGTCTCCTTCGCTCTCCCCGAGCCCTGTAAAGTCGAAACGCAGTACGGCATACCCCTGTGAAGTCAGGGACCTGCTGATGTTCTTAACGGCAATGAGGTTTTTATTGCAGGTAAAGCAGTGAGCGAATAAGGCGTAATTATGTGGGTGCTGATCGGTGGGTAGCTCTAACCTGCCCATCAGCTTCTGACCTGTGGCCGAAGAGAAATCAACTTTAATGGTTTTCATGACGAGACGCTTTGATTAAGGATTTCCTTACCGCTAGGGTCGTTAATGGCTTTTGAGCCCGGTTTTACTCCTCGATTCGGATTTCCCTGACCTCCCTGAAGCGCTTGATCTCCAGGTTCTCCATAAACGCCTGGTATTCACTCCAGGAAGATCGGAAGAAGTTGTTGGTGTGTTCCAGAGCACTGGAAAGGGCCTGCCGGGCGAAATTCTTGAGACGGGTCTCATTCTCCGTAATGCCTGAGGGTCGGGAACTTCCGTAACGCCTGGCCAGACTAATCTGGTCGATCACGGTAACCTCAGGATTCTGCTTGATGCCCTGACGCTTGTCCACCTTGCCCAGGTACAGCGCGACGATGCTGTCAATATCCTTGGAGATGGCCTCACTGCGTTCAATGGCTTCCTTATAGTTATCCTTATCGAGTTCGCTGAGCTCATTTTTGAATCCCTCGGCCAGCTTCTTGCTTTCTGACAGTTGTTTCAGGGCTTCGGCCGCCTTTTGCTGGTACCCCTGCAGTTCTTTCCCGAATTCATAAACCTGACGCATATCGCTTAGTTTGTGTTTGAGCCTGGGGTCCATCTTGACCTGAACCTGGGTGGAGTCCTTCCATTCGCCCATTTCAGCTACTACCTTGTAAAGACCCGGTAGTACCTTCTGTCCTGACGGTTCTCTTTTCGGTTTGCGGTAGTTGCGCATGGGCCGGTCGGCTCCTTTTTCCTCCAGTCCCCAGTAAATGCGGTGGAAGCCCGGTTTGTCCGGTGTCTTGTACTTCAGCGTCCGTATGCGTTCACCACCCTGGTAAATGTGGAATTGAATGCTGTCCTTTTCTTTCTTGGATTCTTTCTCCTTTTTCTTTTCGGAACGTCTCCGGTTCGGCTCTTTATCCTTGAAGTCCTTGCTGAGGAAGTAGGTGATCATTGCACCCGCCTTGCGATTTTCCCCGTTGTACAAGGCATCACCACCGAAACGGCTGCCCGTAGGTTGCTGAAAGGAGGCCAGATAGGCCATGGGCGAGGGGAATAACAGCAAGGGTTCTTCCATCTTGGCGGGATCCCTGGCCATTTCCTGTAGTGGTCTGAGGTCGTCGATAACCCAGGCTGAACGGCCGAAGGTGCCGATCACCAGGTCCTGCTCTCTGGGATGGATCTGCAGGTCTTTAGTGGACACGGTTGGAAAGTCTCCGGACCATTTCGTCCAGTCCTCCCCGGCGTTGATGGAGTAATACAGCCCGTCATCCGTTCCCAGGAACATAAGGTTGGGATTTTCAGTATCCTCAATAACAGCTAGTGCGAATCCGAATACATCCTCTTCGTCGACGATACGTTCCCAAGAACGACCGTAGTTCCGGGTACGATACACATAGGGGGTATAGTCGTAGCGCCGGTAGTTGTTGGCCACCAGCAGAGCCGCGCCTTTCTGACTGGCCGACGCCCGAATCTGGGCTATCCAGCTGCCCTCGGGCAGGCCTTTGAGATTCTTAGTCACCTCGGTCCATTTATTACCACCGTCCTGGGTATAGTGAACCCTACCGTCGTCGGTACCTGCCCAAAGCATTCCCTTTTCCATGGAAGAGGGCTCGATGACCAGTATGGTACAGTGATTCTCGGCTCCGGTAGCGTCCAGGGTAATGCCTCCGCTATCGTACTGTTTCTGTTTTTCGGCATCATTGGTCGTCAGGTCTTCGGAGATGACCTTCCAGGTCAACCCCTTATCCGTGCTTTTGTGGACGAACTGGCTTCCGAAATACACGGTATTCGGGTCGAAGGGATCCCGTGCTATGGCGGCATTCCAGTTGAAGCGGAGCTTGACGTCCATGGATGGGGGGGTAGGACGCACGGTATAGTTGTCCCCCGTCTGCCAGTCGTAACGGACGACACTGCCCTCCTGGCTCATGGAGAATCCGTAACGGGAGTCTTGCAGATCCGGAACCACGTCGAACCCGTCTCCAAAGGAAATTTCCTGCCAGTAGCTGTTTCGTATGCCCTGATCCCTCCAGACGTAGGCCGGGCCTCGCCAGGAACCGTTATCCTGCATGCCTCCGTAAATGTTATAGGGGTATTCGTTATCGGTAGCGATATGGTAGAACTGGGCCACGGGTAAATTGCCAATGAACCTCCAGGACTTACCGCCGTCCCGGCTGATGTTCATGCCCCCGTCGTTACCGTCGATCATGAATTGACCGTCGTACGGATGTATCCACCAGGCGTGATGGTCCGGGTGTACCCCATTGTCCACGTAGTACGCCGGCATGAGCTGCTCGAAATTTTTGCCTCCATCCTCCGAGACATTGACATAGGTAAAGATCGAGTATACCCGGTTTTCGTTCTCGGGGTCCACGTAGATGTCGGAATAGTAAAAAGGACGGTCTCCGATGTCACTCTTGTCATTGACCTTTTTCCAGTTCATACCTCCGTCTTCCGAGCGATAGAGAGCATTTTTCTTGGATTCGATCAGGGCATAGACGATCTCGGGTTTGTTGGTGGCAAAGGCCAGCCCTATGCGCCCGAGCGGTCCCTTGGGAAGTCCGTTGCTCTCGTCCAGCCTCTTCCAGTTTTCGCCCCCGTCTATGGTAATGTAGAGACCGCTGCCTGGGCCACCGGAATTAAAAAACCAGGGCTGCCTTTGATGCTCCCAGAGTGCCGCGATCAGCTTATTGGGATTGGAGGGGTCCATGACCAGATCTGCGGTTCCACTTTTTTCATTGGAAAACAGGATGCGTTCCCAGGTTTTGCCTCCGTCCAGGGTCTTGTACACCCCGCGTTCGGGTTGTGTACCCCAGGGCGAACCGATGGCGCCGACATACACTACATCGGGATGCGTTGGGTCGATGATCACCCGGTGTATATGACGCGTCTGTTCCAACCCCATGCAGGCCCAGGTCTTGCCTCCATCCAGGGATTTATAGATTCCATAACCCCCGTTGAGGCTGTTTCGCGGGTTTCCCTCTCCGGTTCCTACCCAGACTACGTCGGGATTGGATTGCTGAATGGCTACAGCTCCTATCGAGGCGGTTTTCTCACGATCAAAGATGGGCTCCCAGGCAATGCCACCGGAATCCGACTTCCACAAGCCTCCGGAAGCAGTGCCTACGTAAATGGTGTTGGGGTCGTCCAGGACCACGTCTATAGTGGTAACCCGCCCGCTCATGCCGGCGGGACCCACGTTGCGCGCTCGTATATCTCCGAGCAGGTTCCGGTCCAGGGTTTGTGCAAACAGCGGAAATCCCAGCAATACCAGGGATAGGGTTACTACAAAACGATTCAGTATGCTCATGGTTGATCAGTTAATTTTCGATGGCCAGTATAGTAATTTTGGCGCTCAGAGGCAAGAAATACAGGCCGAACCCAGTGCTCAAGCACCTTCTGCAATCAATATTCAGCAGGCTTGAAATCCACCAGATAGCCGGGGTGAATGTCGACATCCTTTGCCACCGTATCAAGAGTCTTCCATTCGATGTCGGGAAACACCCACTTGGGACTGCCATCAATCAGTAATTCCACCGGCATGTCGAAGCCTTCCACTACATTCGTATAGCGGAAGGCCAGCGTACCGTCCGTGTCCCGTCGGTATTCCAAAATGGGGATCATGGTAGTTCTCAGGTATTGCTGGAAAAAAGCGGACAGGTCCTTACCGGTTTTCCGGCTGATGTAGTCTTCCACCTGACGACTGCTCACGGTTTGGTGGTAGAACTCCCGGTTAAGGCCCCGCAGTACTTCCCTCCACAGCTCGGTATCCTCTACCAGCCGGCGAAGGGTATGCAGCATATTGGACCCCTTGTAGTACATGTCACCGGAGCCCTCCTGGTTTACGCCGTAAGCCCCTATTATGGGGCGATCGTTCCGAATGCGGCTCCGCGTACCCACTATATACTCTTCTGCCGCCTCGAATCCGTGGTGGTATTCCAGAAAAAGGGATTCGCTGTAAGCGGTAAAGCCCTCGTGTATCCACATGTCTGCCGCATCGCTGTAGGTAATGTTGTTGGCAAACCACTCGTGACCGGATTCATGGATAATGATGAAGTCGAATTTAAGTCCCTGTCCCGTTCCCGATAAATCCCTGCCCAGATAACCGTTCTGGTACCGATTGCCGTAGGTAACCGAGCTCTGGTGCTCCATGCCCAGGTAGGGCACCTCCACCAGCTTGAAGCTGTCTTCATAAAACGGATAGGGGCCGAACCAGTGTTCGAAGGCCTCCAGCATGGGCTTAACCTGTTGAAATTGTCTCAGAGCCCTTTTCCGTTCGTAACTCAGTACATAATAGGTGAGATCCAGGGTTCCCTTAAGTCCTTTATAGGAGTCATCCAAACGGACGTAGTCCCCGATATTGATGTTGACGCCGTAATTGTTTATGGGATTTTTAACGACCCAATTAAAGGTCTTCCGACCACCAGTTTCCCTAACGTTCTCCAATCTGCCATTGGCTACCGCCACCAGGTCCGAAGGAACGGTGGCCCGTATTCGCATACTGTCGGGTTCGTCGTACATATGATCCTTATTGGGCCACCATGAACTCGCTCCCAGTCCCTGGCAGGAAGTGGCCACGAAGGGGCGTCCATTCCGATCCTTTTCCCAAGAAAAGCCTCCGTCCCAGGGAGCTCGAATTGCCTTGCGGGGTACTCCGCCATAGGCCATCTCTAACTCAAAGATCTGGCCGGCCTCTGGCAGGAAAGGTAGATCTACATAGTATACATTGCCATCTCGGCTGAGGGGACATTCGCTTCCCTGTATTACGGCGCTGTAGAGGACAAGGGGCTCCTGCAGGTCGATTTGCAGCCTTCGTTCCGGACGGATGGCACGGAAATGCATTTGGTTCGTCCCCTGAAGACTCTGGTTTTCGATATCGACATCGACGTGCAGGTCGTAGTAGGTCAAATCCCACCAGGCACGTTCAGGGGTAATGCTTCCCCTTAGACTGTCTTGCCGGCTAAAGCCCTCCATTTGCGCATAGGAATTCCAGAGGGCAAACACCATGAACAGCAGGGCGTGGAATCTGAGGTATTCTGGTCGTCTGTGCGTTCGCATTAGTGGTCAATCAGCTCTTTGGGCTTAGTTCGACAGCAGGTTCAGTAACCGTTCCCAGGCCGCATCGCGAGCCTCCCGCTCGACACCGCTTTCGGCCTGATCCCCTTTGCGCATGAAGGCGTGGGTAGCTCCCTGGTAGATTACGGGTTCGTAAGTTTTACCCGCTTTCTTCATGAATTCACCGGTCGCTTCAATCGTTGAATTCACCCGCTGGTCATTCTCACCGTAGAAACCGTATACCGGACAGCTTATGGAAGCCAAAGCTTCGGCCTCAGCGGGGGCCGTTCCGTAGAACACAAACGCGTTCTGGAGATTGACATTATGTGTGGCATAGCGGAAGCTCTGGCTTCCTCCCCAGCAAAAACCCACTACGGAAATGTCACCATTACAGGCGGGATCGGACTTGAGCATTTGGTAAACCGCGTCCAGATCGGCCGTTACCATGTCGGCGTCCAGGCCGTAGATGGCCTTACGGGCTTCATCTGAGTTAGCAAAATCCGTGGTGCGCTTGACTCCCTCCACGGTTCCGGAAATCAGATCGGGCGCGGCAACCAGATAACCCGCCTCGCCCAACTGGTCGGCGAAGGAGCGTGCCCAGTCGTTCAGACCCCGGTTTTCGTGGATTACGATTACTCCCGGGGCTCCGGCGTTTACCTCGGAGTAAACGACAAAGGTTTCTAGCTGTGTCCCATCGGAACGTTCGGTCGTTCGCCATTCGTGGTGCCGCGGGGATTCGCTCAGGGAAATGTCGGTCTGGGCCGTATCCCTGGAACTCTCGGTACCGGTTCCGAACTTACATCCTTGTAAGGACAGGGCTATGGAGACGATCAGTACAGTTGGAAGAATTTGGTATTTCATATTCATCGGATTATTTTTTGAGGAAAGGTAACCGGGCTTTCATGTCCATTCGCACCCACCGAGGCGACCCCGAAGAGGTAATTGTCGATAACGATTCCTTCGAGAGTAAAACGGTCGGTGTCACCCACATATCGGGCATAGTCCCAGGTCGGTGAGGTAGTGTCCCTCCAATAGATTTTATACCCTATGGCACCTTCGGCCTTAGTCCAGCTGAGCTTGGCAGAAGGCTCTACGATACCGCCGATGGCTACTTCGGTGGGAGCGGGAGGAGCCCAACCCAAAGAGGCCAGGGTGATGGCATTGACCGCGGTCAGTTTACGGGCATACGGGAAGTTTACATGTTCCAGAACGTCCCCATAGGCGATGCCGTCCTCTACACGTATGTCCTGGTGCTGCTGGTTGTAGTTTTCATGGGCTTCCATGATGCGTATACCGGCGTACCCCAAATCGTTGAACGGCCGGTGGTGGCCTCCACGGCCAAAGCGATCGAGGCGATAAATCAGCCGTGGATCCATTTCCGGCATGTAGAGGGTCGTCAGCTTGTGTACATAGCGCGCCAGCTGACGCGAGATACCATCTACCTCACCTCCGTAAAAGCGACGTGCCCTGCGCTCCCTTTCCGTTTCTGTGGGAGGTACGGGCTCGGAGAATATGCGGAATTCCGTGTTGCTGATTTCACCATCCACCCCCTTGATATTGCCAATCATGTCGTTGTTGAGAACTCCGACAATTTCCCATCCCTGTTCCTTGGCGAAATTAGCCAGTCCCTGACCTCCGAAGAGTCCTTGTTCTTCTCCGGAGAGCCCCGCGTATATGATGCTGTGATCGAAGCGGTATTTCGATAGCACCCGGGCTGCATCTATGGTACCGGCCATTCCGCTCGCATTGTCGTTTGCACCAGGCGAATCGGAGGTATAATCCGTCGGACTGGATACCCGGGAATCGATATCGCCACTCATGATCACATAGCGGTTCGGATATTTGCTTCCTTTCTGTATCGCCAGTATATTGACCACCCAGACATCCTTTACGATGCGTGCATTGGTGCCTTCTTTCACCAGATTCCTTTGCTCCCTGACCAAAAGACAACCGTCGCAGTCTTTCGAAATCTTTTGAAACTCCCGTTTGATCCAGCGTCGCGCAGCACCGATGCCCCTGGTATCGGAAACGGTATCACTCAGGGTGTGCCGGGTGCCAAACCCGGCCAGAGTCGCCACATCGGCTTCGATGCGTTCTGCGGAGACGGCGTCGATGATGTCGTATAAACGGGGGTCAGTCTGCGCATTGAGCCCAGCGGTCAGAAGCGAGGCTGCAAAAACTTTAATCCCAAGGGTGCTGATCGCCTGATATGTCATGGATATGAATTTTGTGTCGACAAACAATATACCCCATTTTTGCCGTAACTCGGATTCCCGTTTTTGAATGTAAAGTGAAAGGCAGCCAACAACGGATTCCCCGGGTCGAATGAAAACGATATGAATATCCCTGTATCATCCCTGGGCCGATGGGCAATCACATCCGCTCTGCTCATCATCCTGGCACTGAGCGCTTGTCGCCGGAACCCTGAAAATCCAGCCGGAGCATCCATACGCACGGTCACTATAAGCGCCCATCGCGGGGGTCCCGCATCGGGCTATCCGGAAAACGCCCTGGAGACTCTTCGGCATACTGTGGAGCTGATCGATGGGGTGATGCTGGAAGTAGATGTCCGGCAAACCCGGGATCGGCAGTTGGTGTTAATGCACGACCGAACGCTCGACCGGACAACCACATTCAAAGGCCCCCTAAGGAATTTCACCCTGGAAGAGCTGTCGTCTGCACGACTTGTGGATATGCATGGCCAAATCGTTGAAATGGGAATTCCGACCCTGGAACGGGTATTCGAATGGCTGAGGGATACAGATGCCTTCCTGAGTCTGGATATCAAGGATAATGAATCCTTTGATCCCGTGATCGAGCTCGTCCGGTCATATGGAGTTTCGGAACGGGTGGAACTGATTACCTACAACATTTCGGACGCCATACGCATACACGGCAGCGACCCGGAACTGTACCTCTCCGTTTCCATAGGTTCCCGCAAGGCGCTGACCCGATTCCTCGAAAGTGGGATCTCCCCGGATAGGGTATCGGCCTTTACCGGCCTCAACCTCAAGGACGCTGAATTTTATAAGGACTTACGCGAAGCCGGTGTTGTGGTGACCTTGGGTACCTTGGGCAATCTGGACCGCAGGGCACAAGCCCGGGGGGATGAGCTCTACGCCGAATGGAAGAACCTGGGCATCGACCGATTCGCCACCGACAGGCCTTTCGCAGTAGATGCCTTGCGGCGGTCGGGCAAGCTGTCTCCTTAGGAACAAATAGGCAGCCCTGAGGTCATGCGCACTAGTTATCTCCGGCCATTTCGGCAAATTTCTTAAGGAGATCCCGAACCTTGCCGTTGTGCTTCACATAATACCGGGCATCGGTTTTGCCCACGCCTACTTTGACTGAGACGGCGTAATCGGGAAGCTCCTGAAACATGAATTCGTCTGTCCAGTCGTCACCGATCACGAATACGAAGTCGTAATCGCCCTCGGCCAGTATGCGGGATGCCGCCCTGCCCTTATTGACATTGCTGCTCTTGACCTCGATCACCTTATTGCCGTCCAGCACGCTTATCTCGTCATTGCCGATCAGGGAGGTCAGCACCGTTTTGAGCTCATTGGCCCTCTTCACCCCAAAATCAGGGTCGGTATTTCGGTAGTGCCAGGCCAGCGAATAGGCCTTTTCTTCTATAAAAGAACCGGGAGTACGATCCACAAAGGATTCCAGTACAGGCCGAATTTTCTCCATCCAATCCTTCTTGACCTGTTCCATCATGCGGAATTGCCCTCCGTCCCTGGAAATCCACACTCCATGCTCAGTTACCATATGGTATCCTCGTGAACCGAACCAGCGACTGAAGGTATCCTTGTCGCGGCCACTGATCAGGAACTGGGTGTTTCGGGGGTCGTTGTGCAGGCTATCGAGGAGTTCATAGAGCTCGTCATCTGGCGAGGCTTTCTGAGGATCCTTATGAAAGCCGGTAAGAGTGCCGTCATAATCCAGGAAAAGGAGGCGATTCCGAGCACCGCGGTAATCTTTAAGAACCTTTTCTTCTTCTTCGCCACTGAGCTTATGGGTCACCGAGGAAACTTCGGTCAATGAGGATTCCATCAGGGTTTTCATGAAGTCTCTGGCCCAGACTTCCACATTATAGCGTTCCAATCTACGTTGCAGGTACATGTTCCTGGCGATCTGCTCCTCCTTGGGCATATGGATCGCCTTGCACAGGGCTTCTGCCTGTTGTTCAAAGTTGTTGGGGTTGATGAGCAGGGCCTCATTCATTTCGTAGGCCGATCCGGCCATTTCACTGAGAATCAGTACTCCGGTCCTGTCGGTACGGGTAGCGACGTATTCTTTGGCGACCAGGTTCATCCCATCCCTAAGCGGGGTGAGCCAGGCAATGTCACTGGCGGTGTACAGATCGATGAGCTGTTCGAAGGGAAGAGAACGGTAGAAGTACCAGATGGGGGTCCAGTTAATTTTAGAAAACTCTCCGTTGATGCGGCCGACGAGCTCGTCTACCTCTCTTTTGAGCTTCTGGTACTGGGGTACATTGGAACGGGAAGGCACGGCCAGAACTACCAGCCTTACTTTTTCCTGGAATTCGGGAAACTTCTTCAGAAAATATTCGAAGGCCAGCAGGCGTTTGTCGATGCCTTTACTGTAGTCCAGCCGGTCGATGGACAGGATCAGCTTGGTGTCCGGCGCGGAATCCTTATGAACATCCATTTTTACCCGCAGGTCGGAGCGCTCCGAACCCATCTTTCGGACGCTTTCCTGTGCGGCCAGATAATAGCGCTGATAATCGATGCCCATAGGAAAGGAGTCGACCCGAACCACCCGGTTATCCATGAAGATTTCGTTGAAGTGCACATCCAGGTGAAGCAGCCGGCGAACGGAGCTGAGGAAATGCCGTTCGTAATCGTAGGTGTGGAAGCCGATCAGATCCGAACCCAGTAATCCACGCACCACCTCTTCTCTCCAGGGGAGGGTCCTGAAAATTTCGTGGGAGGGGAAGGGAATATGCAGGAAGAACCCAATGCGTGCGTCGGGCAGGCGTTCCCTGACCATCTGGGGCACTAGCATCAGCTGATAATCGTGAACCCAGATAACGTCCTCTTCACCGGCGTGTTCCAACAAGGTGTCCACGAATTTCTGATTCACCCGCTTATAGGCATTCCAGAACGACAGTTCGAACTCCGAATATTCCAGGAAATAATGGAACAGGGGCCATATAGTCCTGTTGGAAAAACCGTAATAGAATCCGTCGATATCCTTCTCAGTGAGGGAAACCCGGGCACAGCCGTGTTCCCGCAGCGCACTGTCTATCTGGCCTTCCAGCGCTTTGGGCGTATGCTCTTCGGTGAGTCCCGACCAGCCAAGCCACAGACTGTTTTTTCCATCGTGCACCGACTTCATTCCCGTTGCCAGCCCTCCCACACTGGGTATGGCCGTAAGGCCACCTTCCTTGATTTGCAATTGAACGGGCAGCCTGTTGGAAATAATGATCGTTTTGCTCATGAAATCATGCACTTTTGGTTTTAGTAAAAGTACTAAAGTCCTGATTTTTGCGCTTTATTTGTTGGCGAAGACTCCATCATCAATCAACAGCCATGGACAATTTGAATTATGGTATCATCGGAAATTGCCGGAGCGCGGCACTGATCTCCGAAACCGGCTCACTCGACTGGTGCTGTCTGCCCCAGTTCGACTCGGCTTCCGTTTTTGCCCGCATTCTGGACGAGAAACGCGGAGGAAGTTTCGAGATACTCACCCGATATAATTACGAGATTACCCAGGAATACCTTAGGAATACGGCCATACTGGTCACCCGGTACTCCGACGGGGAGAATACTTTTGAAGTACGCGACTTCATGCCCCGCTACCAGAAGAATAACGGCAAGTACCATACGCCGCCGGAAATCGTGCGCTATATCAAGCACATCAGTGGGAAGCCCGTCTTCCGAGTAACCTATAGTCCACAGCTTCAGTATGCTTTGGGTGAAACCCAGACGTATTCGAAAAACAAATTTATCGTCAGTCTTACCAACCGGGTAAAGTACGACACCTTATTCCTTTATTCCTCCTTCTCCCAGAGGTCCATACTGGAAGAGGAAGAAATAACCCTGACCGAGGACGGTTACTTCCTGATCTGTTACAACGAGAAACTGATCGAACCCAATACCGAGAAGATGTATCTCGAGTTCGAGCGCACCAAGATTTACTGGCTGGACTGGGTTGATCGTACGCCAAGGTACAAGAAATTTAACGAACAGATCGTACGCAGTGGGATTACCCTGAAAATGCTCACCTACGATCGTTCGGGGGCCGTGCTGGCCGCCATCACCACTTCCCTGCCCGAGACCATAGGGGAGGTAAGAAACTGGGATTATCGTTTCTGCTGGATCCGGGATGCCTCCATGGTCATCAAGGTGGTGTCCGAATTGGGGCACAAGAACTCCGCCAAGCGTTACCTTCAATTCATCATCGATCTGATGCCGGATAAGGACGAGAAGCTCCAGATCATGTACGGGATCAACAAAGAGAAGACGCTAACCGAATATACCCTGGATCATCTGGACGGTTACAAGGGCTCCAAACCCGTCCGTATTGGAAATGCAGCCTACAAACAGCGCCAGAACGATATCTACGGGATTTTGATGGATGTGATCCACGAACAACTCAATAAATTCAGTAACGATATCGATAATGGTGAAGAACTTTGGAGCATCACCAAGGCTATCGTATGGATCGTTGAACGCCACTGGCGTGAAGCGGATAAGGGCATTTGGGAATTCCGCGGCGAAGACCGGCATTTTACCTTCTCTAAGGTACTGTGCTGGGTAGCGATAGATCGAGCGGTCAAGGTCGCAAAGATGTTCGAGAAGCAGCGTAAGGTCGCTAAGTGGCAGGAACTCGAACGAGAAATCAAGGAAGATATACTGGAGAATGCCTGGAACGAGGACGTCGGTGCCTTCGTGCAGTCCTATGGTACGCACCACCTGGACGCCTCGGTGCTCCTGATGGAGCCCTATGGATTCATCGACGCCCACGACCCGAAATATGTCAGTACCGTGAAGGCCATAGAACGTGACCTGAGTAACGACGGTCTTCTCTATCGGTACAAGAACGAGGATGACTTCGGCTTACCCTCTTCGTCCTTTACCATTTGTACATTCTGGTTCATCAACAGCCTGTTCAAAATCGGTGAGGAGGAGAAGGCCCTGAAATTGTTTGAACGATTACTGGGCTACAGCAACCACCTCGGGTTGTTTAGCGAGGACATCGATTTCGAAACTAAACGACTGCTGGGGAACTTCCCCCAGGCGTATTCGCATCTGGCGCTTATCGAATGCGCCATCAATTTTTCCAAGAAAGTATCGGAGGAAGAAATACTCGAGAGTATCGCCAACTGATCAGCCTCCGGATACCGGTCTGGGCACCCACTTCTCGGACAGGCGTTCACAGTATCCGAGCATTTCCTCCAGGTGGTGAATTTCAGTGAAAGGACTCATCAGGGTTGCCCTCAGATAGGTATGTCCATTTAACCGGGTCTCTACGATATAGTAGGTCCCGTCTTCCAGCGCCTTGCGCCGGAGCCATTTCTGGAAATTGCTGTGTTCTTGGGGGGGAATCCGGGGAGGCAGGTATCGAAAACAAACGATATTGGACATGGGTTCGGTTGCGGTTTCCCAGTGCTCCCGGGCTGTAATTAGTCTGGCAAACTCCCGGGCCAAGTCGAATTGCCGGGTTATGTAGGCATCGAAGAGCTCCTTGCCATAGGATTTAAACAGCAGGTACCATTGAAGGCCCATCATGGTCTTGGTGCACTCGAAGGTGCGCTTGGCCAGGTTATACCAGTCCTCATCCTGCCCCTCATCGAACAGGTAATCGGCCTGTTGCCTAAAAGTCCGGTGTGAATGTTCCCCACTGCGGAACAGGAGCATGGTGGTCAGGGCCGGCATGAGCATCATCTTATGACCGTCTATAATGATGGAATCAGCGAATTCGACACCGTCCAGCAGACCCTGGTATTTCTGGGATAATACAGCCGATCCACCGTGCGCCCCGTCGATGTGAAACCAGATTCCTTTTGCCCTGGCGAAACTACCCAGAGCCCTGAAATCGTCGAAATTTCCCGTAGAGGTCGAAGGCGCGCTGCCCACTATGGCAAAGACCCGAATGCCCTTTTCCAAGGCTCGATTATAGCTGCTTTCCAGTTGAGAAACATCTAGAGTAAAATCTTCTTTTACCGGCACACTGACGATTCCACGTCCACCCATACCCATGATGCGCACTGCACGATCTATGCAATAATGGGCCTGGCTGCTTACCATTACACCTAACAGCTCTTTGCTTCCATCGTTCCACACATCGTAGGGCAGGATTTCTTTTCGGGCCGCGAGCAAAGCAGTGAGGTTGGCCAGGGTGCCGCCCGAGGTCAGGAAGCCGCGGGCTTCTTTGGGGAAACCGAATTCTTCCGCCATTTGTTCGCATACCCAGCGCTCCATGACCGCCACGGGCATGCCCATTTCATAAATGGCATTACCGTTGTTTAGTTGGGCTCCCAGGCCTGCAGCCATGGCTGCCAGGGGAAGGGGAGGAGCAACCTGATGCCCCAAATTCCGGGGATCGTGAAGATGGTTTATCCGATCAATGACCTTTTGGAAAAAGGCTACAGGCTGGTCGCTTTCCCATTGAAAGTCCTTCCAGAAGTCGTACTGCTCAGCGGGCTCGCAATAGGGGATGGTCCTGGAATGGTTTTGTTGCGCGCAGTCCTTCAGATACTGGGCAACAAGCTCGAGCAGCTGTTGACTCTGTTCACGATAGGGCTCCGGGCGAAACAGGTTGCGCAGTTGATTCGGGTCCATAATTCGAATTAAGGAAGGCCCAAAAATAAGGAATCCACCCTGTGTAAGCAGGGTGGATTCGCAATGCAGCACGTATTAGTTACGCATCGAATGGGTAGGTTCCGGCATCCTTAACCCGTTCTGCCACTGTGTTCCTCAGCGCGATCACATTGGGGAAGTTGGTGTATTTGGTAAACCGCTTCAGCCCCATGAGCATCATGCGCTGTTCGTCTCCCTCGCTAGATGAAACTATGGCCTCACGCCCTTTTTGCTGTACGATATCGACTGCGCGGTACAGGTAGAGCTTGCTCATGGCAACCTGAGCCTTTTGAGCTTCCTCGCCGAAGCGTTTGACGTTTTTCTCAGTTCGGAGTATGGCGGATTCCGCCAGATAAACCTGTATAAGTATATCGGCGGCGGCCATCAGGAGCTGCTGGTGCGATTCCAGTTCAGTCCCGTACTTCTTAACGGCGCTGCCGGCAACCATAAGGAAGACCTTCTTCAATCGGGAGACCATATCCTTTTCCTCGGAAAGAATCTCCGAAAAGTCCGGTACCTCGAAGGAAGGTACACCCATGAGTTCTTCACCCACTGCCGTGGCCGGGCCGAGAAGATCGACATGACCCTTGAGGGCCTTCTTGATCAGCATGCCCACTGCCAACATCCGGTTGATCTCATTAGTACCCTCATAGATACGGGCTATACGGGCGTCTCTCCAAGCCGATTCCATAGGCGTGTCGGCACTAAAGCCCATGCCCCCGTAAATCTGTATGCCTTCATCCGAGGTTTGCTGTACGTGTTCGGATACGGCTACTTTCAGGATGGAGCATTCGATGGCAAACTCTTCCACTCCCTTGAGTTCGGCCTCCTGGTGACTGTTTCCCTGCTCGCGTCGTATGCGTATGCGATTCTCAATGTCCTTAGCGGCACGGTATGAAGCCGACTCATCCGCATAGCACTGGGTGGCCATTTCGGCGATCTTGGCCTTGATGGCACCAAACTCGGCTATGGGCGTTTTGAATTGTACACGCTCCTTTGCGTAGTTCACGGATTCGCGGATGATGATGCGCTGGGCCTCCAAACAGGCTGCCGCCAGTTTGATGCGGCCCACATTAAGGGCATTCATCGCGATTTTAAAGCCGTTTCCGCGCTCGGATAACATATTCTCCACGGGCACTCGGGTCTCATTGAAAAAGACCTGGCGGGTGGAGGAGGAGTGTATCCCCAACTTCTTTTCTTCATCTCCCATGGAGATACCGTTAGCCGGATCATTTTCCACTATGAAACCTGTAATGTTTTTGTCGTCTTCGATGCGGGCGAAAACGATAAACAGATTGCAGAAGCCTGCATTGGAAATCCACATTTTCTGACCGGTAATCTTGTAGTGGGTACCGTCTTCCGAGAGCACCGCTTTGGTCTTACCGGAATTCGCATCCGAACCGGCGCCGGGCTCCGTGAGGCAATAGGCACCGAACCACTCTCCGCTGGCCAGTTTGGGCACATATTTCTGCTTTTGCTCCTCGGTGCCATATAGGGTGATGGGCATGGTACCGATGCCTGTATGGGCGCCGAAGGCCGTCGAGAACGAGCCGGTGGCCCCGGATATGTAGTCGCACACCAGCATGGTGGACACGAATCCGAGCCCCATCCCGCCGTATTCCTCAGGTACCGCAATGCTTAACAGACCGAGTTCGCCGGCCTTGCGCATGCACTGTTCCGTATAGGCGTAATCTTTGCTTTCAAAGCGCTCCCAATGCGACCAAAGCTCCCGCTGGGTGAATTCCTTGGTAGTGTCTCGCATCATGCGTTGTTCCTCGTCCAAGTCTTCCAGAGTGAACACGTCCTCGCAGGAGGTCTCCTTAACGAGGAACTGTCCTCCGCGGATGATTTCTTTGGGTTCTGTTTCCAGTTTCATAGTTGACATTTTTAATAGGGGTGATGGATCCGTGTTGCTAGTTTAAAAATTCGAAGATTCCTGCTGCGCCCTGACCGGTCCCCACGCACATGGTAACCAGTCCGTGCTTGCCCTGAAGACCCCGTTTGCGCATTTCGTCGAACAGTTGTACCGAAAGCTTGGCACCGGTACAACCCAACGGATGGCCCAGGGCTATGGCTCCACCGTTGACATTGACCCGGGAAGGATCGAGCTGGAGCTCCCGGATAACCGCCAGGGACTGGGAGGCGAAGGCCTCGTTGAGTTCGATCAGCTCCAGGTCTTCCAGCTTCATGCCGGCCTGCTCTAAAGCTTTGGGTACGGCCTTGACGGGACCAATGCCCATGATACGTGGGGGAACACCCGCTGTTGAATAGCTGACCAGTCGGGCTACAGGCTCCAAATTGAGTTCCTTGAGCAGGCTTTCGCTCACGATGAGTACAAAGGCCGCACCGTCACTCATCTGAGAGGAGTTTCCGGCCGTTACGCTCCCTCCGGCCTTAAAAACCGGTTTGAGACGCCCAAGAGCCTCTAGGTTGGTGTCCTTGCGAGGCCCCTCGTCTTCGCTAACCGTATAGGTTCGGGTTTTCTTCTTGCCACTTTCGTCCACATAAGTGTGGGTTACCTCTATCGGTACGATCTGATCGTCAAAACGACCAGCCTGTTGGGCGGCTAATGCCTTCTGATGGGATTGAAAGGCGAATTCGTCCTGATCTTCCCGGGATACCTTGAATTCACTGGCTACCTCTTCGGCTGTGAGTCCCATTCCCCAGTAATAGTCTTCTTTTCCCTGGGATGCCAGCTCGTAATCCGGGGTGGGTTTGTAACCCCCCATGGGGATATAACTCATGCTCTCTGCGCCGCCGGCCAGGATGCAACGGGCCATGCCCGACTGAATCTTGGCAGTGGCCATACCTATGGTCTCCAGCCCGGATGCGCAGTATCGATTCACCGTGACTCCGGGTACATCGTCGATCTGGAGCCCCATCAGGGAGATCAACCGGGCCATGTTCAGGCCTTGTTCGGCCTCTGGCATGGCATTACCCACCATGACATCGTCTATCAGGGACTTGTCGAAACCGGGCATCTGTCCGATCAGGTATTCTATGGTCTCGGCTGCCAGTTCATCCGGACGTTTGAAGCGGAACAAGCCTTTTGGAGCCTTGCCCACTGCCGTCCTGTATCCTTTTACTATATATGCTGTTTCCATCTGGTTTCCTTAATTTCTTAGTGGTTTACCCGTTTTTATCATGTGTTGCAGGCGCTCCAGGGTCTTGCGTTCCCCGCATAGAGAGAGGAAGGCCTCTCTTTCGAGGTCGAGCAAGTAGTCTTCGCTGACATAACTCGCCTCGGACAGGTCTCCTCCAGCCATCACGTAGGCTAGTTTATTGGCCATTTTTTTGTCATAGGCGCTGATGTAATTTCCGGCCTCCATGGAATCGGTACCGACCAGGAACATGCCCAGGGCCTGTTTCCCCAGTACTTTGACGTCTTTTCTTCGGATCGGCTGGGTATATCCGCTGCGGGCTAACAGCAGCGCCTGATCCCTGGCCGTTGCAATCTGACGGTCCCGGTTCACTACCACCACGTCTTTGCCCTTCTGGAGTATACCCGTGTCGTAGGCTTCGTAAGCGCTGGTGGATACTTTGGCCATGCCTATGGTCAGAAAGTATTCCTGCAATACATTGAGCTCCACGTCGTTTTTCCTGAAGGAATCCGAGGCGCGCAGGGCCATCTCTTTGGTGCCACCCCCACCGGGTATGACACCCACTCCAAACTCTACAAGTCCTATGTAGCTTTCCGCCGCAGCCACCACCCTGTCGGCATGCATGCTGAGCTCGCAACCGCCTCCCAGAGTCATTCCGTGAGGGGCTGCCACTACGGGGATAGCCGAATACCTCAGGCGCATCATGGTCTGCTGAAAGGCATTGATGGCGGCTGACAATTCATCGTATTCCTGTTCGACGGCCATCATGAAAATCATACCGATGTTGGCTCCAACGGAAAAGTTGGCACCCTGGTTGCCCACCACCAGGCCTTCGTATTCTTTTTCGGCCAGATCGATGGCCTTGTTAAGGCCGCTAATTACATCGCCTCCGAGTGTATTCATCTTAGTCCGGAATTCGGCGTTCAGAATTCCGTCTCCCAGGTGGGTAACGGTTAATCCTTTGTTCTCGAATACCGTATTCTGCTCCCGTATGTTATCCAGTATGATAAAGGCGTCCTGTCCGGGCACTTTCATGTATCCCTTGTGTTCCGGCAGGTAGCTTAGGGTTCTGCCTTCCTCTATTTTATAAAAGGAAGTATGGCCCGCATCGGCCATTTCCCGTATCCAGGTAGCAGCCTCCAATCCTTCGCCTGCTATGAGTTCCAATCCCTTCTCGAGCCCTATGGCATCCCAGATTTCGAATGGGCCGTGCTGCCAGCCGAATCCGGCCTTCATGGCATCGTCTATTTTGTGGGGAGCATCCGTTATCTCGGGTATTCTGTGTGTAACGTAGGCAAACAGGGCGCCGAAGGTCTTGCGGTAGAATTCACCGGCCTTGTCCGAACCCTCAATTAATATGGGGAAACGGTCTTCGACCCGGTCGATTTCCTTGGTCTTTTCCAGGGTGTCGAACCTGGCCTTCTTTTTGGCCCGGTATTCCAGGGTGTTCAGGTCCAGCGACAGAATTTCGCTCTTACCGCTTTCGTCCTTGACTTTTTTGTAGAAACCCTGCCCGGTTTTGCTTCCCAGCCACTTATTGTCCGACATGGTCTGTATAAAATCGGGCAGTTCGAACAGTGCTTGCTGCTCGTCGTTCGGACAGTGTTCCCGAATCCCGTTGGCCACATGAACCAGCGTGTCCAGTCCGACCACATCCACCGTTCGGAAGGTAGCCGATTTGGGTCTTCCGATCACCGGTCCGGTCAGTTTATCCACTTCCTCTACGGTCAGCTCCATGGGTCTGACTGCGTGAAACAGGCTCTGTATGCTGAAAATTCCTATGCGATTACCGATGAAGGCAGGCGTGTCCTTGGCAATGACGGTTGTCTTTCCGAGGAATTGCTCTCCGTATCCGGCCAGGAAGTCCAGCACCTCCTGAGAAGTCTTGGGCCCGGGGATTACCTCGAAAAGCTTGAGATAACGGGCGGGATTAAAGAAGTGAGTACCACAGAAGTGCTGCTGAAAGTCTTCGGACCTTCCTTCGCTCATCATCTGAATGGGTATTCCGGAGGTATTGGAACTGATCAGGGTACCAGGTCTGCGGTGGGCATCGAGCTTTTCGAATACCTGCTGCTTGATGTCCAGCCGTTCCACGACTACTTCGATAATCCAGTCGGCCTCGGAAACCCGGGAGATATCATCCTCCAGGTTGCCCGTTTCTATTCGGTTGGCAAAGGAGGCATGATAAAGGGGTGCGGGCCTGGACTTGATCGCCTTAGCCAGGGATTCATCGACTATTCGATTCCGCACGCGTTTGTCGTCCAGACTCAGGTTTTTCTTTTTCTCGGCTTCGTTGAGCTCGCGCGGAACGATGTCCAGCAGGAGGACCTGTGCGCCGATATTGGCAAAATGGCATGCGATGCCACTTCCCATTATACCGGAACCCACAACGGCTACTTTTCTAATTCGTCGTTTCATGGACCTTGTTTCAGGAATTTTTTCTGGTTTGTGGTATGCTTTGGTTGAAGATTTTTTTCTCGCCTATGAGCTGGTTGATCACGGCTATGGTGCGGAAGAACCCCTTGAGGTCTTCCTCAGAGCTGTGTTCGCGCACCACGGTGTTAAACTGCAGCACGACCTGCTTGGAGGCTTCCCTCCGATCGAAACCCAGGGGAGTCAGGAAGATCAGCACCCCCCTGCCGTCTTCAGGATTGGGCTTTCGACAAATGTACCCTCGTTCTTCCATGACTTTAAGAATCCTGGAGAGGCTGGTGGCTTCCATACCCATCTTGGGGCCGAGTGAGGTACTTGGGATGCCTTTTTTGGGATCTATGCTCAACAGACTGAATCCTATGGCCATGGTCAGGTCGTGTTGCTTGGCCTCCTCATTGTAAAGGCGTGCAACGGCCTGCCAGGTAGCCCGAAGCGCATAATCTATAGTTGTATACTTGACATCCACAAGTCAAATATACAAAAAATATTATGCATGCATAATAAAAAAGTGGTCATGAATTCACGGCAATAGGGTAGCAGTGCTAACCCCTGGGCTGCATGAATCTTCGTGCACTGTTCACGGAGGATGGCGGAATCCGGACGTTTTAGTGGCCGTAAATATCGTTGTACAGGTGCATGTACATCTGTTTCACGATGCGCCGCCGGAGTTTCATGGTCGGTGTAAGATGTCCGGCCTCTACACTCCAGACCTCTGGCGTCAGTCTGAATTTTTTCACCTTTTCCCACTTCGCGAATTGCCCATTGGCCAGGTCCACCTCTTCCTGTATGCGTTTGAGCACCCTGAGGTCATTGACCAGCTCTTCGTTGGTGCCGAGTTCGAAATGGTGGGCTTTTGCCCATTCCCGAACGTGTTCGAAGGCGGGTTGTATGATGGCTGCCGGCATTTTTTCTCCCTCACCAACGACCATGATCTGTTCGATGAAAAGAGACTCCTTAAATCGATTCTCAAGAACTTGGGGAGCGACGTATTTGCCTCCGGAGGTCTTGAACATTTCCTTTTTCCGATCGGTGATTTTGAGGAAACCGTCCTGGTCGATTTCGCCTATATCCCCGGTATGAAAATACCCATCGACGATTACCTGTGCGGTCAGTTCCGGGTTCTTGTAATATCCCTGCATGATCTGAGGCCCCTTGACCAGGATTTCTCCATCCTCTGCAATTTTTACCTCAGTGTATTCTATGGGTTTTCCAACCGTCCCGATGCGAAAGTTACCATTGCGCATGTCATTAACTGACACCACCGGTGATGTCTCCGTTAGTCCATAGCCTTCCATGACCCCAAATTCGGCGGCATTGAATATTCGTGCCAGTCGAGGCTGCAATGCGGCACTACCGGAGGCTATAATACCCAGGTTACCACCCACACCCTCTTTCCACTTACTGAATATGAGCTTACGCGCCCATTTGAGTTTCTGTTCGTACAGCCAGCCATTTTTACCATAGGGCTCGTATTTAAGGCCGACATCAACGGCCCAGAAGAACAATTTCTTCTTAATGCCGCTAAGTTCATAACCCCTGGCAATTATCTTGTCGTAGATCTTCTCGAGCAGACGGGGAACCGCTGTCATTATATGGGGCCTGACTTCCTTGAGGTTCTCGCTAATCGTTTCAAGGGATTCAGCATAATAAATCGATACGCCTCTGAACTGGTAGAGGTAAATCAGCATGCGCTCGTACACATGACAGAGCGGCAGGAAACTCAGCGCCTTAACATTGCCATCTTCTATGGGCAGCCTTTTGGTGCTTCCCATCACGTTGCTCACCAAGTTATCATGTGAGAGCATAACTCCTTTGGGGACTCCGGTGGTTCCTGAGGTATATATGATGGTAGCCAGATCCCCGGGATCTACCTGGTCCTTTAGCGCATCGACTTCGGGTTGGCGGGATTCGCCTCTTCCCAACTCCAGGACTTCCGTCCAGTGTGCGCAATTAACGAGTTCGTTAAACGAATACACTTCACGGACGGTATTTAATTTTCCGCTTATGGCCAGGATCTTATCAAGTACTTCTTTGTCGGATACGAAACAGTATTTGGCTTCGCTATGGTTCAGTATGTATTCGTAATCTTCGCTGGAAATGGTCGGGTAAATGGGCACGTTCTGAGCGCCTATTTGAAGGACGCCTATGTCTACGATATTCCATTCTGTTCTGTTATTGGTCGAGATGACCGCAATTTTGTCGTCTTTTCCTATACCGAGCTCCAGAAGCCCACGGCTAAACTGGTTGGCCTTAGTAACGTATTCGGCCGAGGAAATGTGTTCCCATCTGCCGTTGTACTTGGTAGCAAAGGCTACGTCCAGATTAAAGGTCTTAAGCTGGTACTCGGGGAAATCGAAGAGGCGTTTGAGCGTGTCCATTTTAAGTTTATGTAAACTTTTTGCAAAATAAGCTATTGCGGGTATAAATTAAAATAAACCCGTTTACTCTCCTAAATATTGAAGACTGCTCAAAATTACCGGGCTACCAATGGGCAGAATTTACCAGATTCTCAAAGCGTTATGCTTTTGCGGTCATTCCAGTGCCTGATGGTTGATTATGCATTTTTCTCCAGCCAGCGGTAGGCATTCCGGAAGGCTTCGATCCAGGGGCTGAATTCCTCCTTTCGGTCTTCGGGATAATACGCCCAGTTCCAGGCAAACAGGGATCGTTCCATGTGAGGCATGGAGACCAGATGGCGACCGCTGGCATCGCAGAGCATGGCGGCATCGTAATCGCTTCCATTGGGGTTTCCGGGATAGGCACTGTAGGAATACGTGCCAGAAATTGCGTACTGCTTCTTGTTTTCCGGCAGTACGAATCGACCTTCACCGTGCGATATCCAAACGCCGAGACGGGATCCCTCCAGTCCGCTAAGCATGATGGAAGGGCTCTGATGTATGTCGACTGTAACGAAACTGCATTCGTGCTTATCAGAGCGATTGTACGTCATTTTCCCATGAGTCTCGTGTTCGGGGTAAATAAGTTCCAGTTCCATGAAAAGTTGGCAACCATTGCAAATTCCGAGCGACATGGTGTTCTCTCGATTAAAAAAATGTGTCAGTGCCTCTTTCGCGGCGGGGTTGTACTTAAAGACCCCGGCCCAGCCTTTTGCGCTGCCCAGAACATCGGAATTGGAGAATCCTCCCACGGCACCGATGAAGTGGATATCACTAAGGTCTTCCCGTCCGCTGACCAGGTCGGTCATGTGCACGTCACGTACCTCAAATCCCGCCTGGTACAGTGCGTTTGCCATTTCCCGTTCTGAATTGCTTCCTTTTTCCCGGATAATAGCTGCCCTGATGGTGGTCTTGGGACGATCGGCTGCTCCACCTTCAAAACCGGAAGGGAAGCGGTACTCCAGCGGCTGAACCTTGTAGTTATCAAATCTATGCCTGGCCAGGTTGCCCGAAGTCTGTCGGCTATCCAGCAGAAAGGAACTCCTGTACCAGATATCCCGGTATGCATGGATCTCGAACTCGTAGCTCTTCTGGTGATGGGTCAGCGAGAGTGTACCAGACGAATTCGCCTTGCCCAGGGTGTAAAACGTAAAGCCTTCTGCTTTTAGTCGATCGCGTACTCCTTGGTCCCTTAACTGGAGGACTAAGGCAGGGCTTTCCGAGAACAGCAGCCTGCAGCTATCGGGTTCCCCTAGTGATGTGAGATCGACCTCCATACCCAAATCAAGGGTTGGGAAGCACAATTCAAGCAGGGTGGTCAAAAGTCCGCCTGACCCCACATCGTGCCCACTGAGAACCGAACCTTCCCGTATGAGTTCCTGGACTCGCCGGAATCGGTCCGCAACCGCTTTGGCCGCTGCCGTTGGGGGAACCCGCTCACCGAGTTGATTCAGAACCTGGGCGAAGGAGGACCCTCCGAGTTCGAATTCCATAGTGCCGAAGGGAATGTAGATCAACGGCCCTTCCGAACTTCTAAGGACGGGCTCAACCACCGATCGAATGTCCGAACATGCACCGGCCGCGGATATCACTACGGTGCCTGGACTCAAAACCTCCTGATCCGGATAGCGTTGTTTCATGGACAGAGAATCCTTGCCGGTGGGTATGTTGACGCCCAGTTCTATGGCATATGCAGACAGGGCCCGAACCGCGCTGTAGAGACGGGCATCTTCTCCGGGATTCTTGCAGGGCCACATCCAGTTGGCTGAGAAGGAAACGGTTTCCAATCCACTGTCCAAAGGGGCAAATACCAGGTTGGTCAGTGCTTCCACGGCACTAAGACGGCTACCTTCCTCGGGATCGAGCAGGGCTGCTACGGGTGCATGCCCTATGCTGTTGGCGATACCTTCCTTTCCTTTATAGTCCAGGGCTACCACTCCACAATTGTTCAGGGGAAGTTGCAGTGGGCCAGCGGTCTGCTGTACAGCTACCTTACCTCCTACACAGCGGTCGACCTTATTGGTTAGCCAGTCCTTACAGGCTACCGCCTCCAGTTGAAGCAATTGCTCCAGATAGGAGGCCACTTTCTCCATGTCGTACGATAGCGGCTCGGCAACGCTACCAGGATTTACATCAGTCATGAGCGTACGTGGAGAACTCCCGAAAAAATCGCTGAGAGGAAGGCTGATGGGATCCTGGGTTTCTCCTGAACTTTTGAAACACAAATGCTGATCTCCAGTTACCTTCCCAACCTCGAATACGGGGGCCCTTTCCCGATCGGCCACACGTCTGAGGTAATTCAGGTGGTCTTCAGAAACGATTAGCCCCATTCGTTCCTGGGATTCGTTACCGATAAGCTCTTTCTGCGACAGGGTGGGATCACCCAGGGGCAGTTTGTCCACATGTACAAGCCCTCCGGTTTCTTCCACCAGTTCTGACAGGCAATTCAGGTGACCCCCGGCACCGTGGTCGTGTATGGACACTATGGGATTGTTGTCGGATTCCACCATGCCGCGTATGGCATTGGCTACCCGTTTCTGCATTTCTGGATTGGAACGCTGCACGGCATTGAGTTCGATCTGGCTGCCAAATGCCCCCGTATCCTCACTGGATACGGCGGCACCCCCCATTCCAATACGGTAGTTATCGCCACCCATGACCAGTATGGCATCTCCTGTTTGCGGGACCTCTTTTTCCGCATCTTCCCGTCGACCAAAACCGACTCCTCCTGCGAGCATGACCACCTTGTCGAAGCCCAGGACGCGGCCCTTACCGGTCTGGTGTTCGAAAGTGAGCAGGGAACCATTAATCAGGGGTTGTCCGTATTTATTTCCGAAGTCCGAGGCCCCGTTGGAGGCCTTGATTAAAATATCCGCAGGAGTCTGGTAGAGCCACTTTCGCTCGGGCGTGGTTTGTTCCCAGGGACGGTTTTTTTCCAGACGAGGGTAGGCCGTCATATAAATGGCTGTACCGGACAGGGGCTGGGAGCCCCGACCACCGGCTAGTCGATCCCTGATTTCACCTCCTGTACCGGTCGCTGCCCCGTTGAAGGGCTCAACGGTGGTGGGGAAGTTATGCGTTTCTGCTTTGAGCGAAAGCACGGCTTCGATCTCCTTTTCCCTATAAGTGGAAGGAAGGTCGGGTCGTTCGGGTGCGAATTGTACGATTTTGGGCCCTTTGAAAAAAGCCACATTATCTTTATAGGCCGAGATCACCCGGTTGGGATTCTCTCTGGTCGTTTTTTTGATGAGCTGAAAGAGGGAGTGTTCCATGTCCTCTCCGTCGATCACAAAAGTTCCGTTGAAGATCTTATGCCGGCAGTGCTCCGAATTTACCTGGCTGAATCCAAATACCTCCGAATCGGTAAGCAGGCGACCCTGACGCCGGGAGACATCATTCAAAAATTCCACTTCTTCCTCACTCAGGGCCAGTCCCTCCCTACTATTATATTCCGCTATGTTCTCGATGTATTTAACAGGCTCAGGTATGGTGTCAAGGCGGAAGACCTCCTGATCCAGGACAAAGTATTCCTGGTGCAGCATGGGATCGAGACCGGCGTTGGACGCTCCCTTTTTTTCGAATGCCTCTATGCGTACGATCCCATCGATGCCCATGTTGCGGGTAATTTCAGTCGCATTGGTACTCCATGGGGTAATCATGCTTTTCCGAGGGCCTTTGAAGGGACCGACAATGGGACTCTCTTCAATTAAAGGAACCTGGCCGAAGAGCCATTGGAGCATACCGGTGTGCTCTTGTCCGAGTTCATGGTGGCTATCGACGGCGTATACCTTGCCTTCCGGATCTCCGAAAAAGTATATCATAAGGGGAAGATGATCAGAATAGGCCGTAAAATTAAACTATCTATCCCGATCGGCCGGTTTTCATTTCTGCACATTAGCACTGCATCAGGATCGGACCAAACGAGCCATATAGAATCCATCGAAGCCGCATTCGGAAGGCCAAAGGTGCTGCTCTGCTTCCAGTTCGAATCCCGAACCTGAATCGGATTTCAAAAATGCCTTAACCTGCTCCTGATTCTCTTCGGGCAAAATGGAACAGGTTGCATAGACCATTTTACCGCCGGGCTTTAACATAAGGGAATAGTCACTGAGGAGCTTTTGCTGCAACACCTGAACCTCATCCAGAAAGTCCTCTCTGAGTTTCCACTTGGTATCCGGATTGCGTCTCAGCACCCCCAAACCGCTGCAGGGAACATCGAGCAATAGCCGGTCCGCCTTTCCGTGCAGTCTCTTGATGGTCTTTGTGGATACTATAAGACGGGTTTCTATGTTCTGTGCGCCGGACCGTTTAACTCTGCGACGGAGTTCTGTGAGTTTCGCAGCATATACATCCAGGGCTATGATCTGGCCCTTATTACCCATCAAGGAGGCCAGATGAAGCGTTTTGCCTCCCGCACCGGCACAGGCATCCACTATTCTTTGACCCGGTTCGGGCTGAAGAAAGGGCGCGACCCGTTGTGAACTGCCATCCTGCATTTCGAACCAACCTTTTCGGAAAACGGGCAAGGCGAATACATTCGCCCTTTTTTCCAGGATGAGTGCATCGGGCAGATCCTCCTGGATTGCGGCAGGCATAGACTGGTTCTCGAGGTACGTTTTCAATGCCTTTAGGTCCGTCTTAAGCCGGTTGGTACGCAAGACCAGCTCAGGCTGACGGTTAAGCGCCCGTAACTCCGCGGTCCAGCGTTCCTCGCCCAGGGACCGGGAAAGACGATTGTCCATCCAATCCGGTACCGATTCCCAAACGGGTCGATCGAGTCGAAGGGATTCGCGTGATTCGTTGAGTTGGGACTCCGAAGGAAGCATGAAGACGCCACGGAATCCCGCGAGTTCATAGCCCTGTTCCCTTGCCCAGAGGCCGATCATCGGAAAGAGGGCATCCAGGCTTAGCTCATCCTGACCGATAAGGGCGAGATAACGCCGGGCGTACCGGACCAGATCGAATATGGCCGATGCGATGAATCCGCGATCTCGCGAACCCCATTTGGGATTAGACTTCAGTATGTATTCTACGACCCGGTCGGCACTTTTACTTTCCAGGAGTATGTCCTGAAGCCCCAGGTGAACGGCTTCTAGGAGGTTCTTGTGCAGTCGTTTTTGCGCCATAAGGGAGCAAAATTAGGGAGATAATATCAGACCATCTCGGGCAGTCGAGTCTGTATGGCCCATAGAAGCAGTGTCAACGCCTAGTTTCTTCTCCTTCCTTGTCCCTCCCGATAGCGCTGAAGAAGGCGGCGTTTAAATTCCTCTTCGGTTCCTGCGAGGCGAATAATCTTCGTTTCCGGCAGGACTCCCTTGAGGTCGGAGAAGAAGTCCTTTTCCAGCTTACAGCGCTCGGCGCGCAGGCCGAGGAGCTTCTCGAGCTGATCATCTGCCTCTGACTCGGAGAGATCGTCGCTTTGTCCAGTGCGGAGTATGGCGCGCTCCTGATTACCCAGCCGCAGCATTTGCTCTTCGAACTCGTTGTACAGGGGCCAGAATTTCTGGGCCTCAGTAGAGGTCAGTTCCAGCCGCTCCGTGATGAAGGCAATCTTAAGGGACTTTAGCCTTTCCCGGGAAGGTTCGTTAGGCTGGGCCGTTGCGAACGTCATGGCAAACAGCAGTAACAGAGTAAGGCCGGTCAAAGGTCTATTGCGTTTCATAACTCCAGTTTAAGGTTTCTTCGTAATCCAGGGTTTCGTTCAGGTAGTCGTATAGTTCGGTATCGGAGACTTCACTTTCGCTCCATACGGATTCCGTATCGTCCCAGGAAGTGTCTTCCCAGCTGATACTGTATGCTAACCCGGTATTGGCCAGGTCAGCACGGTAGTATACATTCAGGTATTCCTCCACCTCGACGGAGGCCAGATCACCAAAACTCACATCGGAAGCAGGCGTATCCGTCTGGAGTCCGATTTTCCATATCAGTATCACGGCTGCGGCAACTGCGGCCGTCGCAGCCATCCAACGATATGGACGTAGCCGGTACACAGGCCTGTCATGGTACTGTATCCGTTCTACAATCCGGTCCGTCAGAGAATCGAAATACCCCTCCGGAACTCCAAACCCTTCTGTCCGCGGGAAGCTGCTGAGCATCTCATCTACCTCCATGCGTGTTTTCAGGCGGTCATAGAAGCCCTCGAAGTATCCTTCCGGTATGTTTTTATCTGATTGTTTTTTCACGGCTCCAGAATTTAATGGGTGATAAACCGGTGTATTTTCTTTACTGCCAAATGGTAGGAGGCTTTCAATGCCCCTACTGAAGTGCCCAGAATCTCAGATATCTCTTCGTACTTCATGTCGTCGAAATACTTCATATTGAATACCATTTTTTGCTTGGCAGGCAGCGTCGCGAGTGCTTCCTGTAGTCGGATCTGAGCCTCATTGCCTTCAAAATACGGGTCGGATTCCAGCCTTTCAAGACGGGTCTTAACGTACCGGCTATCAGTGATTTGCCTCTTTCGTCCTCTCGATCTGAGATGGCTTAGCGCTTCGTTGGTTGCGATACGGTACATCCACGAAAATAGGGAACTCTCCTGCTTAAATCCGTCCAGATTGCGAAAGACCTTAATGAAGGTCTCCTGCAGTACATCGTCTGTTTCGTCATGATCCAAAACGATCCTTCGAATCTGCCAGTACAAGCGTTCCTGATACGTCTGTACCAATTCGCGAAAGGCAGTTTCCCGGCGTTCCCCGTCCTTCAGGCGTGCTACAAGATCTGCTTCTTCCAAGCTAGAGGTCTTTATTGCTTAGATGTCCGCCGGGTCGGATAGTTTAATCCCGGTCCTACCCATCCGCCGTATCTCGGGTCCTAATTCGAGAAACTCTGGAGTTCGACCAGCTTTCTGTACTGGCTGTCTTTTCTCATGAGACCGGTATGATTTCCGGTTTCAACCAGGCGGCCTCTATCCATAACGGCTATGGTATCGGCTTTCTGTATAGTGGACAGTCTGTGGGCGATTACCAGAGAAGTCCGGTTTTCCATCATTTTTTCCAATGCGAGCTGCACGTATTTTTCACTTTCCGTATCCAGGGCCGATGTGGCTTCGTCCAGTATGAGCACAGGGGCGTTCTTGAGGACCGCACGCGCTATGGATATTCGCTGTTTCTGGCCCCCGCTGAGCTTTCCACCTCCGTCACCGATTACGGTATCGTAACCGTCCGGAAGTTCCCGAATGAAATCGTGGGCAAATGCAATTCGTGCCGCATCGAGTATTTCTTCCTCAGTAGCCCCGGGCCTTCCGAGGGCTATGTTGTTGCGAACCGTATCGTTGAACAATATGGAATCCTGGGTTACTACGCTGATCTGTGAACGAAGGGATTCCTTGGGGATATTCCGAATATCCCGGCCATCGTAGGTAATCCTTCCTGCATCTACATCGTAGAATCGCATGAGTAGATTGGCCACGGTGCTCTTTCCGCTTCCCGAAGGACCGATCAGGGCCAGCATTTCACCTTTGCGCAATTCGAGGTTAAGTTCCTGTATAACCGGTTCCTTTCCGTCATAGGAGAAGCTCACATTTTCCAGAACCAGGGATTTTTCGAGTGCACCGACGGGTTCAGCATTAACGGGCTCCGCTATGTTGTCCTCGGCTTCGAGTATGTCGAAGATTCGTTCGGATGACGCAAGCCCTTTCCGCAGGCCGTAGTTGACGGTAGTAATGGCCTTGACCGGTGCAATGATGGTGTAGAAGAGGCCTATGTAGCCGATGAACTGCTGAGGGGTCAGGCCGCTTTCTTCGGAAAGAACCAGCCGGCCGCCGAACCAGAGTACACATATAACGACGCAAACGCCAAGAAATTCACTGAACGGAGAAGCGAGGCCTTTTCGCTTCAGTACGGAGGTCATGATACCGGCGAATCGAGAGGTGGATTCCCTGAATTTCTCCAGGAAGGCCCCTTCGGCCGTAAACCCCTTGACCACTTTGAGAGAGCCCAGGGTTTCCTCAAGGAATGACAGAAACATGCCCTGTTCCCGTTGGGCCTGTAGAGACTGAGCCTTGAGCCGTTTGCCCACAGCCGAAATCAGAAATCCGGCCACGGGCAGGAACAGGAATACGAACAGAGTAAGCTCCCAACTCAGACTCAGCATGGTAAATAGTACAATGACGATGGTGATCGGTTCCCTGACCAGGGATTCCAGCGAATTAATTATCGAAATCTCGACTTCCTTGACGTCGGCTGTCATCCTCGCCATGAGGTCTCCCTTGCGCTGTTCACTGAAATAGCCCAGCGGAAGCTGAAGTACCTTTTCGTACAGGTGGTCCTGCAAGTCCTTGACCATGCCCGTACGGAGAAAAGTAAGCACGTACATGGCCAGATAGCGAAACAGGTTCTTCATGAAGAAAATACCTATACTCAGAATGCAGATTAACACCAGGGCTGATACAGGTCCCTCTTCTTCCGATTTCTGGGTCAGGAAGTAACTGAGGTTATCCAACACATAGGACTTCAGGTCTGCCATGCCTTCAAAAGCGGGTCGCTCGGTAATGCGTTCTTCCGTGCCGAACAGTATGCCCAGTGTGGGTATGAAAACGAGTATGGACATCACGTTAAACACAGCGTACAAAAGATTGAAGACCACGTTTAGCCATGCCATGTTCTTGTAGGGTAGGGCGTAGCTGAATATTTTACGTAACTGACTCTTGTACATAGACATAGACTAACCCAGCGAAAGCTCCGATATAATACCGGCGATCTTCTTGTCCAGTCGTTCAAATGTAGCACTAAACTGCGAGGCCTCCTGAAGTGTGGTTCTTGTACTGATGTAGAACTTGACTTTAGGTTCGGTACCGCTTGGTCTCGCGGCCACCCGGGTACCGTCTTCGGTTTCGTAGATGAGAACATTGGATTTCGGAAGATCAATGCTCCGGATACTCCCATCCTGTACGTTTCTCGCAGTGGATTCGTTGTAGTCCTCTATCCATTTCAAGGGGGAGCCTTGTATGCTGGAGGGGGGATTATTCTTGAACTCGTTCAGCATGTGCCTGATCTCTTCGGCTCCACTTATTCCCTTCTTAGTAATCGAAATCAGTTTTTCCTTAAAACAGCCGAAATCCACGTAACAGTCGATCAGTTTTTCGTAGAAGGAACTGCCTTCGGACTTGGCCTGACAGGCAATCTCGCAGGCCAGCAGGGTAGAGGTGACTGCATCCTTATCCCGAACGAAGTCCCCTACCATATACCCGAAACTCTCTTCACCCCCTCCGATAAACCGCTGCTCGGGAAAGTCCTTGATCATTTTTCCGATCCATTTGAACCCGGTAAGGGCGGTCTTGAAGTCCACCCCATATGTACCGGCCATGACTTCGAGCATGGGCGTAGAAACTATGGTCGTAGCCACGAATTCGTTTCCGTTTAGGCCCTTTTCTTTGTTGTAATCGAGCAGATAGCGAGTCATGAGTACCATGGTCTGGTTACCGTTCAGCAGTTCCAGCCTCCCCTCCAGATTGCGTACGGCTATACCCAAGCGATCGCCGTCGGGATCGGTTCCCACCACCATATCAGCTTCGATCTGCTCAGCCTTTTTAAGGGCGATCTCAAGCGCCTCGGGTTCTTCCGGGTTCGGGGACTTAACTGTGGAGAAGTTTCCATCGGGACGGGCCTGCTCGTCAATGATGGTGACGTTTTTGAATCCCGCCCGGTCCAGTACATCCGGAATAGCCGTTATGGAAGTTCCGTGAAGGGAGGTAAACACGATGTGGAAGTCATCTTTGCCCTTCGAACCGATGCTCCCATGTGCAACGCTCTGTTCGAAAAAGGCCTGATCGACCTCCTCATCTATGTATTCGATCAGGTGTTCCTGTACCCCAAAGCGGATGTCACCGAAGTCCAGGGCTTCGATCTCCTGTACGATCTCCTTGTCCTGTGGAGGAACGATCTGCCCTCCATCACTCCAATACACCTTGTAACCGTTGTATTCCGGTGGATTGTGGGAGGCTGTCAGCACGATACCCGCCTGGCATTTGAGATATCGGACGGCGAACGAAAGCTCAGGAGTGGTCCTGAGTTCCGAAAAGAGGAAAACCTTGATGTTGTTGGCCGAAAAAACCTCGGCCACCGTTCGCGCCAGGGTATCGCTCTGGTTTCTGCAGTCGTAGGCGATCACCACGCGAGGCACTTCGCCTCCACCAAGTTTGTTCAGGTAGTTACTCAGTCCCTGGGTGTTCTTCCCCAGGGTGTATTTGTTGATGCGGTTTGTTCCCGCACCCATGATGCCGCGCATACCCCCGGTTCCGAATTCCAGATCCTTGTAAAAGCGTTCGTTGAGTTCTTCCGGGTCGTTGTCGATGAGTTCCTGTATTTCCCTGCGGGTATCTTCGTCGAAGGTTTCGGTTAACCAGTTCCGTGCTTTGGCCTGTACGCTGCTCATATTGAATTTTTTGTATAAACTTCTTCCGCGCTGCGGTATTGCTTTTTCCTACTATCAAAATTTAGTTTTTCTGCCACGTAATACGCCTTGCCCTTCTTATGGGTCCGAATCAGCAATTCTCCCAGGAAACCGGCGAGGAAGAGCTGCGTGCCCAGGATCATCGTGGTCAGGGCAATGAAGAATTCCGGACGATCGGTAATTAGCCGGCTCGCTTTGTGGATAAATAGTTTGTCGATGCCCAGATACATGGCCAGCAGGAACCCAATCACAAACATCAGGGCACCCAGAGCCCCGAAAAGGTGCATGGGCTGCCTTCCGAAACGGGAGACAAAACTGATGGTAATCAGATCCAATAGCCCATTTATGAAGCGTTCTGCACCGAACTTGGTCCTGCCGTATTTCCTGGGCTGATGGCGGACCACTTTTTCACCTATGCGCGCGAAACCCACGTTTTTGGCCAGAACGGGGATATATCGGTGCATTTCTCCGGAGACCTCGATGGTCTTGACCACCTGGCGGCGGTACGCCTTGAGTCCGCAATTGAAATCGTGCAGTTGAAGTCCCGAGGTCCTCCTGGCGGCCCAATTGAAAATTTTAGATGGCAGATTTTTCAGGAGCACGTGGTCGTGTCGCTTCTTCTTCCAGCCGGAGACCAGGTCGTATTCGTCTTCAACCACCATGCGGATCAGTTCGGGCACTTCACCGGGATCGTCCTGCAGGTCGGCATCCATAGTTACCACCACTGCTCCCCGAGCCTCTTTAAAACCCGCATGTAAAGCCTGAGACTTGCCGAAGTTGCGGTGGAAGCGTATTCCCCGGACAAAATCATAACTGGAGGCCAACTCTGCTATCACACTCCAGGAATCGTCTGTGCTTCCATCGTCAATGAAAATAACTTCATAGGAGTAGCCTGTGGGCTCCAGGGAATCCGATATTCCATCGAAGAGCTCGAAGAGAGACTCTCGCTCATTAAGCAAAGGGATGACAAATGAAATCTGCATGCGCACCTCTGGTATGACTCAAAATTAACACAATCCGCCTGAAAACGTCCAACAGCTATCCATCTGGTACTAAAAAAAACGGGCACCACCGCGCCCGTTTTAAATTCGTGGCTCTTTGACTGATCTAATAGGTCGGCTGAGCCTTCTTGGCGAAAAGTCCGATGATCAGACCATAGAGCAGACCGAAAAACGACCCGACTATGGCAATTCCACCAATTAGGAACGCGTAAAACCAGTCGTTACTCATTTGCCTTTGCTGATCCGCAATTTCTTGGGTAATCTGTCCCTTGGAAATGGCTTCCTCCAGCCTGAAATCCGTTGCGGTACTGATGTAATCCGGATCCAGTACGTTGGTTAAAAGTAATGTATATAAAATGGTGATCAGTCCGGACACCAGGGCCATACCCACACCGATCCAGATCGACTGACCCATTTTCAAATATCCACCATTGGCCTTGCGGAAGGCGAAGATGCCTACTGCGGTCATGCCCAATCCGATAACGATGCTGATTACCGTTACGGCTACGTTCTGAGAGGAGGTGATGTGGGCGTCCTGAAGAAAAAGCATG
The DNA here is from genome assembly GCA_964552195.1 of uncultured Flavobacteriaceae bacterium. Lineage (GTDB taxonomy): Bacteria > Bacteroidota > Bacteroidia > Flavobacteriales > Flavobacteriaceae > CAZKAP01. The sequence continues at coordinate 103,570 of CAZKFM010000003.1, forward strand.
ACCTGAAAGGCCACTCCGATCAGGCCCAGCAGCCCGCCGTACATGAGGATGTATTTTCCTGTTTTGGCTTGTCCGGCTTGTGTTTCCATTGTTATAAATTTTATTGGTTTGCAGTTATATGTGTGGAAGTTAGGGAATAAGTTACGTCGTATCTAAGAATTGGCTATAAATCCATAAAGGCGGATTTCCCGGGGAAGATTCAATCAATTGAGGGAGAAGAAAATTGTACATTCTGGTTTTAATTTTTACTTTTGCAGACCTTTAGAAGAAACTGGAGTCATGAGAAAAGATATACATCCCGAGAATTACCGCCTGGTGGCTTTCAAGGACATGTCCAACGATGATATTTTCATTACCAAGTCCACGGCCGAATCCAAAGAAACCATCACCGTGGAAGGGGAGGAATACCCTTTGATCAAGCTGGAAATTTCCCGAACCTCACATCCCTTTTACACTGGGAAAACCAAGCTCATCGACACGGCAGGGCGTATCGATAAGTTTAAGAACAAGTACAAGAAATTTCAAAAGAAGGAATCGTAAACTGCGATTTTTCCGGAACTTATTAGCGCTTTCGAGTAGAACCGGGAGCGCTTTTTTTATTTTCTATGGATTACGTACTCACCGATTCGAATTACCACAGGAGCTTTCTTCCGCTGACCTTTACCCGGGCAGCGGCAGATCTCTTCATGGGAATGCAGACCTTTCGTGAACGCTGGGAAAGAGCCCTGGGAAGCCCGTGCAGTATCGCTACTCAGGATTACCTGCAGCCTCTCTACGGGACTTTGGCGGTTACCGATCCCGTGGTGCTGAATCCCCTCTGTATCCCCAGTCCGGAAATTTTGGATAAGATCGGCGGACTGCAACTCGGACAAATACTCCGATCGGGGGACCTGTGGATTGCCTACAGGGCCGAAGTTACCACAGACGATGATGACCTGGGGAGATTGGAAGTGGTCACCCTTGACCAGCCTCCTCTGTGCATTAGGTACCGCTGGGAGCTTTTTTCCATGAACGAAGCCGTCCTTCAATACGATTTTAGAGAAATCACCCGGGGCAGGAAGTCGGCCGAACTAGGTTCGGGTAATCAGCTGGTTGGCGAAGGGGAGATTTTTCTCGAAGAGGGTGCAGAGGTAAATGCCAGCATACTGAATGCCAGCCGCGGGCCTATCTACGTGGGCAGAAATGCCCAAATCATGGAGGGATGCATCGTGCGCGGGGGCTTAGCCCTTATGGATGGGGCTATTCTCAAATTGGGGGCAAAGATATACGGTCCCTGCAGCTTCGGGAGAAAGTGCAAGATCGGAGGAGAGGTGAATAACGCTGTGGTTTTTGATTACAGCAACAAGGGGCACGAGGGCTTCCTGGGAAATTCCATTTTGGGCAGCTGGTGCAATCTGGGAGCCGATACCAACACCTCCAACATGAAGAATAACTACGCCCAGGTTCGTATTTGGGATTACGATAGCGGTACATTCGTTTCCACAGGCCTCCAGTTCTGTGGTTTGATCATGGGGGACCACAGCAAAAGTGGTATAGATACCATGTTTAATACAGGAACCGTAGTAGGGGTAAGTGCGAACATTTTTGGTTCTGGCTTTCCGAGAAATTTTATTCCGAGTTTCAGCTGGGGTGGTGCCGGAGGCTATCAGGAATACCGACCTATTAAGGCTTTCGAAACGGCTCGTGCCATGATGGCACGCAGGGATATGGAGTTGACGGACCAGGAGCGCGAGGTCCTCGAACATGTTTTTGTCAGGACCGGCGAATACAGGAACTATACGAGATGAATTTGACAGCGGCTTATTATACCCTGGGGTGCAAACTGAACTTCTCCGAGACATCCACCATAGCCCGGGATCTGGATTCAGGGGGTTTTCGTAAGGTGCCTTTTGCAGAGTCTGCGGCGCTCTATGTGATCAATACCTGTTCGGTTACCGAGAATGCAGACCGAAAGTTTAGAGACGTGGTTCGCCAGGCCCGCAAGCGAAATCCCGAGGCTCTGGTGGTGGCCATCGGCTGTTACGCGCAACTCAAGCCCGAAGAGGTCGGTGCAGTTGGGGGAGTGGACCTGGTTCTTGGGGCACAGGAAAAATTCAACCTGCCGGCGTATCTTAAGGAGTACTGGGATAGCGAAAAAGGATTTGCAGCCTACAAGAAAGGTCGTAACGAGCAGGCAGGAATACACGCCTGCCATATAGATGAAGTCGATACCTATGTGGGAAGCTACAGTCTGGGGGACCGTACCCGCGCCTTTCTCAAAGTACAGGATGGCTGCGACTATCCCTGTACTTACTGCACTATCCCGCTGGCACGCGGAATATCCCGCAGCGATCGGTTGGACAATGTCCTGCACAATGCCCGGGAACTGGTGGGCAAGGGCATACGCGAAATTGTCCTTACCGGAGTGAATATCGGAGATTACGGTAAAGGCGAGCACGGCAACAAGAAGCACGAGCACACCTTCATGGAACTCATGGAGGCCCTGGACCGCGATTCCGGTGCGGAACGCCTTAGGATATCTTCCATAGAGCCCAATCTGCTCAAGAACGAACACATACAATGGGTGGCCCGCAGCACGCGCTTTGTTCCCCATTTTCATATCCCCCTGCAAAGCGGTTCCGATATCATACTGAAGAAGATGAAGCGGCGCTACCTGACCCATCTGTATCGAGATCGGATTGAGACCATAAAGAAATACATGCCCCAGGCGTGCATTGGGGTTGATGTAATTGTCGGTTTTCCGGGTGAAGGGAGGGAAGAGTTCGAACAGACCTATCGCTTTCTGCAGGAACTCCCTGTATCTTACCTGCATGTATTTACGTATTCTGAACGAGATAATACAGAGGCTGCGCGCATGGATGGACAGGTACCGCTGGATGTGCGAAAGGAACGGAGCCGTATGCTGCGATCGCTTTCCGTGAAAAAGAAGCGGGCTTTTTACGAGAGCCAGCTCGGAACTCTGCAGGAGGTGCTGTTTGAGTCGGAGAACCGGTCGGGTTTCCTCGAGGGGTATACCAAAAATTACCTCAGAGTGAGAATACCGTATAACCCACACTGGGTTAACCGCACCCTGTCATTAACCATGGACCGGATTGACCAGCAAGGATTCGTCCGAAGTTCCGAGATACCTTCAGGTGGCACTATGGCCAGTCTTTCCGGCCTATTCGAGGAAGGGAATTAAATGCCGCAATAGGCGCTGATCGCTAGATGCGGATACCCACGGGAAGAAGCTCCTTGTACTGACGGTTTTTTCGCAGGAAGCTTGCAATATGAGGGCTGGTAGGAACCACTCTCAGGTTTTTCTCCTGAATGATATTCAGCACGGCCTTGATAAAGTCTTCCCGGAAACCATCCTGATTAATTTCCTCGGGAATCACGAGTTTGGTGAGGAAAATTTTTCGTTCCTGGGAGGAATACTCAATTTTCGCTAGGTGCCCCTGGACTTTAGCTTCAAATTGGCGCAAGAAAGCATTGTCCTTGATTTCAATCTGACTCATATAGTGTTAGTTTAATTGGTTCCTTTACCCCTGAATACTGCTTTTACAGTATTGATTCGCGCTGTGGTAGTTAGCACTCAAAGATGGGATCAAAATTAGTAAAAAAAGCCTAAGAACCTATGGCTATCGACAAACAAGGCAATAATCACGTTCAGCGGTTGAAGGTCTGTCTCATACCGGGATTAGCCGCCAAGTCTTCCATTTTTGAACATTTAAAGCTCGAATCGGGCCATTGGGAGCTGCATTGCCTGGATTGGACGGAGCCCTCCAAGGATGAAGACCTGTCTGCATACACGCGCCGTCTGCTATCGGGTCGTGACCTGTCTTCCTGCGTTCTTGTGGCGGTATCACTGGGCGTGCTCCTCGCTTTCGAAATTGCCAGGCAGTTCAGGGTGGAAAAGATCATTCTGATTTCCACGGTAAAGACCGCTGGGGAAATACCTTTGCGATTTCGGCTGTTGCGGTATCCTTGGCTGCTGAATTCAATACCTTTTCAATGGGCGGGCAGGCGCTCGTATTGGAGAGTATTGTATAACTTGGGGTTGTTTAGGGCCCGAATCAGGCGTTATGACCGATATATGGGGCTTGTCAGCCCCAATTATTTGCGCTGGATACTGGAGCGCTTTACTTTGGAAGATTGGGGACTGCCGGAAGATACGGAGGTAGTGCACATACACGGTAGCAGGGATACGGTTTTTCCCATATACCGTATCGACGAGTGCATACCCGTGGAGGGAGGCTCCCATGCCATGATCCTGGAGCAACCGGATCGCATAAGGAAACTGTTGCTGAGTTATGTGACAGCTCCAAATAAAAGTTGACGTATGAAGTACATGGATTTTTTTAGGAAAGGAAAAGGAGTATCGGTCATAGCAATTGCCGCGGCATTGGTGCTGAGCCTGGCATGGGCGGGTACAGCCATTAAGGCACAGATGGCAGAGGTGCCTGGGCAGGAGCCTGTAGTCGAAATGGAGGCATCGCCCCGTTTTGTATCCGAAACGTACCGAATCACGGCGGTTCGCAAACCTGAAAACTTAAATTTTGCCGGTGAACCCGTACCCGTCGAAGATCCGGATGTGCTCGAAAAGGTCGACCGTGAGTTCCTGGTCAACACCTACTGGCAGAGCAATGCTTTACTGCTGATTAAAAGAGCCCGTCTCTACTTCCCCATTATCGAGCCCATACTGGCCAGGAATGGCATCCCCGACGACTTTAAGTATCTGGCAGTAGCCGAGAGCGGCCTCGATAATCTCGCGGCATCCCCGGCCGGCGCAAGAGGGAGCTGGCAATTACTGAAGGGAACGGCCCGAGAATACGGACTGGAGGTAAACGACTACGTAGACGAGCGCTACCACCTGGAAAAAGCAACACAGGCCGCCTGTGAATATCTCAAGAAGTGGAAGGAGGATTTTGGTACCTGGACACTGGCCGCCGCAGCATATAATGCCGGTCCGAGCGGAGTCCGAAAGTACATGGATATACAGGGTGCCGAGAGCTATTACGACTTGTTACTCGGAGAAGAGACCGGGCGCTATGTCTTTCGTATCCTGGCCATTAAGGAGATCTTGTCGAATTACAGGGACTATGGTTTCGATATTCCGGAGTCCGAGTGGTACACCTCCGTGCCCACTTACGAGGTCAAGGTGGATAGTACGGTGAACAGTTTCGCTGGATTCGCTCGCGAATTCGGGCTCAGTTACAAAGTCCTTAAGCGCTATAATCAATGGCTACGGGAGCCCGAGCTGAAGAATCCCGAAGGAAAGACCTATTACATCAGAATTCCCAGGGACGGGTATCACCGGATGCCGGTATCACTGAAGTCTTCAGAAGAGTAGGGATTCAGATTTTTTTGAGTTGCTGCTGCAGCAGCTTGATCTGGTCTCCCAGCATATTATTCTTGTCCAGTTTCTTGGCTTCCTGCAGATATTGGGTGGCCTCCCGTTTGCGTCTTTTCTGCATGGATATGCCTGCCAGGCTCAGTTTGGCCATGGCCTCGTCATAACTCATGTTGAGTCCGAATTTGAGGGCGGTCTTAAAGTATTTTTCGGCCTGGGTCAGATTTTTCTGCGAGTAGATGATGCCGTGCAAATAGTTGTAATAACCCTGTTGCTTGCGCACCAGTGCCGTCTGGGGGTTTTTGATGCGATTTAGCCATTTCAGGGTTCCTTCCATATCTTGCTTGCGCATCCTGAGGAATGCCAGCAGAATTATTTCATTCCGGAAATACAGGAATACTGGGATGGTGGCGAGCAGGCACAGGAAAATTCCGTTACCCGTGAGGCCTTCGACGAATTGATAAACGGCCCAGGCCAGCAATAAACCTGCCAATACCAGCTTGATGTTCTTATTAAACATGAATGCGTTGTCTTTGCAATTAACTACTTCATACTACTTCTTCCCTCTGAGGGGCGACGGCCCGGGGCTTGAATACCTTCGAAACCCGGGGGCAGTTCCTTTAGTCTGCCAAATACCTGTCCTACGGCTTCATGCCCGTACGACTAAGCGGGGAATTGTTCAGGAGGACTACCCCACAACCATGAATACTCCGGAACCGACAGCCAAGGCAACTGGAGTAACACCCAAAACGTGGCAGATGCAAAAGTAACGACATAGCTTGGAATCTTCCAGTCTTTATCCGATCGGATTTTTACTTCGGGATGGTCAGGCTTTCCTTCGCATAGATGGCATATGACCTAAAGTCCGAACTTGCAAGACCTTAGTCCCGGTGAGAGCAAGCCCGAGTCCCTTAAAGTGCATAATCAGTGCAGCGTTTCGAAATGACCTAAGCGGGGACATCTCGGCAAGGGAAATAAAAAGACAGAACTTGAAATACTTATAGCGGAAAATTTGTGCTACGCTCCAACTCTTACTATATTTGCGCCCAGAATTTTCTGAGGCAGGCAGGTTTACCTCCCCTTACCCATTAATACAAACAGAAATGAAGAGAACCTATCAACCTTCCAAAAGGAAGAGAAGAAATAAACACGGTTTCCGCGAGAGAATGGCGTCGGCTAATGGCCGTAAGGTGCTGGCCAGTAGGAGGGCTAAGGGTAGAAAGAAGCTCAGTGTATCCAGTGAGCCAAGGCACAAGAAATAGTGTATTGTTGAAAAGTATTGAAAGGTGTTGCTTTAACGGTAACACCTTTTTTTTGACCTTCCCCCACCATTTGAACCTATTTTACGACCGACCACACTTGCTTAACGAGTAGATTATGCCCAAAAGAAAGGACCTCAAGTGTATTTTTATTATCGGCTCGGGCCCCATTGTTATCGGGCAGGCCTGTGAATTTGATTACTCCGGCTCCCAGGCCCTGCGTTCCCTTCGCGAAGATGGAATAAAGACAGTACTGATCAACAGCAATCCTGCAACGATCATGACCGACCCTTCCATGGCGGACCACGTTTACCTGAAGCCACTGAATACAGCATCTATCATCGCGATATTGAAGGAGCACCCTGAAATCGATGCGGTGCTTCCGACCATGGGCGGACAAACCGCACTGAACCTCTGCATTGAAGCCGACGAAAAGGGGATCTGGTCCGACTTCGGCATCGAGATCATCGGAGTGGATATCGACGCCATTCAGATCACTGAGAACCGGGAAAAGTTCCGGGATCTGATGCTCGACATCGGTATTCCCATGCCTCCTCAGGAACCGGCTACTTCGTTTCTGAAGGGGAAGGAAATAGCGCAGCAATTCGGTTTCCCTTTGGTGATCCGCTCTTCTTTTACCCTGGGCGGGGCCGGAGCGTCCATCGTTTACGATTCCAAGGACTTTGACAAACTACTCAGCGCCGGCCTCGAGATCTCACCGATTCACGAGGTGATGATCGATAAGGCCCTCATGGGCTGGAAGGAATACGAATTGGAGTTGCTCCGGGATAAGAACGACAATGTCGTGATTATTTGTACCATCGAAAACATGGATCCCATGGGCATACATACCGGGGACTCCATTACCGTGGCACCCGCCATGACCCTTTCGGACAAGACTTTTCAACGCATGAGGGACATGGCCATCCACATGATGCGGAGCATTGGAGATTTCGCGGGTGGGTGTAACGTTCAGTTCGCGGTGAGCCCGGATGAGAAGGAAGATATACTTGCCATTGAGATCAATCCCCGGGTATCGCGTTCTTCGGCTCTTGCGTCTAAGGCTACGGGTTACCCTATAGCCAAGGTAGCGGCCAAGCTGGCTATAGGCTATAATCTGGACGAATTGCAAAACCAGATTACGGGTACGACCTCGGCTCTTTTTGAGCCCACGCTGGATTATGTAATCGTAAAGATTCCCCGCTGGAATTTCGATAAGTTCGAAGGCTCGGACCGCACTCTGGGACTACAGATGAAGGCAGTGGGAGAGGTGATGGGCATAGGCCGTTCATTTCAGGAAGCCCTGCACAAGGCAACACAATCCCTGGAGATCAAACGAAATGGTCTGGGGGCAGACGGTAAAGGATACACGAATTACGATCAAATACTCGATAAGCTCACTCATGCCAGTTGGGATCGGGTTTTTGTGATCTACGACGCCATACAACTGGGCATACCCCTGAAGCGAATCCACGACATTACCAAAATCGATATGTGGTTCCTGAAGCAATACGAGGAACTGCACCGGCTCGAAATGGAGATCAGTACGTATAAGGTTCAGACTCTTCCGAGGCACCTGTTGCTCGAGGCTAAGCAGAAAGGTTTCGCCGATCGTCAGATTGCGCATATGCTGGGATGCTGGGAGAGTGAGGTGTATAAGAAGCGACAGGAGTTAAGCGTGAAGCGGGTATATAAGTTGGTCGATACCTGTGCGGCGGAGTTTCCAGCCCAGACGCCCTATTACTATTCGACCTTCGAGGCTGAGATCCAGGATGCCCGGGGGAAGCGGTTTATAGCCAACGACAGTGTGGTTACCGATCGCCCCAAGATATTGGTACTGGGTTCGGGGCCCAACCGAATCGGACAGGGGATCGAATTCGACTACTGCTGCGTTCACGGGGTACTGGCCGCTGCGGAATGCGGGTACGAAACCATAATGATCAACTGCAATCCCGAGACCGTTTCCACGGATTTCGACACAGCGGATAAGCTCTATTTCGAGCCCGTTTTCTGGGAGCACATTTACGATATCATTCAGCATGAGAAACCCGAGGGAGTAATCGTTCAGCTGGGCGGACAAACAGCCTTGAAACTGGCCGAGAAGCTGGACCGTTATGGCATTAAGATACTGGGGACCACCTTTGCGTCTCTGGACCTGGCCGAAGATCGGGGCAGCTTTTCTAACCTCCTGAAAGAGAATAATATTCCTTACCCCCGTTTCGGAGTGGCCGAGACGGCGGATCAGGCCCTGGCGTTAGCCGATGAACTCAACTTCCCTCTGCTCGTTCGCCCCTCCTATGTGCTTGGTGGTCAGGGAATGAAGATCGTGATCAATAAGGAAGACCTGGAGGCCCATGTGGTCGATCTGCTTCGCAAGATACCCAACAATAAGCTCCTGCTCGATCATTATCTGGATGGGGCCATTGAGGCCGAGGCCGACGCAATCTGCGATGGAGAGAATATATATATCATCGGGATCATGGAGCATATTGAGCCCTGCGGCATACATTCGGGAGATTCCAATGCGACCCTTCCCCCGTTTAACCTGGGTGAATTCGTCATTCAGCAGATTAAGGACCATACCCATACCATTGCACTGGCCCTGAAGACTGTCGGACTTATTAACATTCAGTTTGCGATTAAGGACGATACAGTGTACATCATCGAAGCCAATCCGAGGGCGTCTCGTACGGTGCCTTTCATTTCCAAGGCCTACGGTGAACCTTACGTGAATTATGCGACCAAGATCATGCTGGGTAAAAACAAGCTCTCGGACTTTGTTTTCAATCCAACACTGGAGGGTTATGCCATCAAACAGCCCGTGTTTTCCTTTAGCAAGTTCCCCAACGTTAACAAGAATCTCGGGCCTGAAATGAAAAGCACCGGAGAGAGTATACTCTTTATCAAGGATCTGAGGGAAGACGCATTCTACGAGCTATATTCACGTCGCAAGATGTACCTTAGTAAGTAAATTGCCGCGTATATTCGGATTTGAATTCGCGCTGCTCTACTAAATTGAAGTCAATCTTCTAATGGGTGTCTTATGAGGGTAGTCGTGCTGATCATTCTATTCTTGCTCTCTTACAGCGGTTGTAATGGAGATCAGACCGCAGAAGGACCCGGCAGGAAATCCCGATTCAACCCAGAGAAAGACCTACTTCTTGCCCATTACGATTTTAAGACCGATGTGGACGATCTTCACTCGGTGGCAGCCCTTTCCACCCTTCTTTCGGATGACCGCTACCACGGGCTCAGGGTGCATGCGGTAGCAGGAACCTATGGCGAACAGGAAGGGCTATACGTTCCGCCCAACCCTCTTATGCGGCAGGCATTGGGCTCCCGCTGGAGTGACGCGCATGCCGACTGGCAGGGCGCCCTGAATGAAGTGCTGCCTTTAGTACTTGATGCTCTGGACGATAAGGGGGAGATCTGGATAGCCGAAGGCGGGCAGTCCGACTTCTCCGCTGACCTCATTAGGCTTGTTCGGGAACGGCGTCCGGAACTCGAAACCAGCAAGTACATTCATATTGTGCAGCATGCGGATTGGAATGAAGAGGTAACTTCAGATCTCGCACTGGAGTATGTTAGGGAACACGGAGATTACCAGCGAATTCCAGACGGTAATGCGAGTGGGAACGGAACCCCGGGATTCCGATCCGGACGGATCTATGATCTGAGTTCTTATTTTGAAAACCCTGAGGTGTTGGCTACCTGGGAACTCACGCTGGAAATTGCACGGGAGTATAACGGAGTTCAGGAGAGGTATTTCATTGCGAACATCGCTGCCGGCGGCTTGGATTTCTCTGATTTTGCCGAGGTCTGCTGGATTTTGGAACTGGAACAACTCGAGGATTCCGAGGCATACTTCCGGTATGTGGACGCCGGGAAGTAAGGAGGACAATCGAAAATCCCTAAATTGTAAAAAGTGACTAATTCGAGTATAAAATTATCCAGAGATGAGAATTGTTTCATATGTGGTTGCATGTACCGCAATAGTCCTGTTTATGAGCTGTAAGAACGTGACCGGAAAAGATGCAGCAACTGAGGCCGGAGCATCCGGATGGGAAATCGATTTTTTGGACAACTTCGATAGCTTTGATCCCGACAACTGGCAGGACCAGCGCATCTGGGTCAATAATGAAATGCAATGTTACGTACCCGATGGCCAGTATGGTACCCGGGAAGTAAGTGGTGGTACCCTCAAGCTCAAAGTAGTCAATGTAGGAGAGCCGCATCCTTGCGACAATCTGGACAAATACGGAAATCGGCATCCCGAAACCCGGCATGTGGCGGGGAGAATCTGCTCCAAGAACCGCAAAGAGTTCGTAAAGGGCAAATGGACGGCACGGTTACGTCTGCATGGAAATGGACAGGCCAGTATGTTCCCGGCATGGTGGTTACTCGGTGCCCGTAACAATGAGGCCCCCGTACAGGAGGAAGACGAGAACGTCTGCTGGCCATTGACGGGTTCTGGCGAAATCGACATATTCGAGCACCACGGGGACCATCATAAGGATTTCTTTACTACGGGTGCAATAAAGAGTCTGGGTGAATGCGATAAGGGAGACTGGCAGAATTTCCGGAAGGATTTTCCCGCCGACCTGGATGAGTATCATGAATACTCCGTGGAATGGGAAGGCAGCGATCTGGTTTACCGTTTGGATGGCAAGGAGATCTATCGCAATGAAGGAGAAGGGGACAACTATCCGGAACCCATGTTTGCCATATTAAATTTTGCAAAGATTACCGATGCCCCGATGAGCGGGGAATGGGTAATGGAAGTAGACTGGGTCAAGCACGAACACAGAAAGTCATAGGCGTCTTCGAACGGCATTGGCTAGACGTTAGACGGCCTTTCCTTCCTTTTCCGCAGAAGTCTTTTTTCTCGGATTCTCCGAGCTTGTTTGTTTAGTTGATTTTTCCTTTTCGTTTGGGCTGGGCTTTCGATCCATCAGATCCTGGAAATCGGATTCGAACAGGTATTCATTGGTCCGATAGGACGAGATGAAGGTTAGCATTTCCGAGCGATATGCCTGGTTTCGGCCAGCGATATCCTCAAACAGCCGGCTGGCGCTCTTAAAGGCCGTGGCCAGCTCGAGCACAGGAAGCCGATCGGAGAAGGGGTCCAGCACCTTTTCCAGCATCGGGATAACGAACTGCTCCTGATGGTACTTAATGTCTGAATAGTCCTGGAAGGAGGCATAGTAATTATCGTATATCCGGTTAATGGTGAGGAGTTCTTCCTCTTCCATCAGACCGGGTTGTCTGACCAGGTCCATACCCCTTTTTAGCAAGTCGTACACCATAGCAACGTAGATATCCTTTCGCCGGGCATCTTCGGTGATGGCGGTTCGGGTGAGTTCCTGCACCCGTTCTCGCTGGTTCAGGAGAAATTCCGTAGAGGCCACCAACTGATGATAGGTGTCGGATTCGGTATCCCCAAGGATATTCAAATAGGCGTCGTGGTATTCTTCTTTTTCAAGAACCTGTTGCAGCCTGACCAGTGCGGAGTTGGCTGGCAGCTGAAGGTCGTGCAGGTGAAGCGGGGATTGCTCTATGGACGTGACTGCCTGCTGTATGGCCTGCGTGGTCGACTGTACTTGTTCAAAGCTTCGCCGGACGAGCGAAGAAAGGTAATCCAGTCGTCGCTTTTCCCGGACCGATACCCTTCCGACTTCCTGTCGGGATTCCCATTTCTTAAAGAGGAAGTAGGCCAGGAAGGCGATGGCCGCGCCAATCACCGTACCTGCAGTACTGCGGGCAAAATCCTTGTCAAAAAAATCCTTGAAATCCTGTCGGTTCATGGTCCTCGTTCGGTTGACTATAACTTTTTAAATATACGGATATATGACAAACCTCAGGGGAATCCGTTACCCTTCAGGATGTTAAAAAATGTCATCTTCCCAGTCCACATGAAAGCTGCCATCTCGATCCAGCCGTTCGAACGTGTGTGAGCCGAAGTAGTCCCGCTGTGCCTGCACCATATTTAGAGGCATGCGCTCCTGGGAAAATGAGTTAAAGTAACTGAGGGAAGCATTCAGGGCAGGAAGGTTAAATCCGTTCCTGATCGCGTAAGATAAAAGTTCCCTAATCGAGACCAGACTGTACCCCACTTCGCGGCTCCAGGTATCGTCCAGTAGAAGATGCTCCAGATCGGGCCAGCTTTCGAAGGTTTGGGAAAACCCATTGAGCATTTCGGCCCGGATAATACAACCTGCTCTCCAGATTCTGCAAATGCTGGCCAGATCGAGACCATAATCGTAAGTCTGTGTGGCCTCCCTGAGTAGATGCAGTCCCTGCCCATAGGCCATAATATATCCGAAATACAACGTTTCTTCGGCCATTTTGACCAGTAAATCACGCTGTATGGGTTCGGGTACAGGCCGGTGATAGAGATTGGCAGCTTTAGTCCTCTGCTCTTTTAGTGCCGAGATTTGCCGCATGCTCACGGCCATATCGATGGTGGGAATAGCAATCCCTAGGTCCATAGCGTTCTGTGAGGTCCACTTTCCAGTTCCTTTTTGTTTAGCCTTATCCAGTATGGCATCCAGCAAGAAGCCCCCGTCCTTGAGGGGATCTTTCCTGCCCAGTATGTTTGCGCTGATCTCGAGAAGAAAAGAAGAAAGTCTTCCGGAATTCCAGTCCCGGAAATGTTCTCTGATTTGGAGATTGCTGAGTTCTCCGGCATGCTTGAGCAGGGCATAGACCTCAGAGATGATCTGCATCAGCCCGTATTCGATGCCGTTGTGTACCATTTTGACATAATTGCCGGCGGAACGGGCACCCATGTATGCCACGCAGGCCTCGCCCTGGTACTTGGCGGCGGCGGCTTCGAAGACAGGCTTTATGATTTCATAAGCCTCGGGATGGCCACCCGGCATAATACTGGGTCCGTTACGGGCGCCTCTCGCACCACCCGAAACTCCCGTTCCCAGGAAGTGAATGCCTTTTGCAGCAAGCATTTCTTCCCGCCTGTCCGTATCCTCGAAAAAGGAGTTTCCCCCGTCAATGATCAGGTCGCCCTCATGAAGCAATGGGATCAGCGTGTCGATTACCGAATCGACTACAGCCCCTGCCGGAACCAGGAGCATGATTTTCCTCGGTCGGGCTAGGGCATGTACAAAGGTATTCAGGTCGGTGGTGGCATTGACCTCTTCAGTATCGCCCCGCTCTTCGATCAGGCTTCGGGCGCTATCTGCATTCAGGTCGTAGCCGTAACAGGTGTACCCCTTATCGGCCACATTCAGTATAAAGTTCCGTCCCATTACTCCCAGGCCTATCAGCCCGAAATCATAATATAAGGTAGTAGTTTCCGTGTTGTCCATAAGTCAGTCTTCGGGCTTGCGCCTCCTTAAACGCGCTAAAAATAATGGTATATTCGCCAACGGCAATACACCCGCTGAGACCGAAAAATCAGACCCAAATGAACCCAACGCAAATCAGCCCCCAAATCCTGGTTATTTTCGGGGCTTCCGGGGATCTCACCCGAAGAAAACTGGTTCCGGCAATATTCCAGCTATTTTGTTACGAATACCTTCCCAGGCCCTTCATTATACTGGGCGTAGGGCGAAATCCGATTGCCCGCGAGGAATTCCGTGAATTGCTGGTAAGGGGGAATGAGTTCCTCCAGGATAGTGCGGAGGAATCCGAGCGGGGGAAAATCGAGGACTTCGCCTCATTCTTTCACTACATAGATCTCGGTGGTAGTTATGAAAACGGCTTTGGTTGTATACGGGATTTTATCCACGACAAGGGAATGGAACTGGACATACCGGCTAAAGTGATCTATTATCTTTCTACTCCTCCGAAACTCTATACGGTCATAGCCGATAAGTTAGCCGAAGTGGGGCTGAATCGCGAGCTTAACGGTTGGAAGCGGCTGATCGTGGAAAAGCCTTTCGGGTATGATTACCATTCGGCGATGACGCTCAACGAGGCCCTGCAGAAGGATTTTAAAGAGCACCAGATTTTCAGGATCGATCATTACCTGGGCAAGGAAACCGTTCAGAATCTGCTGGTGACCCGCTTTGCCAACAGTATATTCGAACCCCTGTGGAACCGGAATTATATCCATCACATTGAGATCACGAATGCAGAGAGTGTCGGAGTAGAAGGAAGAGGCGGGTATTACGACCAGTCAGGGGCGCTGAGGGATATGTTTCAGAACCACCTGATGCAGGTATTATCCCTGGTCGCCATGGAGCCTCCGATCAGCAATGCCCCGGAGGACATAAGAAACGAGAAGGTAAAGGCCTTAAGTGCCCTTCGGGTTTTCCGTTCGGAAGAGGAGTTATTCGCGCATACCATACGCGGACAGTACATGGGAACCCACATTGAAGGGGTATATACGAAGGGATACAGGGAAGAGGAAGGAGTGGACCCCCAATCGACCACAGAGACCTTTGCGGCCGTCAAGTGCTACATAGACAACTGGAGGTGGAAAGGAGTGCCTTTCTATATTCGCACGGCCAAGCGGATGCCTACGAAGGTTACCGAGGTGGTAGTACATTTCAAAACCCCTCATCACCAGATTTTTCGCAATCCTGTATTGCAAAACAAGGATAATGTGCTGGTGATTCGGATTCAGCCCAATGAGGGGATGCTGATCAAGTTTCAGGTAAAGGTTCCCGGTCAGGGATTCGAGGTAGAAAGTGCTTCGCTGGACTTCTACCATGAGAACTTTCTGGATCCTGGCAACAAGGTTCTAGAGGCGTATTCCCGACTGCTGATGGATGCCATGCAGGGGGATGCCACGCTCTACGCCAGGGAGGATGAGGTAGGGGCCGCCTGGAAGTTCGTCGATCCCATACTGGATTACTGGGCCGTTCCGGGGAAGGCACCCATGTATGGGTATGCCGCAGGTGTGTGGGGACCCGAGACTGCCGATTCCCTGATTGAAGGATTCGAACAGTGGAGGAATCCCGGACCCAACCTGACGGACGAACCCGGCTATTGCATAATTTGTTAAGATGAATCATTACCATATTGGTCAGGATGCCGCTGAAGTGTCGAAGCTCATGGCGGATTACCTCAGGAAAGAGGTAGCGACTACCCGGCGTTTTTCATGGGTGCTTTCCGGGGGCAGTACGCCAAAAATTTTATTCCAGTTACTCGCCGATCAAGCTAGCTACGGAATCGAATGGAATCGAATGGAGTTCTTCTGGGGGGATGAACGCTGCGTGCCACCAACGGACGAAGAGAGTAACTATTTCTGGGCCCACCGTCTGTTGTTCGAACCCTTGGATATAGATACGGATCAGGTACACCGCATAAAGGGCGAAGCTGCTCATCTGAAAATGGAGGCCGATCGCTACGGGGGCCTTATCGAGCAGGAGTGCCTCTACCGGGGAGGCCTGGACCTGGTTATGCTGGGTATGGGGACGGACGGGCATACAGCTTCGGTGTTTCCCGGTCAGGAGGACCTATGGGAAACCGATGAATTCGCCGTGATTTCGGAGCACCCCCAATCCGGACAAAAGCGGATCAGTCTGACCCGACAGGCGATTCGGTGTTCGAGGAACATTGCCTTTTTAGTTACCGGAGAATCGAAAGCCGAGGTCCTTGAGGAAATCTTACATCGCAGAGCAGGCTTCAAAGCTTACCCGGCGTCCTGGGTACTTGAACTGGGGAAACCCGTCCATTGGTTCCTGGACCGGGAGGCCGCCCGTTATCTGAACAAAAGATAGCGGATGAGGGACTTAGAGTCCCATATCTCCTGCATTACTGGTTTAATGGATTGGTCGAATGGGGGGATTTTTCGGGAACCACCTTGGTTATAAAATATTTGGTATCACCCAACCAGAAAAACGTACCGAAGCGCTCCTTGTAGCTGACTTTGACATATCTGCCCTGATACTCTATCAGTTTATTGATGACGTCCTTCTCTGAAGATTCCACGGAGAACTTGAAGATCTGGGCTCCTGAAACTCCCTGGCTGATTTCGCCTTCCCAGGTCTTGACCAGCACTCCTTTATGACTGAATTTGATCAACTCTCCTGCACGTACGCCCTCGCTGTAGGGAACATAGTAAATAAACGAATAATAGATACCCCCTCCTGCGATCAGGAGGAACAAAAGCAGAGGGATGACTTTTTTCATGGTATTTACTCGTTAGGTTTGAGAGATTCACTTGCGCGTTCTAATATACTATCTGGCAGGGATTTTTTGGCTTTCGCCCCTAATTTTTTTAAGCGTTCCGCACTGCTCACCAGGTTGCCGCGTCCATCGGTGAGTCGGGACATGGCCTGTACGTATTCCGATTTGGCGGCGTCCATCTTCAGACCTACCTGAACGAGGTTTTCGGAGAAGTTGACAAACTTGTCGTACATACTCCCGGCTACCTTGGCAATCTCCAGGGCATTCTGCCGCTGTTTTTCATTGGTCCACATACTGTCGATGGTACGGAGTGTAGCCAGCAGCGTGGTCGGAGTTACGATTACGATATTTCTGTCGAAGGCGTTGCTAAACAGCGAAGAATCCTGCTGCAGAGCAATGGCAAAAGCCGGCTCCATGGGAACGAACATCAAAACAAAATCCGGGCTCTCCATGGAGTAGAGATCCTCGTATTTTTTAGCGGATAGCTGGTTCACATGGCGCTTGAGGGATTCCAGATGCTCCTTGGCAAAACGGGTTCGCTCTTCTTCTTCCTGACTATTGACCAGGCGCTCGTAGGCGCTGAGTGAAACCTTAGAATCGATGATCATCTTTTTTCCGTCCGGAAGACTGATGATGACATCCGGAATGTGTCGCTTTCCTTCCTCGTCTCTGAAGCTTTGCTGAACGCTGTAGACCATGTCCTTTTCCAGTCCGGATTTCTCCAGTACCCGTTCCAGTACCAGTTCCCCCCAGTTACCCTGCATCTTGCTGTCACCCTTAAGTGCCCGGGTCAGGTTTTCCGCCTCCTGGGTAATCTTCTGATTCTGGTTTTTCAGGTTTTCGAGTTGTTCCTTGAGACGGGCGTGCAAACCCACCTGTTCCTTCTGACTTTCCTGCACCTGTTTCTCGAAGTGCCTGATTTTTTCCCCTAAAGGATCCAGTATGAGTTTCAGGTTGCTTTTGTTCTGCTCGGCGAAGCGCTGGCTTTTCTCTTCCAGAATCTTATTGGCGAGATTCTCGAATTTCTCCTGCATTTTTTTCTCCATCTTCTCGAGCTCACCTTTCTGTTCCTCCAGCCGCTTATTCACTTCATCGTTCAGGGTTTGAGAACGAACGAGCTGTACCTGCAACTGGTCCTTTTCCGCTTCCAGGGCTTCGAGTTCACTTACCTTTTTGCTGACTTCCTGCCGAAGTTCCTCTTGCCGATTTACCTCCCAACTCAGTTTCTCTTCCCAGATTGTGGCACGGATTCGGCGGAAGTAAAAAAGGGTTAGGACAATACCCGCGGCAAAAGACAAAATACCAACGAGGATAATCAAATATTCGGTTTGCATAGAGGCCCGTTTTACCGCAAAGGTATTATAGGAATCCCCTCGGCATCCCTGGCTGAATCGGTTTTTATACACAGACTATTCCCGCTGCCGGTCTGCGGAAGTGGCGTAGAGCTCGGATAGGTCAGGGCGGGGAGATCCGGGATCTACTTTGAGCTGGGAGTTACTCCTTCCGTCGAGTACCCACCAGTGGTCACTGAATTTCCAGGCCAGGTCTACTTCGTGGGTGCTGACCAGAAATCGAGTACCCAGCTTGGCCGCCGATTCTCTGAGGAGTTCGAAGAAGAGAAGCTTTTGGTAAGGGTCCAGATGGGCCGTGGGCTCATCCAGCAGTACCAGCGGACATTCCTGAACCAGCGTCCGGGCCAGAAGCACTTTCTGAAACTGTCCGTCGCTGAGCTCGAGGCAGGACCTGGTTCTGAGCGGTCCGAGTTCAAACAGGTCGAGGTAAAACTTCAGCTTTTGGGCGTCATCGGGCAGAGGCGTGTCCCAGCGATTGCGGTACGGTGTACGGCCTAACAGGACAAGCTCCTCAACGGAAATAGACCTGTCGGTCATAGGATTATTCAACAATATACTAACCTGTCGGGCCCGGTCCGCAGCCGACCAGGTTTCGAGATCCAGGCCATTGATCCGTATACGGCCATGTACCTTGGGGATCAGTCCGACCACGGTCCTGAGCAGGGTGGTTTTTCCGACGCCATTCCTACCTACGATGGCGCAAACACCCCCTCCCCGAATGCCGAGCTGTAGCCCATGCAATACCGGACGGCTGCTATAGCCCAAATCGACTTTTTCCAGTTGCAGGCTCGGTTGAATATCCATAGTCATCACATTCTTATTCGTCTCCGTTTTACAATGAGCCAGATCACCACCGGTGCCCCGAATAGAGAGGTAATGGCATTGATAGGCAATACCATGGAACTGCCAGGGACCTGCGCAATGGTATCGCAAAGCAGTAAAAGAGTAGCCCCCAACATCAGGGTCGCGGGAAGCTGAACCCGGTGATTGACCTCTCGGAAAAGGAGCCGGCTGATATGAGGAACCGCCAGACCGACGAAGGCAATGGGTCCGACAAAAGCCGTCAGGCCTCCTGTTATGACCGCAGTAACGGCAATGATTGACCACTTGAGCCTGAACATGGAGATACCCAGTGGAACGAGGTATTCGTTACCCGCCAGGAGCGCGTTGAGTCCCTTAACCTGGAAGAGAACGATCGAAACTCCGGCGGCCCATATTACGGCTAACATACCTACATCGGACCAGTACAGGCTGCCCAGACTTCCGAAAGACCAAAAGGCGTAACGCTGCAGTTCCTCTGCTCTGGAGAAGTACGCCAGGACACTAATCACGGCAGAGCCCAGGCTGCCGAGCATCAGGCCGACGATCAGCAGGGACTGTACATCCTTGATCCAGAGGGAGGCCCATGCAATGATCAACAGGCTGAGCCCTCCGCCGACTATGCAACTTACGACCAGGGTCAGTTCCCGAAGCGGCGGTAGTAAGCCGAACAGCATGGTCAGGCTTCCGGCTCCCATGAAAAAAACAGCCGCCCCCAGACTCGCGCCGGAACTGATGCCCAAAACGAAAGGACCTGCCAGTGCATTCTGAAACAACCGCTGCATAAGTAATCCGCACAGGGCAAGACCACTGCCACAGAGACAGGCCGTCACGGCCTTGGGCATCCGGTATTTCCACAGTATGGTGGACTCTATTCCTTCAGTTTCGAACCAGGGGAGCAAAAGGGAACGCAATAGGTGTTCAGGAGGGAGAAGCACGGATCCCAGCGAAAGATTCACCAAAAGTGCCAGTAACAGCAGTCCACTAAGCAGTATCCATCGTTTCACCTACCCTCTGGAGTTTTAAGGTCTAAGGGGTGCAAAATAGTGCAAATCGGACAGGGCGGCTCCAACCGTTTCGTGCTTCACTATGTCGTATACGTCGGAGATAAGCCGGTCCGGATAGAATGCCGCTTCCTCGAAAAACAATACCCCTCCAGTCGAACCACGGGCATCCATGTACCCATATACCCTGCCATTTACCACACAAGGCAGTTCCGCAATCAGCGGGTTGGAGGCTCTGAGCTCCCCAAGGGTACTGAACTGACCCGATCCTATCCATATTGAGGCCCTGCTTCCCTTGCGGAGGGCTTCTTCCGCACTGAGGTGGAGGCTGCCCGCACCGGATTGTCCTTCCCAAAGGTAGGTCCCGCCGGCATCCCGTATCAATTCTGCCATCCAGTTTTCGGAGCCGGGCGCGTAAAACACATCCTTGAACAGGGAGCCGCTGATGACCAAAGGATGGTGGTCGTGACCCGCCGCCTGCTTCTTGATGTCCAGGTACTGCTTTTCCGCCATGCCGAAAATTTCGTTCGATTGCCTTTCCTTTCCTGTCAGCAGCCCGAATACGCGCAACCATTCCGCCCTGCCCAGCGGCGTGTGTTCCATCCATTCTCCTATGGACAAAACAGGTATCTCCGCATTCTTGGCTGAATTCATCGCACGGGATTCGCCTTTTACTTCAAAGGAAAGAACGACATCGGGGCGGAGTTGAAGCAGTCTTTCCGGGTCAAAGGTGCCAGAGGCCCCAAGTTCCTCTATCCCGCCAGCCTCGATCCTCTTCTGTGCAGAGGGAGTCGAGATCAAATCCACTTGGGCAAAACCCACCAGTTGGTCCAGTGCCCCAATGCGGTCCAGCGCTGCCACGTGCGTCGTGGAATTGCTGACGACTCGTTTAACGGGAACCTGTATGGTGACATCGAGTGCTATTCCTGATACCTTCTTGAACGCTTCCTTCAACTTAGCCATACTGCTTGGATCACGGGCAAGTCCAATCCAGCTGCCTGAGATGTGGTCATCGGACGCTGACACCCAGAGAACATCGCCCATGTTGAAGGAGTAAATGCGAAACCCCTGGGCATAGTGAACCGGGATTTCTCGCTTTACGAGCGCAGCCGGATCCGGTGTTTTATCCCGTGCGCCGCAGGAGAACGAAAGCAATACGCCCAGGTAAACGACGATCAGCCGGTATAATGGCAAAAGTTTTCCGGGCATCAATTCAGCCACCTTTGCAGGGAGTCGGTAAGGGAGTAATCGGTTAATTCCATCAGCATTAGCTGAGGCGTTTCGCGCTGGCGACTGCCGTCTATGGGATCTATAACCGGCCCTCGAGGCGTCAGTGAGGTCTTGGCTGAGGGATCGAGCAGATTCAATGCCTCACCCAACAGGGGATCCTGAGGTGAACCCAGGGGCCACAGCGACAAGATGCTTTCCGATGCCACTATATCCGGAACCAATCCGCTAGTATAATCGGAAAAGCCCTCCACATTTTCCACTCTTCCGATCAGCGGCACTAAGGCCCAGGAGTTGTCGGGATTGATTTGATCCTCCCGATCCGGACTGTACTGAAAGTTACTTTGGGGATCGTCTACGAGTATGAGTGCGGATTCGTTTTTACCAACGGTAACTTCACCGATCTGAACCACCTCTATAAAGGGGGTTAAGCCGTTTATTAGCAATTCGCTGGCCGAGGCGGTTTCGTCAGACGTCAGCACAAAAAGCCTGCTCAGGTTCAGGCTATTGATGGGACTGCCCGTATTGGTC
Source organism: uncultured Flavobacteriaceae bacterium (assembly GCA_964552195.1). Classification (GTDB taxonomy): domain Bacteria; phylum Bacteroidota; class Bacteroidia; order Flavobacteriales; family Flavobacteriaceae; genus CAZKAP01. The sequence continues at coordinate 125,189 of CAZKFM010000003.1, forward strand.
TGGTTTGTGAAATTCCTACTGCCCTCGAACGCCTGCTGAATCTTGGGGTTATAGCGTTCCCGAACGAAAAGCTGATTGGGATTGTTGGTAAATATCATGCTGGCCATGCCCACCGCGGCTGAGATTCGTCCGCCTCCGTTGTAGCGCAGGTCTACCACCAGTTCGCTCACCCCTTCGGCCTGGAACTCCGCGAACACCGTATTGAGCGCATCCTCGAAGTCGGCTGTGAAATTCGTATACATGAGATACCCTACCTTGGTGTTACCGACATCGAGTATGGTGTGATAGACAATCGGATTAACTACCTGGTTCTCGATTTTGGTCAGGGTGATTTCGGTTCCATTCGGGCTGAAGGTCCGGCTTTGCGGGTTGAAATCCGCCATCTGAAGGGTGTAGGTCGTATTGGCCCCGAAGAGCAGATCGATATAATTGTCTACCGTCAGCGGTTGTCCGTCGACCCCGATGAAGAAGTCGCCCCTCTGTATGTTTGCCGAAGAGGCATTGGAATCCGGGATGATATATTCCACTGCGCCGAAGACATTGGTCCCGTCAACGGTACCCAATGCGAAAACCAGTCCGTTGGACAGGGGAGTGGTCCCCGAACCAAAATCGAATAAATCCCGGTAATCGGTATAGATGCGACTGAATCGATCCTCGCTAAACAACAAGTCGGCAAAAAGTTGCGCGGGATCCGAATTCTCTTGAAGATAGGCGGTGTACTCCTGGTCGCTGCCAAAGCGATCGTCAGCCAAATCCGGTATGTCGGCCTGCCAGAAGTACCAAAGATTCATGGCTTTCCATACGAAATCGGGTTCAATCAGGGAATTCTCAACCGGATTGAGCCCGGATATATTGAGGTTATCCTCATTTTTCTCGCAGGAAATGGCAATGAGTATTGCCAGTACACCGAGTCGTAAAATCCACTTTTTCATAGCAAGTATTATTAATTCCTTCTCTTTTCAGGGTGTTCCCTCACTCCGTTGCTAATTTCAGGAAAAATACCGTATTCTGGCATTAGGAGTCTGTAGAGTAACAAATCCATGTAACAAAACCCTACCCGTTTCGTCTACCTGGTAACAACACCACTGAGATGCACAGCAATCAGTTAACCAACTATGGAGCACGAAGAATTTAACAGGCAGGTCTTACCCATACGGGACAAGCTCTTTCGAATGGCCAAGAGGCTGCTGGTTTCCCGGGAAGAGGCGGAGGACGCCACTCAGGAAATCCTGCTGCGGCTCTGGGACCGCAACCACCTGTTGAAAAAGTACAGAAATGTGGAAGCTTTCGCGATGACGATGACGAAAAATTTTTGTCTGGATCGACTGAAGTCCAAGCAGGCAGGCCACCTGAGCCTGGTGCATTCGAACTACGGTGAAGCCGATAGCTCTCTATCCCTTCATATCGAACACAGGGATAGTGTACGCTGGATGGAGAAGATCGTGAACGAGCTGCCCGAACAGCAGCGCATGGTACTTCAGCTCCGAGATGTAGAGGCCTACGACTACGATGAAATAGCCGAGGTCATGGAAATGAAACCCACAGCCGTGCGGGTTGCCCTGAGCAGGGCTCGTAAAACCGTACGGGAACAACTTACTAAAACTCATAGCTATGGAGTTCAAGCAAATTGAAAAATTTTTAGAGAAGTACCTGGATGCCGAGACCACCCTAAGGGAGGAAGAGATACTCCGGCAGTTCTTTCAAGGTGACGACGTTCCCGCCCACCTAGAAGAATACCGATCCATGTTTGTGTACTTCGCAGAGTCCGGGAAAGAGACACTGCGGTCGTCCGCACCACCAACACGAACTTTTTCCATATCGTGGATGGGGGCCGCTGCAGCCGTCGTATTAGCCCTGGGTACTTACGGATTCTATATATCCGAGCAACAACGAAAAGAGGCACAACTGGCCGAGGCTCGAGAAGCGTACATCCAAACCCGTCAGGCCCTGGAGTTATTGTCCACTAACCTGGACAAGGGAATGCAGAAGCTGGCATACATCAACCAGTTTGAAGTAGCCAAAAGTAAAATCATTAAAAATTAGTTTTAAACAAATCGGATATCATGAAAAAATTAGTAATCACTGCCATAGCGCTGCTGGGAGTCCAGTTCGGCCAGGCACAGTTTGAAAAATTCGAGGACCTGGAGGAAGTTACCACCGTGGTAGTCAACGAGGGCATGTTTAAGCTCCTCGCCAATATCGATATGGAACTCGACGATCCTGAGGCCAAAGAGTTCATGGACATAGCCACCAAGATCAAGGGGGTTAAGGTACTGACTACCGAGAATGCCAAAATCGGTTCTGAAATTCGAAGCGCCGCCATGGCTTACCAAAAAAGTAAGCGCCTGGAAGAGCTGATGAGTGTTAGGGATAAGGATGCAAACATCAAATTCTACGTAAAAAATGGCAAGAGTGACAAGTTCGTCAGTGAATTGCTGATGGTGATCTCGGACATCAATCACGCCAAGGCGGGAGACCGGGAAATCGAAACCGTGGTCGTTAGTATAATCGGGGACATCGAGCTCAGTAAAATCGGCAATCTGACCAAGCAGATGAACCTCCCCAAGGAGCTGAACAAAGTAGAACGCTAATCCCCAACGAAATGAGTATAGGAAAAATTTCCATGATCGGGGTACTGGCAGCTATGTTGCTGCTGGTCTCCTGTGCCTCCCAGCAGTCGCTGCAGGAGTATTATGTAGACAATCAGGAGAACCCGAATTTTATTTCGGTGAGTATACCGGCTACGGTGCTTAATCTGAACGAGGACGAATTGACCGATAAGGAGAAGGAGGCCATCGGATCCCTGCGAAAGTTCAATGTACTGGCGTTTCGTCTCAAGGAAGAGAACCAGGACGTGTACAAGACAGAGCGCAGGAAGGTTCGTGAGATCCTGAGTAACGATGAGTATACCGATCTGATGAAGATCAACACCAAAGAGGGAAAGGGAGTACTCAAATACCTGGGCGAGGCAAATGCCATAGACGAACTTATACTCTTTGGCGACAGTAAGGAACAGGGGTTCATCCTGGTGCGCATCCTGGGAAAGAATATGAATCCCGCACACGCGCAGATTATGATGGACGCCATACGCAAGTCGGATTTTCAGGGGGAAGGGCTTGAACAGTTGGGCCAGTTCCTAAAGGATTCCTGATACGCGAAATACAATAGGTTTTACCCGGACGAGAGTCCGGGTTTTTTTGTTTCTGATGCGGAGGCCAAAGTAGGGTTTGACTAAAATTGAACGAATAACCTAATCGTCTTTGTCATGCCTCAGATTACTCAGGCCGATAGCGCCACCATTCAGAAATGGATAGAGCAGGGGATTGAGTTCGCCGCTGATTACGGGTTGCGCGTCCTCGGTGCTCTCATACTATTTATCGTGGGTTCATGGCTGATACGCCGATTGGTCCGCTTACTGGACTCCCTGATGCGTCGCTATGAATACGAAGCCTCCCTGCAGCAGTTCCTGGTAAGCCTGTTTTCCTGGTCCCTGAAGATCGTACTGGTGATACTTGTAGTCTCCAGCCTGGGAGTGGATGTGACTACTTTCGCCGCCGTTATCGCCGCAGCCGGACTTGCCGTTGGACTGTCCTTACCGGGGTCGTTATCGAATTTTGCCGGTGGCGTATTGCTCATGATCTTCAAACTCTACAAGATCGGAGACCTGATCGAGGCACAGGGCGTACTGGGCCATGTCAAAGTAATCGAGGTCTTCACCAACCATCTCGTTACGTTGGATAATAAAAGGGTGATCGTGCCGAACGGGCCCATGGCCAATGGCAATATCATCAATTATTAGTCCGAGGGGATGATCCGGGTAGAAACTGTTATTAGCGTGGCCTACGGCGAGGATATCAAAAGAACCAAGGAGGTCCTCCTTGAGGTTCTGACCGCTCAGAATAAGGTACTCAAAGGCCCGGAACCTACGGTAAACGTGCTGGAACTTGCCAATAGTTCGGTGAATTTTGCCGTGAGTCCCTACTGCCGCCCTGAACACTATTGGGATGTTTACTTTGCGACCTACGAAGGAGCCAAAATGGCTCTGGATAAAGCCGGAATCGAGATTCCATTCCCACACCGGGTATTGATTCAGCGGAACGACTAGATACCCGTGTAGTTGTCCGGGCGAATGCGCTTGAGTTCGGCCCGAACCTCTTCCGTGACATTCAGGGTATCTATGAATTCGTGTATGCGCTTTTGATCGATTTGCTCTCCCACCCGGGTAAGTTCTTTCAGGGCCTCATATGGACGCGGAAAACCCTCCCGCCTCAAAATGGTCTGAATGCCTTCGGCTACAACGGACCAGTTACTCTCCAGGTCTTCTTGCAGTCGGGCCCGGTTTACCTCCAGTTTAGACATTCCTTTGCTGATGGACATGAAAGACAGGATGGTATGGGCAAGGGGAACTCCGACGTTTCTCAAAACCGTACTGTCGGTGAGGTCCCTTTGTAGCCGGGATACGGGCAGCTTCTCGGAAAGGAATCCGAACAGTGCGTTGGCCAGGCCCAGGTTGCCTTCGGCGTTTTCAAAGTCAATGGGATTCACTTTGTGCGGCATGGCCGACGACCCCACTTCCCCGGGGAGTATATGCTGCTTGAAGTAATCCATGGAAATATACGTCCACAGGTCCCGACAGAAGTCGATGAGTATAGTGTTTATCCTCCTCAGGACATCGAACAGTGCCGCCAGGTGATCGTAATGTTCAATTTGTGTGGTAGGGAAGGAATAGTGTAGCCCGAAGACGAATTCCACCAGGTTTTTTCCGAATGCGTACCAGTCGTTCTCGGGATAGGCGAGGTGATGCGCATTAAAGTTACCCGTCGCACCTCCGAACTTGGCAGGGATGGGTACAGCCTCAAGCAGCTTCCTCTGTTGTAACAGACGTTCTTCGAAAACACGGAATTCTTTTCCGAGTCGGGTAGGTGAGGCTGGTTGTCCATGGGTCCTTGCCAGCATGGGAATGGCTTCCCATTCCCTTGCTCTCTCATCCAGTTCGTACAGGAGTCTTTCCAGCAGGGGAATATAATCATTGATCAAAGCCTCCTTGATCATCAGGGGGATAGCAGTATTGTTGACGTCCTGGGAGGTCAGGCCGAAATGAACGAATTCCGTATATCGTTCCAGATCCAGTGACTTCATTCTCTCCTTGATGTAGTACTCCACGGCCTTTACATCATGGTTGATAGTGGATTCGATCTCCTTCACACGAATGGCACTGCCTATTTCCCAGTCCAGATATAGACTCCGTAAATCGTTCGATTTATCTTCAGGAAAGTCCTGCAGCGGGGGCAGTTTCAGCGAAATCAGGGCCAGAAAGTATTCAATTTCTACTCGGATTCTGTAACGGATCAGGGCTTCTTCTGAGAAATAGGTGGAGAGCTTGTTCAGCTTTTGGCCGTAGCGTCCGTCTATGGGAGAAATGGCCCGGAGATAATCGCGTTCACTCATACTGCTGAATTGGATGGGCAAAGATACATCAATCCATCAAGCCGGGGACCGGCTTAAACACCGCAATCATTAAAGGCTTCCCCCTCCACGGACTTGTAATTGGGAAAACCCTTGTGGGAACTGAGATCTACCAATTTTCAGAAAGGATTTTCAGCGCCCGGTTTCGAAACCCGGCACTTGATTTGGGGAGCTGTCTGTTGATCTCCTGGCGTAAGGCCTCTGTTATCCAGTCTTCTTCTTCCCTGAGGTTCCAGAGTGCCGTCATGGCGAAAACCCTCGTGGCTACCTTGTGTTCGCCCTGCAACCAGCCGAAACAGGCATCGATCATATGCTGCTTATCCGCAGTCGCGAGTGTACAGCTGTCTCTTTTTGACTGAACGTGCTGACTGGAACTGGCAATTTCGCAAGTCTTTGCGAGTACACGGACCACTCCCTCGCATGCAGCCTGTCCCATTCGCTGGAATATGGAAGGCAACAATGGCCAGGCTGTTTGCAGGTCTTTACGAATCACACCGTCCCAGATCCAGGCATGGTAGAAATTATTTGGATATTCGGCCGTGAACATCGTATGGATGACCCTCGAAAGGCCTTCAGGCTTTTCGATATAAAAGTCGACAAGCTTATTGCGTTTTTCTTTGCTCCTTTCGTCCAAATTTCGAAATTTACAGGATTAAGACGCTCATCCGGATTTCCCATGAAATTAGCCAAAAACCTCCTCTTTGCAGCACTCATTGTGTTTGTGCTTATGCAGTTCTATCGACCACCTCTGAATGAATCGGGCCCAGAGGCCTATGCAGTTTTTGAGGAGGAAACCCAGCCGAATCAGGAAATCCGCACGTTGCTCGAGTCTGCCTGTTACGATTGTCACAGTGATCACACCCGCTACCCCTGGTATAATCAAATCGCCCCGGTATCGTATTGGCTGGCACAACACGTGGATGAAGGCAAGGAGCATCTGAATTTCTCGGACTGGGAATCGTACTCACCTAAAAAAAAGGATCACAAGCTCGAGGAGATCGCCGAGGAGGTGAAAGGTTCTGAAATGCCCCTGAGGGAGTATACCTGGACACACGAACAGGCTCGCCTGACTCCGGAACAGCGAAAGCTACTAGTCGAATGGGCCGAAGAACTCAGGACCCGTTATTCAAGAGTTCCTCCACAAGACCGGGTACGCCAGCGACAGCTGTCCGGGTTATAATTCTGAGATTGGGAATAGTTTGGGCTTCTCCTCCGGGATGAGGGTCCACCAGGTATATGGAAGCCCCCTGAGGCGCAAATCTCCAAAGCCCTGCTGCGGGATATACGTTAAGTGAAGTCCCAATAATGATGAGTACATCTGCGCTGCTGCAGAATTCGGCTGCCTTAGGTAGCAAGGGTACATCTTCCCCAAACCAAACGACATGGGGCCGAAGGCGCTCACCGAGGGGGCCTCGACTGTGTTCATCTATATCGTCCACCCAGGGATAAATATTTGATGGATTCTCCAGACTACGGGCCTTAAAGAGCTCACCATGCAGATGAAGTACCCGTTTGCTGCCGGCCCTTTCGTGCAGGTCGTCCACATTCTGAGTTACCACCACCACATCATTTCCGGCATTTTCCAATTCCGTCAAAGCATGGTGCGCCGCATTGGGCTGCACCTCTTTCAGCTGCCTGCGTCGCTGGTTGTAAAAGTCATATACCTTTCGGGGATCTCGTTCGAATCCTTCCGGGGATGCCACGTCGTAGATGGAATGCCCTTCCCAGAGGCCGCCTGCCTCCCGAAAAGTCTTCAATCCGCTTTCCCTGCTTATGCCCGCACCCGTGAGCACCACTATGTTTCTTTTGCCACTTTTCATGATTATCTAAATTAGCATAATTCAAGTTTGGGAGTATAGAATGCGGGGGCAGATGGATCAGGATTGGAGAGCCTTTCTGGAAGACATGGTTACAGAACGCCGGAGACAGCGATTCCGATCCGTTCTGGCACACCGTACGCGCTTCCTTACCATTGCCCTGGAGAATGTTTACCAGCTTCACAATACCAGCGCCGTGATCCGAAGCTGCGACGCCTTCGGTATACAGGATGTTCATCTCATACAAGAGCGATTCGGCGAACGCCTCGATAAGAAGATCGCCATGGGCACCCAGCAGTGGGTGACCTTATATCGGCACAAGAATACCCGGGACTGCATACACAGCCTGCAATCCTCCGGGTATCGCTTAGTCGCGACTACACCCGATCCGACAGCTACCCCTTTGAGCGAATTCGAGCCTCACCAGCCCGTAGCACTACTGTTCGGTACTGAAAAGGAGGGCCTGAGCCCAGCATTGCTATCGGCTGCCGATGAGCTGATTTCCATTCCTATGAAGGGTTTTACGGAAAGCCTGAATATTTCGGTAGCTGCGGCGATCATACTCCAGGAACTCAGTCAAAGACCTTCCCGTCTGAGCCCAACATGGCGCCTTACCGAAGCTGAAGAGGAGGAGTTGTACTGGGACTGGGTAAGGAAATCGGTAAAGGACGTCGATCAATTGGAAAAATGGTTCATGAAGCGCCATAATTCTTAACTTTTAGCTGACAAAAACTTCCTGATTATGACATTCTTATACATTCTGATGGCCCTGGTGGCCATAGTAGTGGTGCTGGCCGTCATGGCACCCAGGGAATACGAAGTTAAGCGGTCCATATCCATTTCCAGGGACCGTTCCGAGGTTTACGACTATTTGAAGTACCTGAGGAATATGGAGTCCTGGTCGAGCTGGGCGAAGAAAGACCCGGGTATGAAGCGGGAGTATCGCGGGCAAGACGGCGAGTTAGGTGCCGTAAGTCACTGGTCGGGCAATAAAGACGTGGGAGAGGGTGAGCAGGAAATCACCGCCCTGGAAGAAAATCAACGGATAGAGTCCCGGCTCCGCTTTTTCAAACCCTGGAAGTCCGAATCGGATGCCTTTATGAACTTAAAAGACGGGGATGAGGGTCAAACCCTGGTTGAATGGGGATTTCGGGGACAGAGTAAACTACCCTTCAGCATACTGATGCTCTTTATGAGCATGGACAGCATGATAGGCAAGGATTTTGAGGAAGGGCTGAAGGCCCTAAAAGAAGAACTCGAGGCCTCCTAGTTTCTGGGTTCAAGGAGTACGGTCGCGTGCGGACTCGAGAACGTCACCCTTCCTTTATTCACGGTGACTTCCTGTTCGGAGTACGCATCCCAAAGGGTGCTGCCTTCGGCGAAGTAACCCTTTACATACAAACTCTTGCGGCCAAGGGGGGCATCGAGAGCAATGGCCACCCGGTCTTCGTAGCCTTCCGTTTCCAGGGAGCGGGAGAAAACATAGGGTATTTTGGCCAATATACGGTGGCGACCTTTACCAATGGCCGGGTGTTTTCTTCGAAATTGACCCAATTTGCGCCAGTGGCTAAGTATTTCACTTACTTCTTCTGAGGCTTTCGCCTCATCCCAGTTCATCGGGGTCCGCAATGAGGCATCTCCATTCGCCTTATCGTCCAAAAGTGGCCGCGCCGTCTCATCTCCGTAATAGATTTGAGCCATCCCGGGTGATAACAGCAGCAGATTTGCGGCATGAAACGGTCTTTGCCTTTCGCGGTCGTACGAATAGGCATCGTCGTGTGAGGTCAGGTAATTCATTACCGTTACCCCTTTTAGTTCTTCACTGAGAAGATCGACATATTCGCTGAAAACCTTTTCGTAGGGAAGTTCGCCCTTGGCTTTGTGCTCGAAATTGATCAGGGCATCGAAACCGTAGTCGTAATAGTCCAAAGTACGATCTCCGAAAGAGAATGCCCTCCCGTGCGAAATGTTGTATCCGTAAACTTCCCCAACCATGAAAAAGGGGCTGTTATCCAGTACCTTATCAGGGTGCTGTAGTTTCCAGTTTTCGAAAGCGTAAGCGGCTTCTTCCTTGAGTTCCGACCAGGCCTTTTCATCAGCGTGTTTAACGGTATCGACCCGGAATCCATCGATTCCAAATTCACGCACGTAGTCGGTAAGCCACTTGATGATGTAGAATCTCGGCGCCCTGGGGTATCCCGTGCGATCGAAAAACGTATCGAGTTCCTGTAGTTCTGCTGCCAGCCTTCCCTCTTCCTTCCACTTCGAAAGCAAAGCATCCGGGAGTTCTACCGGCTCGTCGGATTCCGTAAGGACGTCCGGAAGGTTGTCCACCAGCGTACAGGAAGTCGTATTCCCATAATTGGTGTACTGGCAGGTAGGTTCGGTCCGGACCCAGTCCGACGGCCAAACCGGATCCCATTCGGTCACAGGTCCGGTGTGGTTAAGTACTACATCCATCATGATTCGAATTCCCCTTCGATGCGCAGCCTCCACCATCTTCTTAAATTCCCCGGGGGTACCGAAACTCGGTTCGAAGGATGTCCAGTCCCGGGTCCAGTAACCGTGGTATCCGTAAGTGGGTCCGGTTCCTTCGTCCGTTATTCCATGAATTTGTTCAACCACTGGGCTCAGCCAAATGACATCCACACCGAGACGATGGAAATAATCGGCTTCAATTTTTTCCGTTATGCCCGCGAAGTTGCCTCCTTCAAATCCACGCAGGTACGCCGCATTCTGATCCCGACCTGGCAAGGCTGTGGCCTGGGATCCCCCTTTTCTAAACCGGTCCGTGAGAAGAAAATAGACGGTAGCAGCGTTCCAATCGAATGGATCCTGTACAGCGGTTCTGATATCATCGGAGTCAGACGTAGACTGGGCCTCGGCCGAGGGTTTTTCACGGCAAGCCGCAAACAGCAGTATAAACAATAGGGCTCCCAGTAAGGGGTAAGGTCGCTTTGGTTTCATGGTTGTGTTGTCGTGTACAGGGAATTACGGATGGTTGTTTTAATTGCGGTTGAGTACTTTGTATTCTTCATAACAGTTGCTGATGGCATCCAGTATCTGAAGGTCATTGGCGGTCATGATAAAGGACTTGGAATAATTGCAATTCGAGAGAATATCTTCGATATCCACCTTCTCGAGTTGAAGGAGAACCCCCAGGGTGTTCCTGTCGAATTTTGATGCAAGCAAGTTTCGGATCTCGTCGTCTTCCTTCATTTTCTGAAGTTGTCTCATCTGCCTCGGACGCTTTCCAAACAGATTCCGCAACATGTCGGCAGGATTGAGGATGGCACCCAGCACCTTGGTTACCGCCCCGGGAGCTCGGTTTCCGGCTTCATAGCTCTGGTTGAGTCCGGAAATGCTGTATTGGTAAGCGTTGTTAATGGGAAGATTCTTGATGTCAATATCGAGGTAGCCTGTAAGCATATAGGGCCGAACCACCACCTCCTCCAGGGCAAAGGCCAGTTCGTTCAGCTTGATCACCGTGCCTTCATACTCCATCATATCGTTCGTGACGCGCACCTTCTCGGGCTTAAAGCCCAGGAAAGTGATATAGAGGGTGTCATTGGCCTGAGCGGGAATCTCGAAAAACCCATCGGGATCGGTAATAGCGCCTCTAACCAGGGTGAGATTGACGATGTGAACGCTCTCCATGGGAAACTCGGTCTGGGCATTGAGAATGCGGCCTTTCAGGATTCCAGGGGCTTCAGCGGGAGGAGTGTTTTGCGCTGACACCAGGGCACTGACCAGAAGCAACAAATAGAGAATTCTTTTCATGAGCAATCTACTGCCCCAATATACGAAAGAAACATCGGAAGCCGCAGCAGTCCGGTTGGCCGAACCACGCTCTAAAGCAGCCGCGGCCTTACCACAAATACGTGCCTAAAACTAATAGAACCCTTTAATCCGGTCCCTGTTGCGCCCTTTGGTGTTTTTATTTTTTTTGCTGCTACCCTTGCGAGGTTTACCCTTACCCTTTGATCCGCGATTTGCCGGATCCGGAGTACCGGATTGTTCGACCTTGACAGGCCGGCCTTGCCACTGAATTTTGCGAAATGCCTTTTCGACCCGTTCGCATTGATCCGGTCTTACGGTAAAGAAGGAGAAACTACCTTTGGTAGCGACCCTGGAGACATCGTTCTTGGTAAGCCCGGTCTGTTCCCTGATGAAATCCTTCAAACTGGTCCAGTCGAAACCATCTTTTTCTCCTACATTGATAAAGAACCGAACACCGTCTCCCTGGGATTTCCTGTCCCTGCTCGGGCCTGTGCTTTCGCCCTCACCTGAGTTATCCAGTTGATCCCCGTGGCTCTGGTAGTAGGAATAGAATCTCAGAAATTCTACCGATACAATTTTCTTTATGAGGGTCTCCTTGTCCATATTTTCCAGGAGATCGTTGATGGCCGGGAGAAAGGAACTGATATCTTCGGCGACCTCGGCCTCCTTAATACGCGAAGCCAGATGGTACAGCTGAACTTCACAGATTTCCATGCCGCCGGGTATAGGTGCCTCATTCATCGGTTGCTTGATCACCTTCTCTATGCTCTTGATCTTGCGGAGTTCACTCCGTGTGACCAAGACCATGGAAATTCCAGATTTTCCAGCCCTGCCTGTGCGACCACTCCTGTGAGTATAGGTCTCGATTTCGTCGGGCAGCTGGTAGTGGATCACGTGGGTAATGTTGTCTATGTCAATTCCCCGGGCAGCTACGTCCGTAGCCACGAGCAATTGCAGCTGCTTCTTCCTGAAGGCATTCATGACTAGGTCGCGCTGGTTCTGACTGAGGTCTCCGTGCAGGGCACCGGCATTATATCCGTCTTCAATGAGCTTTTCTGCGATTTTCTGGGTGTCCCTTTTGGTACGACAGAAGATCACGGAAAAAATACCGGGATTTACATCGACCAGGCGTTTCAAACCGGCATAACGGTTGCGTCCGCCCACCACGTAATACAAGTGTTCGATGTTCTTAATCGAAGTGTTCTTGGAGCCTACGGTAACTTCCGCCGGGTCCTGCATAAAGCGACCGGCGATCTTGGACACCTCATCGGGCATAGTTGCTGAAAAAAGCCAGATGTTCTTATCGTCTGGTGTATGGGAGAGGATGTGATTGATGTCTTCGTAAAACCCCATGTTCAGCATTTCGTCGGCTTCATCCAGCACGCAATACTCAATCTCTCCGATGTCGATCATTTTGCGCCCGATCATATCCTTTAACCGCCCGGGTGTGGCGACGGCTATATGACAACCCCTTCGTATCTGAGCTGCCTGAGTGCTGATATTCGCCCCTCCGTAAACCGCAACAACGCGGACTTCCGGCAGGTATTTGGCATAGGACTCGAGTTCCCTGCAAATCTGATGACAAAGCTCACGGGTTGGAGTTAGTATGAGTGCCTGGGTTTTATTCCAGTTCGTATCGATCTTCTGCAAAAGGGGAAAACCGAATGCCGCGGTTTTTCCCGTTCCTGTCTGGGCAAGAGCGAGCAGGTCACGGGGTTTTTCCAGTAATAGGGGGATAGTTCTCGATTGTATTTCAGAGGGTTGCTCGAAGCCGAGGTCCCGTATGGATTGAAGTATCTCGCTACTCAATCCCAATTGTTCAAATGAATTCATAAAGGTATTTAGGAGGGCTGTCTGGACACAAGAGGATAAGATTTAACTGATCGCCAAACCGTTACGCGCCTCAAAAGTAAACTTTCTTTTCCGGTAACGGGCCATACTGTCGGCTCATATGCCTAAATTATTTTTCCGGTTGTTCCGATGAACCGCGGCTCAGCAGGAATTTAGTAAACGCTTCCAGCGCCCTGCTCCGATGGCTGACGTCGTATTTGCTTACCGAATCCATCTGTCCGAAAGTCTGTTCGCTTCCATCCGGAAGGAATACAGGATCGTATCCAAATCCTTCAGCGCCGGCGGGCTCATGTGTTATCTGTCCGTGGACGCGGCCCGTGAAGAAATGAATGCCGTTCTCCTCGCGAAAGGCTATACAGGTTTCAAAATAGGCCGAACGCTCCGGGTGATGGCTCAGTTCACTCAGGAGTTTATCGATGTTTTTTTCTGCATTACCGTGCTCCCCGGCATAGTCTGCCGAGTACACGCCCGGTGCGCCCTGAAGTGCCTGAACGAAGAGGCCACTGTCGTCTGAAAAGCTCGGGATACCCAATGCCTTGAAGGCACTATTAGCCTTTATGGCCGCATTTTCTTTCAGCGTAGTGCCCGTTTCTTCCGGGGATATGGAATTCTCGATATCTGCCAGGCACAGTAATTCGAATTGTGGACTTATGCGTTTCCGGACTTCTTCCAGTTTATTCCTGTTGTGTGTGGCAAAAAGGATCTTCATGTCATTGTATTCTTTCTGAAAATGAGGAGATTTCTGATCAATTCCCCATAAAATTAATCCGAAACGGGCGAATTCAACATTTATGCATTCTTAACACGGGATCCCTGGGAAAAAAGTAGGTTTAATTTCTATATTTACAAGGCTGAAGAGCTCGGGGAATTTTCATTTGTTTTAATGGGTTACCAACGATTATCAGACGCCTTTTACCGACCAGTTGTCAAGGGTTTGGAGGTGTAATAACTATCGTTTACATTAGGCCGTAAATCCCGGGATTTTCACCCGTTATCGATCATTTTAACCGAACAGTAAAACTAAAGAGGGCACACTTATGGAAATGTTAACTAACAACCCCACCCTGGCCATGGGGCTGGCGCTTGTCATCGGAGTCGTTGTGGGATGGGCAATTGCTCAGTTCAAGCGAATGAAGCTGGAGCGTCAGCTGGACGAATTGAATAACGAGGCGTATGTGCCCCTGAGATCTTCCTATGAATCCCTGCAGCGGGATCACGTTTATCTGGATGAGGAAAACCAGAAACTCAAGGCCGCCCTGGAAGATATCAATAGCAAGAACCAAAAGATTAAGGAAGAACTCGATGGCATGAAGAGTTTTTCTGATGCCCGCATTTCGGAATGGCAGACCAAAGTGAGTCAGATACGTGCGGACATGGAAGGCAAGGAAGAGACCGTAAAGGAGGAAAAGAAAAAGTGGAACGAGGAACGGGAAGCCCTGCTGGCCGAAGTGGAAAAGAAAAATGAAGAGCTCAATCAGATGGTTGAGAAGGCCGCCGAAATTGAACAGGAGCGGCTGGCACTCGAGAATGAACTCAAGTCCCAGAAAGATAAAACGGAACAGGCCTCGGGTAACTGGAAGGATCAGTGGGATACATTGAGCGTGGAATTCGAAAAGCTGAAGGAACAGAAGACGCTGCTCGAGAGCCAAAACGAAGAACTCGTGGCTCAGCTCGATCAGCTGCGAAGGGATCGTGAACAGCTGGTGGCCGATTGGGAACGCAAGTATCGCCTGCTGAACGACGAATATGTCGAATACAAAAAGAATGCCGAGAACAATCGTCAGGACTGGGCGGCCCGTTATAACGGCCTTCAGCAGGAATTCCAGAATTATAAGTTTAATCGGGAAGGGATCATGTCCGACTGGGAGAAGAAGTTCCTCAACCTGAACAACGAATACGGAGATTACAAGAAGAAGGCCGAAATGGAACGACTGGATCTGGTTCAGAAGTACAACGCCGCATTGCGGGAGCTCAATACCCTGAAGCAGACTCAGAACGAACTGGGAACCACCCAGGCGAGTGATTGGGAGGCCAAGTTCAATGCCCTGAACGCCGAGTACATGGCGTACAAGCAGAATGCCATAAGCAGGCCAAGCACTTATGACCAGGGAAACAACGGCTTCGGAAGCATGTCGAGGACCACAGACTGGCAGCACAAATATCAGCAGTTGTACAGTGAATTTGAATCCTTCAAAAAGGATATGGAAGCCCGGTTGGCGGAGAAGCCTAGGGAGATTGTAAAGGAGGTGATACGGACCCCCAATCTGGAGGAACTGCAACGGATGCTTTCGCAGGTGAGTATGGTCGAGGTAACCCGGAATCGGACTGAGGACAGACCTCCCAACTCTGGAGAGGAAACAAAACCGGACCGTTCGTCTGGATCTTTCTGAACGACAAGTAATTAAGCCGTCCCTATCAGGACGGCTTTTTCAATTTTGCCGACTGTCGGTAAAGAGCCCTGCCGGACCATAAGATAAACTGGGGATTTGACTACTTTTGAATAGCAAATGGAAACGGCCTTGCAGAACTACATATTTGACTTCGACAGTACCATCACGAGGGTGGAGGCACTGGATCTACTGGCGGAGATCAGCCTGAGGGACAGGGAAGACAGGGATGAGATCGTAGGAAAGATCAGGGAAATCACCAATCGCGGTATAGACGGCGAGATTTCTTTTACCGAATCGCTGCAAAAGAGAATTGCCCTTATTGAGGCCCATCGGGATCACTTGCCGGAACTGATCGAATTGCTGCACTCCAAGGTCTCTCGTTCCATAGTCGAGAATCGAGAATTCTTCGAGGAATTCAGGGAACAGATTTACATCATTTCCTGTGGTTTCAAGGAATTTATTGATCCCATCATGGCAGCGTATTCCATACCTGCCGATCGGATATATGCCAATACCTTCGTTTTTGACAGCGAAGGCAGGATCACCGGATTTGACCAGGAGAATGTACTGTCCAAACACAACGGAAAGATCGACTGCCTCAAGGCCCTGGAACTACAGGGTGAAGTGCAGGTAGTCGGTGACGGCTACAGCGACTACGTGATGAAGGAGGCCGGATTAGCCCACAAATTCTTCGCCTTTACCGAAAACGTCTGGCGGGAAAAGGCGGCGCGTTTTGCCGACCACATTACTCCTGACCTGAATGAATTCCTTTTCTTGAATGGTCTGCCGCGAAAGGTATCCTATCCCAAGAATCGCATTCGCATATTGCTGCTCGAGAACATCCATCCTGCGGCCATGGAAAACCTGGAACGGGAAGGGTTCAGAGTGGAATCCGCCAGCAGTAGTCTCAGTGAAGACGAACTGATAGAACGTATAAAAGGCGTACACATATTAGGCATCCGTTCTAAAACCCAGGTAACCGACCGGGTGCTGGAGGCGGCCGACAAGCTACTGGCGATAGGCGCATTTTGTATTGGTACCAAGCAGATTTCACTCGATACCTGCAAGAAGAAAGGTATAGTGGTCTTTAATGCGCCATACAGCAACACGCGTTCTGTGGTCGAGCTCGCCATTGGGCAAATCATTATGCTCATGCGACATACCTTCCAGCGGAGCGCGGAAATGCACCGGGGAGAATGGAACAAAACAGCCAAAGGATCCCGTGAGGTTCGCGGAAAAATCCTTGGAATAGTCGGATACGGCAATATTGGAAAACAGCTTTCGGTGCTGGCAGAAGCCGTAGGCATGCGGGTTTACTATTACGATCTGGCCGAGAAACTGGCCCTCGGTAATGCCACCCGCTGCAATAATTTGGACGAACTCCTCAAGATATCGGATGTCGTTACCCTTCATGTGGACGATAGCCCGGACAATCATGCGATGTTTGGGAAGGAACAGTTTTCCCATATGAAGAAGGGTTCCCACTTGATTAATCTGTCCAGGGGCTTCGTAGTGGATATAGATGCCCTCGTAGATGCTCTCAAATCCGGTCATCTGGCGGGCGCTGCCATAGATGTATATCCCAAGGAACCCAAGGCCAATGGAGGGTTTAAAACTAAGTTGCAGAATATTCCCAATGTGATACTTACCCCCCATGTCGGAGGCAGTACCGAGGAGGCTCAGTATGACATTGCCCATTTCGTTCCGGCTAAACTGGCTGAATACATCAATTCCGGGAGTACAGAAGATTCGGTAAACTTTCCGAATATTCGCCTGCCCAAACAGAAAGGAGTCCACCGTTTCCTGCACATTCATCACAACGTTCCCGGGGTCATGGCCGAAATCAATCAGGTCCTCGCCCGGTACGAGCTCAATATCACCGCTCAGTTCCTGTCCACCGACCCGGAAGTGGGTTATGTAATCACGGATATCGGTCAGGACTATGATCGTGAGGTAGCCCAGGCTTTGCGATCCATCGATCACACCATTAAGTTCCGGATACTCTACTAGCCCGTTCAGTCCAAACCCGAAATACGACAAGATTCAGGGCATATGGCAAAAATTCAGCTATTGATATATCCCTTTTATGTATTGACAACAATTATTACTCCTGCTCTAAACCGCGACCTACCTTGCTGAAAAATTTAGCTGTTGAACTGGGCAAAGGAGGTCAGAAAAAATTTTAAGGGATTTCAAACGTATTACCTGCTGGTCATCTCGATCATCTTGCTGACCATTGCCATACAGTCCATTGTTCAGTACTCTTTGAACAAGCAGAGCAAGACCGCCATGATCGTCAATCTGGCCGCTCAGCAACGTACACTGGTCCAGAAATTACTCAATGAGATGTACGCTTGCCGCGAAGGTTCCTGCGATTATGCAGACCTGAAACTGACGGTACGCAAGCTGGTTCAAATGGACCATTTTCTAAAATACGGAAACAGCGAGCTCGGGATCGATCCCATGGATAACAAGGAAATCATGGCCGACTTCGAGGAACTCTATCCCCAGGTGGAATGGTTCGAGGAAAATATTTCCAGTTATGAGGATGCCACGAAAATTCCTCTTTCCCAGCTGGAGGCCCGGGTAGATCTTTTTCATTCCATGATGGACCGTATCGTTCTCAAGCTTCAGAAGAAATCCGAGCAGGACATACGAACCATGATGATCATAGAGATTGAACTGGCTATTCTTTCAGTTTTCATCGTACTGTTCGAAATCTTCTTTATCGTGAATCCGATCATTAATCGCCTACTGATGCAGCGGCAGAAACTTTCGGAAATTGCCTGGCACCAGTCTCACGTATTTGAAAAGCACTACAAGAACATAGCCGATCTGGAATACGTGCTCAGGGTTGAGAAAAACCCAGAAAGGCGCGAGGAGATCTACGCCTTCATTCAAGAAGAACTCGATCACCTCAAAAAGGTTTCGCATACGGTAAGCGAAGCCGTCAGCAAGGCGACGGAAGAAGACGTAACCCCCTACGAGAGAGCCATGGGCAAAATAACCGATTGGAGCCGCCAATGGCTGTTCGAGAAGAAAGTAGGACCGGGTATACTGGACAAAATCACCCGGGATCCCATACGCGAAGAACAGGATTAAATGGGCCGGGCTTCAGTCGTGATGATAGGATTCGTTTCTCAGTATGGTAAATGCCCTGTAGAGCTGTTCTGCAAAAAACAATCGGACCATTTCGTGCGAGAAGGTCATAGGGGAAAGGGATAGCATTCCATAAGCACTTTTCCGGGCCTCTTCCCCGAAGCCGAACGGTCCTCCGATGGCGAAACACAGCGGACCCCGGTGTTGTTCTGCCTGTCGGGACAGATAGGCAGAAAATCGCCTTGAACTCATGGTCTTTCCTTTCTCGTCAAGCAATATGAGCGTATCGCGCGCCTCAATGGTCTTCAATAGGTTTTGGTCTTCCTGTTCCCGAATCCAATCCAGACTTTTTCCTTTCGTATTCTTGAGTTCGGGAATAACAACGACCTCTATACGGGCGTAATGCCCGATGCGCCGAATATACTCCGCGGTTAGAGCTTCCAGCTCCCGGTTTCGGGTCTTTCCATGCATGATTAGTCGGATCTGCATCCTGCTGAGGTTCTGTAGGGGCGCTGCTTTTTAGTAAATTCGTTCCTCGGGTTACAAACATACCACATTGCCCGGTTATCAAAGGATACTATGATTTCGCAGCAGCAGTTCGAACGCGAATTGGACATTATAATTGAGAATGGCATACGGGAAGATGTGGGCGAAGGCGATCACAGTTCCCTGGCCTGTATCCCGGCCGGCGCCAGCGGACGTGCACGGCTTCTGGTGAAGGAGGATGGAATACTCGCGGGTGTTGGGTTCGCCCAAAAGGTATTGCAGTATGTGGACCCCGAGATTGAAATGGAAGTATTCATCGATGATGGCCAACGGGTTTCCCAAGGGGATATCGCATTCTCGATTGAGGGAAGCGTGCATTCCATACTTAAAACGGAGCGTCTGTTGCTCAATGCCATGCAGCGGATGAGTGCCATAGCGACCCGGACACGTTCTTATACGGATCAAATCGCCGATACCCGTACCCGACTGTTGGATACGCGTAAAACCACTCCCGGCATACGGGCGCTGGAGAAGTGGGCCGTCCGTCTGGGCGGTGGAGTGAACCACCGCTTCGCCCTGTACGACATGATCATGATCAAGGACAATCATATCGATTTCGCCGGGGGTATCGAAGAGGCCATTGTACGCACCCGCGCATATGTGGAAAAAATCGGTAAAGAGCTTCCGATTATAGTCGAGGCCAGGGGCTTGGAGGAAGTAAAAAAAATATTGGAGGCAGAGGGCGTGTATCGTATATTACTCGATAATTTCAGCATACCCGAAACACGGGAAGCAGTGGATTACATTGGTGGAAGGGTACCTACCGAATCCTCAGGTGGTATAACAGGGGAAACCCTGAGGGATTACGCGCTCTGTGGAGTAGATTACATCTCTTCGGGCGCACTCACCCATTCGGCAGGAAACATGGATTTAAGCCTTAAAGCCTACTAAAAATAACCAACTGATGTCAGAAGCCGTAGAGAATGTATTGATGCGGATACCGATCGTCAAGCAACTGGTTGCACTGGGCAAGAGGCTCAGGGTTCCGGGATTCGAAGGTCTTTCTCTTTACGATTTGCTGGAGATTTACATCTTCGGTATCATGAAGGGAGCGATGACGAGTCGGGCGAGTGCCATCGCATTCAGCCTGTTCCTCGCCTTATTTCCACTTATCATTTTCCTGGTTACCCTGTTACCTTATCTCATACCTCTGGTATCTGCAGGAGATGAAACATTTGACACCCAATTCCTAGCCTTTTTGGAGTCGTTTCTGCCCGAGGCCACCAGCGATTATTTCAGCGAGATCTTTCAGCAAATCAAAAGTCACCGAAGGGGCGGTTTGCTGTCTTCGGCCTTCATACTTTCGATTTTCCTGGTAGCCAATGGGGTTAATGCCATTTTCAGCGGTTTCAACTATTCCTATCACGTCGAGCTTACCCGGAATTTCTTCAGGCAATACGCCTATGCACTTGGCGTAGGCCTCTTCCTTTCGCTCCTTCTCATCGCTGCTGCAGTGGGATTTGTCTATTTCGAATTCTACGTAGTCGAGTACCTCGGAGAGTATTTCGGTAAGGTGTTTGGTTACGATGTGGATCAGGGGACCAATTACGGAGTACAACTCACCAAATTGCTATTGTTCATGCTGCTCTCCTATTCCACAACGGCCGTTTTGTATTTCTACGGTACGGTAGGAAAGGGGAAGTCCCGCTTTTTTTCGCCCGGAGCGACCATGACAACTATCTTATTTGTGCTGACATCCTACCTCTTCGGAATATATGTGGACAAATTTGCCAGTTATAACGAATTGTACGGGGCCCTGGGGGGACTATTGATACTGGTGGTTTACATCTGGCTCAATTCCAATATCCTGCTCCTTGGATTTGAAATGAATGCTACCATACGCTCACTGAAAAGAAATAGCAAATACGCAAACGGTAATCACGGATGAGATTTTTATGGTTGATACTGGCTGCCGTGACCGTTGTACACGGGCAGTCCATAGAAGGAAAATGGAAAACCATAGACGACCGAACAGGTGAACCCCGGGCACTGGTCGATGTACGAATCGTCGATGGCCGGCTATACGGCACGATACAAAAAATACTCGAGGAAGGGGAGGAGGATGTCCGTTGCACCGCCTGCACGGGAGATCTCCATAACCAACCCGTCCGGGGCATGCAGATTATCAATGCTTTCGAAGAGAGTGGTAAGGGGTATTTCAAAGGCGACCGCTTACTCGACCCCGAACAGGGAAAGTTCTTCAGGGGGCGGGTATGGCTCGATCCGGAAGATCCCGATAAGCTCAAGGTACGTGGATACCTAGCCTTTCTTTACCGAACCCAGACTTGGGTAAGGTTCGAACCCTGAACATATGTTGATTGAAGTGCTGCTCCCGCTGCCTCTGGAGCGGCTGTTTACCTATCGATGTGAACCCGAACAGGGAAAGCAGCTCCTTTTTGGTAGCAGAGTTGCCGTTCCATTCGGCAGGCAGGGGGTTCAGA
Organism: uncultured Flavobacteriaceae bacterium; assembly: GCA_964552195.1. Lineage (GTDB taxonomy): Bacteria > Bacteroidota > Bacteroidia > Flavobacteriales > Flavobacteriaceae > CAZKAP01. The sequence goes on from CAZKFM010000003.1 coordinate 146,579, forward strand.
CCGGCATAGTCATAGGACTCGAGGCCGAGGAACCTAAGGGTTACGAGGCCAGGCAAGTATTTGACATACTGGAGGGAGGACCGCTCATCACGCCCATTCAATGGAAATTCTGGAAATGGATCGCACACTATTATATGTGCACACCAGGAGAGGTCATGAAAGCCGCTCTCCCAGGAGGTTTTTTTCTGGCCAGTGAGACCAGATTCGAATGGAATCCGGATAACGAGACCGATCCGAAAGATCTCACCGATGAGGAGTATCTGATTTGGGAGGCGCTTCAGCAGGAAAAGGTTTTGGATCTTCGCAGCTTGCAGAAGCTGATACCTGCTTCGAACCCTGTTCGATTCCTGGAACGCCTAAGAAAAGAAGGGAGAATACTCGCATACGAACAGCTCAAGGAGCGCTATAAGCCCCGACTGAAGCGCTATCTGGGATGGCACCCCCAGAGGGATTCCGAGGTATTACGCGGACTCCTGGATGGAGAAGTGAGAGCCCCCAGGCAGAGGGAAACGGTACTCCAGTTTACACGGCTCTTGAATCCGGAAAGCGGACTGGTCTCTGCTGAGGAACTCAGCGCGCTTCCTGGCATCAATTCTGGAGGCATACGCGCACTGATCAACAAGCAGATTTTCAGAGAGGAGTGGATACCTGAAGATCGCCTTCCCGGCCCCGGAGGCGAAGGCGATTTGCCCGTGCAGGACTCCCGGAATCGCATTCCGGAGTCGGGCAATCCTCTGTCCGATTGGGATGGAAGTCAGGGGAAACCCCTGGTATATCGTTATGCGACAACCTCGTCCAAGTTCTCCCACCTGAGTCTGATGATAGGCCGTATCCTGGAGCAGGGGAAACAAGTGTTATTTATCGTGCCCGAACTTGCCTACATCAGACAGGTAGAGTCGGGTCTTTCGTCCTTCAAGTCTCTTATCCTTACGCATCACGCCCGTCTCAACTCCATGGAGCGGGTGGAGTTCTGGAATCGATGCCTGACGGAACAAGGTCCTGCCCTGATCATTGGAACACGCACCTCTCTTTTTCTGCCAATGAATAAGCCCGGGCTCATTATACTGGATGAATGTCACGACAGCAGCTATAAGCAGTTTGATCCCTCACCCCGATACCACGGACGGGATGCCGGAATTTTTCTGGCGCATATCTCAGGGGTACAAGTAGTTTTAAGTTCATCCGTGCCATCGGTGGAGACCTTGCTCAACACAGGCAAGGGAAAATATGCCATCTGGGACGAGCGCCTCCATGACGATTTGGTGTCCAAAACCCAACAGCGACTGGAACTGGTCGACCTCAGGGACGCCCGCATGCGAAAGCGCATGCACGGGAACTTCTCTGAAACCTTAATTGAACACATTGGAAAAGGTTTGGAAAAGGGGCGTCAGGTGGTCCTGTTTCATTATCGTCGTGGATATGCTCCTGTTCTGGAATGCGGCAGTTGTGGGGTGGCTGTTCAGTGCCCCAATTGTGATGTGAGCATGACGTATCATCTCGGGGGAAGTTCACTGAGCTGCCATTATTGTGGCTTTAGCCGGCCTTTTCCTGCTACGTGCGAACACTGCGGAGGCAGGCAGTTGTATTCCAAAGGTGTGGGCAGCGAGCAGATCGAACAACAACTCGGAGAGCTTTTTCCGGAGGCGGCTGTAATTCGAATGGATCAGGAGACTACACGCGGAAAAAAGGGGCATCAAAAAATCTCCGACGACTTCAAAGCGGGTAAATACGCTATAGCTGTCGGAACTCAGATGCTGATCAAAGGACTGGATTACCGCAATGTTGCCCTGATCGGAGTCACTCAGGCCGATGCACTGTGGAACTTTCCGGACTACCGATCCGTCGAACGTGCCTATCAGCTATTCGAGCAACTGCTGAACCGTGACGAAGGCAGTTCCGTGGTCATACAGGCCTATAATCCCCAACACGAAGTGCTGATGCGGCTTAAAGAAAGGGATCACAAAGGACTGATGGAAACTGTACTCAGGGATCGTCGAAGCTTCAGCTACCCGCCTTATGTTAGGTTGATCCGGATTACCCTAAAGGCCAAGACGGAAGTACTGGCCCGGGAAGCTTCGGACTGGTTCGCAAGAGCCCTGCGTGCGCGAATGCCCTCGATCGAAGTTTTGGGTCCGGAACCACCTCACGTTTCCAGGGTAAGACGCTGGCACCTTCGTCAGCTCATGCTTAAAGTACCTTTGGACAGCTCCTACGCAGGTATAAAAAAAGGCATAAAAAGAACCGAAGTCTCTTTTTACGCCATTTCGAAGTTTGGTAGTGTGCGTTTCGCCTATGATGTTGATCACCTGTGATGATCAGGTACAGTCCGTCCGGGGCTAAGCGTTTGCCAGAGCCTCCGCGAGTTCCGCTTTTTTATTGCGGCTCAGGGGCAGTAACTTGCCAGCGACTTCAACGTTCTTGCTGTTGAACTTTTCGATCTTTTCCAGATTAACGATATAGGATTTGTGAATCCTCAGGAATTTCTCCGAGGGCAGTTGCTCTTCGAAAGACTTCATGGTGGAGAGTATGACAATATTGGCCTCGTCGGTTACCAGTTTGATGTAATCGCCCAGGGCTTCTATCCACTTGATATCGTTCAGGATAACCTTCCTTTTCTTTAAGTTGCTCTTAACAAAGATGTGTTCCTCATCCTCCTCGGACTTGTTCGCCTGTTCAAACTTGGATACGGCCCTTTTCACGGATGCCTCGAAACGAGCCATGGTGATGGGTTTGTGAAGGTAATCGGTCACATCGTAATCGAAAGCTTTGAGGGCGTAGTCGGTCTTACCTGTAATCAGGATTACCTGGGGAGGGTTGTCCAGCGCTTCCAGCAAATCGAATCCATTGATGATCGGCATCTCAACGTCCAGAAATATCAGGTCTACGTCGTTGTTTTTGAGTCCGTTCTTGGCTTCAATAGCATTGCTGTACTCGGCGATCAAGGTAAGATGCGGATGATTATTGACCAATTTGGCCACCGCCATACGCTGCATGGAGGAGTCGTCCACAATAATACTCTTTAACTTCATCTGTGGGGCGATTTGTGGGGTTTAAATCATCGGCAAAATACACATTAATACCGATTAACGGCAATATAAAGATGTCAACCACCGGCCATCTGTTGTGTAGGAGCCGATATGACAGGTATATCGTCAAAATACAGCTAATTACCCCCAGAACCCTTGGGGCTCTACATCAATTTATGTATTTTTGCGCTCCAAAATTAGGAACAATGGTAAGTCATTATGAAACTGTTTTCATTTTAAATCCCGTTCTGTCTGATACTCAGATAGAGGAAACAGTTAAGAAATTCGAGGACTTTCTTGTTAAGCGAGGCGCCAAAATGGTAGCCAAGGAGGATTGGGGCCTAAAGAAACTGGCCTACCCGATCCAGAACAAGAAAAGCGGTTTTTACCACCTCTTCGAATTCTCAGCTGAGGGTGAAGTAATTGATCCGTACGAGACGGAATTCCGACGGGACGAACGCGTGATGCGATTCTTGACGGTGAAACTCGACAAACATGCCGTAGCATGGGCTGAAAAACGAAGGGCCAAACTTAAAACCGCTTAATTATGTCATCGATTGAACAACAGGCCAAGGGAAAAAAGGACGGTGAAATCCGTTACCTGACCCCTCTGAACATTGAAACTCAAAAGCAGAAGAAATACTGTCGGTTCCAAAAATCCGGCATAAAGTATATCGACTACAAGGATCCGGACTTCCTGATGAAGCTGGTTAACGAGCAGGGAAAAATCCTTCCCAGGAGGCTAACCGGTACTTCCCTGAAGTATCAGCGCAAAGTGGCACAGGCCATCAAGCGGGCCCGTCACCTGGCTTTAATGCCCTACGTAGGCGACATGTTAAAATAAAGACAGGCCATGGAATTAATATTGAAGAAAGACGTACCGAATCTAGGATTCAAGGACGATGTCGTTACAGTGAAAAATGGTTATGGCCGAAATTACCTTATTCCTCAGGGCTTTGCTGTTTTGGCTACCCCCTCGGAGAAAAAGGTACTCGAAGAGACCCTGCGTCAGCGTGTTCACAAAGAAAAGCAGGTTATTGCTGAAGCTCAGGAAATCGCGGAGCGACTAAAGGAGCTCACCGTGAAGATACCCGCAAAAGTGGGTTCTGGGGATAAGCTTTTCGGGTCAGTTACCCATATTGATCTCGCCGAAGCCCTTCAGAAAGAAGGCGAGACCATCGATCGCAAGTTCATAAGCATACAGGGGGGATCCGTTAAAAGGACAGGCCCATACATGGCTAAAATCCGTCTCCACCGCGAGGTGGTGCTCACCCTCCCCTTCGAAGTTATAGCAGAAGCGAAGTAAACGAGTTGGTAACCGTTAAAATGAAAGGGAGGTCCCAGCGGGCTTCCCTTTCTTGTTTAGTATGAAATATCAGCGTCTGACCCGGGAGCAGCTGGAGGAAATGGAAGAGGAATTCGTCAATTTCCTCGCCACCCAGTCCATCACAGCCGAGGAATGGCAAAGGATCAAGCAGGACAGGCCCGAGGTGGCCGAACAGGAAATCGACGTATTCAGTGACTTGATTTGGGAAGGCATACTGGGGCGGGTGCGCTATTTGGAGAATATTGGCCCCAACCATATGCACCTCTTCCACCTGGACGAAAAGGAAATGAAGCTCATTGCGACCCGGATACATGCACCGGCCATTGACATTACAACTCAGGAGGGTTTTACCTGGTTCAAAAGCAACTACCTATCTGAACAGGTGGAATACATGACTGCAGTTAAACCCTACTCGGAGGATCCTTCACGGGATAAGTTTCGGCTGATCCAACAGGGAGCCGTGATTACCCGAGGGGAGCTCTTTCAATGGTTTGAAGAGATCATAGAAATTTAGAAAGCTTATGAAACCCAGCCTTCCCAAGGGAACCCGCGACTTTAGTGCCCAGCAGCTGGCACAGCGGTATTTTATAACCCGGGTACTCCGCAGGCACTTCGAGCGCTTCGGATACCGGCCCATAGAGACCCCAAGCCTGGAAAACCTGAATACCCTGACAGGGAAGTACGGAGACGAGGGAGACCGCCTCATTTTTAAGATCCTGAACTCCGGAGACTTCCTGAAGAAGATTACGCCGGAACAGTTCGCCAATCCCGACCTGACGGAATGGATCCCGAGGATCAGTGAGAAGGCCCTGCGCTACGATCTGACTGTGCCCTTTGCCCGATACGTTGTTATGAATAGGGGGGATATTGAAATGCCATTCCGACGCTATCAGATTCAGAATGTATGGAGGGCAGATCGTCCGCAGAAAGGAAGGTTCAGGGAATTCATGCAATGCGACGCCGATGTAGTGGGCTCTGATTCCCTGCTGCTGGAAGTAGAACTGGTACTGTTGTACGATCGGGTCTTCGAAGAGCTCGGCCTGAGCGGATGTACCATTAAGGTGAATCACCGCAAGGTTCTTTTGGGGCTGGCCTCTGCAGTGGGCGTACAAAACGAACAGTTGGTACCCTTTACCGTCGCTCTCGACAAACTGGATAAGGTGGGAGCCGAAGAGGTGGTCGGGGAATGGCGGGTTCAGGGAATATCCGAAGGCGCCATACGGCAATTGCAACCCTTACTGCAAGCCGCTGGAAGAGGAGAATCCATGTTGGAACAGGTGCGCCCCCTGTTACAGGGAGCAGATAATGGAAAGCAGGGTCTCGAAGAACTGGACTGGGTGCTCGGGGCCCTCCAGAAGTCCGAGCTTCGTGCGTGTCAGGTCGAATTCGACCTCACCCTGGCCCGGGGCCTGAATTACTACACCGGATGTATATTCGAGGTAGTCGCCCCGGATTCGGTACGTATGGGATCCATAGGTGGAGGCGGACGTTACGATGATCTGACGGGAATATTTGGCATGCCCGGACTTAGCGGGGTCGGCATTTCCTTTGGGCTTGATCGGATACAACTGGTCATGGACGAATTGGGATTATTCCCGGACAACATAGACACGTCACCCGACGTACTGTTGGCCTGTCTGCAACCCGAGGATCTGCTTGCCAATCTCAGGCTTTCTCTTAAGCTGAGGGATTGCGGAGTTAAAGCAGAGTGTTTTCCCGATTCCACGAAACTTCAGAAGCAATTCAAGTACGCGGAACGCAAGGGCATCCCATTTCTGCTCCTGAGCGGGGAGGAAGAGAGGGCCCGGAACAGCTTCCAGCTAAAGAATCTGGCCAGTGGTGAACAAAGGGAGTTTTCCAGTAAAGATGAGGGACTTGTGGACGCCCTGAAATTCATGGGAAAACTTTCCTGATGCACGCGGCAACGGCTTTCAGGTAATCGGGGGCATGAGGAACGAAACCGCTAACTGCACCCAGATCGAAAAAAGAGTAAGGAAAGGTGCTTAATTCCGAGACTTCTTCCGGGTCCGGCGTGATATGCTCCCATTCTACTGTTTGGGTATATAGATAGGCACGCTGATGCTCCCGGTCAATGATGCGGGAATCACTGTGAAAAACTTCTGCCGGAAAGGTGCCTATGAATCGCAAGTCTTTGCCGTCTATTTTTAGCCTCAGTTCTTCCCTGATTTCTCTGACTGCCGCGTCCAAAGGGTCTTCCCAGCCATTGATGTGCCCCGCAACACTCACATCCCATAGTCCCGGGTAGACTTGTTTTTTGGGGCTCCTTTTCTGGAAAAGGATTTTATTCCTCCCGGCCAGCATCCAGACATGCACGGTACCGTGCCACCAGCCGAATTTGTGGGCCTCGGATTTCAGAGCGCAAATTCCGGAGGGTACACCCTTGGGTTTGTACAGGGGCACCAGCTCGTCCATGCCATTGCTCGTTAATCTTCGAAATAGGAGAAGGTGGCCCCTGCCTTAATCGAACGAACGGACTCATAGATAAGGCGGATGACATTGGCGACGTCCTCTTTGTGTACCATTTCCACCGTAGTATGCATGTAGCGGAGTGGCAGCGATATCAGCGCCGATGCGACACCCCCATTGCTGTAAGCGAAGGCATCCGTATCGGTTCCGGTGAAGCGTGAGGAAGCCAGGCGCTGGAAGGGTATTTGATTCTTCTCTGCGGTAGTGATCAGGTGGTCCCTCAATTTATGCTGAATGGCCGGGGCATAAGAAATAACCGGGCCTTTTCCGCTGTGAATTTCCCCTTCTTTCTTTTGCTCGATCATCGGAGTGGTCGTATCATGACAGACGTCGGTCACTATGGCGACATTGGGCCGTATGCGTTCCGTAATCATCTCAGCTCCCCGCAGACCGATTTCTTCCTGTACCGAATTGGTTACATAGAGTCCGAAGGGCAGGTCGATTTCGTTTTCCTTGAGCAGCCGAGCTACCTGGGCAATCATAAACCCGCCTGCACGGTTATCCAGGGCACGGCAAACAAATTTATCGGAATTCAACACGGAGAATTCGTCCGGATAGGTGATCACACAGCCCACATGTATTCCTAAGTCCAGGACTTCCTGCTTATCCTTGGCCCCCACATCGATAAAAATATTGTCGACCTTGGGGGGTTCTTCTTTTCCGTCTTTTCGGGTGTGTATGGCCGGCCATCCAAAGACTCCGCGCACTATACCCTTTGATGAATGTATATTGACCCATTTGGAGGGGGCAATCTGATGATCGCTGCCACCATTTTGCACCACGTAGATCAGTCCGTTGTCGGTAATGTAATTGACGTACCAGGAAATCTCATCGCTGTGCGCCTCAATCACCACTTTATATGAAGCTTCCGGATTGATTACCGCCACGGCAGTTCCGTAAGTATCCGTTACAAACGTATCCGCGTAGGGACGGAGGTAGTCCATCCAGATTTTCTGTCCTTCCCACTCGTAGCCGGTAGGAGAGGGGTTATTCAGGTATTTTTCTAAAAATTCAAGGGAGGAATCGGTGTAAATCTGCTCTTGGCTCATGTAAACGTATATCGTGTTGAAGCCCTAAAATTAAGAATATTCACCTGGATTTAACAATGAGCCCCTGGTAGATTCGATAACTTTGAGTGTCATCAATAGGGCAATTCTGCATGAAAAAGCACATTGCGGTTTTCCTGTTCTTCTTAATCCCGGTTTTGGGCCTTAGTGCCCAGGAAGAACGCCCGGCAGACAGTCTTCAGCCGTATATAATCCTGATGCCGGGAGACAGCGTCTTCCAGCGAACCATTCCGCTTAAGGAGGTATACCTGTTCGGCCGGATCAAATTCTCGAATCGGGACGAACGCATACGTTATTACATCCTGAGACGAAAGACCTTAAAGGTGTATCCATATGCGAAACTGGCGGCCGAACGTCTGGTTGAACTGAAGGACAGCTTGTCGCACATAAAACACAATCGGCATCAGAGGCGATATACCCGGAAGGTTCAGAAATACATAGAGGGAGAATTCTCTGAAGAACTGAAGAAACTGACCCGGACAGAGGGCCAGATTCTGGTCAAACTCATACACCGACAAACCGGAGAAACCTCTTACGAACTGGTCCGGGAACTCCGGAGCGGATGGAGGGCATTCTGGTACCAGACCACGGCCAAGGCTTTCAAGATTGATTTAAAGACGGAATTTAATCCGGAATTTGTTCATGAGGACTACCTGATCGAGGATATACTACAACGCGCATTTGCCTATGGACAGTTGGAACCACAAGAAACCGCGCTGAATTACGACTATGCCAACCTCACCAACAAGTGGAAGAATACGGAGGGACCGGTCGAAGAAGAAGAGTAAATCAGCGATCTCCGAGCAGTGCCCTGGTCAGCATGCGAATTCCTGTAAATCCTGAGTAAATTGCTCCCGCTCCCAACACGATTCCCAGGCCGAGAACCCAGAAATACAGCGGATGTCCTTCATTCTTAAATGCCGAGGCAATGATAAGTGGGGCACTGAGCATGAGCAACAGGGTGAGCAACAGCCTTTTTACTCCCCTCCTTAGTTTTTCCTTATCCATGCGTTGAAGGTAATGGAACGCATCCACAACTCAAAGGATTAGGATGGTCCTACTCATTACGTGGCATCCTCTTCGGACGAATGGGTATTATCCCGAGGCCCTAATGGAAAAAGGTTAGGGAACTTTCAGGTATTCATAATAACTAGAGGATATGCTCTGAAGTACGAAAAAGGCAGTGATTCTATTTACGAACCTCCTTGATTCGCGCCTTTTTACCGGTGAGACCCCTGAAATAGAAGATACGTGATCGACGCACTTTACCTCGTTTGTTAACTTCGATCTTCTGCAGGGCAGGCATGTTAATTGGAAATATACGCTCCACACCTACAGTGCCCGACATTTTTCGGATGGTAAACGTCTCTGTAGAACCTGAACCGCGCTTCTGGATAACCACTCCTTTAAAGAACTGAGTTCTCGTCTTTTCTCCTTCCTTGATCTCGTAGTACACCGTGATGGTGTCACCGGCATTAAATTCCGGAAAGTCCTTTTTTTCTACCAGCTCGTTCTCTACAAAATTGATCAGGGAATCCATGACGTCTTGTGTTAAGGCAATTAAATTTACGTGAGCCCGAAAGCGATCGCAAAATTAAAACTTTCCGTTCGAATAACACAATAATTGTTTGGGAAAGATTTATTCCAGTAGATCGGGCCTCAGCCGGCGTGTCAGTTCCAGTGATTTTTCCTCCCTCCACTCCTCTATGGCCGGGGTGTTTCCGCTAAGGAGTATTTCGGGTACGGGCCAATCCTTAAAGACCGCTGGACGCGTATACACCGGGGGGGCGAGCAGCGAATCCTGAAAGCTATCGGTTAGCGCAGAACACTCATCTCCCAGTACACCGGGCAATAGCCTGACGATGCTGTCCGTAATCAGGGCGGCGGCCAATTCTCCGCCAGATATTACGAAATCTCCCAGAGAGTATTCCCTGGTGATCAGGTGATCCCGTACTCGTTGGTCCACACCTTTGTAATGACCGCAGAGTATCATGAGATTTTTGCTTAGTGAAAGTCTGTTGGCGTCCTTTTGCTGATAGGGCATGCCATCCGGGGCCGTGTAGATGATCTCGTCGTATTCCCGTTCAGATTTGAGCTTTTCTATGCAGCGAAAGACGGGTTCTATCATCAGCACCATGCCGGCCCCTCCGCCGAACGGATAGTCGTCGATCTGACGATAATTTCCCTGGGCATAGTCCCTGAGGTTGTGCATATGTATGCTGACCAGCCCTTTGTCTATACCTCTGCGCACTATGGATGCACCAAAAGGACCGTCCAGCAGCTCGGGTACCGCAGAAATGATATCTATCCTCACGACTCAGTACTTGACCAAAAGTAGTAAACCGTTCTGGCTTGCTCTGTCCAACCCATCTTTTCATAAAGCCTCCGGGCAGGATTGTCGCTTGCGGTCTCTATAAGTAAGCCTTTGCTGCCCTCAAACATACAGTGCGTCTGCACTTCCTTAAGCAAGGTAGTAGCAACGCCCTTATTCCGATGGGACTCCTCAACAAAGAGGTCGTTAAGGATATGGAGGGGTTCGGTGGTTACGGAAGAAAAACTGGGGTACAACTGGACAAAGCCAACAGGCTTTCCATAGGCCGTAGCAACAAAAATGACGGAATCTCCATTTTTTAGGCGATCCTTTATGAATGCCTTTGATTTTTTGTGGTCGGAAGGCTGACCGTAAAATACCCTGTACTGGTCAAAAAGCCTGCTGAGATCCTTAAGATGGTCCAGAGTAGCCCTGTGAATACCTATCATTCCATTCCCTAAGTGGTCTGGCGCTTCTTGTTTCGTTCATCGAGAAGCTCCCTGCTCAATTTCTGTTCCCGTTCCAGCGCCCAGCGACGGTGTTGTTCAAATTCATGCTCCATTTCCGCTATGGCGGATCGGGCCTGCTGGGTCACGTAGTTACTGTGTCTGAATTTATAAATAAAGAAGACAAGTCCGCCCAACAGGCAAAAAATTATGCTGCCGTTCAGGGCCCGATACCCTGTTTTGCTCATAGGGATACCCAGGAACTGAATCTGCTCTTTAGTCGCTTCCAGTTGAGCGAGTTCTTCTTTCATGGTATTGTACCGTGCCTCGGCATTCTTCAGGGCGTTCTCCTTTTCCTCGAGACGGATGAGGAGAGTTGCCTTTTCACTTTTCAGGGTGCTTAGGCTATCGAATACCTCGTTACGGAAACCGATAAGTCGGTCCAGGCGAATGTCTTCGTGTCGCATACCATCGTCCTTGTTCCGGTAATCCCAAGATTTGTCCAACATGGTCTGGAACTTCTCCTCCAGGGTGGTCGGAGTCGATTCGGTTTTCTGCGACCTCGCTATTTGCAGCCCCAGAATACATATGCATACCGAAATATATATAGATTTCATAATTTACTCGATTACTGAAACGAAATTAGGCATTATTTGCATAAATGAAGTTTTGAAGCTCAATCACTGTACGACATAGAAAGGCCTCCGTTGGCAAACGGAGGCCCCAAACCGTAATTTATTACCTGTAACGCAGAAAATGTCAGAATATTCTTGATCCGGCATCGTTTTCGACTAACCGGCAATTCTCTAGAAAATCACCCGTTCCTTAACGCCGTCTTTGTTGATCAGGGTCATTCGAATTCTATCGTAGTTTCGGGATCCGCTCAGAAGTTTTTCTGCATCTCCTATATCATCAACTTTTTCACCGTTGATCTCCACAATCACCTTGTCGTTCAGGTCATAGTCCCTGAAATTCAAGGCTGAAGCGACGATTTTGGCCCCTTTAAGGGTTCCGTATACTCGGACATCCTTGTCGCTCAGATTGCGAACCCGCAGACCCATACCGGGAATGTCCAGCATTTGTGACTTCATGAGTCGGACCGGAAGTTCCAGGGTTCTTCCATCCCTGTCTACTTTGAGTACAACCTCGTCACCGGGTCGCTTTGAGGAGAGGTAACCGCGAAGATCTGTAAAATTGCGAACCCGCACGCGATCGATACCCTTGATAATATCTCCTTCGCGTACACCAGCCTTTTCGGCACCGAGGCCCTCCTCGACACCTGAAATATACACTCCATCGATTTCGTCCAGTCCGGCTTCAACCGCTGCACGGGTATTTGGCGGCAGGTAATTGATGCCGATGATGCCCTTCTGGACTTCTCCGAACTCCATGATGTCCTCGACCACCTTCTTGGCAATGTTGCTCGGTACGGCAAAGGAATAACCGACATAAGAACCGGTCTGTGAAGTGATGGCGGTGTTAATGCCAATCAGGTCTCCATTCGTATTGACCAGGGCTCCTCCGCTATTACCGGGGTTTACGGCAGCATCAGTCTGGATAAAAGCCTGGTTTCTGGAATCGGAAAGGGATCGGGACTTCGCACTGATGATCCCGGCGGTAACGGTAGAAGTTAGGTTAAATGGGTTGCCCACGGCGAGAACCCATTCACCGATCCGGGTGTTGTCGGAGTTTCCGAAAGCCAGGTATGGCAGATCCTCTTCCTCTATCTTAAGGAGCGCTATGTCCGACTTGGGGTCGGTACCCACTATACGGGCCTCGTAGCTTTTGTTATTGTTCAGGGTGACCTCTAACTGCAACGAATTGTCGATAACGTGATTGTTGGTGACTATATAACCATCAGGAGATATGATGACTCCTGAGCCTGTACCTAGTTGGGGTCTGGGAGTGCCTTCGAATCCGTAAAAGAAATCGAGCAGGCTTCCGCCATTCCTTTTCTGGGCACTTACATTCTTCACATGGACCACAGCATTCACCGTTTTTTCCGCCGCGTAGGTAAAATCCGAGGGCGCGGTGGTGGATGAACGGCCGGCGGATGCGGTGACCAGGGGGACCTCTGTCGGTGCTTCAATCCACTTATAGGTTACCGCATCACTAAAAAAAACTTTATACACGCCCAGAGAGGCCGCTCCTCCCAGCAGGGCAATCACAAATAGCGAAAGGAATTTTTTCATCTTTCTTCAGCTTTATGTTTCACATCAAATTTATCGGGACAAGTTTTAACATATTACAGTTTTTAACGCCTCTTTAACTGCTAAAAAATACTTAAGTCCATTTACCTCCCGAATAGAAGATTATTTGGCTTCTCGCTGCATATCCGTTTCGGTCTGCTTGAATTCACGCGGGATAGTCGGAAAACGAACTTTCCACTGCGAAACGGTCCGGTACGAGAAGGGTCCTCTGAATCCGGGAACGCTTATATTTGCCCCATGTTGAGCTCAAATTCCTTGCCATTCTTTAAATATCAGGGTACCGGTAACGATTTTGTCATGATCGATAACCGGGAGGGCAATTTCGATCTCGGTACAGATCGCATACGTGAGATTTGTGCACGAAGGACCGGCGTGGGAGCGGACGGGTTGATCCTCTTGCAGCACTCCAATCTGTTAGACTTTCGTATGGTCTATTTCAATGCGGATGGGAGGGAGAGCACCATGTGTGGAAATGGCGGCAGATGTATCGTATCCTTTGCCCGACGTTTGGGGCTGATCGATACGGAAACCCGGTTCGAGGCGGCAGACGGCCATCATCGCGCAGTGATAGAGGGGGATGATGTGATCCTTTACATGTCAGATGTTCACCGTGTAGAGGACCGATATGTCGGCTATTTTGTCGATACGGGTTCGCCCCATTACGTTCAGGTCATGGAACAGTTGAAAGGCTGGAATGTAGATGCCCAGGGACGTCGCATTCGTTATGAGCAATTTGGAAAGCAGGGTGCCAATGTGAATTTTGTTCAGGTACTCTCACCGGAAGGCATTCGGGTACGTACTTATGAGCGCGGGGTAGAAGCTGAGACACTTTCGTGCGGTACAGGGGTCACCGCGGCCAGCCTGGCCATGCATGCCAGGGGGTATGTTCAGTCGAATCGCATTCGGGTGGAAACCCCAGGCGGATCCCTGTTGGTCGGATTCGACCCGCTTGCCCAGGGCGGATATGAACATGTTTATCTACAAGGACCCGCTACCTTTGTATACAGCGGAATGTTACCATGGTAAGACTCAATGGAACACATATCGGCCTTAGAGCTCTCGAACCCGAAGATCTCGGTTTCTTGTACACCCTCGAGAATACCGCTGAAATCTGGGAAGTCAGTGAAACCCTTGAGCCGTTTTCTCGAAGTGTGCTCCAGGATTACCTGAAGCACGCCTCGGAAGGCATACGCGAATCCGGACAGCTCAGACTTCTCATCTATTCACTTACTGATAACCGATCACTGGGATTCCTGGATTTTTACGATTTCGACAGCCTGAACGACCGTGTTGGCCTGGGCATTGCCATATTACGGAAGGAGGATAGGGGGAAGGGCTTTGGCAAAGAGAGCCTGGCACTTGGTTTGGATTACGCTTTCAAGGTTTTGCATGTACATCAGGTTTTCGCTAATATTCCTGCTGATAATGAGCCCAGTATTCACCTGTTCGAGTCCGTAGGATTCAACTGCCAGGGCAGGAGGAAGGACTGGACAAAAGCTTCGAATGGCTACAAAGACCAACTGATATACCAGAAATTTTCTCATGAAAAACCTTAAACGGATTGTTGTTATCGTCGCCATACTAGGCCTTTTTGTGTGTGCCTATTTGTCATATGGAGTCTATAAAATAGTTTTGGCGCCGAATGTCAGGGAAGGCCTGGAACAGACTTATGTATATATACCTACCGGAACGGAGCTTCCCGAATTGTTACCTCTGCTTGAGCCGGTTCTTAAGGATACGGGTACGTTTTCCATGCTGGCCGTCCGCAAACAGTACGATACCCACATCAAGCCCGGTCGGTATTTGCTAAAACCAGGCATGAGCAACAATGACATTATTAATGTATTGCGCAGTCAGAATATGCCCATCCGGCTGGCGTTTAACAATCAGGAAACCCTGGGAGATTTCGCAGGGCGTATCGGTCGCGAGATCGAGGCAGACAGCTCGGAAATACTGGAGGCCTTTACGAATCCTGTATTCCTGAACGAATTGGGAATGGAAAGGCGCAATGTGCTGTCCATTGTTATTCCCAACACCTATGAGGTGTATTGGAATACGGATGCCGAAAGTTTCCGGGACCGAATGCTCAGTGAATACAAGCGATTCTGGAACGAAGAGCGGGTCCGTCGGGCATCGGCCAGGAACCTATCCCCTATGGAAGTCTATGTACTGGCATCTGTGGTACAAAAAGAGACAGCCCGACCTGATGAACGTCCCAGGGTAGCAGGCGTTTATCTGAATCGACTGCGACTCGGCATGCGACTGCAAGCAGATCCTACTGTCATATTTGCGATCAAGGAATCTACGGGCAATTACGATACCATCATCCGAAGGGTCCTGAACCGGGATCTGGAACTTGACTCTCCTTATAATACATATAAGTATGCGGGCTTACCTCCCGGGCCTATCGCCATGCCTGATATATCCTCCATAGAAGCCGTACTCAACCCCGAGGAGCATCAGTATCTTTATTTTGTCGCCGATCCTGAGCGGCCAGGCTATCATCTATTCGGGCGTAACTTGTCAGAACATAACCGCAATAAGAGTAAGTATATTCAGTGGTTAGATGTCCAGAATATTCGCCGTTAAACGGTAAATGGAACTGATTCTCAGAGATTACCCTAATTTTGCTCTGCAATAAAAAAGGTAGAAGAGATGAGTAATCGCTTTAATACCAATAGGCAAGAATGGGTGTTTCGGACCATTACCTTATCCCTGGTACTCATTCTTATCGTTCTGATAGTACGTTTCGGTCAGGAAAACCCCCAGGTTCCTGATTCACTTACAGTCACCGGGATGCTGGACGAGCATCACATTCCGAAATGGGACTGTCTTCCTTCATGGGGTTGGGACTTTCACACCTATACTCACGATAACCGCGGGTTCATTGCCTTTAAGGAATCCTTGGGATTTTCTGAATCCGGAGGCCGTTATGGAGCGGTAAATACCCTGGGATACATTGGAAAGTATCAGTTTGGTGAGGACGCCCTAAAGGACTGCGGAGTTTTCGATTACGAAGCATTCCTAACAGACGCCCGGCTACAGGAGGAAGTTTTCGCATACTACACCTTTCGCAATCGTATGCGACTAAGTCGCTATATCAAGGCATTCGAGAACCAGATAATAAATGGAACGCGGATTACCGAATCGGGCCTTCTGGCGGCTGCTCATCTCGCAGGGGTTGGTAGTGTTAAAAAATTCCTGAAGACCGGAGGGGAATTTAATTCCGAAGACGTCTATGGAAGTAGCATTGCTAACTATCTCGAGCGATTTTCTGGCTACGAAATAGGGGAGTATGTACTTGCCGATACACTGACCCCCCTGGAGCGTGCACGTACAGACGCCAGGGAAATACTCGCCATGAAACCATAGCTTCGGCTACACTTGGCTCCATCGCTTGACATCAGCATAACTGAGCCTCAGCCTGAATGATAAAAATGGTGGGTTTCTTATGCAGTTCCAGTGAATAAAGCTGCCACTCCTTAATGCTCTGGGTTACTATGTATTCACTCTCCAGAGTTACATCAGATGCAATACACAGAAGGGTTGAGGGATTTAGAGTCTTGCGCAGTTCGAGAAAGAGTTTGTCGTTTCGGTAGGGCGTTTCCATGAAGATCTGTGCATAGCCGGTGCTATGTGATTCTTTCTCTAAGGATTTGATAGCCCTTCTCCGCTCTTCATTACCGATGGGCAGATAACCGTGAAAGCTGAATTGCTGGCCGTTAAGGCCGCTCCCCATGAGGGCCAGGAGTATACTGGACGGGCCAACTAGGGGAACCACACGAATTCCTTCCGCGTGAGCAAGTCGAACTACTTCAGATCCCGGGTCAGCCACGCCCGGGCAGCCGGCTTCGGAGATTATGCCTACAGGCCTGCCCTCGCGGCAGGCCTGTAGAAATTCAGGTATTTCACCGGGCTGGGTGAACTTGTTCAATTGATGGAGAATCAGGGTGTTTTGTGATTTCCCAGCGCTAATCTTCTTAATAAAATGTCGGGCCGATTTTTCGTTTTCGACTATGTATTCATTGGTCTGTTCCACCACCCGCTTTATGGATATCGGCAGGACTTCCAAAGGAGCAATCTCGCCCAGGGTTACCGGAATCAGGTACAGGATACCGCTAGGGGCTAGGTTTGCATCTATGCCGTTAGTGTTTTCCGGTTCCATATCGGTTTTTTAGATCACCGACCAGGTTGAGTGTGGCCTGTTGAAGTAATTCGTAAACGTACTCAAAGTCCCGGATATTCCCATGATAGGGATCGGGGACCTCATCTACCGGACCTTCTCCGTAGGTCCCTAAAAATAGAACCACCTTGGATCGATCGGCTTCAGTGGGGGCCAGTCGCCTGCAATTTTCGAAATTTTCCCGGTCCATGGTCAGGATCAGATCAAATTGCTTAAAGTCTTCAGTGGTGATTTGCCTTGATCTCTGGTTACCGATCTGTATACCGTTGCGTGAGGCAATCTCCTGAGAGCGTGGATCGGGTGGTGCATTTTTGTGATAGGAAGAAGTTCCTGCCGAATCCACGGTTACGGGTAAATCCCGGGTGAAATGCTCGATTATACCCTGGGCCAGGGGAGAGCGACAAATATTTCCCAGGCAAACCGCTAAAACGGAATACATCGGACTGTTTTTTAAGAGAATTTCTTTTCCAGTTCCTCTACGTATTTGCGGAACTGCTTGTCGGTTTCTGACAAGTTATTGACGGTACGGCATGCGTGCAACACGGTGGCATGGTCCCGGTTTCCTATGTGAGAACCTATGCTTGCCAATGAGGCCTTCGTGCATTTCTTGGCGAAATACATAGCCAGTTGCCTTGCCTGCACCACATAGCGCTTTCGGGTAGGAGACTGAAGCGTTTCCACATCGAGGTCGAAGTAATCCGCTACGGTTTTCTGTATGTAGTCTATGGAGATATCCTTGCGGGTATTCTTAACGAAGTTCTCTACGATTCCAGCAACCAGGTCCATGGTAATTTCCTTTTTGGCGTATGAGGAATGGGCCATTAGGCTAATTACCACTCCCTCCAGCTCTCTAATGTTGCTCTTCACGTGCTTCGCAACATAGTGCAATATATCGTCCGGTAACTCAACGCCATCGCGGTACAGTCGGTTCTTTAGTATGGCGATCCGGGTCTGCAAATCCGGGCTTAGGAGCTCGGCAGACAGTCCCCATTTGAAGCGTGACAAGAGGCGAAGTTCGAAGTCCTGCAGGTCTACAGGGGGTTTGTCGGAGGTGAGTATGAGTTGCTTACGGTTCTGGTGCAGGTGGTTAAAGATATGGAAGAACACGTCCTGTGTTTTGGTCTTACCTGAGAAAAACTGGATGTCATCTATAATGAGTACATCGATCAGCTGGTAGAAGTGCACGAAGTCGTTTCTCGTATTGTTCTTCACCGAATCCGCATATTGCTGAGTAAAGCGATCCGCGGGGATGTAAAGTACCGTTTTCTCCGGAAACTTTTCCTTGATTTCCACTCCTATGGCATGGGCCAAATGCGTCTTGCCTAGTCCAACGTTTCCGAATATAAGCAAAGGGTTAAATGCGGTACCTCCGGGCTTGTTGGCTACTGCCATGGCCGCGGAACGGGCGAGCCTGTTGGACTCACCCTCCAGGAAATTGTCGAAATTGTAGGTCGAATTGAGCTGAGACTCGATCTTTACATTTCGAATACCGGGTATCACGAAAGGGTTTCGGAGTTCGGGATTCTTCCTGTTGACCGACACGTCCAGTTCTTGTGACTGAACAGCCGGTCGATTTTTGCTTGGAATCTTTTCTGTTACCTGATGGTCACTATCGTTACGGTTGCTCATACGGATTACATATACCAGACGTGCTGAATCCCCTAATTCCTTGGTCAGGGCAACTTTCAGCAATTTTACGTAGTGTTCTTCCAACCACTCGTAAAAAAATTTACTGGGAACTTCGATGCTTAGTACGCTTCCGTTTAATCTCAGGGGTCTGATGGGTTCAAACCAGGTTTTGTAGGCCTGTGGCTGTATGTTGTCCTGTATAAATTGGAGACAGTTATTCCACACCGAGATGGCGGACGCGGTTATAGGCATTACATGTTTAATTAATGGTTAGTGCTTTATTTCACTAGACAGATTTTGGGGGTAATCCTAGTGCCTTGGATGAAACAAATATTGAAACAATTAATTGGAAAAAAAAATGCAGAACACATTGAAATATTCGAATTTTTTTCGGAATTTCTGCATAACGTTAGTTTAACGTTTCCTACGAAGTACTAAACATTCCATTAACATGATCGAACACACTTCTACCTTCCGTATTCAGTATAATGAAACGGACCAAATGGGGGTAGTGCACCATGCTAACTATTTGAAATACATGGAGAAGGGTAGAATTGAATGGCTGCGAAGTCTGGGTGTGAGCTATGCCGAAATGGAGCGAAATGGGGTACTCCTTCCTGTGGTTTCTGTACAGGTCAATTTTAAACATCCGGCCTATTTTGATGATATCATGACACTTACCACACGGTTGCAGGAATTGCCCCGGGGAAGCATAACTTTTGACTACCAATTGGTCAATCAAAATGGGGTCCTAGTAATGAATTCCGAGTCGGTTTTGGCGTTCATTCATTCTAGTCGGTTCAGGCCCGTGAAATGTCCGCCTGAGCTGTTCGCCATATTCGAAAAGGCGTTCAGGACCGCGGTTTGAATCGGAGCCGCACTGACTTCAATCGGTTAAGGAATTCTTCCTTGAACTTCAAAGGGCATCGTATACGAACTTCCATGGGGTGCCGAGAATAATCCGGCTCCACACGGAGTTCGAAATCCCGCTTCATTCTTCTGATCTTCTCCAAACCGGCATGATCGCATAATACTTCGATCGTAAAACTGGGCACAATGCGCTCGTATTGAGTGCTTTCGATAACCCCTGCAGCGGCAACTCCGTACGAGCGGATCAATCCTCCCTTGCCGAGTTTAATACCTCCGAAATACCGGGTTACCGTTATCACGACATCGGTCAGCCGGTTTTTTTCAATCTGCTTGAGTATAGGAACTCCTGCGGTATAGCCCGGTTCACCATCGTCACTGCATCCGGAAGATGTAGGCTCCCACCCCAGGCACCAGGCATAACAGACGTGATTGGCCTTGGGGTGTGAGTCCCTGACGGATTGCAGCAATGGTTGCCATTCCTCCTGGTTTTGTATCGGAAAACACTGAGCGATAAACTTGCTGTTTTTCTCTTTCAGAACAAATGGTTCCGACGGTTTTGATGCGGTGTAATATTCCAATACTATTAAGACTATACCCTTAGCTGGTCACGGCCCAGATGCTCACTGCGGCCAGAAGAATTCCCAGGTAATTCCAGGCATTCAGGTGCTCTCTGAATGCCATAAACCCCAGCAATGTACTCATAAGAACTACGGCCACATTATTAACGGTGAATACCACGGCGCTGTCCAGCCGGGGACTATCCAGGGATTTCAACAGGAAATATAGGGAGAAGTAATTCGGTATGCCAAGGGCGATCCCTCCGAACCAATCCTTTCGCCTGATTCTCATTTCACGAGCCAGCCTGTTGGTGAGTATGAATACACAACCCGAGATGCCTGCACTGAAAAACACTATGGTCGAAAAAAGAGGAAACCAGGTGTCCTTCAGATAAAACGCCCGGATCAGGTTGATACTGGAATCCACGATCCCGGAGCCGAGAAAAACGAGAAATGGCAATCGAAGTTCATTCCAGTTCAGGGGTTTTCCTTTGGTATAGTTACTGAGAATGATCGCGGAAACGGCCAGAGCGACTCCCGCAATCAGGGTGAGATTGAAGGGTTCCCCAAGCAGGGCAATGCCAAATAGTGCGGGAATCACCAGCGACATCTTGGTGGCTACCGATGCTACCCTGAGTCCATTCTGTTGCGAGGCCAGTGCAATTAGTCTAAATACCATGATAAAAAGTATGCCCAACAGAGCACTAAGCAGGAACACGGGAGTGAGTCGGCTACCTTTTAGGTCTTCGGGCAGATTGCTGGACAGTGCTATGGCCCCTAGCAGCGAAGCCACAAAGTAATTGACGATGATGGCGTACAGATTGTGAACTCGAAACGATCCGAACAACTTGAATACCGCAAAAATGATAGTGCTGCACGCAATACTGAGTATCAGGTAGATCATAGGGCGAAGCGACTCGGTAGTTCAGTGATCTCTTCCCGGCCGACCCTGAGGTTCCAGGTCTGCCAGCCCAGTCTGGCGGCCGCCAGCGTATTTTCCTCCGTATCGTCTATAAAGAGCGTCTTTTCAGGCCGCAGTCCCATCTGCTCTCCCACAAACTCGAAAATCTCCTCATCGGGCTTGCGCATCCCCATTTCGTAGGACAGATAAAATGCTTCAAAGGCATCGCGAAACGTATTGAACTTGGTCAAACCCATCTGTTTTCTGACATAATCGATATGCAACTCGTTGGTATTGCTCAAAAGAAAAATGCGCTGTCCCCGGGTCTTCGAAAAATTACGGATGAATTCGAGCCTGTGGTCCGGGAATTCCAGCAGTATGGAGTTCCATCCCGAGATGATTTCCTCCTCTGGGGTTTCCGGAAGGAAATGCTTCATGGTTGACAGGAATTCCGGGGTGGAAACGGTTCCTTTTTCATAGCTCAGGAACAACTCCATCATCTCGGGAGGAAACGATTCGATCCCGAGCTTTTTCAGTGCCCTGCTGGTTGCAGCCTTGTCGAGATCTATGAAAATGTCACCGAAATCGAATACGATGTTTTCAATCACGATAGTAAATGTTTAGAATGTCAGCTTGTATATTGTGGCTTTCTTCCAAATGCCCCCTGAATGCAGGAGCCCGAAGCCCTTTACCTATAGGATTAGAACCTGCGAACTCCCAGATTTCATCCCATAGCCCACGATCCAGAAAAAGGTCCCAAACCGCTCTTCCTCCCTCGACAAGCAGGCTGTCCATGCTTTTATTCTTCATATAATCCAGGATGGTTCCAGCAAGGTCATCTTCCGGTGACGGTCTGAGCCATTCCACGTGCTTTCCTCCAGCTGAACCATAGGTGCCTCTGCTGAACACCACAGTAGGAGGACCGGACAGAAAAAGCCGTGAATCCGAAGGAACCCGTGCCCTGGGGTCCCAAAGTAAGCGGACCGGGTCCTTCCCACCCCAGTGGCGGTTATCCAGCGCAGGATTATCGTCCGAGGCCGTGCCTGCTCCCACAAGAATAGCGGAGGCTTCACTCCTGAGTTTATGAGCGAGTTGCCTGCTGAACGGATTGCTGATCCAATGCGGCACGCCCGGCCGCCGGTGTTCCGTCAAAGGGGCAACGAAGCCATCGCTCGAACGGGCCCACTTCAGACGTATGAAAGGCCGATTTTTCTCTTGGTTGATCAGAAATCGCCGGTGAAGCTTACCGCATTCCTTCTCGAGTATACCTATCTCGACCTTCTTGCCGGCGTCTTTCAATTCGCGAATCCCCCGACCTGCCACAAGGGGGTTGGGGTCAGAGATACCTATGTAGATTTCGGGTATGGCCGTGGCTGAAATGGCGCGTGAACAAGGAGGGGTCTTCCCAAAGTGAGAACAGGGTTCCAGAGTTACATATAATCGGGTTTTGCTGAGATCCGATCCCGGGGGCACCTTACGCAGTGCATTAATCTCGGCATGGGGGCCTCCGAATGAGCTGCTGAATCCCTCTCCCAGAATCCGGCCCGTATGATCCGTGATACAGCAGCCCACGCCGGGATTGGGCGCTGCCTGAAGGGTGGCATGGGACCCCAGTTGAATGGCACGGGCCATGTATTTTTCGTGTATCTTCACCCGGTAAAAGTAGTGTATTCGCACATGAGTGCATTCGAAATCCGCCCCATTGCCCTGGCCGATAACGAGTCCATTGCGGCAGTAACACGAAAGGTTTTGCTGGATCTGGGAGTCCCAAAAGTCGGAACGGCCTATGCGGACCCTGAGCTGGATCAAATGTATCAGGCCTACCTACGACCTGGATGCCAATACTGGGTAGCGGAGGGCCCCCAAGGAATAGTTGGAGGCTGTGGAACGGCTCCCCTAAAGGATGCAGACCCGGGCATATGTGAACTCCAGAAGATGTATCTGGATCCGGCTGCTCGGGGGCACCGGTTGGGAATTCGATTGCTCGAAGTCAATCTGAATTTCGCCCGGGAGTGGGGATATGATAAGATGTATATAGAGACTATGACCTATATGGAGGCCGCCCAGAATCTGTATCGAAAATACGGGTTCGAGTATCTGGATGGCCCCCTGGGAAATACCGGTCATTATTCGTGTCCCGTGCAAATGATTAAGCACCTCTAAGTCCCTATCAACATGCAGCTGGCCGCATATCGAACCCGTCTGCTAAAAGACTTGTCCGCTACCTATGATCGGGAAGAGGCTCAGGCGATTTTTTCCCGTTTGCTGGAAGACTTGCTGGGTCTGCAGCCTTTTATCTGGGTTCGAGAACCCGATTACACCCTCGACAAGGGTCAGCTCGGGCTCCTGGATCAGGCCCGAACCGGACTTCTTCAGGGAATGCCCGTTCAGCAACTGACCGGTCTGGAATACTTCATGGGGATGCCCCTTGTTGTGAACTCGCATGTGTTGATTCCAAGGCCCGAAACTGAAGGGCTTATAGGACTGGCTGAAGAGTTAATGGATGCCTCCCAGGCAGGACACGGACGCCTGGTGGACCTGGGAACGGGAAGCGGATGCATTGCCCTCGCCCTGCAACGCTTGCGACCGGCTTGGGAAATATGGGGGCTGGACATCAGTGAAGAAGCCCTTCGGGTAGCCAGGGTCAATGCCCGTAAGATGCAGGCGAACGTTCATCTGGAGCGCTTCGATCTACTCGCCTGGAAAAGCCATCGGGACAAACTTAACTGTAGAGGTTTTGATGTACTGGTTTCCAACCCTCCGTACATACCGCAGGGAGAACGAAGCTCCCTGGAGGTCCACGTCAGGGAGCACGAACCCGTGCAGGCACTGTTCGTACCCGATTCCGATCCACTCATCTTCTACAGGGAACTCGCCGAATGGGCCCGTAGTGATGGCGCAAGCCAGGTATACCTGGTTGCCGAATGCCATACCGACTTCGCAAGTCAGGTTCGGGAACTGTGGAGCAAGCTCGAAGTAAGGGTTCTGCGGATACATGAAGACATTTTCGGCAGGCCCCGCTTTATAACCGGGCGGATCGACCGAAGCCAATAATGACACCTTCGGGAGGAGAAAAAAAGAAAACCAACAGTTAGCCATGGGTAATCCGATTAAAGAGGAAGTTGAAAAGCTGAGTAGGGAGATCGAAGAGCACAACCACCGCTATTACGTGCTGGATGCCCCCGTAATCAGCGACGTGGAATTTGACGCTTTGCTCCGTCGGCTGCAGGCTCTGGAGGAGGCACATCCTGAGTTTCGAAGCGAACATTCGCCCACCCTGAGAGTGGGGGGGAGTGTGACAAAGAATTTTGTAACCCGCAAGCACGACTTTCGGATGTATTCCCTGGATAACGGTTACAGTTGGGACGAAGTTTTAAGCTGGGAAGAGCGTCTTAGGAAGACGCTGGGTCAGGAGATCGACCTTTCTTACACCTGTGAGCTTAAGTACGATGGGGCATCGATCAGCCTGACATACGAAAAGGGGCTTCTGACACGGGCCCTGACCCGGGGGGACGGTATACAGGGCGATGATGTCACCCAAAACGTGCGCACCATTCGAACCATCCCTCTGCGTCTTCAGGGGGATTACCCGGATCTTATGGAGGTTCGCGGTGAGATCGTGTTACCGCTGGAGGGATTCGAACAGATGAATCGCAAGCGTGAGAGGGCCGGTGAACCCCCTTACATGAACCCTAGGAATACGGCCTCTGGCAGCCTTAAACTTCAGGACAGTTCTCTGGTAGCCGCTCGTCCTTTGGTTTGTCTGGTCTATGGATGGGCAGGTCCGGAATCCGGAATCCGCCGGCAGATTGATTTCCTTAGTAAAGCCCGCGAATGGGGGTTCATGGTACCCCCGGAGTCCATTTATTGTCCGGATTTGAATCATGTCAGGGATTTTATCGGTCGATGGGAGGAAGAACGGGAACAGTTGCCCTATGAAACGGATGGGGTGGTGATTAAAGTTGACTCTGTAGAACTGCAGCTGCGAGCGGGATATACCTCCAAGTCTCCCCGGTGGGCTCTGGCATATAAGTTTCAGGCGGAACAGGCGGTTACCCGGCTACTAGGCATTACCTATCAGGTTGGCCGTACGGGCGCCATAACCCCGGTAGCCGAACTGGATCCTGTGCTGCTCGATGGTACCACTGTTAAGAGGGCATCACTCCACAACGCAGATCAGATCGCCAAGCTCGACTTGCGGATTGGTGATTCGGTTTTCGTGGAAAAGGGAGGTGAAATCATTCCCAAGGTCACCGGCGTAATCGATAACCTGCGTCCGGTTAACAGTCGTCCTCACCAGTACATAAGCCATTGCCCGGTATGCCAGACGGAGCTTGTCAGACTCGAGGGTGAGGCTCAGCATTTCTGTCCCAACAGCACACAGTGTCCCTCGCAAATCAAGGGTCGAATAGAGCACTTCATTTCCCGCAAGGCCATGGACATTGATGGACTGGGGAGTGAAACGGTAGGGCTGTTTGTCGATCAGGGACTAATCAGAAACTACGCCGACCTTTACACACTGAAAACCGAACTCATTATACCCCTGGAAGGCATGGCGGAGAAATCCGCAGAGCGTATCGTGGCCGGTATAGAACAATCGAAGAACATTCCTTTCTCCCGGGTGCTTTTCGCCCTGGGTATCCGACATGTGGGGGAGACGGTTGCCGCCAGGCTCGCCCAGCACTTCAGAAGTTTAGAACGGTTGAGCCAAGCTAGCGCGGAAGAACTCACTGCACTGGAAGACATTGGACCCCGAATAGCGGAGAGTCTTGTCCTCTTCTTTTCCAATCCAGATACCCGGCAAATCATTGGACGCCTTACGTCTTATGGATTGCAAATGGAACTCCCTGAGGAAGAAGTTGCCGAGATTCGGCATAATCCGCGGATCAGCGGCAGGAAATTTGTCATCTCCGGGGTATTCGAACGTTTCGGAAGGGAAGAACTCAAGGAGAAGCTGAAAGAGCAGGGGGGAGTGGTTCAATCCTCCCTGAGTTCGAAGACTGACTTCCTCGTGGCAGGCGATAATATGGGGCCCAGCAAGAGACTCAAAGCAGAGAAGCTCGACATACCCATAGTGGGAGAAAAGGAAATTACCGAATGGCTTTCATTCGAATAGGTTTCCGGGCTGCCTATATTCGATTCCGCGCCCTTCTCCTGCGGTAAACCATCCAGGAAAAAAAGGCCACAACCAAAAGGATAAAGGGCCAGGCAGCTGTGATACCGAGGAGGAATGAGGTGAAATAGCTCCAGCCCTTTCTCAGGTTTTCTGACAGTTGCACACCAAAAGAAGGGCCCGGGGCGTCGACCTGCTGAGCGCAGCGGATGTCCAGAGTGGAAAACGCGACCTGGTTATTCAGGTAACGGAGCCTGCCCTGAAGGGATTCGATATCCGAACGATTGCTATTCAATTCCTTCTCGATGGCCAGGATGTCGTCTACACTTCGACTGCTCTTTAGCAAAGACAGATAACGTTCCTCCAGCTGTCGCTTGCTGTTCAGACGGGCTTCCAAATCGATGTATTCCTCCGTTACATCCCGGGCGCTCGAACGGAAGTACTCCACTTTGCCGTCCAGGTTCGAAATGCGTTCCACCAGGTCGTCGTAGGAGGTGGCAGGAATGCGCACCTGTAAACGAAGGGATAAGGAGTAGTCCGTATCGGTGCGCTCTTCATCTCCTATGTAGCCACCATAGGATGCCACCGCTTCGCGAATCCTGGTCACCGTTGTACCCAGATCTGAGGTACGGAGGCTTAACTCGCCATTCCGGATTAGTTTGCGTCCTTCCGAAATGGGAGCCTCACCTTCTTCATAGAGTTTGGCAGTGGCCGTTTGATTTTCTAATGTCGCCGCTTTCAAATAGGTTTCGGAATCGGCGTCGATGAACTCTTGTCTATGAGCAGGGTCATTGCAGCCCGATGTCAGCACCAATAGGGCCAGGCCTAATCGAATAACCTTGAGTGGGGTAATGTCCATCTGATGCGCGGTTTTTCACCGTAATGTACGAAAGACATGTCGCGCCGTCAAAACCTGTCTTTAAACGGATTTCATGGTCCAGCGAACTGGCCTTCTCAGCACACCTTCCGCCCGGGCATATCGAAAGTCCACTACGCCCAGACTGCGGGCGTAGGGATCTGAGTAACTGAGTACTACCCGGTGTTTGAATTCATTGGTAGTAACTATGGGTTCCTCCGGGGCGCGAAGTGGGTGTCCGCCGACTATGACATCCGTATGGAGGAGCTTAGAAGACAGGCGGAGGTCGTTATTCCTGAACCTGTCCGAGTGGTCGAATCCAAGTTGTGAGAGGCAGATGATCAGGTCGCAATCTTCGTCTTCCCTAAGTCTTTTTTCCCAGTATAACGCGGATTCTGTTGGTGGACTGAATACCAACTCTTCACGTCTTCTGTCGGAAACCCGACCTTTCAGGTCCGGCCCCAGGGCATATACTCCCACCCTTAGGTCTCCCCGTGTATACACCTTAAAGGGCTTCGACCAGGAACCCAGAGCCGTTAGATTCAGGTCGTAATTGGAACAAATCAGTTCGAAATTAGCCGAATCCCTGCAAGGAATCCAGGAGTTCAAACCGCTGGATAGATCGCTGTCGCCCAGCGTAATGGCGTCATAGCCCAGCCTGTTGATAACAGCGCACTCGGGCACACCCCTAAAGAGTTTATGAAAATAAGTACTCCCCGTAAAATCACCCGTATCAACCAGCAAACAGGCATCTGCCTCCTGCCTGAGGTTCCTGATGGTCTGGCGGAATGCGTCGAAGCTGGGAAAAGAGCCGGGACCCGTCGTCTTTATTTCGGCACCGAAACTACTGTGGATTCCTCCGGTATGGATAAGGCGGAAGACCCAATCGGCATCCGAAGTGCAGGATTGCAGTGCGGTCAGACCGGACCCCACCCAGAGGATCGATGAAGAAGTACTTTTTAAAAACTGGCGTCGATTCAACTTTAGTGGATTATGCGGATTCGATTGTCGTCAAATTTTTGAAACCCCTTGTGATCACTGGTGTAGCTGATCAGCAGCTCGAATACCGTATACGGACTAATAACGGTGGCACCTGGTTCTATTGACAGGTTAGGTAAATTGAGCAGATCCATGCTTCTCTGGTCGAGCAGGACCAGGTAATTGTTGAGGTCGTTCAGGGGCTCTCCCCGGATTTCCATGGAAATAAACCGGGTTCCGGGACCCAGATACAGGCTGCCTCCGGATATTGCAAATTTCATATCCCTTTCGATTAAGGCGGCCAGGTACAACCGGAGATCTCTGCCGCTTAATTCGGCTAAAACCAGAGGATCGAAGTCCGGGTATACCGCCCAAATGTCCTGACGTGAAACCTTGCCGGCAGTGAGTCCCCGGTGCATGGGTGATTTGTTCAGCACAACCAGGTCCAGATTGCGCTGGGTCTGATTTAGGCACCAAGTTTCGCCCTCTTCCCTTACCGCATCACACACGAAATAGGCCAGTTCGTCCCTCCAGCGATCTGCCCGGGATTCCATGCTGTAAAGGGATTCGGATACCGTAGCCTTGGCCAGCAGACTTCTGTACTGAAGTTGATAGGGGAGCAGAGGATCGCCAAGCTCGGGTCCGGCAGCGGACGTCTCCGGTACAGAGATCACAACGGCATCAACCTGAGTCAGCACCCTTCTTCCTTTCGAGCAGGAAACAAAACACGCCAGGATAAGCCCGACTATACAGTATCTGAATTTCGTTAACATTAGCTATCTTTCGGCACTAATTCAATTTGGGCTGTAATTTCCGCAGAAAAACTTAAACTAATCAAGGGTGTTAGGGGCACTTAAAGATAAATTAAAGGTCATATCGGGCAGAAAGTATCTGCGGCAAAAATGGGGTAAGATGAATGCCCCGGAAGAAAGCAGAAGCGAAATACGCCATATCGGTTGCATAGTGGATATGGATGCCTTTGACAATCCTGAGACTTTCTTCAGCCTGAGGAAGGATTTTGACCTCAGTCCGAACGGTGTGCAAATCATCGGCTATAAGCGTGTATTCGATCGCGTTGCGCCCTTCGGAGTACAGTACTTCACCGACAAAGATCTCAGCTGGAACGGTCGGATAGAGAACGGTCATGTCAAGGAGTTTCTTATGTACGATTACGATATCCTGATCAACTATTACGAAAGGGATGCCCTCCTTCTCAAGTTACTGACCGTTTCCACCAAGGCCCGGTTCCGGGTAGGGCTGGGAGAAGCCGATGCCCGTCTGAACGACCTGATTTTGGAGGCACATCTGGAAGATATTGATCAGTTTAAAATGGAGCTCCAAAAATATCTCAAACTGCTAGGGGAGTTTTAATATGGATTTTTTGAGAGGTATGGGTGTGGCCTTGATCACACCTTTCAGTGAGGAAGGGGAAATCGATTGGTCCGGTTTGGACAGGCTCCTGGAGAAGTCGATCCGTGAAGGCGCCGATTATCTGGTTGTACTCGGAACGACAGGTGAATCTTCGATGCTTTCGGATAGTGAAAAAAAGCGGGTGACAGAACATGTGGTTCGCGTAAATGCCAGGCGTCTTCCCGTGGTTTTAGGAGTAGGAGGCAATAACACCGCTGCCGTGGTGCAGACGCTGAGTGAACTCAAGGCGGATGGAATTGATGGTATTCTATCGGTATGCCCATACTACGTCAGACCCACACAAGAAGGTCTTTACCGTCATTTTAAAGCCGTGGCCCAGGCTTCCCCCAGGCCCGTGGTCTTGTATAATGTACCGGCCCGTACAGGTGTGAATATGACGTCGGAGACAGCGTTGAGGATTGCGCATGAGGTTACCAATGTAGCCGGCATCAAAGACGCAACTCTTGATCTGCAACAGTTTAGCGAACTGATATCGGGCAGGCCGGCTCACTTCCGGGTGCTTTCCGGTGACGATGCCATGGCGCTCCCGGCTGTGCTCAGCGGTGCCGATGGCGTAATTTCCGTGATTGGTCAGGCCTTACCCGGAGCTTATGGGACCATGATTCATACCGGTTTGGCCGGGGATGCCCATAAGGCGTATCAAATATATAACGCGCTCAGTCCGTTAATGAGGAGTATTTACATGGAGGGCAATCCCGCCGGCATCAAGGCCTTGCTCACTCTTCTGGATGTCTCAGGGCCCGGAGTCCGACTGCCATTGGTTCCGGCTACTCCTGAACTTACCGATCGTATACACAAGGATCTGGATCGGCTCCGGAAGGACCCCATATCCGGCGAATTTCCGGTTTAATCCCCCATTGCCAGTGATGGTCTTTAATTGTATTTTTGCCGCATGAATTTTCGCCAAATCAGCTTGTTATTTGCCCTGTGCGTATTCTCGACCTTCCTTGTAAGCTGTGGAGAATACCAAAAGGCCCTGAAGTCCCAGGACGTTGCTCTGAAAACACAGATGGCGGACAGCCTATATAACAACAAGCAGTATTACAAGGCACAGCGCCTGTATGAGCAGGTACTTCCAAGAGTAATTGGCAAGCCTCAAGGGGAGCGCCAGCTGTATTATTATGCCAGTGCCCTTTATCTCAATGAGGATTATTATTTATCGGGCTATCAGTTCGACCGCTTCCTGAAGACGTATCCCCAGAGCGACAAGGCCGAGGAGGCCGCCTTTTACGGAGCGCACTCCTATTATGAGCAGTCCCCGCGGTATTCCCTGGATCAGACCGAAACCGACCGGGCGATCAGTAAAATACAGGCATTTATCAATGCCTATCCCAACTCAGAATTCTTCGAGCGAGCCAACGAAATGGCCATGGAACTCACCCGTAAAAAGGAGAAAAAAGCATTTGAGATTGCCAAACAGTACGATAAACTCGGTGAATTCAATTTTCCGGTCCTCATTTCGGCTATAACTTCGGTCGACAACTTCGTCACCGAGAACCCCGGGTCGGTTTTCAAAGAAGACGCTCTTTTTTATAAGGTTCGGTCTTCGGTCAACCTGGCTATTAACAGTACCACGGACAAAAAAGAAGAGCGTATTCAAGAGGCTCGCAGGGCTCATGAAGACCTCCTCAGGAATTTCCCAGATACCAAGTACAAGCAGCAATTAGATGAATTGATGGTTATGCTCAACGCCGAATCCCAAAACACGAAACAAGCAGAAAGCAGGTAATAGAGACTATGGATTTAAAATCAAACAAGGCCCCGGTCAGCACCATTACGTACAACAAGAATGAGTTCGACGCGCCGACCAATAATATCTACGAGGCGATTTCAGTAACGGCCAAGCGAGCCGTACAGATCAATTCTCAGATCAAAAAGGAGCTACTCGAAAAACTGGAAGAGTTCGCCACCTACAGTGACAGTCTCGAAGAGGTCTTTGAGAATAAGGAACAGATCGAAGTGTCCAAGTTTTACGAGAAGCTGCCTAAGCCTCATGCCCTTGCCATCATGGAGTGGTTGGAGGATAAGATTTACTTTCGCAATACCGAGCGGGAAGAGGAACAATAATGCTGTCGGGTAAGAATATCCTGCTGGGTGTAACCGGAGGTATAGCGGCCTACAAGACGGCCGCGTTAGTCCGGTTACTGGTCAAGGAAGGAGCGCAGGTGCAGGTGGTACTTACCCGGGAGTCCACTCGCTTCGTTACTCCACTCACCTTATCTACCCTGTCGAAGCGACAAGCTCTTTTGGAATTCGTCGAGAATGACCAGGGTTCGATTTCATGGAATAATCATGTGGAATGGGGACTCTGGGCTGATGCCATGCTTATTGCGCCGGCAACGGCCAATACCCTAGCGAAAATGGCGACGGGCCTTTGTGATAATTTGCTCATGGCTGTGTATATGTCAGCTAAGTGCCCGGTCTGCTTTGCGCCAGCCATGGACCTGGATATGTTCGCCCACCCCAGCACAGCCCGAAACATAGCAACCCTTGAATCGTATGGTCATGTCTACATACCTGTAGCCGAGGGGGAACTTGCAAGCGGTCTTACAGGGCCGGGCCGCATGGCTGAACCCGAGGATATTCTGGAAACACTTCAATACCTTTTCAGCGAATCCACTGTCCTGAAAGACAAGCGAGTACTTGTATCCGCAGGCCCCACCTGGGAAGCCATCGACAAGGTGCGCTTTCTCGGAAATCGCTCCACAGGAACCATGGGCTACGAACTCGCCCGTAGGGCGGCAGCCCTGGGGGGGCAAGTGAAGTTAGTTTGCGGACCGGTGGCACATCCCTGGCAGACAAGACCCGGACTTGATATTGAATATGTGGAAAGCGCTTTTCAAATGAAGGAGGCGTTGGAGAAGGAATTCAGTCAATGCGATTTTTTTATTTCTGCCGCCGCTGTTGCCGACTACAGACCCAAGGAGTTTATTGACGGCAAGATCAGTAAACAGGAAGGTTCTTTGGAGCTTGCACTGGAACGTACAGACGATATCCTGCTCGCTCTGGGTCAACGAAAGGAGCACCAGAAAGTTATAGGCTTTGCCCTGGAGGAAGGAATTGGAATGGAATCAGCCCTCTCCAAAATGAAGCGGAAGAATCTGGATGGTATAGTTTTAAACTCATTGAGTGAATCGGGTGCCGGATTCGGGACAGGCACGAATAAAATCACCTGGTTGGATACGAGGAATACGATAAAGTCGTTCGATTTAAAAAGCAAGCGCGATGTTGCCAGAGATATTTGGGATGAAATCCTTTCGCTGTAAACCGGCATTACTGCTTACCGGCCTGCTTTGTATGGTTGCGGTTTCCCTTACCGCCCAGGAATTCAGTGCCCAGGTGGTCGTCAATTCCGAACAGGTGAATCAGACGAACCAGCAGATATTTCAAACCCTGGAGCGCTCCCTGAACGACTTCGTCAACAAGAGCCGATGGACGCAGATTCAGGCTCCACCCGAAGAGCGGATCAGCGTTCGCTTTTTCTTTACCATTACTTCTTACGAATCGGATTTATTCCAGGGAAACCTTCAAGTCCAGTCCAGTCGTCCCATTTTCAATACCTCTTACGATTCTCCCGTGTTCAACTACAAGGATCCAAATGTAACCTTCCGATATCAGGAGTTCCAACCCCTGGTGTACAATCCGAACGCCTTTGACTCCAACCTGGTAGCCATCATGAGCTATTATCTCTACATAGTGCTCGGTTTGGATGCGGATACCTATGCACCCAATGGCGGAGATACTTTCTTTGAACAGGCACGCCGAATCCTGACCCAGGCCCAGGGATCCGGATTTACCGGTTGGAACTCCGATCCGTCCAATCGTTCCCGATTCGAACTAGTGGACAACCTCCTGTCGAATACCTTCAAGGAGTACCGTACAGCCATGTACAATTACCACAGAAAGGGGTTGGACATCATGGCCGATAACAATTCCACGGGCAAACAGATTGTTTACGGCAGCATCCGACTGCTCGAGAATCAGGTCAAGCGTAGACCCAATTCCTTCCTGATACAAGTGTTCTTTGATGCCAAGGCAGAAGAGATTGTTCAGATCTTCTCGGGTGGCCCTCAGGTTGACCTCGCCGGACTTAAGGCTACCCTGCAGCGCGTGGCCCCGTTCTACTCCAGTAGCTGGAAGAAAATCAAGAGTTAGCCCTTCCCTGCAGTCAGACTGCGTTTAGCCAGGTACATTTGAAATCCGGCAGGCCGTAATGGCCTATTCCAGTATCTTTGAGGGTCTAAATTATTCTTTGTGCTTCGAAAACTGCTGATAGAGAACTACGCCCTAATTGACCGGCTTGATATTTCCTTCAATGCCGGTTTCAGCACGATTACGGGAGAGACGGGATCGGGTAAATCCATACTGCTTGGAGCCCTTTCTTTGGTTTTGGGGAAACGGGCGGATAAGACGGCAATGAGGGACAAGGAAAGCAAGTGCATAGTTGAGGCGGAATGGGATCTGAGCGCTTACGATCTGGAAGGATTCTTCACGGAGAATGACTGGGACTTCGACCCCTTGTGCATCATCAGACGCGAGATCACCCCTTCGGGAAAATCCCGGGCCTTTGTCAACGACAGTCCGGTAAATCTCACCGCACTAACTCAGCTCAGCGCCCGCCTGCTGGATGTGCACTCTCAGCATCAAAATGCACGCCTTCACGATGCCGAGTTCCAATTGGCCCTGCTGGATAGCTACGGGGGTTCCGAGAGTCTTCTCCTGGACTATCAGGTAGAGTACGGAACATATCGAGACTTGAAAATAGAGTTGGAGTCCCTTGAACGAGAACAGAGGGAGGCCGCACGCGAACTCGATTACAATCAGTTTCTGCTGGGGGAACTGGAACAGGCACGGCTTTCCGACATCGATATAAATACCCTGGAGGGGGAAAAGGAAGAACGCATTCACGCGGAACGCATAGGCGAGGGACTCGGCGAAATCACGGCCATACTGGACGAGGAGGACAGGGGTGTACTTGCTCTGGTTCGCAGAGCGCTCAGGGTATCGGAGGAACTCAGTACGTATTCTTCCCGATTTGAAGAAATTCGCGATCGCATGAGGTCGGTGTTCCTCGAACTGGAGGACCTGCAGAGTGAAATACCCGGACTTGAAGAAGGGGTAGATTCCGACCCGGTGCGCCTGATCGAACTGGAAGAGCGGCTGGATGGGATTTACCGACTACAGGCCAAACATCAGGTCAACGATGTAGAATCACTCCGTGAACTTGAAGAACGGCTAAGGCAACGCGTATCCGGATTCGTATCGAATGAGGCCCGTATGGAGGAAATCCGCAGACTTTTGGCCGCATCTCAGTCCACGCTGGAAAAACGCTCTGGTGAACTCAGTGCTGAGCGAAGAAAAACCATACCTGTACTAACCGGAAAAATCGAGAAGGATTTGATGCGCCTGGGCATGCCCAGGGCGCGAATTGAAGTGAGGCTGGAAGAAACATCTGATTTTACCCCCACAGGCACAGACCGGATCGAGCTGCTGTTCTCTTCCAATCCGGGACAGGAACCCCGTTCGCTGAGCAAAGTGGCTTCAGGTGGGGAGATATCGCGTATAATGCTCGTTTTAAAGGCCGTGCTGGCCAGACGCAAGAAGCTTCCTACCCTAATTTTCGATGAGATTGATACCGGAGTATCCGGTGAAGTATCCGATCAAATGGGTGCGATAATGAAAGAAATGTCCCGCGATCTGCAGGTCATCAGCATTACACATATCCCTCAGATTGCGGCCAAGGGTGTAACGCACTACAAGGTGTATAAAGAATTGGGAGATACTTCTACCGAGACGCGTATAGCGGTGCTTGAAGGAGGGGATCGCGTCAATGAACTCGCCGAAATGCTCAGTGGAAAACGCAAAGGGGAGTCGGCTCGCAAACATGCGGAAGAACTGCTTCGTTCTGAAGGAGACAACCCTTGACATTTTAATATCTTTACATCGCTTAAATCGACTAAATCCATGGGATACGAACTATTGAAAGGAAAAAGGGGAATTATTTTCGGCGCCCTGGACAGTCAGTCCATAGCCTGGAAGACCGCCGAACGGGTACATGAAGAAGGAGGGCAAATGGTGCTGACAAACGCTCCCATAGCCATGCGAATGGGAGCCATACGCGAACTGGCAGAGAAAACGGGTTCTGAGATCATCCCGGCCGACGCCACTTCGGAGGAAGATCTGCACAACCTGGTGGAAAAATCCATGGAGATCCTGGGCGGTAAGCTGGACTTCGTCCTTCATTCGATCGGAATGTCCGTCAACGTCAGGAAAGGTCGCTCATATACCGAGGAGAAATACGACTTCACCACCAAAGGCTGGGATGTTTCTGCCTTATCGTTTCACAAAGTGATGCAGACCCTGTATCAGAAGGATGCCATGAATCCCTGGGGTAGTATAGTTGCCCTGACCTATATTGCTGCTCAGCGGGTTTTCCCGGACTACAATGATATGGCCGACAATAAGGCCTATCTCGAATCGGTCGCCAGGAGCTTCGGATACTTTTTTGGAAAAGAAAAGAACGTCCGTGTAAATACCATTTCACAGTCGCCAACACCTACCACGGCCGGAACCGGTGTTAAGGGCTTCGATGCCTTTATCAATTATGCCCAACAGATGTCCCCACTGGGCAATGCCACCGCTCAGGACTGCGCGGACTATACGGTATCCCTGTTCTCGGACCTCACCCGTAAGGTAACCATGCAAAACCTGTTTCACGATGGTGGATTCTCGTTCACTGGAGTGAGCCAGGAGATCATTGAGAAATTTGGCCAGGAAGAATCGGAAAAGCTGGAGAATACCCGAAATTGAAACCCTCGGAAGGTCGATCGTATTCCTTCATCATACCGGTATTTAACAGACCGGAAGAGATCTGCGAGCTGCTCGAAAGTATGACCGGTCTGCGAGGTGGACTGGAGTTTGAAGTCATAATAGTCGAAGACGGTTCTGAACAAACCTGTGAAGGCATCGTGGACCGCTTTGGGGATGAATTGTCCATTAAGTATTTCATCAAGCCGAATACCGGACCGGGCGACAGTCGGAATTATGGTATGAGGCGAGCTGCAGGTGACTATTTCCTGATACTGGATTCCGATTGTATACTGCCCGAAGACTATCTGATTGCGGTGGACCGTGAACTCGAATCGGCTCCTGTGGACTGTTTCGGTGGACCGGATAGGGGCCATCCGGAATTTTCCGCGGTACAGCAGGCGGTGAA
This sequence comes from uncultured Flavobacteriaceae bacterium, assembly GCA_964552195.1. GTDB lineage: Bacteria > Bacteroidota > Bacteroidia > Flavobacteriales > Flavobacteriaceae > CAZKAP01. The sequence continues at coordinate 183,187 of CAZKFM010000003.1, forward strand.
TTTTGCCATGACCTCGTCATGGACCACCGGAGGCATACGTGGAAAGAAGCAATCAATCGATCGCTTTCAGCCCAGGAGTTTCAATATGGGACTGTCCAGGGAGGCATTCGAACGGAGTGGAGGTTTTGGAACCATACACCCCGGTGAGGATCCTGAGTTGGTGATGAGGCTTTGGGAACTGGGATTGAACTCCCGCCTTTTTCCCGGAGCATGGGTAATTCATAAGCGCCGTATTGACCTTAATGCTTTCCTGAGGCAGGTATACCGTTTCGGGCTCGCCCGACCCGTACTCAACCATTGGCACAAGGGATCCGGCCGGGTTTTTTACTGGTTCCCGACGTTTTTTCTGCTCGGTCTTCTGGCGGGAATTGCGGAGTTCTTGCTCTTTAGGACCACATATCTACTGGGCATCTATGGACTGTATCTGATCGCGGGCTTTGTTTTTTCCTGGATGCAATCTGGTTCCATACAAGCCGGGCTGCTGAGCATTCCAGCCATACTGGTCCAGTTTTGTGGATATGGCTGGGGTTTTCTGAAGTCCTGGTTCTTGATTAACTTTAATAAGAAGGCGCCCGAGGATGCGGTTCCTGAATTGTTCAGATTTAAAAAAATACGGAGTGATTAAGAAGATCATAAACCGAATGGACCGGGCAGATTTTCGTGTTTTCCTGGTTTTTCTAGGGATCTCGGCACTATTGTGGCTGCTGGCAACGCTGTCCGAGCGCTACGATGCCAGGGCGGCCTTTCGCCTGAATCTGGTGAACTGTCCCGATACCCTGGGTATTTATGTGGAAGACCCGCCGGTGCTGTACGCCAGGCTGAGAACATCCGGATTCCGATTCCTCACCGGTGCCTATGGACGAAAGGGACTGGACATTGACCTTTCCAGAGTGGAGCAAATCAACAGCCGCTATTATTTACTGCGTTCTCAGATGGGAAATATAGTCAACCGTAGGCTTCCTCAGGAAGTGGAGTTGCTGTCGATGGAGCGGGATACGTTCTACCTGCCCATTTATCTCAAGCGTAAGAAGGAGATCCCCGTCCGTTCCAATCTCACCTACGAACTCGAGCAGAATTACCGATTGGACGATAAGCTGGAGCTGGCTCCGGCGACCATCATCGCAGAGGGCCCTGAAAGCGAGTTGGCAGGGCTGGAAGAAATTTATACAGAGCCCCTGGAGCTGGGCCGGGTATCCGAGGACATTAACCGCATAGTAACCGTGAACCGTCCCGATGATCTCATGAACGTTTCTTTGAGTGCAACCACTATACGGGTACACGGAAAGGTTCGTCGTTTTTCGGAACGGGTGTTCGACATACCCGTAACCATTGAAAATGCCCCCGAAGGCTATCATCTTCGTTTGATCCCAAGAGAAGTAAAGGTACTTTGCCAGGCCGAGCAGGACCGACTCAATACCCTGGATGAGTCCGACTTCAGCGTGTTCGCCGCGATACCTGCCAATGAGGTGGAGACCCGTTCCAACCAGAAAAAATTGCCGCTAACCATAGGTAAAGTTCCCGACAGTGTGTATTCCGTAAGGTTACTTGAAAAGGAAGTTGCCTATTTACTCGAACCCATCAAATAGAGGAGGGAATAACCGGAGAACGGATGAAGGAAAATGAGGTAATCCGGGTGGGACTAACCGGCGGTATAGGAAGCGGAAAGAGCTACGTATCTGAACTCATCAGGGTAAGGGGCATACCCGTATACGACTCGGACCGGGAGGCAAAGCGGCTCATGAATGAGGATCCTGCCCTGAAAACGGGTATCATCCGATTACTCGGGGAGGATGCCTACCGGGGAGGGCAACTCAATCGAGCTTTCATTGCGGATCAAGTGTTTTCGGATTCTGTATTGCTGGAATCCCTGAATGCTCTGGTGCATCCGGCCGTACGTCGGGATTTCCTTCGCTGGGAAGCCAAGCAGCACGTCCGTGTGGTGGTTCAGGAATCCGCGTTGATTTTTGAAAATGGAATGGCTTCTCAGTACCATCGCCTGATACTCGTAACCGCACCCCTTCCGCTTCGTGTGGACAGGGTTTGCCAGCGAGATGGCAGCCGGCCTGAGGAGGTGATGAGTAGGATTCGCAATCAGATGCCCGATCGAAACAAGCTGTCCCGAGCCGATTACTGGGTGCCCAACATACTCCGTTACGAAACCGAAAGCCGAGTTCGTAACCTGACTTTGCATTTGAAATTCCTGCAGTTGCAATGAGCGGTGTCGTAGTGTTAACTATTGGTTAAACGCCCTTAGCGCCCAAATGTTAAATTGTTAAATTTACCCGAATGAATAAGAAGTTATTCGTCGTACTCCTTGTCTTGATGAGCCTTTCTTTGCTAGGCATCATCTTCGTACAGTTGTACTGGATTCGTTCTTCTTACAGGGATAAGGAGGAACAGTTCAGCAACATGGTTGCCGAGGTCCTGGACAAGGTTGCCGAAAAGATAGAGGAACGCGAGATCAATGATTATTTTACTCGCCTGGCGTCTCAAATCGATAGTGCGGGGACTCCAATTTCGAAGAAAATAAGCAATATCCTGTTTGTAGAGCGCGACCTGAATACGGACGAAATACTCTTTTATTCTCACGGAATACTCGAAGAACGCTACGATGTGGACAATTCACTTTTCGAGGCCGATTTGGGTTTCGGGGACAGTACCACCGTTAAGAATTTCGTCAGTAAACGAACCAAAGCTATCTTCAGAGAAAGTCGCATACTCGACGGTACAGGAGGAGTTGAACTCACTCCGGTGGAGCAATTGGAGAAGCTCGGTGGGCTGAGCAGTGTGGAAAAGGCTCAGTATGAAGACGTTTTTATGGAGAATGCCAAAACCATTCCCATTCACCGCAGGGTAACCGACCAGGAAATTCAGTTTCAGCTCAACAATGAACTCACTCATATGGGAATAGACCTGAATTACGAGTACGGTATAGAGAGTAACGGCTTCCCGACCAAGGTACGCTCCAAGGATTTTCGTTTTAATTCGGAAGCCAAATATCGCGTGCCCATATTCAGGGACAGTGAGGGCTATACTCCTTTCAGTTTGCTGCTGAGCTTTCCCAAGAAGGAGAAGTTCATCCTGAGTCGTATACTGGGCATGGTCATTTTGTCTCTGACCTTTACGCTCATCATACTGGTCGCCTATGCCGGTGCCATTTATCAGCTCCTTAGGCAGAAGAAACTCTCGGAGATCAAGTCGGATTTCATCAACAACATGACCCATGAGTTCAAAACGCCCATAGCCACGATTAACCTGGCCGTAGCTTCCATGAACAATCCGGCGGCCCTGGAGGATAAAGATCGTCTGCAACGCTATCTGGGCATGATACATGATGAGAATAAACGCATGCTGGCCCAAGTTGAGAACGTTCTTCGTATTTCAAGACTGGAGCGAAACCAACTGGATATTGATAAAGACAGGCAGGACGTACATGTACTCATAGAGGAGGCCGTAGGAAGTATGGAGCTGATTGTTAAGAACCGGGACGGTTACATAAAGACGCACCTCAATGCGGAGCGAAGTGAAGTACTGGCCAACGCGATGCACTTCAAAAACGTGATAACCAATATACTGGACAATGCGATCAAGTATTCGTCTGAAAGGCCGGAGATCGATGTGTATACGGAGAACGGGCGGAATCAAATACTCATAAAAGTACAGGATAAGGGTGCCGGTATGAGCAAGGCAGTACTCCGCAAGGTGTTCGAGCAGTTCTACCGAGAGCAGACCGGAAACATTCACAATGTAAAAGGACACGGGTTAGGCCTGGCCTATGTTAAAAAAATAGTCGAAGATCACCAGGGAGACGTTTACGCGGAGAGCGAAAAGGGAAAGGGTAGTACGTTCTTCATTAAACTCCCCATAATTTAAACCAGTATGGACGCAGAAAAAAAGAAAATTCTATTGGTCGAAGACGACCCCAACTTTGGTATCGTGCTGAAGGATTACCTGGCTATGAATGATTTCGAAGTCGTTCATGCCAAGAACGGTATGGAGGGGTTCGAAAAATTTAAGAAGGACAAATTCGATGTCTGTATCCTGGACGTGATGATGCCTTACAAAGATGGGTTTACCCTGGCCAAGGAAATCCGGGAGAAAGACGAAAATGTGCCGATAATGTTCCTTACAGCCAAGACCATGAAGGAGGATGTCCTGAAGGGATACAAGTCGGGAGCAGACGATTATCTCAACAAACCCTTCGATTCTGAGGTATTACTTGCTAAGATACAGGCCATATTGCAGCGAAAATCCTCGGGAAGTCTAGAGGATAGCAAACAGTTTGAATTCCAGATCGGTAACTTTCATCTGAATTCCAAGCTGCGCTTCCTGAAATACAAAGATGAAGAGCCTATAAAGCTTTCTCCTAAAGAAAACGATCTGCTGCGTTTGCTTGCGCTGCATGAGAATGACCTAATGCCGAGGGAACTCGCCCTGACCAAGATATGGAGAGACGATAACTACTTCACTTCACGCAGTATGGATGTTTATATTGCCAAGCTTCGCAAGTACCTCAAACGGGACGACCTGGTGGAAATACTCAATATCCATGGAGAAGGGTTCCGCCTGGTGGTAAAAGGGGATAAGGAAGTCTAGGTTTCCTCCTTAAGGAATGCGGTCCTGAGCAGCGCTAATTGCTGCTCAGTGTGCTGATTGATGTCTACAACCAGGGCATCACGGGGTTCTTCCAGGGTTTCGAACTGGGATCGGAGTAGTGAAGTCGGCATAAAATGTGAATGTCGCTGCTCCAGGCGCTTGCGTATAGTGTCGTACGAGCCTTTGAGATAAATGAATTCAATATGGGTATCGAGGCCCGTTCTGAGTAGTTGACGGTATCCTGTCCTGAGTGCCGAACAAGTAATACAGCAGCCCGGATTCCCGCCTTGAACAGAACGCAGTGCGCGACGATTAAGCTCCTCGAGCCAGGATTGGCGATCCCGGTCCGTGAGGGGAACGCCAGATTCCATTTTGGTGATATTGGACGCAGGGTGCAGCTGGTCTCCCTCTATAAATGGAATTCGGAGTTCTTTAGCCCAAGCCCTGCCCAATGTTGACTTGCCCGAACCCGAAACCCCCATGAAGACAAATACTCGAGTTTTTGGCATATGCAAATCTCGTTTTTTCATTTCAGTTCACGACTAAGCTCGGAGGCCACCTCTGCCGGGTCGCGGTTCCAATTCACCAGGGTAGCCGGCTCGAAATGTCGCAGCCAGGTGAGTTGCCTTTTCGCATACCTCCGTGTATTTTTCTTGATTTCCTCTACGGCTTGATCGAGGGAGAGGTGCCCATCCATGTTAGCGAAAAGTTCACGATACCCAACGGTCTGCAGAGCGTTGAGATGCCGGTAGGGGTAGAGCGTCTCGGCCTCGGCGAGCAGGCCCCGGTCCATCATGGCGTCCACCCGATCCTCTATGCGTTGGTAGATGATTTCTCTGGGGGCATCCAGCCGGACATACCGAAATGTGAATGGACGTTTGGCTCGTGGGGATTTCAGGAAATCCGAATAGGGCCGACCCGAAACTTCGGATACGGAAAGGGCTCGTATCAATCGGTGCGGGTTTTGCAAATCTACCTGCTCGTAGTACATCGGGTCTCTTCTCTGCAATTCCTGTTGCAGAAACTCCAAACCCCGGTGTTTGCCTATATCTTCCCAATGCTGCCGAATTTCCTCCCGGACTTCGGGAAACTCGTTCAGTCCTTTAAGCACGGCATCCACATAAAGTCCGCTTCCGCCACACATAATCAAAACAGGGTGTTTGGGCTGCATGCTGGCAATCAGTTGGAGAGCGTCCTGCTCGTAACGCCCAGCATCATAGGATTGGTGGATACTGATGTGATGCACAAAGAAATGCCTTGCCAGGTCCTGTTCTTCCCGGGTGGGCGGCGCCGTACCTATAGACATCTCCCTGTAGAACTGGCGTGAGTCGGCCGAGAGTATCGGAGCGCGGAAATGTCGGGCCAGGGAAATGGCGAACGCGGTTTTTCCAATGGCCGTAGGACCGACTACAGCCAGTATATGGGGAGTTACATTTTGGCCCCGCATTCGTAACAATACTTTGCACCGTCCCGATGTCCTTCGGCCGAGCAACTAGGGCAGCTCTGGGTGTTGGTATGGACGCCTTTACCCCCGAAAATGTTCCGCCCGGCCTGGGCGTATTCTGCGGTAACTATACCGGTGGGGACGGCGATGATTCCATAACCCAGCACCATGATCACAGAGGCTATGATCTGACCCAGAGTGGTAACGGGCGCAATGTCGCCGTACCCAACGGTAGTCAGGGTTACTATGGTCCAGTAGATGCTCCGGGGAATGCTTTCGAATCCAGACTCTTCGCCCTCAACCATGTACATTATGGTTCCGAGAATTACCGAAACGATGACGATGGTGAGTACGAAGACGAGTATCTTTTCGCGACTGGATTTCAGTGCTTTACCGAGGCGTGAAGCCTCACCGATAAACTTGACGAGCTTGAGTATTCTGAATATCCGTAGCAGACGGAGGGACCTCAGAGTGACCAAGATGTGTGTTCCTGCGATCACGTAGGAGAGATAGAGAGGTATGGTCGAAATCAGATCAATAAGACCGTAGAAGCTCAGAATGTACTTTAGTGGCTTGCGTACGCTGACAATACGAAGTATATACTCTATGGTAAAGAAAATGGTTATGACCCATTCGATCGTCTTGAATTCCTGGGCATACAGATCATTGAGGTGAGGTACGGTCTCCAGCATCACCACCAGCGTGCTCATCAGGATCATGATGATCAATACGATATCGAACAGTTTGCCCAGGGGCGTATCCGCTTCGTATATAATTTCGTGCAGTTTGGCTCTAACTCCCAAAAGGCAAGGCTTTACTCGCTAAAGTACAGAGTTTTTACCGAACTCTTCTTCCGCAGATAGCTATCCACCATCAGACGGGTGTGCAGATTATGCGGGAGCGGCCGCATGATTCTCTCAATGCGTTCCAGGCTATTCAGCTGGTAGTTCAGGTCCGTATACCCCATTCCAGCAATCTTGCCGTTGCGTATGAAGACAAACCCCTTTTCCCCGGTTACCCTACCGGAGTCCTGTATCAAAACGGTCTTGTTTTTCAGGCTAAACCGATTAAGAAGTTTCTGATACCGCTGGTTATACGTTTCGGGATCCTCTTGCATTCCGGGATCGGGATCGTGCCCTTCTACAGGGTGCACGGGGCACTCCGTTTTACTGGAAGATAGTCCACACTTTTGGGTGCAGAGGTGCAGTTGCTTACAGGAATCCGTCAGAAACTTTTCCATTTCATTTTGATCCGAAAATAGAAGTTCACTCTCCTCCCAGTGGTCGCGGTCGCCCTGAAGAAAACCCTCGTAGCCATCCTGATCCATTACTCTGTGCAGTGCCCGGACCCTGGAGGCCAACTTGCCTTTTTTTCTCACGTATTTGGGCTTACCCGATTTCTGTTCGGATCGTGCCTGGAGTTCCGCCAAAAACAGGGTGCCGCTGATTTCATGGTGCACATGCCGGGTGTACTTCTGCAGGCTCCGGCTGAATGTATCCCTGCCGACGAAGTGCTGGGTAACGGACTGGCGAATATTTTTAGAGGCTCCAACGAAAAGGAGATTCCCCTGCTTATCATAAAGTGAGTAAACACCGGTTGAGGAAGGCAATGCGCGAACCATTTTGAGTTGGTTATCACTCAGCTCTCCGGTTTCCTCGCTTCGCATCAGGGACTGTATTACCGATGCACTGCCCTCTTTGACCAAAAGGATCTTGAGGAGTTTTTGAGTGGCCAGGGCATCCCCGTAAGCGCGGTGACGATCGCTTACCGGGATTCCCAGGGATCTTGTCAGCTTTCCCAGGCTGTGCGATTCAGCCTCGGGCAGAAGTTTCTGGGACAATGCTACAGTACATAGGGTAGGACGCTTGAAGTCATATCCCAATCGGGAGAATTCCGTTCGGAGTATGCGATAATCGAATGAGGCATTATGAGCAACCAATACGGCATCCTCTGTGATTTCTATGATTCGGCGAGCCACTTCATAGAATTTGGGAGCAGCCCTCAACATAGGTTCCCGTATTCCGGTTAATTGGGATACGAATGCCTGTATAGGGCGCTCCGGATTAATCAGAGCAGAGAAAGTGTCCGTTATTTCCACCCCGTCGAAGCGGAAGATGGCGATCTCCATGATGCCCTCCTCGTTGTATTTCCCTCCCGTACTCTCAATATCCAGGACTGCGTATTCCATCCAGATTCGACTTAATTCGGCGTTTGATTCCGGGGTCCGAACACGGAGCTACCCAGGCGCAGCATATTGGCGCCCTGATTCAAAGCCAGGTTATAATCACCGCTCATGCCCATAGATAATACATCAAAGTTTTCCAGAGATCGGACATAGTGATCGAAAAGCGTCCGGAGTCTCCCAAATTCTCCGGAGACTTGTTCTTCGTCCTCGGTAAAGGTAGCCATACCCATGAGTCCGCGAATCCGAACCCAGGGGTATGATCCTTCCTGGTAATTCCCGATCAAAAGAGAAAGTTCTTCTTCGTCCAGGCCGTATTTTGACTCCTCCTCTGCGATGTGAACCTGTAACAGGCAGTCGATTACACGTTCAATCCGGCCGCCCTGCTTATTGACCTCCGCGAGCAGACGGGGGCTGTCTATTGAGTGAATCAGGTGTACGAAAGGCGCGATGTATTTTACCTTATTGCGTTGTAGGTGTCCGATCATGTGCCATTCGATATCCTCAGGCAGGGCCGCTTGTTTATCACAGAGTTCCTGTACTTTGTTTTCGCCAAAGATGCGGAGCCCCAGATCGTAAGCTTCACGCAGTATGGATAAAGGCTGTGTTTTGGAAACGGCAACCAGGGTAACATCTGCCGGAAGCGACTTCTGTATGGACTCCAATCGTTCCTTTAATTCCATAAGTCTCATTTGGTTTTATTCCCCATGGATTCACTGCTGCTCGGAGAACAATTCATAAATAACCAGACCATTTCTCATCTTGGGCTCAATAAAGGTAGTCTTGGGCGGCATGACCATATTGTCATCCGCTACTTTCTTCAACTGGCTTATGTCCAGGGGAGGTATTGCAAACGCCAAGGCGTACTTTCCCGAATCCACAGCACTTCTCATATCAGGTAAGCTTTGCTTACCCGAACTGTAGGCAATACGGGGGTCATTTCTCAGGTCCCTTATGCCCAGTATGGGTTTCAAAACACTGTCGTACAGCAGGACTGTGTCAAGTTTAAATTCAATCTGGCTGTGGAAATGGCGACTGTCTTCCCTAAGACTGAGTTCGTAAAAAACCCCGTCCAGATACATCACAAAACGATGAGGCTGAATCGGTATACGGGGAAAACCATCCATGACACGCAAACGGTAGTCCTTTTCCAGCACCCTCAGAAAAGTGTCTCTATCGAGTCCGCCCAGATCCGTGATGTAACGACTGAATCCGTAGATTCGAATCTGGTCTTCGCTGATCAGGTAACTCATGAAGTAGCGACAGGGGTCTTCTTCCGGCATATTGGGACGCCTTCTTGCTTCATAGTCACAATACTGGGCTGAGGAAGCACTTCGGTGATGGCCGTCTGCAATGTAGAGTTCACTCTGGCTCCGAAACCCCTCATTAATGTGATGGATGGACTCTGGATCAGTGATTCTCCACAGGGAATGCGTATCGCCTTCGGCACAGAGTATATCGATATCGGGATCCATTTTACTCACCTTCTCGAGTATGTCATTCAGCGGTTTGCGCTGCCTGTAAGTCATCAGTACCGGTTCGGAATTAAATCCCACCGTTTTCAGGTAATGGGCAAACAGGTCTTCCTTGTTCTGAAGGGTTTCCTCATGCCGCCTTATGACCCCTGCGTTATAGTCTTCAACTGCTGCGGCACCGAGGAATCCGGTAAACGTATATCCGCTCTGCTGAACCCGGTAAACGTAGTAAACGGCTTGGTGGTCCCTTTCAAAAATACGCTTGGAGACGAATTCCCGGTAACGTTGCCGCACCAACTGAAAACGTTCGATGCCTTTAATGGACTTGTGAATCCGAAATCCGGGATTGAGTACATGCAGGAACGAATAGGGATTGATCCGCATAATGGCCTCCCTTTCGCCCTCCAGATAATCGTGGTATGGGCGAGAGGCAACCTGAGACGCCCATTTACGGGCGGGAAGTACCCCTCTGAAGGGACGGACGTTTGCCATATTTAAGCGAATTGAGCGGAGACGATCTCGGCTTTTCGGTGATCGCTGTAGTCGTAAAATCCACGTCCGGACTTGATGCCGAGATCCCCGGCCAGGACCATTTTTTCCAACAGTGGACAAGGTGCGTATTTCGGGTTGCGGAATCCGTCGTGCAGCACGTTGAGTATGCTCAGGCATACATCCAGTCCTATGAAATCCGCAAGCTCCAGTGGTCCCATGGGATGAGCCATACCCAGCTTCATGATGGAATCTATTTCCTGTACTCCAGCTACCCCCTGAAACAGACTTTCGATACTTTCGTTTATGAAGGGCATAAGCAGGCGGTTGGAAATGAAACCGGGATAGTCTGCCACATCCACGGGAATCTTACCCATTGCCGAACTCAGCTCGACCACCCGTCTGCTGACCTCATCGGATGTTTTATAACCCCGGATTACTTCTACAAGCTTCATGATAGGAACCGGGTTCATGAAATGCATGCCGATGACCCGTTCGGGATTACGGGTCTGTGCGGCCAGTTCTGTAATGGATATGCTGGATGTGTTGCTGGCCAGAATAGAATCTTGCGGCATACGTTCGTCCCATGACCGGAATATGCCGTATTTGAGTTCCTTGTTCTCGCTAACGGCCTCCACCACCAGGAAGGAGTCGTCGTAAGCATCCTGTTCCTTGGCAGTAAAAAAAAGCCGTTCCAGGGTCTGGGATTTCTGTTCCTGGGTTATGCGTTCCTTTTTAAGCAGGCGATCGAGTGAGTTTTCAATGGTTTGTCTGGCTTTGTCCAGCGACTGCTCCGAGGGGTCGAGGACACAAACACTGTAGTCGTGCTGAGCGAAGACCTGGGCAATACCATTCCCCATAGTTCCCGCTCCAATTACTGTTACTCGCTTCATGTTTACCTAGACAATTAATTTAAAATTCATTCATGATTCTGAGTGCCAGGTCCAGTGCCCGAGCACCGTCTCGGAACGAAACCACAGGATCTCGTCCTTGTATTATGGCATCGGCAAAGGTCTCCAGCTCATCCAGTATGGCATTGTTAGGGCTTACCTCCGGGTTCTGATAATACAACTGTTTCTTGCCGCCGTCTGGAGTAGGCAGGATCAGGTCGTAGGGTCCCGGTTCCTCTGGTGCATCCTTCATGCGCAATACTTCGGACTTTTTCTCCAGAAAATCTACCGTGATATAGGCATCTTTCTGAAAAAAACGGCTCTTCCTCATGTTCTTCATGGAGATGCGGCTGGCCGTCAGGTTGGCCACGCAACCATTATCAAATTCTATTCTCGCGTTGGCAATATCCGGGGTCGAGCTCAAAACGGATACCGCGCTGGCGCGAATTTCTTTTACTTCTGCACGGACTACGCTGAGTACAATATCGAGGTCGTGAATCATCAGATCGAGTACCACGGGAACGTCAGTACCCCTAGGGTTGAATTCCGCGAGACGGTGGGTTTCGATAAACATGGTGTCACCTATGTGGTCGCGGACGGCTGTAAATGCGGGGTTAAAGCGTTCCACATGCCCCACCTGTCCTTTCACTCCATGGCGATCGGCCAGTTCAATGAGAGCCTCTGCCTGCTTTAAATCCTGAGTGATGGGCTTCTCAATGAAAACATGCCTTCCCCGTTCAAGGGCAGTTTGAGCTAGTTCAAAATGAGATAGGGTAGGGGTCACCACCACCACCACCTGGCAGTTTTCCATGAGGTCTTCCGGTGATGCGTAGGCATGGTAACCCAGTTCTTGGGTCACCTGTTCGCTGGTTTTCACATCCGGGTCGTAGAATCCTCCGAGGGTGTATTTTTCGGATTGCTTGAGCAGTTTTAGGTGGATTTTGCCCAGATGACCTGCTCCGAGCACGCCTGCAGTCAGCATAGAATAATTTTTGGCAAAAATAGGCATACCAAACTACAATACCTCAGTCGTAGTCACCCAATTCCCCCGCCAAAATTGATGTAATTTTGAGACGGTCACTGGAGGCCGGAAGGAGTAAGAATGGGAGAGAAAACGGATTCCTATAAATTCAGGGGAAGGCGTAATGCCCTGGCCGATCTTTTGATTGCCAAGGGCATACGGGACGAGGCCGTGCTGAATGCCATACGCACAGTGCCGCGTCATTGGTTTCTGGACAGTGTATTTGAGGATCATGCCTATGAGGATAAAGCTTTTCCTATAGGTGCGGACCAGACCATTTCGCAGCCTTATACCGTCGCTTATCAGACGGAGCTACTGGCCCTGAGTGCCGGAGATCGGGTTCTGGAAATTGGAACGGGAAGCGGATACCAGACAGCCGTACTCGTTGCTATGGGGATGAAGGTGTTCAGTATAGAGCGGCAGTGGTCCCTGTTCAAGAAAACGCAGCTCTTCTTAAGAAATACCCCGTATAATCCAAAAAAGCTGATCTTCGGGGATGGGTATCAGGGCCTGGAGGAAAAGGCCCCGTATGACGGGATACTGGTTACGGCCGGGGCACCTGAAGTCCCGAGAAAACTCCTAAGTCAACTCAAGATTGGGGGCCGACTGGTAGTCCCCATAGGGGTGGACGTGCAACGCATGACGGTATATACACGGGTAGAAGACAAGAAATTCCAGAAAGACACCTTGGGAACGTTCCGCTTCGTACCCATGTTGGGTGATCGGTTTCAGTCGGGTGAGGATTAATTGTTGTGAGCCTTTTTTATCCGGTCGAGATCCTTACGTGTGTCGCGCTCTTTGATGCTTTCCCTTTTGTCGTACTGTTTTTTCCCTTTGGCCAGAGCAATGGTCAGTTTTGCCCAGCCCCTTTCATTGATAAACAGGCTCAGTGGCACCACAGTGAGCCCTGAAGTGGCGACCTGTTTGCGGAGCTTGCGGAGTTCGGATCGCTGGAGTAATAGTTTCCTGCTTGCCTTGGGTCTGTGATTGGTGTATCCTCCATGGCTGTACTCATCAATTTGCATGTTGACCACGTAGAGTTCTCCTCGTTCATTGAATTCACAGAAGCTCTGACTCAGAGATGCTTTACCCTGGCGTATGGACTTAATTTCGGTTCCGGCAAGGACAAGGCCGGCTACGTACTGGTCCAACAGTTCGTAATCGAAACGCGCTCGTTTGTTCTTTATGGAAATCTGAGTCTTCAATCCAGTACTGAATAATCCGTTGTTAAAGCGCCCTTTCTGGTGGGTATTTCGTCGATCAACTGCCGTGAACAGTATCGAACAGAATCTTTACAGAATGTTAACAGCCAGGTAAAAAAAAAGACCGCTCCTTCGCATGAAAGCAGCGAATTTACATATCTTCGTCGTCAGTTTTATACAGTTTATCGATTAAAATACGTCTCATGAAGTTGGACAAGAACAAATATCGAGTCAGTCTTATCGCTTGTTTTTTCGCAGTGGTGGGCTTAGGGAGTCTGAAAGCCCAGGAAGGTGTTTTGCCTGTGGATTTCCGTCAGCATAATCTCACTCAGTTCAACGCTAGCATAGTCAATCCGACCTTCTCTTTGGATTGGGATCAACCCCGTTCAGTAACCATTTGGAGCCGGTATCAATGGCAAAACATCGATTTCGATCCCACCACGGTTTTTGTGAATTACAGTCAAAGGATTGGCAATAATGCTTCGGGGGGAATCGGAGCCTTTCGCCACAACACGGGAGTATTTCTTCAACAAGGGGGCTATATAAACGGAGCCTACGCTATACCGCTAGGAGGTGAAAACAACAATTTGTCTTTTGGTTTCAACGCGTTTTTGTTCGACAAGTCTCTTCCTACCGAAATTGCAGCAGCTTTTGATCCGGCCATCGTTCCAGGCCTAGAAGCTTCAGAAGGTTTAGTTTTTTCACTCCAGACGGGTATGAGGCTGCAGTTGAACCGGTTCAATGCAGCTTTTGGTGTTGAGAATACCTATGACTATAATTTTAGCCTGGATCAGAGGGAAACCGGAAATCCGCAGCGTGTTTTCCAGGGGTTGTTGAGTTATGATATTCCAATTAGCATAGGTGGAAATGAAGGTACAATTCGACCTATAGTCTACGGAGAGGGTTCTGGAGTAGATGAATTTAGATATGGTGGAACGATATTACTTACCACTCCAAAGTTTTGGGTACAGGCGGGTTACAACGATTTCTACGGTGCTGCAGGTGGAATGGGGGTAACTCTTTTTGACAGGTGGTCTGTCGGGGCTCTGATCGAAGTGGGGATCGAAGATCCGACCAGTGGGGTTGAACCCACATACGAAATTATCACCTCCTACAACCTGGGACGGCAGACCTCCAAGGCAAAACGCAAGAAAAAACAGGACGAGCAGGATGCCCTGGATCGGGCAGTTGAGGCCGAGCGGCAGAAGGCTCTGGAAGAGGAGCGACGCAGAAGGGCCATAGCTCAGCAGGACTCCATATATCAGGCTCGTCTGGCAGAGAAGAGAAGAATGGACAGCATTGCGCGGGCGGAAGAAGAACAACGCAGGCTGCAACTTGCCGAGCAGGAGAGAAAAGCGCTGGAAAACGAACGTATAGAGGAGGTTTCTAATGTGGATGGCATGCAGAAGGGCTATTACCTGATTGCCAATGTGTTTGCCACTGAGAAGTACTTCCAGAGATTTATGACACGTCTGAGAAGAGAAGGTCTGGAACCCAAGTATTTCTTCAGAGGTCTCAACGGTTACAATTATGTATACCTCGATCGTTATGATACGCTCAGCGATGCAAGGCAGGCCAGGGATTCACAGTACTTCGGCCGGTACTTCGGCGAAACCTGGATTTTCCGCGTAAAATAAACGCACAATATAGCAATAGCTATAAGGCCCGGTAGTCGCTTCAGGATGCCGGGCTTTTATTTTCTGATGAGTTCACGGTCCAGTAAATAACCAATATAGTTGGCGGTATTGATCAGGTATTTATGATCGGACATAAGGGTGAAGTTTGCGATTGCCCCCTGGATAAGGGTCATGAACTGGCGCGCGAACTGAGCGGGTGGCACGGATATGCTGTATTCTCCACGCTCTACTCCTTCTTCTACGACAACGGCCAGCTTTCCTTCCAGCTCCCTTAGTATTTCCTTGACGGCAGAGTAGATGGTCGCATTGTTGTTGCGGGCGTCAATGCCCAGGTTTACTATGGGGCAACCTCCCAGAGGCTCTGTGAATTCGTCGTATTTCTTATAAAATTCAAGCAGCCTTTCCAGCCGTTCTCGTGCCGAACCTTCGGACTGCAGTATAGGATCGATCTGTGCGAAAAGCAGAGTCCTGTGACGCTGTAGTGCGGCGAGTGCCAGGTCCAGTTTGTTTTCGAAATTCCCGTATATGGCTCCCTTGGTTAATCCGGTGGCCTCGGTGAGATGGCTCATGCTGGTTCCGACATAACCGTATTTGTTAAAGATAGGGGCGACGGTTTCGATAATGTAGTTTGTGGTCCGCTCGGCCTTTCCACTCATGGTCGTGCAATTTCCGCGAATATACAAACAATACTGAATGGTATTAATTGAAATTCCCCCGGACGGTAATCGTAGTATCATCCGGAGGAATTGGTCATTAGTGCCTTGAGGTCCTACCCGCGCTAGTTCTGCGGTCGAAAAACCAATTGTCCATCAAAAGCGTCGAGCAGTATCATGTCGTCCTGACTAATGGCATTGGAAAGCAGCTCCCTCGAGAGCTTGTTGAGTACTTCCCGTTGTATCTGCCTTTTCACAGGTCGAGCACCGTAGCGAGGGTCATAGCCTTTTTCCGCCAAGAAATCTATAGCTTCTTCTGTGGCATCCAGAGTGATGTTTCGATCTGAAAGCTGCTTACTTAACATGCGCAAATGCATTTTCACTATGGTACGTATCTCAGCCCGGTCCAGGGAATTGAAGATAACGATGTCGTCGATTCGGTTCAGGAATTCCGGCCTAAGAGTTTGCCTGAGCAAGCCCAGTACCTGTTCTTCCACCGCTGCGGATTCGTAAAGCAAATCCGAGTCGATAGACTGCTGAATGAATTCGCTTCCCAGGTTGCTCGTCATAATAATGATCGTATTCCGGAAATCGGCTGCCCGTCCCTTGTTATCGGTGAGCCGACCTTCATCCAATACCTGCAGTAAGATATTGAAGGTGTCGGGATGAGCCTTCTCGATTTCGTCCAGCAAAACCACGGAGTACGGCCTGCGACGAACGGCCTCGGTCAGCTGTCCCCCTTCTTCGTAACCGACGTAGCCGGGAGGTGCGCCAACCAGGCGGCTTACGGAATGCTTCTCCTGGTATTCGCTCATATCGATACGGGTCATCGCATTCTCGTCATCAAAAAGGAACTCGGCCAGGGCCTTAGCCAATTCAGTCTTACCGACTCCAGTCGAACCCAGGAAGAGAAAAGAGCCTATAGGACGATTGTTGTCCTGCAAACCAGCCCGGCTACGACGGATAGCATCTGAAACCACACCTATGGCTTTATTCTGTCCGATGACCCTATTCGTGAGCACATCTTCCAGCTGGAGGAGCTTCTCCTTCTCGCTCATCAACATTTTTTGCACGGGTATACCGGTCCAGCGGGCCACAACCTCGGCGATGTCGTCCGAGGTCACTTCTTCCTGTATCAGGGCGTCCTGTCCTTGCTGCTCCGCGAGACGTTGCTGCAGGGATTCCAGTCGTGCCTGGGCCTCTTTAATCTTACCATACCGGAGTTCTGCCACCCGGCCGTAATCTCCGTTTCGTTCGGCCCGCTCCGATTCGAGTTTAAATTCCTCGATTTCTAGCTTGGTCTTTTGTATGTCGTCTATTACGGATTTTTCCTGTTCCCAACGGGCAAAGATCTCGTTTCGCTCTTCCCTCAGGTTAGCCAGTTCGATGTTCAGGTCTTTGAGCTTATCCTGCTCATTTTCCCGTTTAATCGCTTCGACTTCGATCTCCAGTTGCATGATTCTTCGATCCAGCTTGTCGAGTTCTTCCGGCTTGGAGTTGATTTCCAGACGCAGTTTGGCCGCTGCCTCGTCCATAAGGTCGATCGCCTTGTCGGGGAGAAATCGGCTGGGAATGTATCGCTCGGATAGCATGACTGCGCTAATCACCGCTTCGTCCTTAATGCGCACTTTGTGGTGAGCCTCGTATTTCTCTTTAATTCCCCTTAAGATGGAAATGGCATCCTCCTTCGACGGCTCGTCCACCATGACCTTTTGGAAACGGCGTTCGAGAGCTTTGTCATTCTCGAAGTACTTTTGGAACTCATCCAGGGTGGTGGCTCCAATAGCTCTCAATTCACCTCTGGCCAATGCCGGTTTCAGGATGTTGGCCGCATCCATGGCTCCCTGCCCGCCACCAGCACCTACCAGGGTGTGGATTTCGTCAATGAAAAGTACAATCTGGCCATCGGATCTCACTACTTCCTTGACCACGGATTTCAGGCGTTCTTCAAACTCTCCCTTATACTTGGCACCGGCTAGCAGGGCACCCATATCCAGGGAGTAGATGTTCTTGTCCTTAAGATTTTCAGGCACATCGCCTTGTACAATCCGATGAGCAAGCCCTTCTGCAATGGCCGTCTTTCCCACTCCGGGTTCACCCACCAGAATGGGATTATTCTTTGTCCTTCTCGATAGAATCTGAAGTATGCGCCGGATTTCCTCGTCACGCCCGATCACCGGATCCAGTTTACCTGAATCCGCCAATGTATTCAGATTCTTGGCGTATTTTTCCAGTGATTGATACGTGTCCTCGGCGGTTTCGGAGGATACGCGTTGGCCGCCTCGCATCTCTTCTATGGCCTTCTTGAGTTCTTTCTCCGTGATTCCCTGATCCTTCAGAAATTTGCCAAAACTACCCGAAGAACCGAAAAGTGCCAGGATGAGGTGTTCGATGGCGATGTAGTCATCATTCATTTCACGGGAAATGCCCTGGGCCTTCTGAACTAACCGCGATACACTCTGGGATGCGGATAAATCCCCGCCTTCTACCTTGGGGAGTCTCTGAATTTCCTTTTGCAGAATCTGTTCGAGCAGTTCCGGGCTCTTGCCCAGTTTTTTCATCAGGAACGGAAGTACGTTCCGGTCAGTCTGGAACACGGCCAAGGCCAGGTGGTTTTCTTCCAGCTGGGGGTTGTTGTGCTGCATCGCGAGCTCCTGGGCTGCTTGCAGCACTTCTTGAGTTTTTATCGTAAAATTGTGTGTATTCATTTTCATATTTTTCATATCAGGATCAATAATATTTCCAAAGCGCTGATATTGTCAATACGGCAGCTTTTGGGCGATTTAAGGTGACAAAAAGACAGTTTATGGCATTTTGGGACTCGTGGGGCGGTAAAGATTCATCACAGGAAGAGGAACTATGGGAGGTGCTCGAAACCCAGAATCAATGGGAGCAGTTATTGAAGGCTTCCCATACCCGGGATCAATGGGTTTTCAAGCACTCCGGAGCCTGCGGAATCAGTTTGAGTGTAAAGCGCAGGTTAGAAGACAGACTGACGGAATGGACCGCCGATTCGGATCGCTTTATTTTAGATGTGATCGGGTGCAGGGAATTGAGTAGGCAAGTTGCGGGTGATCTGGAACGGATACATCAATCCCCCCAGCTGATCATTGTTCGTGGCGGGAAATCCATCTGGGATGCATCACACTACGACATACTGGACTTCCACCCGGATACGCTGAACACGAACTAAACTGTTGACGAGCCATGATTATTATGAACGCTCTAATTTGTATTTTCGTAGTCTAAATTATGGTCATGAGGGATACCGAAATCTTCGATCGAATTCAAAGGGAAAAGGAGCGCCAGGTAAACGGCATAGAACTGATTGCTTCAGAGAATTTTGCCAGTCCAGCCGTAATGGAGGCCATGGGCTCCGTATTGACCAACAAGTACGCAGAAGGTTATCCGGGTAAACGATACTACGGAGGATGCGAGATCGTTGACGAGATTGAGACCATTGCTATTCAGCGCGCAAAGGAGCTCTTTGGTGCCGAGTATGCCAACGTCCAACCGCATTCAGGTTCACAGGCCAATGCTGCCGTATACCTGGCCTGCATGAAACCCGGAGATACGCTCATGGGGTTTGATCTGGCTCACGGTGGGCACCTCACTCACGGGTCCCCAGTTAATTTTTCCGGCAAAACCTATAATGTGGTTTTCTATGGCGTGGACCGGGAGACCGGACTACTAAACTACGAAACCATATTGGAAACGGCGGCGAAAGAACGCCCCAAAGTAATTATAGCAGGAGCCTCCGCATACTCGCGTGATATGGATTATGCCAGGTTTAGGCAGATCGCCGACGAGGTAGGAGCGCTGCTCCTCGCAGACATTTCACATCCCTCGGGATTGATCGCCAAAGGGTTGCTTTCCAATGCCGTGGAGCACAGCCACATCGTTACAACCACCACGCATAAGACCCTTCGCGGGCCCAGGGGCGGACTCATTCTTATGGGAAAGAACTTCGACAACCCTTTCGGCATACGTCTTAAAAACGGCAAGCTCAGAAAGATGTCGGCCCTGCTTGACCTGGCCATTTTCCCAGGCATTCAGGGAGGTCCGCTCGAGCATGTGGTAGCGGCCAAAGCCGTAGCCTTTCGTGAGGCACTTTCGGATTCCTTCGAACAGTATGTACAACAGGTACGGGCCAATGCTCAGAAGATGTCACAGCTTTTGAAGGATAGGGGATACGACGTTTTGTCCGGTGGAACGGATAACCACATGTTGCTGATTGATCTGAGGAACAAGGGAATCACCGGTAAAGATGCCGAGGCCAGTCTGGAGCTAGTCGGCATCACGGCCAACAAGAACATGGTACCCTTCGACACCGAATCTCCCTTTATCACTTCCGGTATTCGCCTGGGAACTCCTGCGGTAACTACCCGAGGAATGAAAGAGGGCGACATGGAATTCATAGTCGAATGCATAGACCAGGCCCTGTTGGAAAGGAAAAACACCAAGGCTCTGGCCGAGCTGAATAGGCGCATAGCCCGTCGGATGGGTGACTTTCCGCTATATCAGGAGACAGAACGCGTGGGCGTTTAAAATAGATATAGCCGTTTATTACAAACTCAAATTCTTGTTATTACGACTGAGGGACGAGTTCGATTTCGAACAGTTTATCCCAGCGTTTACCAGTGACGAACAGGCTCTTTCTTTCGGGATGAATGGCTATGCCATTTAAAACATTGTTTACATCGTCCCAGGAGGCTCCTTTTTCGATCAGTGGATCGAGATCGGACAAATCGATCACTCCCTCTATAGCCCCAGTGTTGGCATCAATGATCATGATCCCGAATTTCCCGAATACATTGGCGTATATCTTACCTTCGTGATACTCCAGTTCATTGGCCTTTCGGAATGAAGCTGTATTGGTAACGAGTTCGAGTTTGCCCTTCTCCCGCAGGGTTTCCGGATCCAGTATCCACAGGTAGCGGCTCCCATCGCTTTTGTACACCTCTTTTTCACTGTGACAAAGTCCCCATCCCTGACGGCTTGCACCATAGGCAAATACGGCCTTCTGACTCAGGTCGTTCTTATCGAATACAAAGCCCTTGTTGGATTTCCAGGTGAGCATGTACACCCGATCGTTCCAAATGGTTATGCCTTCACCGAATACATCTCCTGGCAGGTCAATTTTTTTCAGGACTTTTCCTGTTCTGAAGTCCACCTTCCTCAGTGTGGATTCCCCGTATTGTCCGGTACTCTCCAGCAGGGTGTCACCGTCGAATTCGAGTCCCTGGGTAAAGGCTGTGCGGTCGTGTGGATATGCATTCAATACACGTATTCCATAGAGCGCGGGTGCCCTGTCCGAAAGTAGCAGGAATTCCAGTTTTTGATCAGTATTCTCGGATTCCGAACCATAGGTTATTGAGATTTCCTGGGCGCCCAGGGGAGGGCTTTCCATGGCGAATCCCAGGTGAAGGCGATTCTCTGAGTCCCATGCCACCATATCAGGCTCGATTTCTTTTCCTTCACGACGGTATTGGAGCAGGGCTTCATCCCCCTTGTCCAGCTTGGTAACCACAACTTTAAGGGTGTCCCCGAACTGAATCTTTTTCGACTCGGAGGCGAGACGAGCCCGGAAATCTCCGCGTTTTCCAGAGTTACAGGACTGAAAGGTTGCCATAACGCATATGGACAGCAGAATTCCGGGTATTAGATAACGCAGGGATGTGTCAGTTAGCATGAAGACAACCGTCTTTTTGACAAAGGTAAATATCTTATCTTTGCATTCGGCAAGTCCTGCACGATCAGCTCCTGCAAAATCCCCCAGGGCGGGAACGCAGCAAGGGTATGCGGTTGTAGCGGTGCGATGCAACGGCTTGCCTTTTTTTCTTTCCGTTAACGATACTTTTCCATAATTCGCTCTTATGAATAAAAAAGTCGTACTGGTCACCGGTGCTTCCTCGGGGATTGGGCGTTCCATCAGCCTTGCCCTGGTAAGAGAGGGGTATACCGTGCACGGTTGCTGCCGTTCGGCAGCATCCTATCCGGATATCACCGAGTATAAGCTCCACAGCATGGATGTGACCAAACCCGAACAGATTCGATGGGTTTTGAATGAATTGATTGAGGAAAGCGGAAGATTGGATGTTTTGGTAAATAATGCCGGTAAGGGGATTACGGGTCCGATCGAGACTACGCCAGTCGAGGAGATGGAGCGTGTTTTTGATCTGAACGTGTACGGCCCAGTGCGGGTGATTCAGGAAGCGTTACCTCACATGCGCAGACTCGGAAACGGGGGTACCGTAATCAACATCAGTTCCATCGCTGGATACATGGGCCTGCCATTCCGCGGAGTCTATTCGGCCTCCAAATCGGCCCTGAATATGATTACCGAATCCCTGCGTCTCGAATGCAGCCAGTCAGATATCCGCTTTTGCACGGTCGATCCCGGAGATTTCGCGACCGAAATCGGTCAACGCAGGTATCATACACCCAACCCTCCTGACTCACCGTATTACCAAACGTATGGCCGAATTATTGAAAGCATAGACGACGATGTGAAAGAAGGGACCTCTCCGGATATTTTGGCAGACGCTCTGGTTAGATTGCTGAGAAAAAAAACACTCAAACCCCATTATAGGATAGGTAAACCCCTGCAGGTATTTTCGATTACACTCAAGGGGATATTACCCTCGAAAGTCTATGAAGGACTGCTTAGAAACCACTATAAATTGTAGTTTTACGTATAAATTACAATATCATCTTATGAAGTTCTTTATCGATACCGCAAACCTTGAACATATACGGGAAGCCCAGGAACTTGGTGTTCTGGACGGGGTGACCACCAATCCGTCTCTAATGGCCAAGGAGGGTATCACGGGGAAGGACAACATTATCAATCACTATCGAAAAATCTGTGACATCGTTACCGGTGATGTGTCGGCCGAAGTCGTTGCCACGGACTATGAAGGAATAGTCAGGGAAGGAGAGGAACTCGCGTCGCTCCATCCTCAGATTGTGGTGAAAGTTCCCATGATCAAGGAAGGTGTCAAGGCCATCCGGTATTTCTCCGAGAAGGGAATCAAGACGAACTGCACCCTGGTATTTAGCTCTGGTCAGGCTCTACTTGCTGCCAAGGCAGGTGCCACTTATGTTTCACCATTCATCGGTCGTTTAGACGATGTATCGACAGATGGCCTGAATCTTATTGCCGACATTCGTCTGATTTACGACAATTACGGATATCAGACTGAGATTCTGGCTGCCTCAGTTCGTCATACTATGCATGTTATCAGGTGTGCGGAAATAGGAGCTGATGTAATGACAGGGCCATTATCGGTCATTGAGGGGCTTCTTAAACACCCCCTTACTGATATCGGGCTGGAAAAGTTTCTGGCCGATTACCGCAAGGGCAATCCATCCTGAGCAGATTAACCAATTTCTAGGACTATAGAATCTGCCGGCTATTCTACTACAGTGGCAGGTTTGCGAATCTCCTGATCATTAGCCTGGTATCCCCTGGTCAGAGCGGGTAGGGGATAATTGATATTGGCGAAAGCTTCAATAATGGTACCGTCCCTAACGATCACACACTTATTCAGGCTCTCTATGACGAGCGTGTTACGAAGGGACTCGAAATCGTCCGTGCGAAATTGCTCAGACGGCTCCATGTTGTATTTCTCTAGGAGTTGTTTCCATTGACGGGTCTCTGTGCGTAAAGCAATACCTATATAGCGGAATTCACTATTCGACTGCTTGAGAACGTTGATACGCTTCATCAAAGAGGACAGATGTCCTTCCTGGTTCCCTGTCCAGAAGTACAGTACTGCGGGTTGAGTGAATGTCTCTTCCCTGAGGACCTTTTGTTGATCATTATGGTCCAGTACAACGATTTCAGAAGGGAGCGGGTTGCCCGCCTGCAGGTTGCGTATACCCTCAAAAAGGTATTCAATTTCCTTTTTATGGGCCTGACTGCTGGATAATTGATAGTACTCCTCTAGGAATGATTCCCATTTCACCGAAATCCTGGGGTTTTGGAGTAGGTAATCCATTGCCACGTTTCGGAGCAGATTATTTCGCAAATTGTGCTCCAGTACCAGGCTGTCGATCAGGTGCATCTTGTGCTTTCCGAGATGGAGATTGGGCTTTTCTCTCCTGTGATTTTCAGAGCAGTCATCCACGCACATGGTATAAGCGACGTTGCCGATGTGGTATTTCATGAACTCGTAATAGGGACGAAAATAACTGAGTTCCCTATTGTTGATATTTAAATCTTTTCGGTACTCATAGAAGGTGGAAGGCAGACTATTAAAACTGTCCTCGCCTGTTATCCTATGGTGATAGAAGGGATATTTTTCGCGATATATATAGTTGTCAAAATCTATGGCTGCCCGAGCCATGCGAATGGCTGCCGGACTCCAATCTTCAGACTCAGACAGTCGCTCCATCTCTCGCACCTTTTTTTCCCGTAGACTTTCCACAGCTGTATTGAACTCTACAGGGTCCAGCGGGTAAAAGCTGTTTACCTGTTCCTCCTCATTTTCGTAGGCCAGGAACATGGAGATCAAGAAATTATTGATACCCGAACCTCTGCCCGAGAAACTCAGGGATTCATCGAACTCTTTGGTGTTCAGTCGAATGCGAATACTATCTCCCTGTTCGAGATAAACATACTGTTGTTCGGGATAGTGATAGAAGTGATATAGGCCGTCTCCAATTTCAGGAAGTACGAAGGTGAAACGATTACTCGCATCCAGTCGCGCCGAATCCACCACCTGATCCCCCTTGTACAAAACCACAAACTCATCACTGGGATTTACGATTTCTCCAGATAGAAAAACCGTATTCGAGCCTTGATTGGAAACCTGGCAGGAACTAAGTATTAGGGGTAAAAGGGGAATAGCGAGTATAAATTTCTTCATCCGCACGTTCATAAGGAACAAAGCTATGTATCAGGGGTGTTAAGCCTTGTTAAACCCTAGTTAAATGTTGCTTCTTGCCTAACTGTTGCAGTATAAGGACCTTACGTAGTGGTAACCCCCCTTTTCTTAAAGGTCTGGAAGGTCAGACTCAGGTTCAAATCCCGATTCTTCGACACAGACTAACCATAAATTATCAATTTTCTCCAAAATCCCGGGTCGAAAAGTGGTTGAAGGCAGCCGCGTTTGCGGGAATACCTATTTTTGCCAAAAATTTGACATGCTCACAGTTTCCAATCTTTCCGTACAATTCGGCAAGCGCATACTCTTCGACGAGGTAAATCTCACCTTTAGCCCGGGCAACTGCTACGGTATCATCGGAGCTAATGGGGCAGGTAAGTCTACCTTCCTGAAGATCATATCCGGGGAAATCGATCCCACTGCCGGACATATATCCATGGAGCCGGGCAAAAGGATGTCGATACTCTCACAGGACCACCAATCTTGCGACAACTTCAGCGTCCTGGAAACGGTATTGAGAGGAAATAAACCCCTGTTTGAAATCAAGACTGAAATCGATGCGCTTTATGCCGACTATTCGGATGAAAATGCCGAGCGCATAGGCGAATTACAGGTGGCATTTGAAGAAATGAATGGATGGAATGCGGAAAGCGATGCGGCCGCCCTGTTGTCCAACCTCGGAATATCGGAAGACCTGCATTATTCGGTGATGTCTGAGTTGGATAACAAGGTTAAGGTAAGGGCGCTCCTGGCGCAGGCGCTGTTCGGTAATCCGGACGTGCTTATCATGGATGAGCCCACCAATGACCTGGACTTTGAAACTATAGGGTGGCTCGAAGACTTTCTGGCCGATTACAACAATACGGTGATCGTGGTATCTCACGACCGACACTTCCTGGATGCGGTCTGCACCCATATAGCCGATATTGACTTTGGAAAGATCAACCTGTATTCGGGCAACTACACATTCTGGTACGAAAGCAGCCAGCTGGCCGCCAGACAGCGGGCTCAGCAAAACAAGAAGGCCGAAGAGAAGGCCAAGGAGCTTCAGGAGTTTATTCAGCGATTCAGCGCCAATGTGGCTAAGAGCAAACAGGCTACTTCGCGGAAGAAAATGCTCGATAAGCTTAAGGTGGAAGACATCAAGCCGTCCAACCGCAGGTATCCGGCTATAATCTTTGAACGGGAGCGCGAGGCCGGGGACCAGATATTGCATGTCGAAGAACTCAAGGCTGCTTCAGAAGACGGTGATCTGCTCTTCGACAAGATTCACCTCAACCTCGCCAAAGGAGACAAAGTGGCGATCATTTCCAGGGATTCCCGGGCGAGCACAGCATTTTACGAGATCATCAATGGAAACCGCAAGCCCGAAAACGGAACCTATCAGTGGGGAGTAACTACTACACAGGCGTATCTTCCACTAGACAATGCTCACTTCTTTGATCAGCCGGTGAGTCTGGTCGAATGGCTCCAGCAGTGGGCTCAGACCGAAGAGGAGCGGGAAGAAGTTTACGTTCGCGGTTTCCTGGGCAAAATGCTCTTTAGCGGAGAGGAGGCCCTCAAAAAATCCAACGTGCTGTCAGGTGGTGAGAAGGTCCGATGCATGATCAGTCGCATGATGTTCCAGCGTGCCAACGTCTTGATGCTGGACGAACCCACAAATCATCTCGACCTTGAGAGCATTACTGCCTTTAACAATTCCTTGAAAAAATTTCCAGGCACCCTTCTCCTTACGACTCACGATCACGAGTTCGTACAGTCTGTTGCTAATCGTATAGTCGAACTTACCCCAACCGGAGTAATCGATCGCTACATGACCTTTGACGACTATTTAGCCGACAAGGGAGTACAGGAACTGCGAAACAAATACTACGGTCTGCATGCCGTCTGATCAGGCATTGTAATACTTACTATTCCAGATCACCGAATTAAAGTTCTTTCCCGAGGCGAAGCCGAAGTAGATAAATACGGCGATCACGGATTTGAAAACAAAGAGGAACAGGATGAGTTTTTCCACCATACCGTAGTCCTTGGTAAAAACGCTCATAGGGGTGAGTAGCGTACATACTACACTGATCAGGAATACCATGACCATGAAGTTCGAAAGACCTTTAAACGGCCAAACCATCCACTTGCGCCACGGGTGAAGGTCGCCTCCCCACTTGTGGATCAGATAGTAGTACCCATTACCCAGGGGAGCAAAAAGCATCGGATCGTCCTTATCCTCAAGCTTGAACATTTTGGACGGAGCCATGATCTTGAAAGACTCCAGTATCGTCTGGTGCTCTTCTTCCAAACGAAGTATTTCCTCAGTTGCTTCCACGGGTAGTTCCCCACGGAAGTAGTTCAGATCCAGGAATCTGAGACGGTAATCTATACATACCTTACGTATGGTTTCCAAGGAGTAGATCCGGCTGGCATCCAACTGATCGATGAGCATACCGCTCTCCTTTGTACGGGCTCCATTCGATTGTGAATTAACGTAATCCGCTGGAAATAAAGATGTTGAAGGTATGGAATTCTGAACAGAAGACAGGACATCTTCCAAATTAAGGCCTTTTACACTCATAATCTGTTTCATAGCAATTTCCGTAAAAATAAAAAGACGGGACAGAAATAAAAAATTAACATCTGCTTTGTTCAAGTTTACGCGCATACTCGATGAAAAAATTGTAGTTTTCCGCTCCCGTCAAAAATGGGTTCTACGAGACATGAAATGTAAGCCAACCATTCAGGCCATACTCCTGACGGTGTTTTGCCTTATTACGGCAGATAAGTTGTGTGCTCAGGCAACCATGCTGAGTGGTAATGGGGTAGGTATCGCCTCTAGGAACAGCTCGGATCGTATTACGGAAGGCGCCTTGCTAAGCAGCCATGCTACGCTAAAACGGGCACTCCTTAAAACCCGTTTGGATGATAAGCTTACCCAGGTGACGTCCTATACCGTTCTCGCACCCACCGATCAGGCATTTTTCGATCTCCCCGGTTCTACCTTCAACAAATTACTCACCAGTGAAGACTACCGCGAATTGGAGAATACCCTCAGGTACCATCTCATTCCAGGTAGTTGGGGTTCCATCGAAATCATCAAGGCGCTCTGCAATGAGGAAGGCAAGGCCAAAATTCCCACTTTTCACGGTGACTATCTGACTCTGCAAGTCGAGGGCATGCGAGTATTTCTCATTGACTCGAGGGGGAATCAGGTGGAAATTATGCAGGATACTTCCCGAGTAACCGAAAAGGATGGGATCGTAGTCCACAGCATACCTCAGGTGCTTATTCCGCCCAGCTACGATTAATTTAACTTGCTGTAAATCAAATGTAAAAGGCTGATTATCTCAATTGTGCCTTGAACTGTTTTTCCAGGGAATCCACGATCCGCTGGACTACCTGATCTATATGCTTTTCAGTTAGGGTCTTTTTGGTGTCCATTAGGGTGATCCTCAGTCCGTATGCTTTTTTGTCCTTACCCAGTTCCTTGCCCTCAAAGACATCGAACAACTGCACGGAACGGATCAATTTCCGGTCGATAGGGTAGATGCTCTGTTTCAACTCGGCGAAACTTACGGATCGGTCAATTAAAAGAGAAAAATCACGGTAGACCTCGGGATATTTTGGAATTTCCCTGAATTGAATACTATCGTTTTTCAAGGCGGCCATAACGGTTTCCCAGTGAATTTCTGCAAAGGCTAAGGGCACATCAATGTCGAAGCCTGCCAATAATTCCGGGCTAACCTGTATTATGCGCGCAAATTCCACCTGGGACTCTTTGTCTTCCAGGCTCAGGGTCTCACCCTCAATTAGGGTATGGGTACGCTCTACGACCACCGGGCTCAAACCCAATTTGTAGAACAAAGATTCCACCACCCCTTTAAGTTCGAAGAATCGTGAGGTCTTCGGCCTGGGGATCCATTGGTCGGCCTTGCCGGCACGGGCACACCAGATGCCCAGAACGGAAGCTTGTCGGTACGCTCCCGCATCCATTTGGTACGTGTGGCCGAATTCGAAAAACATCAGTTCCTGTTGTTTGCGATTCAGGTTGTGTGCCACAACCTGTAGGCCGGAGGTCAGGATTTCACTGCGCATTTCAGCCAATTCGCTGCTTAGGGGATTGATCAGTCGGACCCGATTTTGATTTGTCTCAGCACGATCAGAGAGAGGGACCAGGCTATTGGTCATGATTTCTGAAAATCCCTGGTAGCAAAGTAATCCGGCTATTTCTGATCTTAGTTTTTCATTCAAATCAGCCTGATAAGGCGGAAGTGAAAAGGAAAAGTCCTTGCTGGATGGAATGTTATTGTAACCAAATACACGAAGAATTTCCTCAATTACATCGATCTTCCGGACCACGTCCTGGCGGTATTGGGGTGGGCGAAGGTTGAGTATCCCGTCCTTCTCATCCACTATGGCGATGTCAAGGCTCTCAAGTATGGCTCTTATATTCATATCTGGTATATGTCCTCCGGCCACTCGCCTAACATCATCATATGACATGCTTAAAGTGTCGTGAGACGGCAGCGCCTCGTGCAGATCCCAGGCGCGAGACTCCACCTGCCCCCCTGCGATACGGACGATCAGATCAGCCGCATAAAACAGGTAATCCAGGACACCGTTAACATCTATACCGCGTTCGAAACGGAAGGAGGCATCGGTGCTCAGACCGTGTCGCTTGGCTGTCTTGCGAATACTTACGGGATCGAAATAGGCGCTTTCCAGAAAAATCCCGGTAGTTGATTCGCTTACTCCGGAATCAAGACCACCGTATACACCTGCAATGCAGAGCGGCTTTTCCGCATCACAAATCATCAGGTCCTCGGAATGCAGAATGCGCTCCTCCCCATCGAGTGTAATGAATGGTGTTCCATCGGGAACCTGGCCCACACGTATGGTTTTACCGGCTATTTTATCCAGGTCGAACGCGTGTAGGGGTTGTCCGACATCGTGAAGGACGTAGTTGGTAATGTCCACCACATTATTGATAGGCTTTAAACCAATGGATCTGAGGCGATTTTGCAGCCAGTCCGGGGAAGGAGCCACCTCAAATCCCCGGATGATCAGGCCCGCATAACGGGGAGCACGATCGGGAGATTCGACGTTGACCTCGAAACCCGGCTGGGTGTGGGACAACTCGTAAGTGGTATACGAGCGGGGAATCAGATCCTTGTGAATGCCTCTCTGTATCAGCCCGGCCCTCAGATCCCTTGCTACACCGAAATGACTCATCGCATCGGATCGGTTAGGAGTAAGCCCGATCTCAATTTGTGTATCCCGATACACATCGAATATCTGATTGCATGGAGTTCCCGGTTCGAGTTTTGGGTCGAGTACCATAATTCCCTCATGGGATTGACCCAGGCCCAATTCATCCTCAGCGCATATCATTCCCTGACTGACCTCTCCGCGGATTTTCCCTTTTTTAATCTTCCAGGATTCTCCTTCTGCCGTATAAAGTGTAGTTCCTACAGTGGCTACGGGAACTTTCTGTCCTTTGTCTACATTCGGGGCGCCGCATACGATCTGTACGGGTTCACCATCACCCAGATCGACCCGGGTAAGCTTAAGTTTATCTGCATTTGGGTGCTTACTGCATTCCAGCACTTCCCCTACTACAACCCCTTCCAGACTTCCGGGAATCGACTCGAACTCTTCGAGGCCCTCGACTTCGAGGCCGAGATCCGTGAGTATGGCCGAAACCTCCTCCGGATCTTCATCTATTTGCAGGAAGGTCCTGAGCCACCCGTACGAAACTTTCATACCGTTGTGTTTTTCGGCGACAAAGATAGATATATGCCCGTCAATTTAAGGGGGCGGGCGTAATCGCCAGGACGGAAACTGTACATCAGTCCTTCCGGGCAATGAATGAGGCTATACTATCGCCTACCTCACGGGTTCCGAAGGTCGAATCAGCATTGAGATCCGGAGTCACCACGCCGGAATCTAAGGATGATTGTACGGCCTCCCTAAGCGCTACGGCTTCTTCCTGCATCTGCAAGTAGTCGAGCAACATGGCCGCGGAAAGCACAGAAGCCACGGGATTGGCAATATTCCGGCCCTTGGCTTGTGGATATGAACCGTGTATTGGTTCGAACAAGCCGGTTTCTGAGCCTATGGAGGCAGAAGCCAGCAGTCCTATGGAGCCGCCGATCACACTTCCCTCGTCGGATAAGATGTCCCCGAACATGTTTTCGGTGAGTATGACGTCGAATTGCGAAGGGTTAAGCACCAACTGCATGGCGGCATTATCCACGAAAAGGAAATCCATTTCAACCCCGGGAAAGTCACCGGCCAGCTGGCTAACCACCCTTCTCCACAGCCTGGAAGATTCCAGCACGTTTGCCTTATCGACCAGGGTGAGCTTTTTCCTGCGGTTTTCAGCCGCTTCGAAGGCCAGTCGAGCGATGCGCTCGACTTCATGGGCATGATATTCGCACAGATCTGAGGCCGTTTGCTGGTCGGGGCTGAGCTTCTTCTCTCCGAAGTAGATTCCTCCAGTGAGCTCCCTGTAAATGACGAAGTCCGTGCCGGAAATGATCGATTCCTTGAGAGGCGATTTCTCCAGCAGGCTCGGGTAGGCCTGAACGGGTCGGATGTTTGCAAATAGCCCCAGCTCCTTACGTAATTTAAGCAGTCCCTGTTCGGGACGAACCGGGGCATCGGGATTGGAATCGTATCGGGGGTCTCCTATGGAACCGAAGAGAATGGCATCGGAAGACCTGCAAACCTCCAGGGTTTCGTCCGGAAGGGGGTTACCCGTTTCGTCTATGGCGGCGGCACCCACCAGTGCCTCTTTGAATTCAAACTCGTGTCTGTACTTATGGGCTATGGCGTTAAGGCATTTGACCGCTTCGGCGGCTACTTCCGGTCCTATGCCGTCTCCGGCCAGCAGGGCAATGGTTTTATCCATGGAATTCAATCTCGTTTTTCAAATGCTTCGATTTCCGACTTTTTGCTGATCAGAAAATCAATATCGTCGTAGCCGTTCAACAGGCACATTTTTTTATAGGCGTCCAGGTCGAATGTACCCTGATACCCCATTTCTGGCACGCTAAGGGTCTGTTGCTCCAGGTCAACTGTAAATTCCAGAGAAGGACGCTCGTGTACAGCCTGTAACAGCATGGTCACATCCTTACCGTCCAGCTGTATGGGAAGAAGGCCGTTGTTGAGGGCGTTGCCCCTGAAAATATCCGCAAAATAACCGGATACTACCACCCGGAAACCGTAATCGGTTAGTGCCCAGGCCGCGTGCTCTCGACTTGAACCGCTTCCAAAGTTTTCTCCAGTTAGCAGAATTTGCCCCTTGAACGTGGCATCGTTGAGCACAAAGTCCTCGATAAGGCTTCCATCGGGATGGTACCTCCAGTCCCTGAACAGATTATCTCCGAAACCTACTTTGTCCGTCGCCTTGAGAAAGCGGGCGGGTATAATCTGGTCGGTATCTACGTTCTCCACCGGCAAAGGAACGGCCGTTGATGTCAGTCTTTTAAAGGGTTTCATGTACGGTTAATTTAGTACGATCTTTCCATGTACGGCCGCTTTGGCCGCTGTAAGGGGACTGGCCAAAAGGGTTCGTGCCCCAGGCCCCTGTCGCCCCTCGAAATTGCGGTTGGAGGTCGAAACGCAGTATTTGCCTGCGGGAATCTTATCCTCGTTCATGCCTAGGCAGGCCGAACAGCCCGATTGGCGTATTTCGAAGCCCGCCGCCTCGAAGATGGAATCCAGACCTTCCTCCTTAATCTGGGCGGACACCTGCTGAGATCCGGGAACAATCAGGGCGGTTACCTCCGGATGCTTGTGCTTGCCCCGGATTTCCTCGGCGACAATTCGAAAGTCTTCTATCCTGGAATTGGTACAGCTGCCGATGAACACGTATTCAATAGGATGTCCCAGTAGATTTTGGCCAGGTTTTAACCCCATGTAATCCAGGGATTTACCTAGTGAAGGATCGTCGGTTTCGGGTATGAGATCTCCTATAGCCACACCCATTCCAGGGTTGGTTCCATAGGTTATCATCGGGGCGATATCGTTGGCGTGAAAGTGATGTTCCAGGTCGAATTCGGCCCCTTCATCGGTGGGTAAGGATTTCCAATAATCCAGTTTGGCATCCCATTCCCCACCTTTGGGTGCGAACTCTCTGCCCTTAACATAATCGAAGGTGGTTTGGTCCGGGGCGATCATTCCTCCCCGTGCCCCCATCTCGATGCTCATGTTACAGACCGTCATACGGCCCTCCATACTCATGTTCCGAAAGACCTCTCCGGCATATTCGACAAAGTAACCGGTACCGGACTGGGTTCCGAGCTGTGCGATGATATACAGAATTACATCCTTGGGCAACACCCCTTCCCTTAGGGTGCCGTCTACGGTTATTCGCATTTTCCGCGGTTTATTGAGCAGCAGGCACTGAGTGGCGAAAACCTGGGCCACCTGACTGGTACCGATGCCGAACGCAATCGTACCGAAGGCGCCATGGGTAGAGGTGTGACTATCACCACATACCATGGTCATGCCGGGCTGGGTGATACCGAGTTCAGGAGCCATCACATGTACTATGCCCTGGTAAGGATGTCCCAGGCCATATAGGGTAACCCCATGCTTTTCGCAATTCTCCGTAAGCATGGCGACCTGTTTACGAGACAGGGCCTCCTGTATTGGCAGGTGCTGATTTAGTGTGGGTACATTGTGGTCTGCAGTGGCCACGGTGCGTTCCGGGCGAAACAAATTGAGGCCCCGCGCTTCGATTTCGGAAAACGCCTGAGGGCTGGTTACTTCATGTATCAGATGCTTATCTATGTACAAGATGTCGGGACCTTGGTCTACGCTGGTAACCACATGGGCATCCCAGACTTTATCGAAGAGGGTCTTCTTCATGTAACGCTGTCGATTATGTTATCCGGTAGTATCGATACCCTTGATCTGCATGATTGCTCGGATATCACTGTCGATTACTTCTTTCTTGCGGTCGGCGAAGTGCAGAAATTCTTCATAGACCTCGTCGAGCTGGAGCTTAGTCAATTCATATCCCAGGTTTTTGGCTCGGTAAGCCAGAGCGGCTCTTCCGCTTCTCGCCGTCAATATGATGGCCGATTCGTTTACTCCCACGTCTTCCGGATCGATGATCTCATAGGTCTCCCGGTTCTTGATTACACCATCCTGATGGATGCCTGAACTGTGGGCAAATGCATTAGCGCCTACTATAGCCTTGTTGGGCTGTACGGGCATGCCCATGCTTTGAGAAACCAGTTGGCTGATCTCATTGAGCATCTTGCTGTTGATGCCCGTATCCAGGCCAAGAGCTGGGTGCTGCCTCATGATCATCACCACTTCTTCCAGTGAGGTATTACCCGCGCGTTCACCCACTCCGTTTATGGTACACTCGATCTGCCGGGCCCCGTTCTGCACCCCGGCTATGGAATTGGCCGTGGCCAGACCCAGATCATTATGGCAGTGGCAGGAAATTATTGCTTTTTCGATTCCCTTTACGTTTTCTACCAGATATCGGATCTTGGCGCCGTAATCAGCGGGTAGACAATACCCGGTAGTATCCGGGATGTTAAGGACGGTTGCTCCGGCTTCAATAACGGCTTCACATACCTGTGCCAGAAAATCGTTATCGGTACGTCCGGCATCCTCGGCGTAGAATTCGACATCGTCCACAAAGGATTTGGCATAGGCGACACACTCCACGGCACGCCTGAGAATATCTTCCCGGGTGGAATTAAACTTAAAGCGAATGTGTGAATCTGAGGTTCCTATACCCGTGTGTATCCTAGGTTTTTTGGCGTGTTTCAGCGCATCGGCCGCCACTTCAATATCTTTTTTAACCGCCCGGGTAAGACCACAGACCGTTGCATTCTTTACAAGTTTTGCGATTTCTTCTACCGATTTAAAATCTCCCGGACTTGAAATGGGGAATCCCGCTTCGATAATATCGACACCCAGCTCATCGAGTTTTTCGGCGATAACGAGTTTTTGGGCCGTATCCAGCTTACACCCTGGAACCTGTTCTCCATCCCGGAGCGTCGTATCAAAAATGTGTACCTTATCTTTAGCCATAGCACTTGCGTAACGAATATTCGAAGATACTAATTTCGGCTAGCACTAAGGCCTTCCGGGGTTATAGCGAGAGGCGTTCATCGGACGCCCGGCACCGGCTTTTTTACGGAAATTCCATTATAGACAAGAGATTACTAAGACCGAACCTACGATGACCATCCCGTCCAAAGACCCGCTCTTTACCCTGATCAAATCCCTGTCGAAGTCCGAGAAACGTCAGTTTCGACTGTATGCCGGCAGGCTGGGGGTAAATCAGGACGCCAAATTCGTAGCCCTTTTCGACCTGATGGATAAGATGTCTTCCTATGAGGAACACGTTATACATCAGAGTGGCATCGTATCCCGTTCACAACTGGCAAACCTCAAGGCACACCTTTATAAACAAATACTGATTAGTCTGAGATTGAATCCGGCTAACCGCGACCTGCCTTTGCAGATACGCGAGCAGTTGGATTTTGCGACCATACTCTACCACAAAGGCCTGTATCGGCAGAGCCTTAAGATTCTGGACAAGGCTAAGAACATGGCCTTGGAGCATGAAGAAAAGAATACTGCCTATGAAATACTGGAGTTCGAAAAATTAATTGAAACCCAGTACATTACCCGAAGTATTCCGGATCGGGCCGAAGAGCTCAGTCGGCAGGCGAGTGAACTCTCTGCGCAAAACGAACTGGCCAGCAGGCTTTCCAATTTGTCTCTGCTGTTGTACGGTCAGATGCTCAAGATGGGATATGTGCGGAATGATGAGGATTTGAAACAGGTTCAGGAATTCTTTAGCAGCCACTTGCCAGAGTATCATTCGGAAAATTTGGGGTTTCGGGAGCGTTTGTGGATTTTTAAGGCGCACTTGTGGTACAGCTTCCTCGTACAGGATTTTCTGGGCAGCTACAAATATGCCCGCAAGTGGGTGGACCTGTTCGAGCAGTATCCCGCCATGGTTCATCGGCATCCGGTATTTTACCTGAAAGGGAATCACTATCTCCTCGAGTCACTTTTTTTGGTGCGTTACCGCTCTCAATTCGTGGAAACCCTGCATTCCCTGGAAGAACGATTGGACGGAAAGGACTTTCCTAATTCGGACAATATACAGTCACTCAAGTTTTTATACCTGAGCAGCAACCAACTCAACAGGCATTTTCTGGAAGGCACCTTTGAACGCGGACTTCAGTTAGTGGATCGCGTGGAATATGGCATTGAAAAGCACAAGGGCCGAATTGATGTACACCACATCATGTTGTTGTATTACAAGCTGGCGTGCATGTACTTCGGTAGAGGAGACCACAAGAACTGTATCAGATACCTGAACCGTATCATAAGCCGAAAGGATCTCAAGATGAGAGAAGATTTGATGTGCTTTGCTCGCGTGCTCAATCTCGTGGCCCATTATGAGGCCGGTATGGACTACCACCTGGAGATTCAGCTCAGGAATACGTATAAGTTCCTGATCAAGATGAACAACCTGCAGGCGGTGCAACGGGCAATGATTAAATTCTTAAGAGGGCTGGGCGACCTGTATCCCGGAGAGCTCAACGGGGCTTTCCGAGATTTATATCAGGAGCTCAAGGCCTATGAAGACCACCCATACGAAAAACGAGCCTTCTTGTATCTGGATATCATCAGCTGGCTCGAGAGTCACTTGCAACAGCGTCCAGTGGCCGACATCATCAGGGAAAAGGCGGCACTGCTTACTCGTTAGATAGGGGATCGTTCAGCCAGTGCCGGCACGAATTCCATATGGCCAGAGGCGGAAGTGGGGCCGTGATTTCCAACACCTCTTTTTGCGTAGGGTGGGGTAGGCGCAAGCGCAGGGCGTGCAGGCAGATACTGCCATCCGGATTGGAACGCCGGGCGCCGTATTTGAGATCACCCTTTATGATGCAGCCTTCGGCGGCCAGCTGGGCCCGGATTTGGTGTGATCTGCCGGTTTCCAGATCGATCTCCAACAAATGGAAATGATCCAGGCTTCCGACAAAGCGATAGCTCAGTTTTGATAGACGGCCACCCTCTATCGGTCGCGAAAAGGCAGTAGTTTTGTTCGTTTTGGAATTTTTAACCAAGTAGTGTTCGAGTCTTCCCCTGTCTTCTCGAGGTCGTTTCTCCACCAGTGCCCAATACGTTTTGGTCGGTTTTCCGTCTTTAAAGGCTTGATTCAAACGGGTGAGGGCCTTGCTCGTACGGGCAAAGACTACCACTCCCGTGGTTGGACGGTCCAGTCTGTGGGTCACTCCAAGAAAGACGTTGCCCGGTTTGTTGTATTTCACTTTGATGTATTCCCTGATGGCATCGGGGAGTTTAGGGTCCCCGGTTTTGTCCCCCTGAACGAGGTCGCCTGCCCGTTTATTAACGGCGATAAGGTGGTTGTCTTCGTAAAGGATCTCGGGAGGGCCCAGGGGTTTCATGGAGTTACCTAATACTGCTCTTCGGCATTCGGGAAATCCCTCGACTTGACATCTCCCACATATTGCGAGATGGCCGTACTCATGGATTCGTACAGGTGCAGGTACCTCCTCAGGAAACGAGGATTGAACTCGTGGGTCATACCCAGCATATCATGCACTACCAATACCTGGCCATCGACGCCTGCTCCGGCACCTATTCCGATAACCGGGATATGGAGTTCTCCGGCTACTTCTTCGGCCAGGGCCGCCGGAATTTTTTCGAGAACCAGGGCAAAACACCCCAGCTTCTGCAATAACTTGGCATCGCTCTTGAGCTTCTTTGCCTCGGCCTCCTCACGCGCCCTGACCGTATAGGTCCCGAACTTATAGATACTTTGTGGAGTAAGTCCCAGATGGCCCATGACCGGTATCCCGGCCTGAATGATTCGCTTAACCGAATCCTTGATTTCCTCTCCGCCTTCAACCTTGACGGCGTGCCCGCCACTCTCCTTCATGATTCGAATAGCCGATCTCAGGGCTTCTTTGGAGTCACTCTGATAACTGCCGAAAGGAATATCGACCACTACCAGGGCCCTGGTCGCGCCCCGAACCACGGAGCTGGCGTGATAAATCATCTGATCGAGGGTTATGGGAACTGTGGTTTCGTGCCCGGCCATCACATTGCTCGCCGAATCCCCGACCAGGATCACATCGACTCCCGCCGAATCTACAATTTTGGCCATCGTGTAATCGTAGGAAGTCAGCATGGATATCTTTTCCCCCTGTTGCTTCATCTCCAGCAGGGATTTGACGGTGATTCGTTTGTACTGTTTTTTAGCTACGGACATACCCTTTCGGTTTTTACGGATTACAAAGTAACGGGAAATTGGAAGGAATCATCGTAATTTGGAGTTCGATCAATATCATAATCATGAATGTAACGAGGAAGTTCGTTTTGGCAGGTCTACTCCTGGTCATGACCAACCAATCCCTAAGAGCCCAGGAGCAGGAAGACGCTTACACGAAACAGGCTATCGCGGCTTTTGAAGAATTTTTCGAGGCATTCCATCGCAGGGATTCCGTTTCTCTAAAAGCGTTCGGCAGTGCCGCCGCGCAAATGCAATCGGTAGGTATCCGCCCGGATGGCAGCGGGGCGGTGCGTAATACCGCTTATGAAAAATTCGTCACCTCTATCGGATCCATACCGGATAGCCTGGATTTCGAAGAACGGATTCTTGCCGTGGAAACCCGACGGGATGGACCCCTGGTCCACATCTGGCCCCCCTATGAGTTTTAAATCGATGGTAAACTCAGCCACAGTGGAGCCAATTCACTACACCTGATCCGTGAGCATGGGCGTTGGCGTTTCGTTTACATTATAGACGCCCGAAAGCGCTGAGTTACCCACTAACAATCGCTATTAAACACCTCAACGGCCAGTCCGCCTTCCGAGGTTTCTTTGTATTTGCGGTGCATGTCCTGGGCAGTACTCCACATCGTTCGGATAACTTTATCCAGGGAAACACGGGCGTCTGAAGGATCGCTATCCAGGGCAAGTTCCGCAGCCTGAATAGCCTTTATGGCCCCCATGGAATTCCGTTCGATACACGGAATCTGAACCAGTCCGCCTACGGGATCGCAGGTGAGGCCCAGGTGGTGTTCCATAGCGATTTCCGATGCCATGAGTACTTGTTCAGGCGAGCCCCCTAGGAGTTCGGCCAGGCCAGCGGCCGCCATGGCCGAAGAAACTCCGATTTCAGCCTGACACCCGCCCATGGCGGCGGACAAGGTTGCTCCGTGCTTAAAGACGCTGCCGATCATGCCGGCCACCAGCAGGAACCGTTTGATCTCTTCCCAACCGGACTCGTGATTTTCGATGCACAGGTAGTACATGATTACCGAGGGGATAACCCCTGCGCTGCCATTGGTCGGAGCCGTTACCACCCGCCCCATGGCTGCGTTCACTTCATTTACGGCTATGGCCCAGCATGCCACCCATTTAAAGATCTGACGGAAACGGATCGGGGTTCCGCGTATGGCGGCTATCCACTCGTGTGGGTTGTCATAGGCAGGCCCTATCTCCAGCTTCTCACACAGGGAAGCGGCGCGACGCACAACCCGCAGTCCACCGGGCAGTTCACCTCGGGTGTGGCAACCCTCATACACACTGCCCAGCATGGCTTCCCATACGGCCTTCAGCCGGCTTTCAAAGCCTTCCTGCCCGTGCATCTCGATTTCGTTCTGCAGGCTGAGTTCCCAAATGGAATGGCCCTCGCGGATGCATAGCTTTAGTATATCCTCACCTTTGAGTATGGCTGAGGAACAGGGTTCCCGGCTCAAGCCGTCCGTGTCGATCACCCGCCCTTCCTGATCGGTAATAAATCCTCCTCCGATGGAATAATAGGTATAGACCTGGGTCTTTTCGGCGTATTCGTATTCGATCTGCATGCCGTTGGCATGACCCGGGAGAAAATAATTCCGGAATTCAATATCCCGATCCGTATCGAACGCCAGTTCCGTTTTACCTCCAAGCAGAAGGGTACCCTGTTCACTTATTCGTGTAAGTACGTTGTTGATTTCTTCCAGTCCGGCAGCCTCTGGATGGAGTCCGCTAAGGGCGAGCATCACGGCCTTGTCGGTGGCATGCCCCCTGCCCGTTAGAGAGAGCGAGCCAAACAGGTGCACCCGAACACGGCACACCGCCTCGGTCTGCCGGAGCCGACTGCTCTTTACCAAGGAGTCCATGCAAGCCCTCCACGGGCCCAAGGTATGCGAACTGGAAGGACCAATACCTATACTAAACATATCCAGCACACTAATCGACTCCATTTGAGAATTTTTTGGGATCACACCCGTTTCACGAGGTGAATTTACAGTATTAACAGATTGGTCTATTGAAAATTAACGAATCCGAAATTCAAAAGGAATTCCACGGAATAAAAATGTGCTATTCTCAATTTCACCACGGTGAAAAGGGCAATGCAGAACGCCTTACGGATACTGTGCTATTTCCATAATTAATAATTAGAAAAAAAGGTAGTTATAATGTACATCAGAGCCCGGAAAACGAATCGGTGATTTGAGCTGCTCCAAATAATTAAGTAAAACGATTTTAGAATACAAATAATAACTTGCAATACAATGATAACCTAACCATTAATGAATAACATTCTTGTTGCGGTCGATCTTGACCGTAATGATGGCTTGATGCTCGAATGGGCCGTTTCCCTGGGACAGAAGTACCATTGCAAACTCTGGATCGTACATATAGCCGCTCCGGACCCGGATTTTGTGGGCTATGACGTCGGCCCTGAATACATACGCGAAGGGCGGGAGAAAGAACTGAATGCCGAAGCAATGCGGCTATTGGAATTGAGCTCCCGGGCGCAGGCGGCTGGGGTAGAGGCCGAATCCCTTTTGGTGAAAGGGCCTACCGTCGAGCTGATCGAACAGGAGATTCAAAAACTCGGAATTGATCTGCTGGTTATTGGCAGCCACAGGCACGGACTCCTTTACACCACACTCGTAGGGCACACATCGTCCAAACTGATCCGACACCAGACCGTACCTATTCTCATCATACCACTTCCGAATGAATCTTAGAGTCAATCTGCGCGTATTCCTAAACGCTGTGCTGGTAACCCTTGTATTGTTCATACCCTGGGAATGGTATTTTGGACAGGTAGAACACTGGCCTGTCGGGCACGATGTAAGCAGCAAAGACCTGTGGGCAGACTGGAGGGGCAGGGTTAATGACCTTGATGCGGATGATATTGTCATACTCGGCTCATCGAGAGGACATTTTGATCTGAACATTCACCTGTGGGACTCCATAACGGGAAAGAGGCCCATAATGCTGGCGTATCCGGGTAGCTCACCCCTCCATCCCATAGAGGACATCATTGATCATTCCAGTTTCGATGGCCTACTCGTGATCAGTACTGCACCCGGTCTTTTTTATACCATGAAGGGGACCTGGGCGGCCAATCAGGGGAAAGACCTGGTCGATCATTATTACGACAGGACCTATGCGCAAAAGTTCAATGGCTTCCTGATACAGCAAATCGATCCACATTTTGCCTTTACCCAGAGCGATGTAAGCCTGAAGTCATTATTGGAACGAATCTCACTGCCCAACCGGGACTCGGTGCGTCCGCCACTGGTATGGCCTCCCATGGTGCGTATGGATAAAAACAGGAATATTCGGATGATCCCTCAAATGGAGACGGATTCGGCATTACAGAAGCAACAAACGGATATCTGGTTTAATCCCGATCCGAAAAATCGGCTTAAAGACAGTATTGCAAGCGTTTTAGGTCACTATGTAAATCTGGTGAAGAAGTTCAAAGATCGCGGGGGAAGGGTCGCATTTATTCGACCGCCGGTCACCGAATACTATTTGGAAACGGAAACCCGCTTGTACCCGAGGGAGGAGTACTGGAATCGACTACTCAGAGAAAGTGGGTGTCCGGGACATCACTTTGAGGATAACACGGAGACCCGTGTCATGATCCCTCCGGAGTGGTCTCACCTGAACCGAAAGGATGCTGATCGCTACACCCAAATCATCATCGGGTTTCTCCAGGACAATAACCTCCTATAAAACCATTCTATGCTTTTTAACTCGTTGGGCTTCCTGCTATTCTTTGGAGTCGTCCTGATATTGTATTACCTGTCCCCGCTGACCTGGAGACAGAAAAAAGGAATGCTGTTATTGGCCAGCTACATTTTCTATGGCCTCTGGAACCCTCCACTGATCATCCTACTCTGGATATCGACCCTTGTGGACTGGACCGCTGGAAAGAAGCTGGTCGCCTTGAATGACCCCGTAAAGCGAAAGTTCTGGCTGATGCTAAGTATTTTCGTTAACCTGGGTTTTTTGGCGTTCTTCAA
Organism: uncultured Flavobacteriaceae bacterium; assembly: GCA_964552195.1. Classification (GTDB taxonomy): domain Bacteria; phylum Bacteroidota; class Bacteroidia; order Flavobacteriales; family Flavobacteriaceae; genus CAZKAP01. The sequence continues at coordinate 224,991 of CAZKFM010000003.1, forward strand.
ATACGGTCAGTTCCTGCTGGAGAATTTCCAATATGTTTTGGGGTGGATTGGGGTGAGTTACGAACCCCTGGAATGGGACATTATCCTGCCCATGGGAATATCGTTCTACACGTTTCAGACGATGTCCTATACGATCGATTTGTACCGCAGAAAGATTCAGCCTGCCCGAACCTTTCTCGATTTCGCCCTCTACGTTACCTCTTTCCCTCAGTTGGTGGCCGGGCCTATTGTCCGTTCCGACGAACTCATTCCCCAGTTCTACGAACCCAAAAAGGCGAATCAGGAGCAATTTCTCACGGGACTGCTATTACTGACCATAGGGTTGTTTCAGAAAACCGTATTTGCCGATTCCCTTCTGGGCAGGGTATCCGATAGCGTATTTGGATCGGGCGATCTAGTGGCAGCCCTCGATGCCTGGACGGGGGTTTTGGCATTCTCCGGGCAGATCTTCTTTGATTTCGCAGGATATTCACTCTGTGCCATTGGCATTGCCCTGATGATTGGTATTTCGCTCCCGGATAACTTTCGCTATCCCTATGCCAGTATTGGATTCTCCGACCTGTGGCGGAGATGGCATATCACCCTGTCCACCTGGCTCAGGGACTATCTGTATATATCCCTGGGAGGAAATAGAGTTGGGGTTAGCCGTACCTATGTCAACCTGATGCTAACCATGTTGCTGGGCGGTTTGTGGCATGGGGCGGGCTGGACCTTTGTCGCCTGGGGCTTTCTCCACGGGTTTTACCTGATCGTGGAACGTCTTTTAAAGAATCGGATTCGCATCGATACCGGTGGCCCGGGAATGAGTCTGCTTCTGGCCTTGTTGACATTCACCTGTGTGAATTTCACCTGGGTGTTCTTTAGGGCTAGTGATTTCGAAAATGCCATGAACCTACTGGGGTCCATGTTCTTTATTCACGGGAGCAAGGCCCTTCTGAATACCGCGGATATTGTGCTCGTACTATCGCTCATGACTTTCGTATTTCTGGGGCACTTCGCCATGCGCAACCGAAGCCTGGTTGGGGTCATTCGCTCCACACCGGCCTGGGTGCTCAGCCTGGTTTGGGGTATTATGATGTTTGGCCTGATCATCGTCCAGTCCACGCACGAACAGTTTATATATTTTCAATTCTAAGGTGCTCTATACCCCATAAGCCACCAGTACATACCTATAAAGTTATACGCACTGAAGTATCTATTTTGGCCAGGCTTTGCAGGTGATAACTGACAGCTTGTCAGGGACCAGGAACTGGCACAATGCTTGAACAGGTGAAGTGAAGCCAGTTTTAAGAATTTAAAAGAGCATTATGAGTAAAATTATAGGTATTGACCTGGGAACCACCAACTCCTGCGTCTCCGTTATGGAAGGAAACGATCCGGTGGTGATCCCTAACGCGGAAGGGAAGAGAACAACCCCTTCCATGATCGCCTTCGTAGAAGGAGGTGAGATTAAAGTGGGTGATCCTGCAAAACGACAGGCCGTCACCAACCCCCATAAGACCATATATTCCATCAAGCGATTCATGGGTAATAAGTATTCGGAATCCCAGAAAGAGGCCGAAAGAGTACCCTATAAAGTGGTTAAAGGCGATAACGATACCCCCAGGGTAGATATCGACGGCCGCATGTATACCCCACAGGAGCTCTCCGCCATGATTCTTCAGAAGATGAAGAAGACTGCAGAGGATTACCTGGGCACCGAGGTTACCCGTGCGGTGATTACCGTTCCGGCCTACTTTAACGATTCTCAGCGACAGGCGACCAAGGAGGCGGGCGAGATCGCCGGTCTTAAAGTGGAGCGTATTATCAACGAGCCCACGGCAGCATCCCTGGCCTACGGACTGGACAAGAAGAGTACCGATCAGAAGATTGTCGTATTCGACTTCGGTGGAGGTACACACGATGTGTCCATCCTGGAACTGGGTGATGGTGTATTTGAGGTGTTGGCTACAGATGGTGATACCCACCTGGGAGGTGACGATGTCGATCAGAAGATCATCGACTGGATGGCAGAGGAATTTAAGAATGACGAAGGACTGGACCTCAGACAAGACCCCATGGCCCTGCAACGACTCAGGGAGGCAGCCGAGAAGGCTAAAATTGAGCTTTCCTCCTCTGCCCAGACCGAAATCAATCTGCCCTATGTAACTGCTACGGCCTCCGGTCCCAAGCACCTGGTGAGAACCCTGAGCCGTTCTAAATTTGAACAATTGATAGACGATCTGGTCAAGAGAACCATAGAACCTTGCGAGGCCGCTCTGAAATCGGCCGGTCTGTCCAAGAGTGACATAGATGAAATCATTCTGGTTGGAGGATCTACCCGTATACCTGCTGTACAGGATGCCGTAGAAAAATTCTTCGGTAAGAAGCCGTCTAAGGGAGTGAATCCCGATGAAGTTGTGGCTGTTGGTGCTGCGATACAAGGAGGGGTGCTTACCGGTGATGTAAAGGATGTATTGCTACTGGATGTAACTCCGCTTTCCCTGGGAATTGAAACTATGGGAGGGGTGTCGACCAAGCTCATCGAGGCCAATACGACCATACCCACCAAAAAATCGCAGGTATTCTCTACCGCGGCCGACAATCAACCCTCAGTGGAGATACACGTGCTTCAGGGTGAGCGTCCCATGGCAGCCGATAACAAAACGATCGGACGCTTCCATCTGGATGGTATACCACCCGCTCCGCGAGGTATGCCCCAGATCGAGGTAACCTTCGATATCGATGCCAACGGAATCATCAAGGTATCCGCAACAGACAAGGCGACCGGCAAATCTCAGGACATCCGGATCGAAGCCAGCTCTGGTCTTACCGAGGAAGAAATCGAAAGGATGAAGGCTGAGGCCGAGGCCAATGCCGAGGCGGACAAAGAAGCCAAGGAAAAGGCAGATACCTTAAACAAGGCGGATCAGATGATCTTCGAAACCGAAAAGCAGCTCAAGGAATACGGAGATAAGATTTCTGCCGATAACAAAAAGAACCTGGAGGAGGCTGTATCTGAACTGAAGAAGGCTTACGAAACTAAGGAACTTTCGACCATCAAGCCGGCACTTAATCGGATTGATGAAGTCTGGAAGTCAGCCGCTGAAGAGATGTACAAAGCACAAGCCGAATCCCAGCAGGGATCGGGTGCAGGTACTGAAAGCCAGGGCGGTGAAGCCAAAGAAGGTGACAACGTTGAAGACGTGGACTTCGAGGAAGTGAAGTAATCGAACACATACCTGTTAAAATGCCCTTCGGAGTACTTCGAGGGGCATTTTTTTATGTATTGTCTACAGATAGCTCAGCCACCATTTATCCCTGTGTGCAGATTTATAGCGCATAAACCGGAAACAGAAGGGATAGAGCACCAAAACAACCCCAATCCAAACCACATAGGTTACAATCAGCGGAAATCCGTGACCGGATAGCAATCCGGATTCAAATCTTCTGGGGGTCATCACCAGTTCCTGCCAGTCGATTCCCTGCAGGGACAGGCCCAACATGCCGATGGCATGAATCAGATACAGGTGCAGGATGTAGAAGAAAAACGGTACTCGGCCTATCATGACCAGGAAATCGGTAATGCGGTTTTTTAGGGATTCGGCGTACCTGAGCAACAGTAGAGCTGGGCCCAGTGTCATCAGAGTGTATAGCAGTGACGGGGGGTACTTCGTCGTATTCAGGAAGGACATCAAGGTGTATAATGGCTGTTCCTGATTCTCCCAGGGCACCATGTCTCCATACACATTGAACAGCCGGATAAGAACGAAGAGCGCCAGGGCGGTTACCCCCAGATAGCCCAGCCTCCTTTTGCGCATCGCGGGATCACTTCCCTTGATATAGAGGGGCCCTATGGCATAACCCAGCATCATGATACCCAGCCAGGGCATAAAGGGATAGAAGATAAACACGGGTCTCCCGCTTTCGAGCACCACAAAATTCTGTTGATGTACGAAGTACCAAATCATGGATTCCGGAGCGGTTCCTTCCCGTGTGATCGAATCGAGCAAATTGTGCCCGAACACTATGCATAAACCGAGTACAATCAGGGCCTGTAGTGGGAGGTAGATCAGTGCCGACATGAAAACCATGCAAATCCCTATGGCCCAGATCACCTGGAAATTGGTAATGCCGAAAGTGGGATCGAAGAACCAGGCAAAGGTTACCACTGTCAACTCAATAAAAATCAGCCAGAGTCCGCGACTGAACAGGAAACGCGCCAGGGCCCGTTTCGAAGCCTTTTGGGCTCCGTATAGATAGGAGCCGGTTCCGGCCACGAACACGAAGACCGGGGCACAGAAATGGGTGATCCATCGGGTAAAGAACAGAGCGGGTGTTGTACTCGCCAAATCGGTCGGATCGGCATAGAAATACCCGAAATGGGTGTAGTCCCTGACGTGGTCCAAAGCCATGATCACCATGACCAGGCCGCGCAGCAGATCGATGGACTCGATACGATTGGTCCTGGGAAGCATGGGCGGTGATTGATTGGTGAAAAGTACTCTTTTCCCCCGGAAATCCCGGTCAGCCTGAGAGAATTAATTAGGCGCTCAGCTGCAGTCCGTTCGTCGTTCATACCACAAGTCGAAACGGGTTGGGATGTGGCACGAAGTCTTTCACAACAATAATTATTTTGTCCGGTGAAGAGCGTCTAAATTGTAGGAAAACAGACACATTATGAGGTTCCCAAATCTAATTTACGTGTTGCTGTGCTCCCTGATTTTAGTCTCCTGTAGCGACGAAGATGTACTGCTTCAGTTCCTGGAACAGGGAAATGCAGAGGTCACGAGCACAGAAGATTCCCCTATTCTAGGTTCCCTGGTCACCGATTATGCGATTGTTCCGGGATCTACCAAGGCAGAAGGCGTACCACCTGCACCAACAGGAGGGATCGATCTGGATGTCAGTGGATCCACCCGAACGGCATTTCTGGGAGAAGGGTTCGATATCACGTTTACCTCCAATGGAAATCCCATCGGAGCCTTTGTCCGCTTCTCCTCGCCTTCGGGTGACTTTGCCGAGGAGTACTTCGATGTTGAACTTTCCTATAACGATGCCAAGGCGAGCAGATCATTTGGAAAGAACCGAAATGCCGGAATTACCGCGCGACAGGATGAGAATAAGGTTAACGTAGACTTCGGCCAACAGATACCACCGGGTGAATTCTGCTATGAAATACGAATATATGACGGTCAACAACAGGTGAGCGAGCCGGAGCAGGTCTGCGTGACCGTAGAAAACTGGGGAGGCAAGCCGGGCATGGCCGGAAAATGGATCATGGTGAGGGAAGAAAAGATCATCGATGGCACCACCCACACCTTTGAACTGGGGTCGAGGGGGTGTATCCCATTCGGTATCGTATGTGCGGACGGTCTGAATACCGTAGTAGGCGAAGACTGTTATGAAAGGACCCGGGCCGAGGTGACGATCAATGACGATGGAACCTATGTGGCCCGTTTTATAGGAAACGAAAGCTGGACGGATAGCTTTCAGAGCAGTCAGTCGTGTCAGCCCATTGTTCAGGAAGAAAACTTTGACGATACCAGCCAGGGTAACTGGGCCTATGTAGACGGGGACGAGCGTCTTACAATCGTAGAGTATTACTACAAGAAAATAGTAGACGGAGTGATTAGTGAGGAGTATACGGCCCCTATCGGACAGGCTAAACTAGTTATGGATGGAACCCTGGTTTTTAGTGGCGACTCATTTATCATTACCGATACACGGGACGACTACGGATTCGAAGACGGGGAGATCAGGAAATACTATTTCGAACGCCAATAAACCAACCAGCACTCCCTGATTACTCGTTTTGAGCGGTTAATAAAGCCGTTTGGCCCACCCCGAAAAGGTGGGCCATTTTTGTCTGAACCGATGATTGGCAAGCTGCCCGATCGGGATCGTCTAAATGATTCCCCCCAACTTTCGCAAACCACAACCGCCTATCTCTCCTGGTATTTAACTATTCCCGCGACGAATCCATAGTCTACCTGTATTTCCATTACGTCCGGCATAAACGGCTCCGAAGTTTCATAGGAATTATTAATTTTAATAAACCAACTGCTCCAGTATCTAACGCTGCTGTGGTCGTCAGCGACCCGATTGGATTTGTACTAACCCAAGTTTGATTTATGGCAGAACACACCCTCGAGCCCCATGCGGAACTTAACGATCTGCAAGGTCCACAAAGCCCCATGCCCATAATCGGAATAGGAGCCAGTGCCGGCGGCCTAAATGCCCTGAAGTCGTTTTTCAAGAATGTCAATCTGGATACCCAATGCTGCTTCGTATTGGTTCAGCACCTGAGCCCTGACCACAAAAGCCTGATGAAGGGACTGTTGTCCAAGATTACCGATCTGCTCATCGTGGAAGCCTCGGACGATATAGTACTGGAACCCCGCACTATTTATCTTATTCCACCCAAAATGAATGTGATTCTCAGGGGTCGTAAACTCCACCTGTTGGACAAGCCTCTGGGACGCACGCTGAACCTTCCTATAGACCAGTTTTTTGAGTCCATGGCCACCGAACTGGGCCAAAATGCCGTCGGGATAATCATGAGCGGGACAGGGAGCGATGGTACTCAGGGCATACACGAAATCAGTAGCCGGGGAGGCATGGTCATGGTGCAGAACCCTGAGGATGCCGAATTCGACGGAATGCCGAATTCCGCCATTGAGACCAAACAGGTCGACTATATCCTCAAGGCTTCCGAGATGCCGGGCATACTGGAGAATTATCTGGCCAATCCCTCCATTCGTAACTCTCTTGAACACGAAATAGGGAAGGACCGCGGTAAATTGTCCAAGCTGATCTCCCATATCCACAATGTTACCGATATGAATTTCAGTGTGTACAAGCCGCCCACCATGATACGGCGAATCAGCAGGAGGGTGGAGAATCTGGACTTCAAATCCCTGGATGAGTATTACGACTATGCCCTGAAGAAGCACTCGGAAGTGGAACTGCTGGCGAACGATCTCCTGATCAGTGTAACCGAGTTCTTCAGAAACCCTGAAGTCTGGGAAAACCTTAGGGATAACGTCATACCCGGGATCGTTTCGGAAAAGTCAGAAGGGGATACCGTCAAGGTCTGGAGCGTAGGCTGCAGTACCGGGCAGGAGGCTTTTAGTATAGCCACGCTGTTTAGTGAGGAGCTCGAGAAGCAGAGGAAAAAGAACATGAATTTCCGGGTCTTTGCTTCCGACCTGTCCCACGTATTCATCCGAAGGGCGTCTTCGGGCATCTATGAAGCCCGGGATGCCGACGCCATTCCACGTGAACTCAGGGAAAAATACCTGGAGCGCATAGATGACAAGTACCAGATTAAGGCCTCCCTGCGCAAGCATGTCATTTTTAGCCAGCACGACATACTCAAGAATCCGCCATTCGGCAAGGTAGACCTGGTCCTTTGCCGCAATTTGCTGATATATTTGAACGCTCAGGCCCAAGAACAGACTCTGAATTCATTGCATTATGCACTTCGCATAGGAGGAATTCTGGTTTTGGGCAAGAGCGAAAACATGGGCAAACTGGAGAAGTACTTTGACCATTTCAGTGAATCGGATAAAATATATGTCAACAGGACCCAGAACAAGTCGTTCACTATAACCAATCTGACGCATTCTTTCAACAGTTCGTATTCGGGCTCCTCTTCCTTCGACCTGGTGACCTCATTATCGATGAATCGAAAAGAAAAGGGGGGGGATAGTCGCAGGATACTGGAATACCTGGCCGGAGAGTTTAACCTGGCCTATATCCAGCTAAATGGCGAATTCAAGATTACCGAGGCCATTGGTAAGTTCAAGAAATATCTGAAGATACCCGAGTCGGGTTTTTCCTCCACCCTTCCAGACTTGCTGGAAGACAATGTCCGATCCGCAGTGCGCCTGGCCCTGCTGAACGCCTACCGAACCTACCAGAAGATCAAGTTGGATCGGGTTCGTTTCGAGAAAGCCGATCAGCCCTTCGAATCCGATATTCTCATTATTCCCCTTGAGGGAAGTGGAACGGGTTCGGACATGGAATTCCTGATAATTTTTTCCCCTAGCGAAAGCAAGCAGGCCGGATTCATGACCTTTGACCTGGATATGAGCCGACCCGGAGGTTCCCTGGGTCTAAGGGAAATGGAGCTCGAACTCAGTGAAGCCAAGGAGACGCTGATCAAGATGCAGCACGAGGTCGAGATTAAGAATGAAGAACTGCAGGCTTCCAACGAAGAACTCATAGCGACCAATGAGGAGCTGCAGAGTGCTAATGAAGAGCTTCAGAGTGTGAACGAGGAACTGCATACGGTTAATGCGGAACTGAATGAGAAGGTTATTCAGCTGGGTTCGTCCAACGACACCATCGACAACATCCTCAAGAGTTCGACCATTAATATACTGGTACTGGATAATAACCACCGTATCCGCAAGTATACCGACGGCATCAGGAATCACATCAATCTGTCTTATACCGATCTGGACCGACCCATCACGGATTTCTCCACCACCTTCAGGATTGACATCCGAGAGATCGTTAGGATGGCCCGAGAGGTCAGCCTGTCCGGTGACTCCATGGAAACGGAGATCTCCGATGAGTGGAACAGCTGGTACCTCATGAAAATATCCCCATTTCGCACCAGCGATGAAGGCATCGACGGGGTGGTAATCACCTTCACCAACATCGAGCGAATCAAAAAGGCCGAATTCTCGGCCAAACAGGCTAAGGACGAGTTTCAGTCTCTCTTTAACCACGTTCCTGAATTCCTGGTGATAGTGGATCGGAATCAGAAGATTTTAAAGGTCAATCACAGTTTTACCAAAATACTGGGGTACTCCGAGAACGAGATTATCATGCGGGATTTAGGCGAGTTCACTGTACGCATGGATGATCGGTACGACATCATGAACGAATGCGATGAAGGAACCGATGCCCATCAGAAGAGCCTGCAGGGCATACGTGCCAAGGACGGCAGGGTCATTCCGGTCCGCCTGAAGTCCTCTAACCTCTGTGATAAGAATGGTGAGCTGCAGTACATGCTATTGAGTTACCGGGACATTTCGGATCTCATGGACGCGGAGCGCTTGTTTATGGACAAGAGCATGGCCTTCGAACAGGTTATTGAAGGTACACTGGCCGGTTACTGGGACTGGAACCTCAGGGAGGGTACCTCGTACCTTAGTGCCACTTATAAGGCGATGTTCGGTTATCTGGACCACGAAATGGAGAATTCTCCCGAGGCATGGATGAGCATCGTACATCCCGATGACCTCCCAAATCTTAAGGAAGTCCTTCGCAAACATATAGATTCCCAGGGTCAGATTCCCTATGATAACACCATCCGCTTTTATCATAAGAATGGGAGCATAGTCTGGGTTTACGCACGGGGTAAGGTGATCGAATGGGACGAAAATACCGGAGAGGCCATACGCATGGTCGGGAGTCATGTCAACGTCACGGATCTGGTCAATAAGACCGAACAACTGGAACAGCTTACCTATGTGGCGAGTCACGACTTGCAGGAGCCCCTTCGCACCATTATAGACTTCGTTAAGCTCCTCGAGTTGGAATCCGAGTCCCTGAACGAAGAACAGGAGAAATACATCGAGTTCATCAAAGAAGCCGGTGAGCGTATGCTAGAGCTCGTGCGTGACATACTCGACTTTTCACGCAGTGGTAAGAGCCAGAGAATAGAAGACATTGATCTCAATGAAGTTTTCAATAGGGTTAAGGGAGATCTCAGCAGTAAGATTGAACTGGGCCAGGTCAACCTGGAGTCGGATCGGCTACCAGTGATTAAGGCCGACCGAAGCGAAATTTATTCTCTGTTCATCAACCTCATAGGTAATGGGATCAAGTTTCAGGAAGAAGGAGCACGACCAGAAATCCGGGTCAGACATTTTGAGGTTTCGGACCATCATGTGCTTACATTCGCCGATAATGGCATCGGTATACCTCAGGAAAAGGCGGATAAGATTTTCAAGATTTTTACCCGTCTCAATAACCGTTCCGAGTACGAGGGAAATGGTATTGGCCTGGCGCATTGTAAGAAAATAGTTGAATTGTACGGCGGACGTATCGAAGTAAAATCTGAGCCTGGCAAGGGATCTGAATTTTATGTTTACCTCAATAAGAAATACGTAGAATAGGTTGGAGTACAGAGGAAGGGATGACTGTGATTCCCTCCAATTCCTTTTCGTTTAGGAATTACCCGATCAGTTGTAAATCCTGGATTTTTACCAGATCCAGGGGTTTTCGGAGAATCAGTTCGAGGAATCTATACTGCTTTGCGTGGTCCAGATCAAATTTGGAGGCCGAAGTGGTCAATAGAAAAATACGCTTGTCAAAAATCTCGGGCCTTCCGATTTCGCTGAGCTTGTCGAAGAACTCATACGCATTCATGGTGGGCATATTGATATCCACGAAAAGAGCGTCGGGTAGCGGATTTCGAATATCCCTAAGGTAATTAAGCGCAGACTTACCGGATTGAAAATCCACTACCTCGATCTCTTCACTCGCCTTGTGAAGATACTTGGCGTGAATGTAATTGGACGCCCGGTTGTCGTCGAGCAGTAAGACCCGGTAAAGGTCACTCATAACTCTATGATTTTGTTTAAAATTACATACAAGACCCTATGAATATGCTTAAATATTTAAGGTTGTTAATTTCTGCTGATAAGTGGACTACCACTGAATTCAACGGTTTTCTGGCTTTAGATCCCTAACGGAATGCAGGGTCTTTATCAGTCTGATGATCTGTTGTATATCTACCGGCTTCTGTAGGATGTGTTCCACCCCGAGTGTTTGCAGGATATCTCCGGTAGATATCTTGGGATCGTCGTAATAGTGGCCAGTTACGGCAATTATGCTGCAATTTTTCTTTTTGTTTTGGAGTTTGTTAAAGACGGGAATTAGTCGGATTCCTCCGATGGGCTCAAAGGTGCCCTCTTTCTCGTAGAACAGATCGAGGATGTGACAGTCGTATGCAAATTTTTCGAGCAGTGGCATGGCCACTACTGAATTCGTTGCCACGTCTACGGTGCAGTTAAGTTGGCTCTCCAGATCTTCCTGCCATTCCCGGGCAAGTATGGTATCGTCTTCTACGATGAGTATTCTAAGCATGGTTGAGGTGTACTATGGGTTAGGTCATCAATAAGGTATCTAGCATTTCTTGTAATTTGGAGCCGTCAATGGGCTTGATAATAACCTCCGATCGGGGCAGGGAATCGTTAGCCCATACGGCATCAGGATCTCCAGTGAGGTAACACAGATCTATATTCCTTTCCCGGCACGCCTGGGCAACCTGCTGACAGGTCTCGCCTTTCAGGTTAACATCGAGTATGGCCAGACGATAAAAACGAAGATTCATTGAAGCCAGAGCACTCTGTTGATTGGAGAATGCATGCACCGAATTAAAACCGAGCGTGTTCAGGGTATCGATGATTTCTCGGGCATTGACAAAATCGTCCTCCAGCACCAGTATGTTCCATACGGGTTCTTCCGGGCTTGCCTTTTTCTCATCATCTCGTTTGCTGAGGTTATCTTGTGGCGGCTCGTCGGCTTTATGGATTACTGCGGTGGAGGGAATAAAAAATTCCGCCTGTACGCCTTCTTTTAAGAATTGGAGGCTTGATTTTCCCCCGAATTCGTTTTGCAGGGCATGTTCAACTCTAGTCCTGCCGAATCCACGGCGCCGAGGCTCCTCCACAGGAGGGCCCTGGCTCTCTTTCCAGAAAATTCGAAGACCCTCCGAATTCCTGAACCAGCTTACTTCCAGTTCTCCGTTCTTGACGGAAAGGGCTCCGTATTTCACCGCGTTGGAGGTGAGTTCATGAAGAATCAGAACCAGTATGGGTACGAGATCCGGAGGTATCTGCACTTTTGGGTCCACCAGGGTCACCGGATTGAACGCATGGTGGTACGGCAGTAGTTCCTTCTCCATGACCTCCCGTAGCCCGATCGGTTTGGATGCGCCATCGGTAAGCAGTTCATTGGCTTCCGCCAGAGCTGTTATTCGTTTCTCAAGGGCGTTGACATAGCTCGATATGGACTGTTCGTTAAAGGGCAGTTTGTCGGGAAATGAATCGCACCAGCGTGAGTATGTTGCGGACGCGATGGTTGAGTTCCCTGACCACGAGCCTGAGTCTCTGGCCTTCGCTTTCATTAGCCTCTGGCAAATCCGAATCGGATCGAACCAAATTACGCAGGGAATTTTGTACGTATCGCGCGGTGGATATTTCCTCATCCTCCCATTCGTCAGACTTTCCTCCATGAAGTTCTTTGTAGTGATCAAAGGAAGAGCGCGGATGCAATCTCACTTTATTCTCTACAAATTCCAGGTCCTTTTTTGGATTACCCGCCCAATGAATATGGGAAGCGACCTCGTTGCGATAGAAGTGCACAGATATACTGGGTTGGCTGTCGCGCAACCCCATCCTCAGGACGCCTCGACTTGCATTGAGTCCCTTCAGGTTCAAACCCCCAAGATCAGAGCTAAAAGCGATTTCATCTGCAGCCGTAGCCGAGTAGTGGTCTTCTATGGCCTCTATGGCGGACTCTGAGGGGCAGTGACCGTGTGTCAACACAAACTGGTTCAGCTTGTAGGCGACACCATCACAGTTAATGATACCCTGCAAGCGGGAGCTCGCCTGGCTCTAAAAAGTTTCCAGCTCAAGCAGATTAGTACTGGTGCAGACCAGGTCTTTGCCCTCCGTAAGGAGTTTTTTGACGGCAGACTCCGTCTTCCTTCGAACATGATGTTCCACTGCCATCCCAAGAGTCTGACCTATGATCTCAGCTGAGTATATGACATCCGGACTGAGTCGGATTTCCCTGGGGTGGTGGTGAGCGAACAATCCCCACAGCTTGCCCTGTACGATGATGGGGAGGGTTAGCGAGGTTACTATATTCATGTTCCTCATGTACTGATTATGTACAGGGGATACCCCCCTGAGGATACCATAGGTAAGATCGAGGGGAGGCAAGTCTTCACTGGCGGCGAGTATGGCTACACCGGGATCGCTGGTATTGCCAATCTGGCGAATGGGATTTTTGAGAAACAGATCACGCGCTCTGGGCGGAATATCGAAGGCCGGGAATCTCAGCCCGAGATACGAGTCCATGTCCGCGGTTACGGCTTCTGCTACCACCTCGCCAGAATGATCGGGTAGAAATTTATAGGCCATAACCCTGCCGAACCCGGTTATGGCCTGAAGGGAGTTAACGGTTTTGTCCAGGATGTCTTCCAGGTCCTGAAACGCATGGGCAAACGATAGCACCTGTTTGACATTGCCCGAAATCGTCCCCGACTGAAAACCGGTAACCAGGAGAACTAACTCCAAAATAACCACGTCCTCTCATCGATAAACGGAGATCTCCATTTCCTGACCCTTGGATTGGATTACCTTGACATGTTCGCGCTGTTGATATGCGGACCGGTGCGAGGCAATATTCACTATGGAATGGACATCTTCCTTGCCGAAGACATCGAGTAAGCGGCATTCGAAAACCGAGCCTGAAAAAATGAGGAAATCTCCGATATTTTCGGAGGCATATTGGATCTTCAGATCCTGAAACCCGAACGCAAGTAAGGCGCCATGGTTTTGAATGCGCCCCGGGACTTCAATGGGTTCACGGTTACACTCCTCTAGCGCTCTGGCCTCCAGTTTTTTCGAATCAGATATTTCGCTGGATCTCTGCATTTAGACTAAACTGATAAAACCATTCAAAAGCCTCTAAAGCACCATGAATGAGTGTTGAAGTATTTAAAGATTCTTCATTCAGGGCGACATCAATTTCCGCCATGAGTTCGCCGGACACCTGAGTTAATTTTTGAATATAGGTTTTCGGCAGCTCCATTTTACTGACTTTGATCATCTTCAGTAAAACGGCAGCTCCTGCAGAGGATCCTGCGAACACATAGTGTATACCAGTCAACCTCGAAAGGTCTTCCTGAGGAGCCGTAAAACCCATGCTAATGCTGTTGGTGCTCCAATCCTTTCCTTTTAATACTGGCGCAAGATCGTCTTCCAGGGCCTCCAGTAACGAGAGGTTATGGGTGGACATCCCCGAAAGCCGCTCCAATACATCGAAACTGGGCTGATAACTCTTCCGGGCACGATACATGGGTAGAAGAAAGTGATAATAGGCCGATTCCTTCAGGCCCTGAGCAAAACCGAACTGACTCTCGACTTTTTAGTGCGCTTCTTTGGTGGCCAGTTAGACTTGTTCTCTCATCTGTGGTTTCCGGTGAGACTCCGCTCTGATATGCTTAGCGGGCTTTTTATATTTCGAGTATAGGCAATTTAGCAAAATTTAGAAGCCAGTTTTCGCCCAGCCCTGGATAGTTTTACCGGATTTTCGACATAGTAGCATTTAATATTTTAGGTTTTCTAGTTCGTTTAGAATATTTTTCATTTCGGCTATGCCGGACTGAAATTCGCCTGGGGATATCTGATTCCCTTGATGTATTTTGCTACCTGCTGAACGCAATTCTGGCTATACCATGCACCTAACCATTCAAAACCGATATGGGCTTAGACCCAGGCCCTGTACGAAAAGTTTACGATCGCATTCCTCCCGGGCAGAAGGGATCAGGGCGTTCGCATCACTGGTATTTATGCTGTTGCTTTGGAATTCACAGGGGTCACATGCTCAAACCAATGAATTTGGGGTGATGACCTATAACATCCGTTACGATAACCCCAATGACTATCCCAATCACTGGAAAAACCGGCGCGAATATCTCGTTTCTCAGATTCGTTACTACCACCCCTTGATCCTGGGTGTCCAGGAGGCGTTGCTCCATCAGCTCGCTTACATGGATCAGGAACTTGGGAATTACCGATATACGGGTGTGGCGCGTGATGATGGCAAGGAGAAGGGTGAGTTTTCGGCCATTTTTTACGATGCGGACCGGTTAGAACTCATTTCCAGCGGTACATTCTGGCTGTCGGCCACTCCGGATATACCATCCAAAGGCTGGGATGCGGCCCTTCCCCGGATTTGTACCTATGGACGCTTTCGATTTGAGCAAGGTGGGCCGGATTTTATGGTATTCAACACCCATTTCGATCATGTAGGCGATAAGGCCAGATTGGAGAGTGCCCGACTCATCGCAGATCAGATAGCCCGACTTAACCCGGATGGGTTGCCAGTTATACTGATGGGAGACTTAAATCTGGAACCTGGCAAACCTGCCATCCGGGCATTAAATGAATCCATGGTGGACACGTATACAACCGCAGGTGACCGGGTCCATGGGCCTGCGGGCACCTTCAATAGCTTCGATGTCGGAAGTACTGCGCTGCCTCGAATCGACTACATATTTTGTTCCCGGGAGGGCTGGGATGTTCGCTCTGTGCTTATCCTTAGCGATGTGGATCGGGGCCGGTTCCCATCGGATCATTTCCCGGTGATCGCGCGACTCACCCTGGTCCGACCGTGAACGGCAGCCAGGTTATCTGAATATCAGGGAATCTATTTCGAATTCGAAAGGGCCGTACTTTTTTTCGTTGGTGATGAAACCGAATCGAACGATGGCAGCCCGATCCGAGACGCCCAGCTTTCCACCTATAGGACGTCCGACCCTGTAGCGGTCGATACTATCCAGGGGCAATTCCAGGGTTTCCCAGTTCCCATTCGTTTCCGGCAAATTGGCTTTGAAATTAGGCTGATACCAGATCTTGCTGGTAGCCAAGGTAATAGCCAAATCCATACCCTTAGAACGGTATTTCAGGATCACGTGGGTGTATGTGGACAGGTCGTATGTACTGTAAGGAGCTCTCAGGCTGGAAAAACCGCCGTTATTGTCCAGGGACACCATTCCCGAGAAAATCAGACTGTTTTCAGTCAATCGGGCGCTGCCTTCCGATTTTCCTCCCATGACACCATCGTTGACCACGACCCAGTCCGATCCGGCGCCAGAACTGCCAAAATCATATATGAGTTCCGTATTTTTCGTCATAAACAAGGCCCAAATTAGCAGGGCGATCTGAGTTCCCTTCACTTCCACGTTTCTAAATGTACTCCAAAAAGCGAACGGAAAGCCCGATACCGTAATTCATAGAAGGCCATATTTCACTACCTTAACCCTAACCGAGTAAAGTCACCAATAATGAACAAATATTCAATCGACCTCAAATGGGGCCTGATATTCGTTGTCATGACGCTGGTATGGATGGTCCTGGAACGAGCAGTAGGACTCCACAGTACTCACATCGACAAGCATTTTGTGTATACCAACCTTATTGCCATACCGGCCATAGCCATTTATGTACTGGGCCTCAGGGATAAGCGGGAGAATTATTACGAAGGAAGGATGAATTACATGCAGGGCCTGCTCACCGGGCTCCGCATTACGGTCGTAGTGACGGTGCTTACCCCCCTTACCCAATGGATCATCTCCAATGTGATCACCCCGGACTATTTTCTCAATGCCATAGAGTATTCGGTAGAGCAACAGAAGATGAGCCAGACCGAGGCCAAGGAATTCTTCAACTTGCGCAACTACATCGTGCAGGGGGTGCTGTTTGCCCCGGTTATGGGGGTACTTACTTCCCTGATTGTTGCCATCTTTACCCGCAAGAATCCCTGATTCTCAGGTTGAAACACGAGTGCCGGACGGAGAGCAGGCCTACCTCCCGTCAATTGGTTATTTTTAACAGATCATTGAGCGCCTGTATCAGGCCAATCATAACCCGTGTTGTACAAACACGATTACCGATGTAACCTATTGTAATTATGAAAAACAGACTGTTTATACTATTTGCTTTGTCTATGGCCTTATCCAGCCTTAATGCCCAGGAAGATCCATATATCTGGTTGGAAGAAGTCGATGGGGACCGTCCCATGGAGTTTGTCAACGAACAGAACAAGATGACCTTCGATCACCTTTCCCAATCCGAGTACTATCAGGAGGCCTATGACAAGTACCTGGAAATAGCCAATGCCACCGACCGGATTATTTATCCTTCCATCCGGGGAGAGTATATCTACAATTTCTGGAGGGATAAGGACCATGTCAGAGGAATATGGCGCCGGACTTCTAAGGAAGGATATATGAAAGGCGAGCTGGACTGGGAGGTACTTCTGGACCTGGATGAGTTTTCAGAGAAGGATGGAGTGAAATGGGTATATAAGGGAGCCCGTGCGCTATATCCAGACTATAACCGATTCATGGTCAGTCTGTCCAAGGGTGGGGGCGACGCTACCGTCTACAGGGAATTCGACGCCAACCGTAAAGAATTTATAAGCGACGGTTTTTATCTGCCTGAATCTAAGGGTGGAGCGAGTTATCTGGATAAGAATACCCTGATCGTTTCGACCGATTTTGGTGAGAATACCATGACTACCAGCGGCTATCCTCGACAGGTCAAGCTTTGGAAGAGAGGCACTCCGCTTTCCGAGGCAGAATTGATATTCGAAGGAGAGCCCACAGATGTGAGCAGTGGAGGCAACGTGATGAGAGATGGGGACAAGCAATACCTGATGATTCGCAGGGGCGTTACCTTTTATACCCAACAAAACTTCGTTTATCAGGATGGAAGGCTGATTCGGCTCGACATACCCGAGGATGCCAGTATGCGCGGGATACTGAAGAACCAACTGATTGTAGACTTAAACTCGGACTGGACGGTCAACGGTAAGACATTCAGGCAAGGTTCCCTGGTCAGTATGAATTTTACCGATCTTCTGCAGGGGCGTAAAAACGTGTACCTCATCATAGAGCCCGACGAATTTTCCAGCGTATCCGGTCTTTCCTATACGGAGAATTACCTGCTGATCAACATCCTTAGGGATGTGACGGGCAACCTGTTTGTTTACCAGTTTGAGGATGGTAACTGGACCCGACGCCAGGTGGATGCTCAGGAATACGGCACCATTGGAATTACCGGAACCGACGAATTCTCCGACGATTTCTTCTTTACCTTCTCAAATTTTCTTAATCCCGTAACGCTGTTTAAAGCTAGTGCGGTTGATCTGCAATTCGAAAAATTCAAATCCCTCCCCGGCTACTTCGATGCAAGTAAATACAAGGTCGAACAATTCAAGGTTGCCTCTGAGGATGGTACACTGATACCCTACTTCATGATTTCTTCCAGGAACCTTAAAATGGATGGTAAGAACCCCACCCTGATCCAGGCATATGGAGGCTTTGAGGTATCCCGAAGGCCGTATTACTCGGGAATTACGGGAGCAGTATGGCTTAAGAATGGAGGAGTCCTGGTGCTGGCCAACATCCGGGGTGGAGGCGAGTACGGGCCCAAATGGCATCAGGCCGGACTCAAGGAAAAGCGGCAGAATATCTACAACGACTTATATGCAGTTTCCCAGGACCTGATAGACCGCAAGGTGACTTCTCCGGACCATCTCGGCGTGCAGGGTGGTAGCAACGGAGGCCTATTGGTCGGAGTGGCCTTTACGCAGCGCCCCGACTTGTACAATGCCATAGTATGTCAGGTGCCGCTCCTGGACATGAAGCGCTATAATAAACTATTAGCCGGTGCCAGCTGGATGGGCGAATACGGTAACCCGGACATACCTGAGGAGTGGGCGTACATCAGTAAGTATTCTCCTTACCAAAACCTTGAGGAGGGCAAGGACTATCCCAAGGTGTTCTTTTATACCTCGACACGGGACGATCGGGTACATCCCGGGCATGCCCGTAAAATGGCGGCGAAAATGATCGATATGGGTTATCCACTCTATTATTACGAAAACATAGAGGGCGGACATTCGGGTGCATCGACCAACGAACAGAGTGCGCGCTCGACTGCCATGACCTATGCGTACCTATTCGAACAACTCAAGTAAATAGGAAAGATTCATGGGATGGTACAGCCTAAGGCGGCATGAGAAAAACTATCCCGATGCCCGGGGAATAAAGTCCGGATTGGACTAAGTGCGTCCCCGGACCTGCTGACGTCGTTCGCGACTACTCGAACTAGACACCAACCCCCACCTGAACGTGGGGGTTTTTCGTTCATGGATTTCGAATAATTCCATAGAGTGATCGGAGTTGAAGTCAGAATGATGTATTTTCCAATCGACCATATGAGTATATGCCGGACGATTACGCCATTTTCAGAAAATTTCCGACCCGGGCTCTGGCCGAAGAGATGCAGGAACTCCTCGAGGAGGAAGGCTTGGACTGTCGAATAGGGGACAACATCCCCCCATTTGACATTACCTTTTCTGGGAGTACTTTATTACACGAGTACGAAATTCGCTTGCACCCGTCGGATTTCAACAGGGCTCACGAGATTCTGGATGAGTGGGCGGATAACTTGCTGTACGATGTGGATCCCGAACATTTCCTGTTTCAATATTCGGATTCTGACTTGTATGAAGTCCTGCTTAGACCGGACGAATGGAGCCCACACGATTATGCCCTGGCTCGAAAGATACTCCAGCAAAGAGGGGTCGTGATCGACGATCAGCTTGTGGAATCCATACGTGCACGCAGACTGGAGGAGCTCTCCAAACCCGAAGAGAATCAGTCCGGGTGGATCATAGCCGGTTACATACTGGCGGTCCTGGGTGCCTTCTTTGGCGCCCTGATCGGCTATTTTTTGTGGACCTCCCGTAAAACACTGCCCAATGGTAAACGTGTGCCCAGTTATTCCCTCAAAGACAGGCTCCATGGAAAGTATATATTTATCCTGTCCCTGATCCTGTTGCCTGTTTACATTATCCTTCGCTACTGGTTATTGGTCAACCCATAGAACGAATTATGAAAACGAAAACAAGACTTGCCCTGCGATTCATTCTGAAAGGCCTTGGGGTGTTGTTAATCGCTTCAGCCGTTTTTGCAGGATTCCTCATCTGGAAAAATACCGGAGGAGAACCGGACACCGGTGAGATTCTGGCCCGTCTCCCGGAAAAGGTAAACCCGCGTTATGGTACCGATCCGGTCAAAGAATGGTGGAAACAGACTTCCGTATACCAGATTTACCCCCGCTCCTTTCAGGATTCCGACGGGGATGGCATCGGGGATATCAATGGGATCATAAGCCGGCTGGACTACCTGGATTCATTGGGTGTAGAAACTCTCTGGCTGTCTCCTTTCTTCAGCAGTCCTTTGAAGGATCACGGTTACGATATCAGCGATTACAGGGGGGTAGCACCCGAATATGGAGATCAGAATACCGTCGACAGCCTAATTCAGGAGGTCCATAAGCGCGATATGAAGATCGTCTTCGACCTGGTACTCAACCATACCTCGGACGAGCATCCCTGGTTCAAAGAGTCCCGGAGTTCGCGTGATAACCCGAAGAGTGACTGGTACGTGTGGAGAGACGGGGAGGGCGATGCCCCCCCGAATAACTGGAAGAACGTGGCAGGGCAGGGATCCGGCTGGACCTATGAACCCAAGCGCGATCAGTGGTACTATGCGGCTTTCCTTCCCTTTCAGCCCGACCTCAACATGTCCAATCCGGAAGTCCGAAAGGAGATGTTTCGAACGGTACGTTACTGGCTCGACAGGGGGGTGGATGGCTTCCGCCTGGATATCTTCAATTTCATATTCGAGCACCCTTCCTTCGAGGACAACCCCTTTAGCTGGCGATTACTTCCCAACTGGGAGGAGGGGAAATGGGCCATGGAGGAGCACAAGTACAACTTTCACCAGCCCGAGGTCATGGACTTTGCCCGCGAGCTCAGGGCCATACTCGAGGAGTATCCCGACGGGCGCTTCATGGTAGGGGAGGTATTCGGCTCTCATTACCAGATGCGCGAGCTGCTGGGTATGGAACAATTGGACGGGCTTAATCTGGTCTTTCTCTTCGATTTTATCCATCATTTCGATTTCTCCGCAGAATATTTCCGTCGCAAAGGACAGGAGTATGAGGCGATTTACCCGGCTCCCCTGGTACCCACCTATGTGTTTAGTAACCACGACCAGTACCGCAGCATCACCCGACTCGATGACGATCCCAGAAAGGCGGAAGTGCTGGCGGCTTATCAGCTTACCATGCGCGGAGTTCCCTTTATCTATCAGGGTGAAGAAATAGGCATGACCACCGGAGATATTCCCTTGGATCAGGCCCAGGACCCTCTGGCCGCCGGCTGGCTCAAGTATCCCAAGTGGCTGGAGGACGTGTCCGGCGTGCTGACCAACCGGGATAATTGCCGGACCCCCATGCAATGGAATAGCACCCCTTCCGCGGGCTTCTCCCGTTCCGGATCGACTTGGTTGCCTGTGCAGGATAACTACCGGGAAATAAACGTGGCCAATCAATGGGAAGAGGAAACTTCCCTGCTCAGTCATTTCAGGTCCCTCTTGCACCTGCGCAATAATTATGATTTTCTCAAGACAGCTCCGGTAGAGTTTCTGGATGCTTCGGCATTGCCTTCAGGGGTGTTGGGGTATGAGAGGAACTCAGAGGACACTCAAATTGTGGTACTCCTCAATTTTGCGGAAGAGCCCATTACGATTGATTCAGCGGATTACCCCACATGGAAAATGTTACATGGCCGCAGATCGGAAATCGTCCCCGATGGGGTCGAACTGGGCCCGTTGGGAATCATAGTATTGACTCCTGAATGGTGATTGTAGACTTACCCGTTTTCGTAAAGGTCTAAATTATAAATTGATGAATTCGAGGAGCTTGTTATTCTTCAGTTTCCTTATTCCGTTACTTTATTTTGCAAATCCATTCTTTCGTGCAGAATTCTTGTAATTTCTACGGCTTGATTTTCAACTGTACGGTAAAAAAAATATGTCGATTTGCTCTGAATTCGAATAGGTTGTTCGCTATCCGAGGATATTGTTTTCCAACATTTGGATTATCGGCAATTTCTTGACAGTATACCAATAGTTCAGAGTAGTACTTATCGGCTTGCTGTTCAGACCATTTCTCAAAAGTGTAGTTCCAAATACCGCTTAAGTCCTCAATGGCTTTTTTGGTTAGGTTGAATTTAGCCATTGGTGTCTCTCTTGGCTTTCAATTCCTTTAAATGCTCTTCCCAGTTAAAATCATGCGCAATCCCACTGTCAATTCCTTCCTGGATGGCATTTTTCAAGGCTATTGCTTGGTTTTCCTCATTTTCTAGAAGTCTAAGTCCAGCACGTATAACTTCACTTACATTTTTGTAACGGCCAGTGGAAATTTGACTACTAACGAATTGATCAAAATAAGTTCCTAGTGAAACGGATGTATTTTTCATTGGTAATGTTTCGGATAATATACCAAAAATTGGTAATTATTACAAAATACACTCAACGGTATGGCTGTGAAGCGCAGGAACGCACGCCTATGCGTTTTATCTATTGTGCCTGTTGCACAACTCTGTGAATAAAGATAGCAAACAGGTGAAGATGATGTAGTTATTCTTCTGAACTTGAGTTTTATGCAAGGAATAAACAACTATAAGTCACATTAAAACTGTCCGAAGAATTGGGGTGACCACCGGTCGAATACGCTGCCCCCTGGGGCTGGTTAGGTCAGTTAGCGAATACCGTTTATGTCGGCATTTATTTAAAGGGGCTATTGCTTGAACGCAACCGGGTAATTAAAGACGCAGCAGAAAGCGGGAAGTGGAGGACGATTCTGAATCGAACACAGGAAGACACCTGATACTTCAAATCCCTTCCATAGGAGTCCGCCTTACATCAAACGACAAAAGGTTATGCCATCCAGTGCTCATGGATGTATTGCTCCGTTTTTGCATTGACTTCCCGACCCCGGACAATCAAATGGGTCTTGTCCATTCTCTGACTTCTGTAGCCCAACAGTCGAAGTATGGGCTTGGTCATTAGACCGGCAATTTTAAGGTCTAACATGAGCGTATCACTCTCTTTGTCGTAACGGGAAACACCGGGTAAGTAGGGTAAAATCCGATCAAATCGCCATCGACGCAACCAGGCAGATATTCGCAAATAAATAACCGGAGTTTTCTTGATAAAGAAAAAACCGTCATTGCCCTGTTCCTGGTACAAGGGCATGAAGATCTTGGTGTCCTTGCGCGCTCGAAAGGGACTTTCATTGTATTCGGCTATTAGTTCGCCTTTTCGTACATCCTGAAAATTTTGAAATCCCGGCAACATACTAAAGCGATCGCCTTCGCGGATTTCATGCCGGTAATTGATTTCAAAAATGTTTCCCGTGGTTTTACCCAACGTCTCGAAATAGGTATCGTAGTCAATGAGTTCTTTATCGAGCGATCCTGCGATGACCATTGATAAGTAGGTAAATGCCACATGGTTTTCGATGGAGGAAATATCGTCGTGCTGGCCGGATTCAAATCCGAAGGACACATAACCCAGTTCATTGAGGTAGCTGAGTAGAGGCCCTTCCAGGTACTCCTCAATTCCCAGTATTATTGGTGTCGGATACTGACGGGTGAATTGCCTGTTCAGAAGGCTGTCGTTAACCGTAATAAAGGGTATGGTCTGACAGGAAGTGGTATGAAGATCGAAGAAGTAGAAAGGGCCCGACTTGCTAATCAGCAGACCCTGCACGATCCGATAGAGCTCCTCCAGCTGCCTTTCGTCCTCGTTGGCGGGCTGAAAGCTATCGTTTTCCAATTTTCTCAGGTTTTCCCGGGTCCACAACCGGTTCAGGTCGGTTTGATGGAAGCGCTCCGATCGTTCCAGGGCCCAGATATTTCCTGAGAGTGCATACACGCTGCCACGGATGGGTATTTCCTTATCCTTTAACTCATCGATGACCTGGTGTAAGGCGAATACACCTGATGGCTCGTTGCCATGTATGCCTCCGAAAAAGACCAGGCAGGGGCCGTCTTCCTTTCCTTCGATATGTCCAATAATGCGGTTTACCTCAAGGTCCTGACCTATGGCTTTACTGAACACTCTACTCATAGTTGTATTTCCGTATATCTTTTTGGGTAATGATCCCGACTAGTTGTTCTTTCTGCAAGACCGGAAGACATCCGATGTTGTGTTTTTTCATAAGCGAAACGGCATCTGCTAGGGGAGTACAAGTTTCAACCGTAATAACGGATTCTATCATAATATCGGAAACGGGAACTGCATTTTTGGTATCCTTGATTTTATCCTGAAAGCGGCTGATATGTGTCCAGGTTAGCAAACCTACCAGTTTTTCCTGTTGATCCACTACGGGTAGATGATGGATGTCCTTCCACTCCATAATTTTCAGGGTAAGGGTAGCCGTATCGTTCACATAGGCCGTAAAAAGCCGGGTGGACATGATGTGCCCCACCCGTGTAGCTGAATCCGTCGTCACGATGGATTGTTTGAGAACCGGCCAGAGGTGTGCGGGCGTATCCGTCTTCTGATTATCGTGTATGGCTTTGGTTAGCGAGATCAGAGCATCATCTTTCTTGGTTATTTTCTTCAGATTACGGAAGCTACTAATCATCCACTGAGCGGGGGTATAGCCGTTAATGCGTTCCTCGATCACCCCCAAAAGCCGGTTAATATCCTGGGAATGCACATTCATACTTTCGAGGCCCGATCGGGCAATGGGCAACAATTCATCCCGAACCAGAGTCTTTAAACTGACGGTTTTGCCCATCCAGTGGAGATACGTTTCTGCGCCGTATCGCGCCGCCTTTACAAAGTTGGATTTGACTTCATTGAAGTCCATCCGATCCTCGAGTTGGTTGTATTCGGCAGGCCGACCCGTCATGAGGCCCACCCAAAAGGCGAAGTTGGCCATTTCGTCCAGCACTGAAGGTCCGGAGGGGATATACCGGTTTTCTATTCTCAGATGGGCTTTGCCTCCACCAACGCCATAACACGGACGATTCCATTTATAGATGGTACCGTTGTGCAAACTGAGTGCCATGAGTTTCGGGATCTGGCCCTTACTGAGTTTGATCATGGAGCTCTCCTTGATTTCCCGGGAAAGCAGTATTCTATATCGGGAAATCTCATTCTTGTAGAAGTCGGCGATACTACCCCGGACCCAGTCCTCCCCAAAGGTAACCCGAGCCTGCTGGTCCCGCAGTGCGATGGAAACATCCCGTATATCTACACTCTGCTGGAATAAGGCGATTCGAGTTTCCTGCCATAATTCCTTGCCGAGCAGTATGGGGGAATTCACGCATTGCGCAAGTACCGGTCCTGCAATGGCCTGGGCCCAATTATAACTGTTGGCGAAATCTTCAGGATCGATCTGAAGATGCATCTGAAAACTGGTGTTGCACGCTTCGAACATGATGGAGTTGTGCCTGATGAGTAATTCGTCAACTCCGGATATTTTCAGGTGGAAATCGGTAGACCGGAACTTCCTGAACATATCGTTTAGCGCGAAATACCGGGCGTGTTCGGTCATGACATGAGGCCCCACTTCGTCCAGCGAAATGGTTGGTAAAATACCTGTCAGGAGCACGCGTGTACTTTGCTCATCTGCAGCGGACTGTGCCTTTTCTAGCAATTCCCTCAGTTGGGATTCGACTCGGAAGAATGCGTCGTCCCGCAGCTCAAAGGGGTCCAGGTTGATTTCCAGGTTGTACTTGGCCAGTTCCGTAGTAAAATGGGGATCATTGATGGATTCGAGTATGGAGGGGGCATTGGTGGTAGGGCGCCAGTTCTGGTCCACCAGACAAAATTCCTGTTCTGCCCCTATACGAACTATTCCTTTCTCGATCATGCCCTCTTTAAGCATGAATTCCAGGGAATCTATATCGTCTAGAAGGCGCTGGATAAAAGCTTTTCTCGCTTTCTTATCCGTTTTCTTATTTAACTTTTGCTCACCCATCCTATACCCCCTCCAACGAGTGGTCGGGTAATTGAATGATCAGCTTACCCGTGTTTGTATAGACTTAATTTAGGGATTTATTTACATCTAACCACGATTTACACGAGTTCCATGGGCTT
>CAZKFM010000004.1:0-229996 GCA_964552195.1 uncultured Flavobacteriaceae bacterium
TTCGCTCAGCGCTTCCTTTGAGTTCCGTAGTCTAAATGAAAAGCTCGCCAAACCTGCGGTTCGTCTTTTCCATTCTCACTTCAGGAACGCAGGATTCGCTTCGCTTTCGCTCAGCGCTTCCTTTGAGCTCCGTAGTCTAAATGAAAAGCTCGCCAAACCTTCGGTTCGTCTCTTTTTCCGCCGTCACTTTGGCAATCAAGCAAGCTTGTTGCCGCGTTCAGACGAAAAAAGCCCGCCTTGCGGGGCGAGCTTTTCATTCTTAAGTGACCTCGGCAGGATTCAAACCTGCAACCTTCTGAGCCGTAATCAGATGCGCTATTCAGTTGCGCCACGAGGCCTTGGATGTCCGTAAGCCATGCCGGTGCAAGGCGGAAATACGGGGGTGCAAATATATTTCTTTTTACATTTACTACAAAACCTGTTGCATCGCTTTGGACCTCGATAATTTCATCCGGGACGTGCCTGATTTTCCCAAACCGGGCATCAATTTCAAGGACATTACCCCCCTGTTTAACGACCCCACCGCCTTTAAGTACAGTTTTTACATGTTGCTGGAGAAGGTCCATGAACTTGAGGACGAGATTGACAAGGTAGTGGGCATAGAAAGCCGGGGTTTTATCATGGGGCCCATGATTGCGCGGGAGATACACGCGGGTTTCGTGCCCATGCGAAAGGCCAATAAGCTTCCCTATAAGACCCGGAGTATCGATTATGGACTGGAATACGGGTCAGGGACTCTAGAGGTGCATGTAGATGCCATAAAGCCGGGGGATCGCGTGCTGATTCACGACGATGTACTCGCTACCGGAGGAACGGCAGAGGCTGCAAGCCGCTTGGTACGGGATATGGGGGGAACCGTGGTGCAGTTTAATTTTCTGCTGGAATTGGTCTTCCTAAATGGTCAGGACAGGCTAAGATCCCTGGCCGGAGTGCAGTCCCTGTTGCAGTACTAGCAAGCACCATGCGTTGGCTCCCGGGTTGATGAGGCCCGATATAGGAGCTCGACTGTCAGGTGATTAGTCTTCCAGTGCATGAGTGGTTACCCAGTACTTCCATCCCAGTAGCAGGATTTGCCACTTGCTTGCCTTGCCCAGATCCTCGACGGAATGGGTGAGAGAGGGTAGTAAGACTTTGTTGAATCGGGCCAGGGCCCTGAATACCTGCTTTCGCATCAGCTAATTTTTGCAAAGATAGAAAGCAGATCTTCAGAAATACGATCGCCCCGGGGATCCCGTTTAAGGCAATCGCATTCTAAAAGATCAATGCAATCACGGATGCTACCAGATTGATAAGAAACTCGAGAATTGCGATCATGATGGTGTGGATTTTTCGTTTTTTGATTCAGAATAAACTGCGATCATTTTTGATTTGTTGACAATATATTATGATAGTTATCATGTTTCCAAAAATGCGTAACTGAATTAATCTAATTGAATACGAATAAGTAACTCAAAAATTTGATGTAGTTTCATATTAAAACAGTCTTCCTTGGTTGAATAAACGGATTGTTACCGCAGCGGCAAATTTCCTATAGAACTGGTAGATTTGTAGGGGTCTATTGGGCCTCTCGATAAAAACCAAGGGTCAAATGGACCGGATTTCTTTCCATTTAGGCGAAAACGTTTAAGAGGAACAAAAAAACCAGCCTGAAACGAAGGGCTGGTTTTCTCGGATTGACCATGAGTATATGGTTTTGATTGATGAATAAACCTCTTCGGCTTATCGCTTAAAACGGAATTATTTATTGGTGGTTACTATGATTACACCGTCTTTGGCGTCCTTTCCGTACAACGCCTCGGCACTTTTCCCTTTCAATACCTTCACGCTCTCTATTTTGCCCGGGGCGATCTGTTCGAATTCCTTATTGCTGGCTGGCTCCCCGTCTATGATGTACATGGCGTCCTTTCCCTCGGCGATATAAATTTCACGTTCCACAACTCTAGCGATTTCCCTCTCCGCACGTCGGGCCTCTTCAGCAGCCAATGCCTGTTGTTCGCGTATCACGATTTTCTCAGACTGGATTACTTTACGTTGCTCTTCCCTGGCCTCTTTCTGCGCTTCTGAAGCCTCTTTACGGGCTTCAATGGCAACCTTCTTAGCTTCTTCCATACTTTTTCGTATGATCGTTTCATTCTCTTTCATTTGCTCCTTCCACTCAATGCGCTGCTTTTCGATCATTTCTCGAACCTTTTCTTCTTCCATTTCGTCCCAACCGATACCGGAGAGATTCATATCGAAATCGAAATTCATGGAGCCCATTTCACCATCGGTAATGATGATGTATTCGGTTTTGTCATCTTCACCATTCTTGCGTGCCTTCTTGGATTCGCGCTTGAGTTTGCGGATCGACTTACGGTCCAGTGGAAGAGTCATGACTTTAACCGGATTAGGATGTCCGGTAATGGTAATAGCCTTGGCGTTTCCCGGTGACTTTCTTCCGCGTAGGATGGTAACATGATCTGAAGGATGGAGTGGTGAAGGCGGGCTCCTGAATCCCCATACCTTGACATCCGATGAATCCGAGATAAAGTAGGTTCCTCCTTCATTTTTGCCGTTGAAGCGGATCTTGAACTTTTGACGATCGTCATCATCCCTCTCAACGGTGATGCTTTGGGCTCTATAGCTTACACCCTCTTCGTCTGTATCGACATCCACATCGATTTCGATCTCTTCTTCGGTATCGAGTAGGCCGGTTCTCATCGAAAAGGTCTCGGCCTCGTCATCGAAAAGGAGAAAAACCGGGTCGATGGGGCCGTCCTCTTCTATACTGTAGGTCCCGGAGAATTTCTTGCCTGAGGAATAGGAGCCTTTGACGTCAATAGACAGGGAGGTAATCAGGCCTTCGGCGTTCTTCACGGCGGTGTAGGACATGTCGATGCTTTCTTCGGCCAGTGACTGCTTGATTTTATCGAGTTCGGCATCGGTAGATGTCGCAGTGATCTCGATTTCGATCCGTTTTTCTGGGGTACTGACCTGAGACATCAGGGGATCTATGATTTCAGATGGAACATAGCGCACCACTTCAGTACGGTTGAAACTGTACATAAATACGGCCAAAAGGGGCAGTATCACCGCAAACAGACCGATTTTCTTTGGATTGGATGGTTTTTGATTGAGCATAACGATTCGCTTTTTGATGAATGATTTATTAAAGGTGTTGGCCAGCATCGGGGCGTGCTCGGGGGCACTGAGTCTCAGCATGGCGAACTGGTAGGAGGTTCGGTTTAGCCCTTCGGTACTCGCGCTCCGATCTGCAAGATACTCCAGATTCTGCCGCAATATATTACGGTAGGCCCAGCTCACGGGATTCCACCAGAGCACGATCAGGCAGAGCTCCATGAGTATGATGTCTATACTGTGCCACTGCCGACAGTGCGCTTCCTCGTGACGAAGTATGGAGACTCGCTCCTCCTCGCTGTATAGACTGGGATTCCAGAAAATGTGATTGAAGAATGAGAAAGGGGGCAGGGGTTCCGATACCTGATAAAGGGCAAGTCCCTGTTCCTCAAGTCGCTTGGCTTTTCTGCGCAGACGGGCGATCTGCAGTATCGAGTGGGAGCGATGCAGCAGTATGCCCAGGGCTCCTGTCACATAAGCAATGAATAAGACAGTCGCTAGAGTCCAGAAGGGTTCGTCCTGAATCTCAGTACCCGATCCTGTCAATGGGAGTTCGGAATACTGCATCATCGAAACCGGAACATAGACAGGCTCCGTATAGTATACCCAATTGACAGCCGGGACTACTAGGGCTGCCATAATACCCGTTAGCAGGTAGATTCTCAAGAAACCAAAGAAAGTCTCATTTCGAAAGAACAGCCAGTAAACGCTCAGAAAAATCAGGAGTACGGCCGCGGCTTTTAGAAGATAAATGAAGAAGGGATGCATCGCTATTTATTTTTCTCGATTAAATCCAGTATTTCTCTGAGTTCCTCAGCACTGATCTTCTCTTCCTGTGCGAAGAAGGAAACCAGGCTTTTATACGAGTTGGAATAGTAATTATGTATGGTTTCCAGGATATACTTAGACCGGTATTCCTCTTTGGAAACTATAGGGTAGTAGCGGTGGCTGTTACCCAGGACTTCATGCCCCACAAAACCTTTGTCTTCCAGATTGCGCATAGTGGTGGACAGGGTGTTGTAATGCCTGGATTCCGAGTATTCCTTCCGGATGTCCTTCACAAAGGCCTTACCCAGTTTCCATAGAACGATCATTAGTTCTTCTTCCTTATTGGTGAGTTTCTGCATAGCGAAAAGCTTTGAGGACCAAAGTAAACTAAAAAACTAGTTTTAAAACTAAAATAATAGTTAAAGTTATTTAGCAATAGCTTCAGGAAGTTTGGCGTGTAACTTGTACCATCATCTATATTTGCCAAAACTCATTTTCTTGGAAAACTTACTCTACGTTGTCGGTGGATTCGTGTTGTTGATTGTGGGTGGGAACTGGTTGCTGAAATCGGCCGTAGCCCTGTCCTTGCGTTTTTCCATACCTCGCATGGTCATCGGCATGACCGTCGTCTCATTTGCCACCTCTGCCCCTGAGCTCATAGTGAGTATGAAGGCTGCCCTGGACGGGTCCCAGGATATTGCACTGGGTAATGTGGTGGGCTCCAACATAGCCAACATCGGTCTGGTACTCGGGATCACCCTGCTGCTCGGTCGCATACTGGTCGAAAGAACCTTCCTGAATTGCGACTGGCCTGCCCTGATGATAGCAACAGGAATGTTTATATTCTTCATTTATCCGGATCGCAGGCTGGAAGCCCTGGAGGGAGGGATCATGCTGGCTTTCTTAATCGCTTTCGTGGTTTATGTGTTGCGTTTTGTCAAGGAGGCTCATCCCGTTGCTCAGGTAGACCAGGATGATAGTCTTTCCTGGGGTATGACCCTGCTGTTTATGGTACTGGGCGGCGCCGGACTCTGGTCGGGTTCCGAATTCCTGATACAGGGTGCTCGGGCCATGGCGCAGGATTTCGGCGTAAGCGAACGCGTGATCGCCATCACCGTGCTCAGTGTGGGGACCAGCGTGCCCGAGCTCGCCGCTTCGGTCATTGCGGCTATCAAGAAGGAGCGTGCGATATCGCTGGGGAACCTCATAGGATCCTATATTTTCAATCTTTTGGCAGTATTGGGTATAACTTCACTGATTACCCCGATTGAGGCCCAGGATGAGAGGCTGCTGAGCAGTGATGTATACTGGATGGTCGCCTTTTCGGCCATTACCCTGCCATTGGTCTTACTGATTCCTCGTATGAAGCTTCGCCGGCGCGACGGGCTGCTGCTGCTGGTACTCTATCTGATATTTGTCTATATGACCCTGGGTAACTAGTTTAATGATAAAAAGAACCCCCCTTCGCGGCCGCGAAGGGGGGTTACGCATAAATTGATCTGAGCGGTTCTTTAAGAGGCCGACTTAACTGTTTCTATAATCCGCTGTGCAACCTGGTAGGGATTGGCGTTGGAGGCAGGCCGGCGATCTTCCAGCCATCCCTTCCAGCCGCTCTCCACGGTCGCTATAGGGATTCGGATGGATGCACCCCGGTCCGATACCCCATAAGAGAACTCGTCTATGTGTTGGGTCTCGTGGAGACCTGTGAGTCGTTCGTCGTTGTTTGCGCCATAGACATTAATATGCTCCTGAGCCACTGGTCGGAAGGCCTCGCAGATCCGGTCATATACTTCCTTGTTACCAGCGGTTCTCAGCAGGGAATTGGAGAAGTTAGCATGCATTCCGCTTCCGTTCCAGTCGCCCGGTACTGGTTTCGGATGCAGCTCGATATAGTATCCATATTTTTCTGTGATACGATTCAGCAGGTATCGGGCCACCCAGAGGATGTCACCGGCGCGCTTGGCGCCCTTGGCGAAAGTCTGGAACTCCCATTGTCCTGGAGCCACTTCCTGATTGATCCCTTCCACATTAATTCCGGCCTCCAGGCAGGCATCCAGATGCTCTTCTACGAATTCACGACCCCAGGTATAACGGCCACCGACTGAGCAGTAATACTTACCCTGAGGCCCTGGGAATCCGCCACGTGGAAATCCGAGAGGAAGATCCGTTTCTGTATTCATAAGGAAGTACTCCTGCTCGAAACCGAACCAGAAATCCTCGTCGTCGTCGTCGATCAATGCCCGGTAATTGGTCTCGTGAGCTGTACCGTCTGCATTCAACACCTCGTTTATGACCAGCCAGCCGTTGGGTCGGTCCGGATCTGGGAAGATGGCCACCGGTTGTAATAAGCAGTCCGAAGAATTACCTTCCGCCTGGTTGGTAGAACTTCCGTCGAAGGACCACATGGGGCAACTCTCAAGCTTGCCATCAAAATTGTCCACGATTTTTGTTTTGCTCCTAAGCTCCTGGGTGGGTTTGTATCCATCCAGCCAGATATACTCTAATTTAGACTTACTCATATGAAGTTGACTGCTTTATGTTTAATGGCCAAAATTATATGAAATATCAGATAATCTGATTTTAGTGAGGTATTTCAGATCAAATATTTTTCCACACGCTAGCGTTCCCTGCCTGACGAGTATACCTTGGGTGCTTACCCTGCGGGCTTAATAAAATTCGGACCTTATCCTGGCTGTTAATAAAAAGGGTTGCTTACGGGGAATGGGATTCCTCTGCCCGGAAGGGAAAGCGGCAGGTAAAACCGCTCCGAAATAGTACTTTTGAATCAAAATTTCTACATGTCCTCTTCCGAGCGCTACGAAAAGCGGGGTGTTTCAGCGTCCAAAACTGACGTTCACAAGGCCGTCGCTCATCTTGATCCGGGACTATACCCGAAAGCTTTCTGCAAGATAGTACCCGACCTGCTGGGTAACGACCCGGAATTCTGTAACATCATGCACGCGGATGGGGCCGGAACCAAGTCCTCCCTGGCCTATATGTATTGGAAGGAAACTGGGGATATCAGCGTATGGAAGGGCATTGCCCAGGATGCTTTGGTCATGAATACAGACGATCTGCTTTGCGTGGGAGCAACGGGACCTATTTTGCTTTCGGTGACTATTGGCCGGAACAAACAACTAATACCGGGCGAAGTATTAAATGTACTGATACAGGGGATGCAGGAACTCGTCGATCGTTTTGGAGAATGGGGAGTGGAGATCGAATACACGGGAGGAGAGACCGCCGATGTGGGAGATCTGGTTCGAACCGTAATCGTGGATTCCACGGTAATGGCGCGTATGCCGCGTTCCCGGGTAGTGGATAATGCCCATATAAAGCCCGGAGACGTTATAGTCGGATTGGCCTCCTTCGGTCAGGCAGCATACGAAAACGAGTACAATGGTGGTATGGGCAGCAATGGGTTAACCTCTGCCAGGCACGATGTATTCGCCAATGAACTGGCCTCGAAGTATCCCGAGAGCTTCGACGGAGTCTTGCCTGCAGAGCTGGTGTATTCCGGTAGTCGCAAGCTGACCGACCCGGTGGAGGGCACTCCATTGGATGCGGGAAAGCTGGTGCTTTCGCCTACCCGAACCTACGCACCCGTAATCCGGAAGCTGCTCGAACAGGTATCCCTGGATGCGATACACGGACTGGTTCACTGCAGTGGCGGAGCACAGACCAAGATCCTCAACTTCGTGGACGATGCTCATGTTATCAAGGATAACCTGTTTGCACTACCTCCGCTTTTTCGTATGATTCGGGAAGAATCCGGGACGCCCATGAAGGAAATGTATCGGGTGTTTAATTGCGGTCACCGCATGGAATGCTACGTGGATCCATCGGTAGCCAATGAGGTGGTACGCATCTCAGAATCCTTAGGGGTAGAGGCTCGCGTGGTGGGCAGGGTCGAGGAAGGACGGGGTGCATCTCTGACCATTGAAAGTGAATTCGGCACCTTCAATTACAACAAGTAAGGATAAATACCTATGGACCAGTAAGGGCAAGAACAGTGAGCCCGGAAGGTAAATTCGTAAATTCGTCCATTCGAATGACCGATGAATGATAGATAAGCTCAACATAGTCAAACAGCGTTTCGATGAGGTGTCCGATCTCATTATCCAGCCGGATGTTATTTCCGACCAAAATCGCTATGTGAAGTTGAACAAGGAGTACAAGGATCTCAAGGCGCTGATGGATAAACGGGAGGAATACCTGAACCTTACGGCCAACTTATCCGAGGCCGAAGAAATACTGGCGGCTGGGGGCGATCCCGAGATGGCAGAGATGGCCCGCCTGCAGCTGGATGAGGCCCGTGAGGCCTTGCCCGCGCTCGAAGAAGCCATCAAGCTTATGTTGATTCCCAAGGATCCCGAGGACGAAAAGGATGTGGTCATGGAGATTCGGGCGGGAACCGGCGGAGATGAGGCCAGCATATTTGCCGGAGACCTCTTCCGGATGTATACCAAGTATTGTGAGTCCAGAGGCTGGAAGACTAACATTATAGACTTGAGTGAAGGAACCAGTGGGGGCTATAAGGAAATTCATTTCGAGGTTAGTGGAGAAGATGTTTACGGCACGCTGAAATTTGAGGCTGGTGTGCATCGGGTACAGCGGGTTCCTCAGACCGAGACTCAGGGCCGGGTACACACCAGCGCAGCTACTGTAATGGTAATACCCGAGGCCGAAGACTTCGACGTTCAGATCGACCCCAAAGAGGTGCGGATCGATTACTTCTGTTCCTCCGGTCCGGGCGGACAGTCGGTAAACACGACCTATTCTGCCGTCCGACTTACCCACCTGCCAACTGGGTTGGTTGCCCAATGCCAGGATCAGAAGTCCCAGCACAAGAACAAGGAAAAGGCATTTAAGGTACTGCGTTCCCGACTTTACGATCTGGAACTGGCCAAGAAACAGGAAGAAGACGCAGCGAAGAGGAACTCACAGGTGAGCAGCGGAGATCGATCGGCCAAGATCCGGACCTACAATTATCCCCAGGGTCGGGTTACCGATCACCGTATCGGACTTACCCTTTATGATTTGCAGAATATCATCAACGGGGATATACAGAAAATCATCGATGAGCTCATGCTGGTCGAAAATACCGAGAAACTCCGGGAGGCCTCGGAATTGTTTTAGGCTTAACCGGTAACGGATTCGATTTCCCTATGACATTAAGCGATATTACCCATCACATACGAGAGAAGGAGAGTTTCCTTTGCGTGGGCATCGATCCCGTTCCGGAACGAATACCCGAACATCTGTTGGATGAGGAGGATCCATTGTTCGAATTCAGCAGGGCAATAGTCGATGCGACCCATACGCACTGCGTGGCCTATAAGCCCAATACGGCTTTTTTCGAGGCTGAGGGTCCGTCCGGATGGAGGTCTCTTTCCCGGCTGATTCAATACATCAAGGCTCAGTATCCGAAACATTTTACCATTGCGGACGCCAAGCGTGGCGACATCGGCAACACCGCCCGGCAGTATGCGCGTGCGTTTTTTAAGACGCTGCCCTTCGATTCGGTCACCGTGGCACCCTATATGGGCGCGGACTCTGTGGAACCTTTTCTGGAATGGCCTGGTAAATATGCCATACTATTGGCATTGACCTCTAACGAGGGCGCTGCAGACTACCAGCTAAGGCGGCTGGGGAACGAGCGACTCTACGAACAGGTACTGAAAACCTCTCAGTCCTATCGGCATTCCGATAGACTGATGTATGTCGTAGGAGCGACCCAGGCCGAATACCTGGAGCATGTCCGTCGAATGGTTCCCGATTCATTTTTGTTGATTCCCGGAGTAGGAAGCCAGGGGGGGAGCGTGAGTGAAGTGTGCGAGGCTGCCTGTAACCGGGACGGTGGTGTACTGATCAATGTCTCCCGTTCGATTATCTACGCTTCCGGTGGTATGGATTTTGCTACTGCAGCCGGAGAGGCTGCGTCTGATTTCAGGGGTCAGATGTCATCATTTGCCAAACGCCTGGTGTAACAGATCCGATAGGGGCGACGACAGACAAATTGGTTACTTTTAAAGAAAAACGAAGTGCTTCATTACAGTAAATTCCTTCATCCTACCTCCGAAGAATGGGTGACCTTTGTCCACGGCGCAGGGGGGAGTTCCACCATCTGGTACAAGCAATTAAGGGATTTCAAGAAGCATTTTAATGTGCTGCTACTGGATTTAAGAGGCCACGGAAATTCCAAACCCAACTTCTCCGATGCCTTTAAGGACCAGTATACCTTTGACTCCATTACGGACGATATCGTCGAGGTCGTCAGACACGAAAAAATTGAACAATCTCATTTTATTGGGATTTCCCTGGGTACCATATTGATCCGAAATCTGGCCGAACGACATCCCGAGCTGGTTAAGAGTATGATCATGGGCGGGGCGATCATGAAACTCAACTTGCGGTCGCAGCTACTCATGCGTTTTGGAATATTGCTAAAATCGGTCGTTCCCTATCTCTGGCTGTATAAGTTCTTCGCCTTCATTATCATGCCTAATCGAAATCACCGGGAATCCCGCCTGCTTTTTGTGCGGGAGGCCAAAAAACTCTATCAGAAGGAGTTCATCCGCTGGTTCCGGCTGACCTCAGAAATCAATCCCTTACTCAGGTTCTTTCGCTCTGCTGAGATTCCCATACCTACCTTGTATGTGATGGGAGAGGAGGACTACCTCTTCCTTCCTTCTGTTCGCAAGATTGTAGATATGCATCGCTCCAGCTCTTTACAGGTCATTCAGAGCTGCGGACACGTGGTTAATGTGGAACAACCGGCCGTATTCAACGATTTGGTCATCGACTACCTGCTCGAACTCCCTCCTGGCCGTGCAATGAGTTGACGAAATCAGGGATCGCGTCTGGCCTCATCCTGCAAGGCAAATACCCGTTGCAGTAGCCGGGTGCTCCGAGAAGATACCCGTGATCGTATTTCCTTTTCCTCTTCTGCTATTACGGTATAGACCCCTTTAAGGGCCTCACGTGTGATGTAGTCGCTGAGATCCGGATTAACTTTTCGCACCAGTGGCAATTCATTATAACGAGCGATTATGTCTGCCCAAATACGATCGGCTCCAACCTTCTGAAAGGAATTAGATATCACCGGCTCGAAGGCATTGAAAAGGGAGCTGGAAGTACGTCCTTCCAAATACAGAGTAGCGGCATTGTCGGCACCCAGCAGTATGTCTCTGGCATCGGCGAAGGTAATACCACTAACGGCTTTCGTAAATATGGGTATGGCCTCGACTACGGCGTCCTCGGCAGCCCGGTTAAGGTACCGGATGCCCTCATCAGCCAGAGAAGAAAGTCCCAGTCTCCTTAGGGTACGATCCACTACCTCGAGCTCTTCGGGCAATCCGATTCTGACCAGCGGATTGTCGAAAAAACCGTTTTCTTCTCCGAGTTTTTCCACCCGCCTGCTGACACCGAATTGCAGGGCCTCTTTGAGTCCGGATTGTATTTCCCATTCTGAAGGGGGAGCATCGCCCGGCAGCTGTTTGACTACCTCCTGAAGTTCATCACAGGAAGCCAGAGTTAGAAATAGTGTCAGTAGCAGTGGCAGTGTCTTAGGCTGCTTGATCATGGCAGGTGGATTTGCGATAAAAATAAGCAATCCGGTAAGGTATGGATTCAGAGCAGGCGTTCTTACCTGGATTAGTTGGGTGATATGGACCAGTGCTTGAGCGCCCTGCGGTACAGTTTTACTTCGCGTCTAAGCAACTGTACATACTCCCGTTCCTTTAGCCCGTGAAATTCCAGTCCGTTGCAGTAGGAGAGGAGGTTCTTACCCAGCGTCCTGAGGTACCTGAGATTGGCTGCCATCCTACTTTGAGACTCTGGTCCTGTAATCTCAGCGGTACTTTGCTGTATGAGCTGTGAATCATTGCGTATCGCCTCGGCTATTTCTGCCTGAAGGTGGATGAAGCCCGAACTATTTAGGGTTTCGTACTTGTACTCTACATATCTGGCAACGGCCTGGGATAGATCGCCAAGCGCAAGGGCGTGCAGATAAAGCGGATGCGATAAATTGGAGTTCTTTTTCATGGGAAAATACAATGCTAAAGTTACCATAGTTAAATCTACTGTTGGCTATAGAAAATTGCAATAAATGCACCTCATGATTAAGAAAACGAATTATTTTGCTAACTTTACTTTAAAAGGCTAAGGACATTGATCGACTTCAATAATCGCATTCTCAGGATTCTGCAGGACAATGCCCGGGCCTCCTACACGGACATTGGACGAAAGGTTGGGCTGACGGGTCCGGCCGTGGCCGAGCGAATCCGAAAAATGGAGGAGAAAGGTATCATTCGAGGTTACCGAACCGTGCTGGATCCTGATCATCTGGGCCTTCAACTACACGCCATCATCAGCCTCAGGGCCTTTGTCGGCAAACTTAAGCCCTTTCTAAAGGACGTTAAGGAATATCCTGAAGTGATTAATTGTTTCCGCATCACTGGAAACGAAAACATTATGATGGAAGTCCGGTTGCGCGATCAGGCACATCTCGAATCATTTATTGATACCCTGATTACTTATGGGGAAACGCGGACACACATCATACTGTCAGAGGTCATCAGGGAACGTTCCCTGGGGAATTGAAAGTGGTAAACCACGGTTTTAATTCCTATCTTTCTGCTGCAATTGTTGCTATGAATACTTCGAGTATCCTCTATGTTTTCCTCTTAGTCTGCGGCTTGTCTTTGCAAGCCCAGCAGGAGCCCTTCATACTGCGAAAGGGACAGGTTAACGATTCCATTGAACTCATTCCGGGTAAGGACCCGGTCCGGATCTATTTGCCGGCGGGTTATACCAATGACAGGAGCTGGCCGTTGCTTCTCTATTTTGACTTTGATACTCGTGCCCGTCAGCGGATGGAATCCTGGAAAGATGTGCTCGACCAGGAGGGTTTCCTGCTGATACATTTACAGGCCGCCACGGACAGTACCTCGGTTGTGGACAGCGTGAAGTCGGCTGTGGATGTCCTTAAGGTGGCGAATGAGCTGTTTCCTTTGGTGCCAACCATGATCTACAGCCTGGGCACCCAGTCCAGTAGCAGGATGGCCAGTACTACCCCATTTCTGGTAGAAGGAGTCAAGGGAACCATTGCACTCGGCGGGCCTCTGGCCGGGGTGGAATTTCTCAGGAGTCAAAGGGGAAAGCACTTTGTCGGGGCAATTGGTACTGGCGATTTCGCATACCGTCAGATGAAAAAAGACTGGGAAAATCTGAAAATCGGGCGCAGTGATGCTCATTTGCTAACCACAGAGGGCAAGTTGGCAGATTCGACGAAACTATTTCTCAGTCGCTGCCTGAATGTTATTCGACTGAATGCGATGCTTGGCGGAACCATACCAGCGGATTCGACGCTCTACACCAAAATGCGCGTTGCGTCCGAGAATCGATTTCAGCACTGGATGGATAAGGGAAGACTGGTCCTGGCCCAGGAGGAGTGGGATCTTCAGGAGGATTTATTCGGGATGCATTCCGGGTCGTCCTGGAAAAGAGAGCTTCGCGATCGGGGACGCCTGTCCGACTATCGCAGGGAGAACCGGAGACTGGGTAATCTGTTTTACAAGGAAGAGGTGGAGTGGTTTCGTTACTGGGACTATCTGCAGAGCGATCTGGAATACCTGCAGCTGGACAATCTGGGATGGTGGAATTATCAAATCAATGAGCTTCGAAACCGGGAACGGGGAAGTGCCCAGGCCGACGAGAGGGCCTTCGCTGCGCGCTCCCTGAGCTATATTTCGGCCCTGGTAGACGATCAGCTTATGGTACTCAAGGACCAAAGCGAGACGTTAACACTTACGGACAGGGCTCCCTTTGAGTCCTTCCTTCACATGTTGCGCACCCTGCTTGAGCCGGATAATTTCGAACCCTATCTGACGGTAATTTCACTAAGCGCATTCCAGGAAGATTATGGTACAGCGCTGTATTACCTCGATTTGGTCTTCCAGAAAGGCTTCAGGGACAAGGAGCGCCTGTATTCACTTAAACACACGGCCTTGTTTCGGCTAAGTCCCGAATACAACGAACTTGTTGCCGAATACCTGGATGAATCCCGTTATTAGACTGCTGCAAACCTGGGCATGGGGTTTAATC
Source organism: uncultured Flavobacteriaceae bacterium (assembly GCA_964552195.1). Classification (GTDB taxonomy): domain Bacteria; phylum Bacteroidota; class Bacteroidia; order Flavobacteriales; family Flavobacteriaceae; genus CAZKAP01. The sequence continues at coordinate 13,993 of CAZKFM010000004.1, forward strand.
CTCTTTTTTGTACTGGCCTGCTGCAACTCGGGCAAGAAGTACCATGATGAGGAGAGTGCCGGCGTACCCACACCGGACAGTTTCAGCGACACCCGTAAGTTTCAGTCGGAGCTCGACAGATTCTATCGCGTATCGGCCAATAGTCCACTGACCCCTGAACAGAAAAAAGAATTTGAAGGTCTCAGGTTTTATCCGATCGACACGACATGGGTAGTGGAGGCCACCTTGGAGCGTATACCCGATGCGCTTCCGGTTATGCTGGAAACCAATACTTCGGAGATCCCACCGGAATCTGGAGGTCAGCGCCCTTATGTCCGACTGCATTTCGAGCGGGAGGGTAAGCGCTACGAACTCACGGCCTACCAATTGCTCGACCCAATGGGGTTCCCAGAGTCTGATACGCCACTCTTCCTGCCTTTTGGTGATGAAACCAATGGGCGTTCGACTTACGATGGGGGGCGTTATCTGAATATCCCTTATCCAGAGGCGGATACTGACTATGTGAGCATTGATTTCAACCGGGCCTACCATCCGTACTGCGCGTACAATCCGAATTACGTTTGCCCACTGGTTCCTGAGGAAAATGTACTCCCCGGCTCTGTCAGGGCAGGGGTGAGGTTCTAAGCGTCACCACCAGATAAGGTCTTGCCGATATTTATTTCTGTTCGCTCATGCTGAAGTCGGCATAGGCGTCCATGCCGTGTTCGTGTATGTCCAGGCCCTCGAGTTCTTCCAGTTCCGGAACCCGTATGCCCACACTTGACTTGAGAGCGAAAATGATACCAAAAGCCCCGGCCGAACAAAAGGCTCCCGTAATCCCTACCGAGCTTAGCTGCACAAGGAACTGATCGAACCCTGCCTTGTCCCCGAAAAGGCCAACGGCCAGAGTACCCCAGATTCCACCAATCAGGTGCACGGTCACGGCCCCGACAGGATCGTCCAGCTTCAGACGATCGATCAGGGTTACTCCGAAAACGATAATTACCCCAGCGAAAAGTCCGATGATTACAGCCTCATTCGGAGACATCAGGTCGGCTCCGGCGGTTATACCCACCAATCCGCCAAGTATGCCATTAAGGAACATGGTCAGGTCGTAATTCTTATACAGGGCGGTGGAAGTGAGAAAGGCCCCGACTCCGCCTGCGGCAGCCGCCAGTGAAGTAGTGACCAGTACCAGGGATGTGGTTGCGGGGTCGGCAGACAGCACCGAGCCCCCATTAAAGCCAAACCAGCCCAGCCACAGTATGAGAACACCAGCCGATGCCAGGGGCAGATTATGTCCGGGAATAGCCAGGGTCCTCCCGTCCTCGTCGAATTTCCCGATCCGTGGCCCTAGAAGGGCTATGGCTACCAGGGCTGCCCAGCCTCCCACGGAATGTACCAGGGTCGAGCCGGCGAAATCGTAAAATCCCTCGGCTTCTCCTATGCTGAGTTTTGACAGAAAGCCCTTGCCCCATTGCCAGGAACCAACGATGGGATAGACCAGTCCGACATAGAGTAGGGTTAAGACCATAAACGGCCCTATTTTAATGCGCTCCGCAACCGCTCCAGATACTATGGTTGACGCAGTAGCGGCAAACATCCCCTGGAAGAGAAAGTCGGTCCAGTAGGTGTAGCCCCCATCTGCGTAAGCAATGGTGAGTCCGTCTTCGCCTATGGGCAGTCCGAAACCTGCAAACTTCAGGAAGCCAGTATCTCCTTCTTCAAATCCAGGATACATGAGGTTGAAGCCGCCGATATAATAAACCAGCAGCCCTACACAGATGATAAAGACGTTTTTAAAAAGTATGTTGACCGAATTCTTCTGACGGGTCAGGCCTATCTCCAGCAGGGAAAACCCCAGGTGCATGAAGAACACCAGTCCCGTACATATCATCATCCATACATTATTGGCGGTAAAAATTGCTTGATCCATGTTTTTTATGCGATTTCTAGGGCTCAGTTAATACCGGCATGTCCGTTTTCCCCGGTTCGTATGCGGTAGGCATCGGTAACTTCACTAATAAAGATCTTCCCATCCCCTACATTCCCGGTAGCGGCGGATTTGAGTATGGCGTCTATAGTCCGATCGAGGAATTCGTCGGAGACCACTATGGACAGGTACCTGCGTTGTATGTCGCTGGTGCTGTATGCAATCCCCCGGTAAACATGTCCCTGTTTTTCATTGCCCACTCCGGTTACGTCCCAATAACTGAAAAAGTTTACCTCTACGGCATGGAGGGCCTTTTTCACTTCATCAAACTTCGATTTTCGAATAATGGCTTCTACTTTTTTCATATTTCCAGTTGATCCGTTTCAAATATATAAGCGTGTGCATCAGAACGCCCAAAAGCCAATGGAATTGCGAATCAGTTTTCAGGACTCCAAAAAATTGGACCCTGATTATTGTGGATTTAATAATGGAAATGGGGCAGATACCCTGTTCGGTTTATATCCAGGCACGGACGAGGTAACCCCCGAATATGAAAACGATCCATCCCGCCATCCAGCTGAAGAAGGTATAAAGGGCTGTGGCTGCGAGACCTTTGAGGTCGTAGAGTTGAGACTGTTCGAAGATCCAGGTGGAGAAGGTGGTGAGGGCTCCGCAGAAACCAACAGCAAAGAGCACGTATTGAGCCGAGCTCAGTCCGGATTTGTCTCGTATACCAATGATGATACCTAGTAGGAGGCAGCCCAGTATGTTCGAAAGAAATGTAGCCCAGAAGAATCCGGGATCCTCCCTTTTAAGCCAGAGACCAATCAGGTACCTGGTCGTAGCTCCAAGTCCTCCTCCCAGAAAAGCAAACAGCAATTGCTTCACACGATGTAATCATGTATTTAGACGGCTTTCTTGTACTCTGCCTGGGGGATTTTACGCTCCATGATGGATGGAACCTGGGTGTCTCTCAGTTTCCGGATTGGTCGTCTGAACATCTCCTTTGCGCCATTCACACTGAACAGAAGCAGGGCAGCGTTCAGCACTAGCAGAGAGGCCAGGATGTAGAGTAGAACCGTCATGATTTTTGTTGATATCCAATACAAATGTAATCCTTTTCACCATCTGGCAAGGTTTTGCGGGATTATTGTTGCGAAAGGCTCCAGAGCTGTTGCGTACTGCTGGTTCAGGCAGTAGCAGTCAGGAAGTACTTGAAGGCGAACAACAGCAGTACGAAGAGAGCGAATGCGACGATCACCCACCAGGCACCTTTAAAATACTTGCGGTGAAACTCCCTCTGGCCGCGGTATTGGAAAAAGAGTACGACACCGAAGACGAGAACAAACAGTATGCTGAAAATTATTCTGCCGGTCGACATAGGGAAGGTGTTGAAGGTCGGATCCTGTTATTACTCAACTGCTACACGCCAGCCGTAAGGATCCTCGGCCCGCCCGTATTGTATGTCCATCAGGGCATTCTTGAGCTGAAGCGCCATGGAATCCTCTGTGATCTCCGGAAGCTCAAATTTCCTGTCGCGGTATCCGAAACCGGAGATTGGACTCACTACTGCTGCGGTCCCGGCTCCGAAGAGCTCCTTGAGCGTTCCCGCTTCGGCTGCTTCCACAACTTCGCTCACCCTTACCGGACGTACCTCGATATCGATTCCCCTGTCCCGGGCCAACTGAACCAGGCTTTTTCTCGTGATTCCATCGAGTATACTGTCGCTCACCGGACTGGTAAGCAGGGTGTCTCCGATACGCATGAAAATATTCATGGTTCCGGCCTCTTCAATGAACTCATGGGTAGCGGCATTGGTCCATATAATCTGTTGGTACCCCTGTTCCCTGGCCAGGGCGGTAGGGTAGAACTGCCCGGCGTAGTTACCCGCCGCTTTCGCGTACCCAAAACCTCCGGGTGCTGCCCGGCTAAAGTCTTCCTCGATTTTTACGCGAACTTCACCGGAATAGTACTTATTTGCCGGAGCACAGATGATCATGAATCTGAACTCCTCGGACGGACTGGCTATGATTCCTTCCTGGGAGGCGATGGCAAATGGACGGATATACAAGCTACTGCCCCAGGGTTCCGGAACCCAGGAGCTATCCGTATGGACTAGCTTTAGTAGCCCCTCCATGAACAGGTCTTCCGGCACTTCGGGCATATATAGCCTTACGGCCGATTTGTTAAACCGACGAATATTATCCATGGGCCGAAACAGGTAGGCCTTACCGTCCTGGCCCCGGTAGGCCTTCATTCCTTCGAATATGGCCTGACCGTAGTGAAATACGCGGGAGGATGGGCTCATCTGTATAGGACCATAGGGTACGATCCTCGGCTCCTTCCAGTTTCCATCCCGGAAATCACATACAAACATATGATCCGTGAATAGCTCTCCAAATTTGAGGTTTTCGACATCCATGCCAGCCAGCCGACTGCTTTCACTGTGCTCGATAGCAATATTCATCACGTCTCGGTTTAGGAATGCAAAGATAACCCTGAAAACACATATATGGAAGGGAACCCGTACTTTAGTAGGGTTGCGTCATGCCGCGATTTCGATTATGGATCGAAGAATAATTGAGACTTCCGATGGCTCCAGGACACTGTATCTGCCTGAACTGGACGAGACCTATCATTCCCGACATGGGGCCGTGCAGGAATCCCGGCATGTGTTTATAGAACACGGATTTCGAACGCTGGAGATCACGCCGCTGCGCATACTCGAGATGGGATTGGGAACCGGTCTGAATGCCATGCTTACCTGGCTGGAATGCCAGGCACCCGGCCGCGAGGTGGAATACCAGTCCGTAGAGGCCTTCCCCTGTACTGTGAGCGAGGCCCTTTCGATGAACTATAGCGAATTCCTGACCTCGACCCCGAAGGACCGGCAACAACTAGATCAGGTTCTGATCGATTTACACCAAGCCAAAGGCGGAAGGTGGACTGAGATATCGTCCGGCTTCCGTATCCGTAAGTGGCTGCAGCCCGTCGCTGACTTTCCCGGATTAAAGGACATCGACCTGGTGTATTACGACGCATTCGGTGCCCGCGTTCAGCCCGAACTCTGGGAGCTGCCCGTACTCGAAAAGTTTGCAGGCAGCCTGTCTCCTGGTGGGGTATTCGTCACTTACAGCGCTAAGGGCTCAGTACGCCGGAACCTGCAGGAGCTTGGGCTTCGAGTGGAGCGGCTTCCCGGCCCGCCTGGCAAAAGGGAAATGATTCGGGCGACCGCAAGCCGTTAAGGCTACCCTAAAGCCGAGGTGGCTCGTCGGTGAAACCAGTATCTTTGTCGATAAAAAGTATGAAAGTTCTCATTGGCGGAGGCACCGGACTGGTTGGAACAGAACTGATGCAGGAACTCAAAAGGAACCACATCCCGTTCGCCTATCTTAGTACGTCCCGGGAGAAACTCAAGGACCGCTTTCAGGGAAAAGGCTTCTACTGGAATCCGGATCTGGGTGAAATCGACATGAATGCTTTTGAGGGGGTTACTCATGTGGTTAATCTGGCCGGCTCCAGTATCGCGCAGCGCTGGACGCCGGCGAATCGGGAGAAGATTCTCAATAGCCGCATTCAAAGCACCCTAACCCTGAGGAAGGCCATTGAAGAGGTCGGTAATGAAAACATCGAAAAATTCGTGTCTGCCTCAGCCATAGGGATATATCCCAGTTCCCGTTCCCGTTTATATACCGAAAGTGAGCCCGATACCGGAAAGGGATTTCTAGCCGAGGTGGTCCGATCCTGGGAAGAAGCCACCCTTCAGGTAGCCAGGTTGGGAGTTCCCGAAGTCCGACTGCGAATCGGACTGGTACTGGCCCGCGAAGGCGGCGCCCTGCCCAAGCTGCTCGCACCCGTTAAATGGGGTTTTGGAGCTGCATTCGGTACTGGGGAACAATGGCAATCCTGGATCCATATCAAGGACCTGGCCTCCATTTTGCGCTTCGCGCTGGAGGAGGATATCACCGGGGTTTACAATGCCGTAGCACCCAATCCCGTCTCTCAGGAGAAGCTGGTGAAAATGATGGGAGAAGTCACGGGGCGTCCAGTCTGGCTGCCTGCCATTCCCAGTTTGCTGGTAAAGCTCGCTTTCGGTGAGATGTCAGCCGTGCTGCTCGAGAGCCAGCGTGTGAGTTCCCGAAAACTTCAGGAAGCGGGTTTCCGATTCGAATATGTAAATCTGCGGAGTGCACTGGAGGATCTTCTTACCTGATTTTCGGTTTCTTCACTAACGGCATTCCCATACTGCTTCAAGTTGTTTACTTTTGGTGACATTTTGGCATATTTGCCGGACTGGCAAGTTATTTGACCCCTTCGATTAAAACGATTACCCTAAAATGAGCAAAGACGTAGAACTGCCCGATTCGGAGCAGGAAAAGAATACAGTGGAGGATAAGGAAGCCCAGAATACTCAGGAAACTCAGCAGGAACAGGTCCGGGAGGATAGCGAGGTCGGCCTGGAAGAACAATTAGCCGCGGAAAAAGAGAAATTCCTCCGCCTGTTTGCCGAATTTGAAAACTATAAAAAACGTACGCAGAAGGAGCGTCTGGAGCTTTTCCGGACTGCCGGTCAGGAAGTCATACAGGCCTTGCTCCCTGTGCTCGACGATTTCGATCGCGCATTGGCCGAGATGAATAAGGCCGGTGCGGATCAATGGTTGGAAGGTGTAGGTCTGATCCACCAGAAGTTTTCCGAGACCCTGAAACAGAAAGGGCTGGAACCGATAGTGGTAGAGCAGGGAGCCTCCTTTGATCCGGAGTTACACGAGGCGGTTACACAAATCCCGGCTCCTGAGGAATCACTCAAAGGAAAGGTGATTGATGTGGTCGAAACCGGCTACCGTCTCGGGGATAAAATCATCCGTCACCCCAAGGTGGTCGTCGGGCAATAATTAAGCAAGGATGAAAAAGGACTATTACGAAGTACTTGGGATTTCAAAGGATGCCAGCGAGGCCGAGATCAAGAAGGCATACCGCAAGAAGGCACTTGAATTCCATCCGGATAAGAATCCCGGTGACAACCATGCCGAAGAGGAATTCAAGCGGGCTGCTGAGGCATACGAAGTACTGAGCGATCCTGAAAAGAGGACTCAGTACGATCGCTATGGTCATGACGCTTTTACCGGCGGAGGATTCGGCGGTGGGGGGATGAACATGGAGGATATCTTCAGTCAGTTCGGAGATATTTTCGGAGGGGCCTTTTCGGGCGGATTCGGTGGTTTTGGTGGATTCGGCGGTCAGCGCCGTGTCAAGGGCAGCAATCTTCGTATACGGGTTAAACTGGATCTGGAAGAAGTCGCTTCCGGTGTGGAAAAGAAGGTTAAGGTCCGCAGGAAGGTGAAAGCCGAAGGTGTGACATATCGAAACTGTCCCACCTGCCAGGGCACGGGTCAGGTCACTAAAATAGCCAATACCATACTCGGTCGTATGCAGACCTCCACCACTTGTAATCAGTGCGGGGGCAGCGGGCAGGTTATAGATCAGAAGCCTGCCGGCGCAGATGCCGATGGTATGGTAGCCCGTGAGGAAACCGTATCGGTCAAAATACCGGCTGGCGTTGAATCGGGCATGCAACTCAAGATATCGGGCAAAGGAAATGAGGCTCCGGGCAATTCCATCCCTGGAGACCTGCTGGTTCTTATCGAGACCAACGAACATCCGACCCTCAAGCGCGAAGGGGACAACCTGCATTACGACCTGTATATCAGCATACCGGAGGCCGTTCTCGGAACCTCTAGGGAGATCGATACCATTGGGGGAAAGGTCCGCATCAAACTAGATGCGGGTATTCAGTCCGGCAAAATCTTGCGATTAAGGGATAAGGGCATAAACTCCCTTAATGGTTATGGTACAGGGGATTTGCTTGTCCACGTTAATGTGTGGACCCCACAGGAACTCAGCAAAGAACAGCGGGATTTCTTTGAAAAAATGAAGGAAGACAGTCATTTTGTTCCAAGTCCGAAGAAATCCGACAAGTCCTTTTTCGACAAGGTAAAGGATATGTTTTCCTAGTAAATTCGCCTGTTTGCATTAAAATATTTGATGTATATTTGACATAGATATTGTTAAACAATATCAATTTTCTTTTTCATAGCAATTTTTTTCCCATCCTTAAATTCGTTTAAGGGTGGGTTTTGTTTTTTACACGGTTATTCTTCTTAGCTCCTGAAATCCAGAGAATCCCGAACTGAACCTCTGACCGTTCCCACTCAGGTATTCGACAAAAAACTACAACCGCTCTATTTACTTATATTTGACGCATGCACCCCGCAGATCCTGTTATCCGAGTAGAAGACGTCTGCAAGAGGTACGGAAATCATCAGGCACTGACCAACATTAGTCTGACCATACCCTCGAATACCATCTATGGCCTATTGGGTCCTAATGGTGCTGGAAAGACGTCTCTCATACGGATCATTAACCAGATTACGTACCCCGATTCGGGACGTATTTTTTTCGAAGGAAAACCTCTCGCACCTGAACATATTGGCAGGATCGGGTACCTGCCGGAAGAACGCGGTCTTTATAAGGGAATGCGTGTGGGGGAGCAGGCACTCTATCTGGCACAACTCAAGGGTCTCAGTAAGACCGAGGCACGAAGGCGATTGATGTACTGGTTTGAGAAGCTGGAGATCGGAGACTGGTGGAATAAGAAGATATTGGAGCTCTCTAAAGGGATGGCCCAGAAGATACAATTCATAGTAACGGTCCTCCACGAGCCCAGGCTGCTTATTTTTGACGAGCCATTTAGCGGGTTCGATCCCATCAATGCCCAGAAAATTAAGGATGAAATCCAGGAGCTTAAGGATAAAGGCGCATCCATCATTTTTTCCACTCACCGCATGGAATCAGTGGAGGAGCTCTGCGAGCACATAGCGTTGATCCACAATTCCGAAAAGCTTCTTGAAGGCCGGCTGAGCGAAATCAAGAGGGAATACCGCAAAAACGAGTTCGCCGTCGTGCTCCACGTAGAAGATGAGTACCGGACTCTGCTGGGGGAACTCGAAAAGCGATTCGAAATAGACCGCGCCCGATTTATCGAGGGAGACCGACTGCTGGAATTTCAGATCAACCTTCCCTGTCCCGATACGCGGGAAGTTCTTCACTACCTGTCGGACAAAGCTGCCATACAGCGTTTTGAAGAGCTCATACCCACGGCAAACGATATTTTCATACGAACCGTACAAGCAGAGGGAGGTCATGAATAAACTCAATCTGATTATTGTTCGGGAATACCTGGCCAAAGTCCGGAACAGGTCCTTCATAGTAATGACCTTCCTCAGCCCCGTGCTCATGGTGGCCATGGTTGTACTGATTGCTTTCCTGACCCGAGTCAACGACAGCGAAAAAAGGGTGATCGCGGTTCTCAATGAAAGTGAATTCTTCAGTGAGGATTTTCAGCATACACCTTCCATGTCTTTCCTGCAGTTCAGGGATCTTTCACTGGAAGAGGCCATGGATTCGGTTCAGTCCATGGGTTTCTATGGGCTCATTCACATTCCGGATTTTCCAACGGCAGGGCAATCTGCTGATAGTTCTTATTTCTACTCCAAGGGAAGCCCGGTCAGTCTTCTGGTTGAGCAGATCGAGGGTTCCTTTGAACGGACGCTTCGGGAAGAGAGGCTGAGAGACCTGGGGGTAAGCGAAACGGATTTCACCGGAGTGGGTCGGGACTTCGAAATACGAACCGCCACCTATGGGGGCGAACAGAATGTCAAGGGAATCAGCGAAATCAAGGCCTTTATTGGAGGCGGATTCGGCTACCTGATCATGATGTTCATCATCATTTACGGCGGATTCGTGATGAGGAGTGTCATCGAAGAAAAGACCAGTCGGATCATAGAGGTGATCATTTCCTCGGTTAAGCCCTTTGAACTCATGCTGGGAAAGATCATCGGCACCTCCCTGGCGGGGGTTACCCAGTTCCTGATCTGGATCGTCGCTGGAGGTCTGTTGCTGATCATTACCCTGCTGGTTCTTGGAATCGACCCCGGCGTACTATTCGACCGTGCGGATCTCAAGGCCATGACGGCCGGAGTGTCCTCCGAGTTTTCACCGGAGACCTTTACCAGGATTAAATCGATAGGAAGTGAGATCCTACGCATTCCTTGGAACCTGCTCATCTTCTTTTTCCTGGTGTATTTCGTGCTGGGGTACCTGATCTACAGCTCGATTTATGCGGCCATAGGCGCAGCCGTGGACAATGAAACGGATACCCAACAATTCATATTCCCGATCATACTGCCCCTGATGCTGGCCATCTATGTGGGCTTCTTCTCGGTGTTCAGCAACCCGCACGGTCCTATAGCCATTGGATTCTCCCTATTTCCGCTTACCTCACCCATTGTAATGCTGATGAGGCTGCCCGGCGGCATAGGTGAGAACGGGGTACCTATCTGGCAGCTCCTGCTTTCGATATTCCTTCTGATTGTAACCTTCCTCGGGGTGGTGTGGGTCGCTGCGAAGATCTATCGGGTCGGGATACTCATGTATGGCAAGAAAACAACCTATCTCGAACTCTGGAAATGGCTAAGGTATTAAACAGTGGAAATGGATACACTTAAGGAATTTTTCAGCAATGATTTTTTTCGTGCCCTGCAGCGGACTTTAAATGCGGGCCCCGAGATTCCCATAGGAGAGGATCGCAGCATTCACCTCACCCTGGTACTTATACTGTTGTTGGTATTTGTTTATGCCGCTACCGGTTTTTTGCTCAAGTGGCTCCGAAGACTCATCACGAGAAACATGAAGGATGAGGATAAACTCAAGTTTAACAGTGTCTTCAAGTTTATCAACTATACCGTATATCTCACCGTTATACTGATCACCTTAAGTGAAGCAGGTATCAATGTCACCGTGTTGCTCACCGCCTCTGCCGCCCTGTTGGTCGGTTTGGGACTGGCCCTGCAGGTGCTGTTTCAGGATATCATCGCAGGGGTCATGATCATCGTGGACAAGTCATTGCTGGTGGGCGATGTGGTCGAAGTGGAGGGAAAGGTTGGCCGCATCTTTGAAATTAAACTTCGTACAACGCGCGCACTCACCAGGGACGATCGGGTGATCGTCATCCCCAATCACAAGTTCATCAGCGATACGGTCTACAATTTTACACAGAACAACCGCACCACCAGGGAGTCCGTCCAGGTAGGAGTCTCCTACAGTTCTCAACTGGAGCAGGTGAGACAGGTTCTGCGGGATGCTGCTGCTTCTCACGGCGAGGTGCTGAAATATCCGGAGCCATTTGTGACGTTTGACGATTTCGGGGATTCTGCTCTCATTTTTACGCTTCATTTCTTCGTAAACGATAGTTTTCGCACCCCTTTTATAGAAAGTAGCCTGAGGTTCGAAATCTTCCGCAGGTTCCGGGAGTCGGGTATCGTGATCCCATTCCCTCAAAGGGACCTTCACGTATACCGCTGGCCGCAGCAACCTCTGCCCACCCGTTCGGATGAAAGGGAAAACCCGTCTTAGGTTCTGGCCTTCTGCCCCGCGGAAGTTACCTTTGTGGCCTTGGCGGGAAATTGCCCCAAGCATTTGACTATGTCGCAAATACTTTTAATTGAAGACGAAGCCAGTATCAGGCGTGTCCTGAGCAAGATCCTGAAAGAGGAGAGCGAATCCTACACGGTGCTCGAGGCTGAAAATGGGGAACAGGGTCTAAAGGTTTTGGAAAACGAGGAAATTGACCTGGTTCTCTGTGATATAAAAATGCCCAAAGTCGATGGAATCGAAGTATTGGAGCGATCCCGTAAAACCCATCCAGAGGTTCCTTTTATCATGATTTCGGGACATGGCGACCTGGAGGTGGCCGTGCAAAGCATGAAGCTCGGTGCTTTCGATTACATCAGTAAACCCCCCGATCTGAACCGTTTACTTACAACAGTAAGAAATGCCCTGGACCGAAAGGAACTGGTAACCGAGAACCGGAACCTGCGCAAGCGGGTGGACAAGAATTACGAGATGATCGGGGACAGTAAGGAACTCCGTGAGGTCAAGGAAATCATAGAGAAGGTAGCCCCCACCGATGCCCGGGTATTAATTACGGGCAGTAATGGAACCGGGAAAGAACTCGTCGCCCATTGGCTCCATCAGAAGAGCGAACGGTCGGGAAATCCAATGCTGGCAGTCAACTGCGCGGCCATTCCATCGGAGCTGATAGAAAGCGAACTATTCGGGCACGTTAAAGGAGCCTTTACTTCTGCGGTAAAGGACAGGGCCGGAAAGTTCGAAGCTGCGAATAAGGGTACCCTGTTCCTTGATGAAATCGGTGATATGAGCCTGGCCGCGCAATCTAAAGTATTACGGGCCCTTCAGGAAAACAAAATATCCCGTGTGGGATCCGATAAGACTATAACGGTAGATGTTCGCGTACTGGCGGCAACCAACAAAGAGTTAAAGGAGGAGATTCGCGCCGGACGCTTTCGGGAGGATCTTTTTCACCGACTTGCGGTCATTGAAATTCGGGTACCCTCCCTGAACGAGAGAAGGGAAGACATTCCGGCCCTGGCCGATCACTTCGCGGTTCAGATTGCCGAGCAGCAGGGGCGCCCTCCGAAAACCTTCAGTAAGAAGGCCATGAAGCTAATACAGGAGATGGATTGGACGGGGAATATCCGGGAATTGCGAAATGTGGTGGAGCGGTTACTCATACTCGGCGGGAATCCCATCGACGAGGATGATGTCAATCGGTATGCGATGAAGTAAGGCGGGAGTGCTACATGAGCTGAAGGAAACCGATCAGACTCCTGAGCAGTCCAAGTATACCAATGACAAGACTGGTGGCGATGAGTATTTTTTTCAGCTTCATGAACAGGGAAGATTTGGGATTTCCTGTAATGCGAGTCTAATCTAATTCAGTTGATGGCTTGCTGTGCGAAAACATCGTCCAATGACGGAAAAATCACCGTCAAATGAACGTAAAGGGACTACATGGACTGGGTATTTTTCCCGGTGTATGGGAGGCCTGCAATTAATCGAAAAAAACTGTCGATAATCCTATGATCGAAGCCGATGACTTTCAGGTAAAGGGTCCCGTGAATCTTTCCGAGATTCCTTCCGTCTATGCACGACCCGCCTCAAAACAGGAACTCAAGCAAAAACTCAACGATACCCGGGAGTCGCTGGCAGATTTTCAGGATCGCATGTACGCCCACCGCAAGTATGCGGTACTGGTCTGTATTCAGGGAATGGATACCGCCGGAAAGGACAGCCTGATTCGCGAAGTATTTAAGGAATTCAATGTTAGGGGGGTTAATTGCTACAGTTATAAGGTACCCTCAAGCAGGGAACACCGACAGGACTACCTGTGGAGGCATTACCGGGATTTACCCGAGCGGGGAAAGTTTGCCGTATTCAATCGTACGCACTACGAAAATGTGATTGTTACCCGGGTACATCCGGAATACCTGGCGAGCGAAAACATTCCCTCACTGCACGGACCCGACGGTTTCCAAATTCCGGGTGATGAATTCTGGAATCAGCGCTTCGAACAGATCAACCAATTCGAGAGACACTTGGTCCAGAACGGAACCCGTATCTTCAAATTTTTTCTGAATATTTCACGGGAGGAACAGCGCCAGAGGCTGCTGAGGCGACTACATAAACCCGAGAAGAATTGGAAGTTTTCGGTAGGTGATCTCGAAGAACGCAAGCTTTGGGACCGTTACCAGGAAGTGTACCAGGACGCCATGAACCGGACGAGTACACCTGAGGCCCCCTGGTTCATCGTACCCTCCGATAGCAAGAAGTGGTCCCGGGTGATCGTTGCCGAGATACTCAGGCAGCGGTTGATGGAAATGACCGACGTGGTTTATCCCGAGCCGGATAAAGAAGTACAGGAACAAAAAGAAGCGATAATTCATGAGTTGGAAAATGAAATTTAAGAATGGGTGTCCGGGGGTGATCTGGGCGGTACTGCTGGTTTTAGCAATGGCCTTGCCTTCCGTTTACGGACAGACCCAGGGAGGCGCCGAATCAGCCAACAACTCAGACTCGCTGAGGATACGGGCTTTTTTCGATACGGCCCTCTCGAACGGACGGGCCTATGATTGGTTGAAATACCTATCCACTCAGATCGGGGGGCGACTCTCCGGCTCGGTAGAACTAGAACTGGCCGTGGAATATACCCGGAGGGAAATGAATAAGCTCGGCCTGGATCGGGTCTGGCTGCAGGAAGTGGAAGTGCCCCGATGGGTGCGGGGTGCCCCCGAGTATGCCTATATGGAGACCGGTAGGGGGTTCACAACGCGACTGCCCATTGCGGCTCTCGGGGGATCGGTGGCTACTCCCATAGGCGGTATAAAGTCTGAAGTTGTAGAAGTACGGGATTTCGATCAGCTGGATTCTCTTGGGGTAAAAGGTGTGGCCGGTAAAATAGTTTTCTTTAACCGTCCGATGGATCCCTTACAGATCAACACTTTTAATGCGTATGGAGGGGCTGTGGATCAGCGCGTTCAGGGCGCACGCAAGGCCGTAGGCTACGGTGCCCTGGGGGTTATCGTTCGTTCGATGAATCTCAGACTGGACGACTTTCCTCATACCGGAACCCTGTCCTATGGGAACCTTCCTGAAACCATGCGCATACCTGCAGCAGCCATTAGTACCAATGGTGCCGAATTATTGAGTGCAACGCTCAGCCTGGATCCCAAAACGCGATTTTTCATGAAATTGAATTGCGAGAATCTGCCGGATGTCACTTCCCACAACGTTATCGGAGAAATCAGGGGTTCCCGTTACCCAGAGGAAGTCATTGTGGTGGGGGGGCATCTCGATTCCTGGGACCTGGGTGATGGGTCCCATGATGACGGGGCCGGCTGCGTGCAAAGCATGGAAGTACTCCGACTGTTCAAAGAGACGGGTTATCGTCCACAGAGAACCATAAGGGTGGTATTGTTTACCAATGAAGAAAATGGACTGCGAGGTGGACAGCGTTATGCCGACTGGGTACGGTCCCGTTCCGAAAAACACGTGCTCGCCCTGGAAAGCGATAGTGGCGGGTTCACTCCCCGAGGATTTTCGCTGGATTGCTCTGACGAACAGTACCGACAGATCGAGACCTGGAAACCCCTTTTTGAACCCTACTACATACATGTATTCGCCAGGGGTGGAGGCGGTGCGGATATAGGTCCGCTCAGGGACGGTCAGGTAGTCCTTGCCGGACTCAAACCAGATTCCCAGCGGTACTTCGAACACCACCATACCGAAAATGACACTTTCGAATTTATCAATGAGCGTGAATTGGCAATGGGGGCCGCGACCATGGCCGGACTGGTATTTCTGGCCGACAAATACGGATTCAAATAACTCTAATATAGCGATATGCAAGATGGTATTTATGCCCTGATAAAATCGGGTAAAGGAGAGATACGGGTTCGACTGACGCACAAACTGACCCCGGGTACTGTAGGGAATTTTGTCAGTCTGGCTGAAGGAAGTCAGAAACGGGTTAAGGGAGACCAGCAATATTACGACGGACTGAAATTTCACCGGGTAATAGCCGATTTTATGGTACAGGGGGGATGCCCTAAGGGAACTGGGGTCGGTGGACCGGGTTATCAATTCGACGATGAAATACACCCGGAACTAAAGCACGATAAACCCGGTGTACTTTCCATGGCCAATGCGGGTCCGGGAACCAATGGAAGTCAATTCTTCATTACCCATGTACCCACACCATGGCTGGATGGGAAACACACTGTTTTTGGAGAGGTAGTCAGCGGACAGGAGGTCGTGGATGCCATCGAGCAGGGCGATGTGATCGAATCCCTGACGATTGAGCGAATGGGGAATGAGGCCGTGCAATGGGATGCAAATGAAGAGTTCGAAAGGTTTATATCGGCCCGGGAAGACCGAATCAAACAGGCGAAAGCTCGTTTGGAATCGGATTTGGACCGGCTGGCCGAAGGGTTCAATAGGACCAGCAGTGGACTTAGGTACCGGGTAGTAAAGGAAGGAAAGGGCGCGTCTCCCGCCAAGGGAAGCCGGGTGAAGGTACACTATGAGGGGAAGCTCAGCGACGGAACCGTATTCGACTCTTCGTTCAGTCGGAATGAGCCCATAGAATTTAGCCTCGGAACAGGACAGGTAATACCGGGCTGGGATGAGGGCATCGCCCAGTTAAAGGTTGGGGATGAGGCGGAACTCGTTCTTCCTCCGGATTTGGGTTATGGAGAAAGAGGGGCAGGCGGTGTTATCCCACCGAATGCCATACTGATTTTCCGCGTGGAACTCATTTCGGCAGGGTAGAATTATTCTTCCAACCGGTTGCGTTCGTTCAGGCTGAATGTGATCAACAGGGCATTTAGAAGAAGGAGACAGGAGAAGGCGATCCAGAAAGTTGTCATTGTAGTAAGGTTTAAGGCTGTTGTCTTACAATTGGGAAACAATTAAGAATTCGTTTACCCTACTTTATAACGTTGCATTTCGTCGAATAGCTATACGAAATCGAAAAAAAATTGTGACAGTGGCTGATTTAACCGTAAAACGTAAGTGCGGAGGCCCATTCGCCACACTTAGGAATTCCACTTGATGTTGCAGCCCAGACTAGGTTTCTGTATGGAATCCACGGGCCTGTTTTCCAATACCGCATTCATAGCGGCACGAAGGGAGTTTCCGGTCACCGGAATGCCATTCTGAGGCCTGGAATCGTCGAGTTGCCCGCGGTATACCAGCAGTAGATTGCTATCGAACAGGTAGAAGTCCGGTGTACAGGCCGCCTGGTAGGATCGGGCGACTTCCTGGGTTTCGTCGAAGAGGTAGGGGAAGGAATACCTCTCTTCCCGGGCAACTCGCTTCATGTTCTCCGGTGAATCTTCGGGGTAGTTCTGTATGTCATTGCTGGAAATGGCAATAAAACTCACGCCTTTAGACTCGTAGTCGCCAGCCAGGGAGACGATGCCCTGGTTTACATGCTTCACAAACGGGCAGTGGTTGCAGATAAACATGATCAGGGTAGCTCTGGGACCTTGTAATTCCCCGAGATGAAAGGTATTATCCGTGGTGACATCCCTGAGTTTAAATTCAGGTGCCCGGGTTCCCAGGGGGAGCATGTTGCTTTCCGTTCGAGCCATAAAAGGTAATCGGTTGGGGTATCAGATATCATCGAAATCGATATCCATATACCCGTTACTTCCGGTATTGGAATCCTCGATATCCCCTTCATTCGAATCTTCTTTCTTGAAGTCCTTCTGGTGGCGCTCCGAAATGACTTCCTCTCCCTTGGCGTCGATGATAAAGTCCATCATCTCGCCCATGTGTTCCCTGAACGATTCGAAATCCTCCTTGTAGAGATATATTTTGTGTTTCTTGTAGTGAAAGGAACCATCATCGTTGGTGAACTTCTTACTCTCCGTTATGGTTAGGTAATAGTCCCCTGCCTTGGTGCTTCGGACGTCGAAAAAATAGGTCCTCCGTCCCGCCCTGAGCACCTTCGAGTGTATCTCTTCCTGTGCGCCTAAATCTTTTTCACTCATGGTTACCGTTGATTACTCGGTAATTTCCTCAAAAATGTAAAAAAAAACCTAAGCTGACAACTTTAATTTAATCCTCCCTACCGGCCAGTTGCTCCTCGTATAAATCGCGATAATATCCCGGTTCTGAGAGTAATGCGTCATGAGTGCCTTCCTGTATGATTCGTCCATATTCGATAACCAGGACACGATCCGAATTCTTGGCCGTACTTACCCGGTGACTTACCAAAAGGGTGGTTTTGCTCGCGGAAATATCCCTGATGTGTCCCAGTATGATTTCCTCAGTCTCCGTATCGACTGCCGAGAGGCAATCGTCAAACGCAAAGATTTCGGGATCCCTGATTAGTGCCCGGGCTATGGATACCCGCTGTTTCTGACCACCACTGAGCGATATGCCCCGTTCACCCAGCACGGTCTCGTATCCGTCTCTGAATCCTTCAATGTTGTCGTGAACAGCAGCGTAGCGTGCGGCCTGTTCAATTTCTTCCGGACTGGCTCCAGCATTGCCCATACCGATGTTGTTGCGAATCGAATCGGAAAACAGGAATCCATCCTGGGGAACGACTCCCATGGCCGATCGAAGATGGTCTAAGGAGTATTCCTTCAGTGGCTTCCCGTCTATTCGGATTTCGCCAGAATCCACCTCATACAGCCTGCCCAACAGTTCCAATAGGGTAGATTTGCCCGATCCGGTTCGCCCCATGATCGCGTAGGTCTGCCCCGGATCTATGCGGAAGCTCACGCCATTCAGAGCCTTTATTCCTGTATCCGGATAGGTAAAAGAAACGTTTTCGAATTCGATCGCTCCCTTTATGGGATCTGTGCAGAAGCCATCGTCTAGTATTTCGGGCCGTTGCTGAAGGAATTCGTTGATTCTCTTCTGCGAAGCCGCTGCCCTTTGAATTACGGAGGTCAGCCATCCGACTACAGCCACGGGCCAGGTCAGCATGTTCACGTACATGATAAACTCGGCTATGATGCCAAGGGATTCTATTTCTCCGTTGATGTACTGCATGCCGCCTATATACATGACAAAGAGGTTGCTGACACCGATCAGGAGGATCATCAGTGGAAAGAACCAGGCATTTACCTTGGCGAGACTCATGCTAACATCCTTGCCTTTGTTCGCCAACCTGTTGAGTTCACTCTGTGTCTGTTCTTCCAGGGTATAGGCTTTAATCACGGAAATGCCGGAAAACGTTTCCTGGGTAAATGTGGACAGCTCTGAAAGAAATTCCTGTACCCGGGTGCTTCGCTCGTGTATTACCCGTGAGATTACGTAGATAAGGATCGAGAGTACGGGTAGTGGCAACACGGTATAAAACGCGATCTGAGGAGCCTTGATAAACATAAGGGGGATGAGGCACACGAAAAGGGTCAGGTTGGTGATCCCGTACATGATAACCGGGCCGCAATACATACGGACCTGACTCACATCTTCCGAGATTCGGTTCATCAGATCTCCTATGCGATTTCTTTTATAAAAGCTTAGGCTGAGACGCTGGTAATGGGCATAGACTTCATTCTTGAGGTCGTATTCGATGTAGCGGGACACATTGATGATGGTCTGTCGCATGAGAAAGGTGAATATCGCCGCCAGAGCCGTGGCTCCTACGATGATTCCTATATATCCCAGGAGTTGTGATCCGGCCTCTTCCCGGTTAAGGTCACCAGAGGCGAACATCTCGACAACCTGTATGGATTTGTTCACGTAGGAAGGCATCACCAGTGAAAAAACCCGGGCAATTATGGTGATCAAAATGCCGAGGAGCAGCTGCCATCTGTATTTAAAAAAATACTTATTGAGATATGAAAGCTCCTTCATGAACCGGATTTACGAGGGTCGTCAGTCGGCCCCAAGTTGCAAATTTAAGCGGCCTGCCCGAAACTTGGGTGTTGTGTCTGTTAATTCATTTCTGAATTTACCGCTAAGAATCGGGATCCGAATACCGAGTGTAGCCATTTAGAACTACTTTTGCCCTGTATATTGAGTTCGGTAACTGACCAACGGCCTATGATCACCAGACGGCATCTTCGCCTCAAAGTCCTCCAGGGCCTCTACGCTTCGGTAAAAAACCGGGAGCTAGACCTGGATAGGTCCCTCGCGTTTCTCCAGCAGAGTGTTCAGAATACGTATTTGCTTTATTTGCTCATTATGCGGTTTTTCGCAGAACTTCACCTGCTGGCCGAAGAGCGCAGCAAAGCGGTCGGAAAGCGGCACCTGGAAGCGGATAACCGGGAATACCCGGAACCATTGCTGAGAAACGCCCTGCTCGTCAAAATAAGGTCGAATACCCTTTTGAACGAACTGTGGAACAACAAGAAAATCAATCAATGGTATTTGCATGAAGATTACGTAAGGCAGGTGTATAAGGATTTGCAGGAATCGTCCATATATTCCGAGTACCGAACGCTTAAAAAACCAGGTTTTGCTCAAGATCGCGATTTCGTAGTGGAGCTGTTCAGGGAAATCATTGCGCCCAGCGAAAAGATATACGAATTCCTTACCGATGAGCAGCTAACGTGGACAGACGACATTCCCCTGGTCAACACCTACGTGGTCAAATTACTCAAAAAGACAGAAGAGAATACGGTGGAGGCCCCATTCGCTCCGGAGCTGATTAACGATAAGGAGGATTGGGAATTCTCAAAGAAATTACTGGAAACGACGCTGCTGAGGTACGACGAATTGGAGGGTGAGCTCGAGGGTCGCACACCCAATTGGGACAAAGAGCGCCTGGCGGATCTGGATGCCCTGATGCTTAAAATGGCCCTGTGTGAATTCCTGTATTTCCCGTCCATCCCCGAGAAGGTTACCATCAATGAATACCTTGAAATAGCCAAGGAGTATTCTACCCAGAAAAGCAGCTTATTTATCAATGGTATACTGGATAAGATGGTAAAGACTTACAGAGAGGAAGGTAAACTTCAGAAAACCGGCAGGGGCCTACTGTAATGCTGCAGGATATATGGGGCCAAAAGCTAGGACGGACGTGCCTATATCGCAGGAAACCATTATTTTTATCCTCAAAAAAACGAATATGGATAGTCTATTGAAATCAGCCGCCTTTGCCATACTGGCAGCCCTCACCCTGGGGTCCTGCAAGCAGAGCGCCTCCGACAAAGTACAGGATTCCAATGTGACTCTGGCCGAGTCCAGGGACAATGCCCAGAAGAATGTCCCTGTGATGACGTTTGAAAAAACCGAACACGACTTCGGGCGTATTCAGCAGAACACCCCTCAGGAATATACATTCGAATTCACGAATACGGGCAAGGCTCCTTTGATCATCACGGATACTAAGACATCTTGCGGATGTACAACCCCTAAAGTACCCAGCGAACCCATCGCTCCCGGTGAGAAATCCGAGATTGTGGTTCGATTTAATGGAAGCGGCAAAAACCAGGTAAGCAAGACCATAACCATAATGAATAATACCTACGAGGGTTCTCAACAGCTTACCATCAAGGCTTTTGTTGAGGCAGCAGGAGACAGCTAGCCCGGAACCCTAACCACATAACATATGGAGTTTTTTCAACAGTACGGCTTCCTGATAGCCATGGTTGTAGTTATGTATTTTTTCATACTGCAGCCCCAAATCAGGCGACAGAAAAAGGAGAAGAAGTTCGGCGAAGAGCTCAAAAAGGGTGACAAGGTCGTGACCAAGAGTGGAATGCACGGAAGGGTGCTTGAGATTAACGAGAAAGACCAGACGTGCGTGCTCGAAACCATGGCAGGTAAACTCCGTTTCGACAAGTCTGCCATTTCTATGGAACTGAGCTCAAGACTAAACAAACCCGCCGATAGTACAGGAAAATAAGAGCGGTACTACTGCGATAAATGATTAACCACCCCTGGCAAGCTGTCAGGGGTGGCGCTTTTTTGGTATTAGTTCCTGTGATGCTTTTCTGTGAAAGAGGCAATCCTGGTGATGACCTGTACGGCCTTTTCCATGCTGTTTAGGGATATGTATTCGAAGGGGCCGTTAAAGTTGTGCCCGCCTGTGAATAATGAGATACAAGGCAATCCCTGTCGACTGAGATCGACGGACAGATTCCCCCCCCGGATCGGACGTACCAGAGGCTTAATGCCCATGGCAACCATGGATCGTGCGGCGGCTTCTACCATATGCATATGAGGCTCAATCGCATCCAGCATATTGTAATATAAATCCTGTAGGTTCAGTTGAAAGGCTTCAGGATATTCCTCATTCATGCGTTCGATAAAGTGGGTAAGCAGTTTCTTACGGGCCTCGAACTGTCCCTTGTCATGGTCCCTTACCTGCACGACCAGCTTGGCCTGATCGATGGACCCATCGATCTCGGATAGGTGGAAGAAGCCCTGGTTACCCGAGGTCAGTTCCGGGATTTCCTCAGGGGGTAGGAGCTGAAGGAATTCCAGTGCGAGTCGTCCGGCATTGACCATCTGACCTCGGGCGAAACCAGTGTGGGACTTTCTTCCCCTGACTGTGATATGAGCCTCAGCGGCGTTAAAGCTCTCGTACTGCAATTCGCCCAGTGCAGACGCCTTCATGAAATACGCCCATTCCGCCCCAAAGGAATCCAGGTCGAAGTGCTTCGAGCCCCGTCCGATCTCTTCGTCGGGAGCAAAGGCTATTCGTATAGGACCGTGCTTCAGTTCATTTTGATTCCTAAGAAGCTCCATGGCCGTAATGATCTCTGCGAGCCCCGCCTTACCATCGGCTCCCAGTATGCTGGTACCGTCCGAAGTCACCAGGGTGTGCCCCTGATATTGGCCTAACTCGGGAAATTCCGCCGGAGAAAGCCTGAGATCAGGATTGAGTTCATTCAGTGAGATTTCTTCTCCGTTGTAGGAATCCAGGATGCGGTAATTCCTGCCTATACTGGGTATGTCGGGGGTGGTGTCGTAGTTGGCTATAAATCCAATTGCGGGAACCCGGCTGCGCGTATTGGCAGGTAAAGTAGCCATGATGTACCCATTGATATCGACGGTGACGTGTTCCATACCGATTTCGTACAGGTCCATGACCAGTTTCTTGGAGAGGTTCTTCTGGGCGGCTGAACTCGGTGAGGACTGTGAGTAGGGGTCACTACTGGAATCGATCTCCACATAGCTCAGAAATCGCTTAAGTAATTGATTGTTATAGGGTGATTGGTCAATTTTTTGTTCCATTTATCCTATTTTTATGAGCGACTCACTCCAAAGCTCTAAATTTAAGCATAACGGGAACATGAGAACTTCATTTCTTTTGGGGGGGGTACTTTTCTTTGCTGCACTCTGGGGGCAGGAAGACTGCTACCTGTGTGTAGGCTCAGGAACCAACAGCATTATCATCGAGGTGTTCGAACTCGACAGCGTACAACAAGAATCCTTGGAAAACCTGAGCGCCGAACTCAGTTTTCTCAACAGGATGCTCGAAGACCGGGCACGGTACATGCTTCTCCTGCACGAACAAAGTGCCCCTGAGGACCTGCTGGTCATGTCGTTTGAGTACCGATCCATTATCGACAGCATGTATATGAATGTCCGGAACGTGGACAGAAAGCTACTCGTTCAGTTTAACGACGAACAGTACAATCGGTATATGAACCTATGCAATAAGATCAAGCGCAGTCCCCTATACGCCCGCCGGGCAAGAAAAAAGAAGAAGGATAGCAAGTAAATTACCTCGCCCAGACTTGCTAATTTTGCGCAAATCACACTCATGTACCGATATTTCCTGAGACCCATCCTGTTTCTTTTTCCGCCTGAAATAGCACATACCATGGCATTCAGAATTCTTGGCCTGGTGCAGGCCTTGAGGCTGACGCGGTTGCTCGGCTGGTTCTGGACCGTACGAGCCCAAACGGTCCGTCCGGTTCATGCCTTTGGATTATCCTTCATCAATCCGGTGGGATTAGCAGCTGGATTTGACAAAGACGCCCGTCTGCTCAGGGTATGGGACGAACTGGGATTCGGTTTTGTAGAAGTAGGGACGGTTACACCCAAAGCACAGAACGGCAATTCGCGCCCCAGGTTGTTTCGACTGGTTAAGGACCAGGCCCTGATCAATCGAATGGGGTTCAACAACGACGGAGTCCTGGAGATGTCACGTAGGTTGAAGGATTTCAGAACACGTTATCCGGAATCGCGTATGCTGATCGGTGGGAACATCGGAAAGAATAAGGCGACCCCCAACGATAGGGCTTCTTTGGACTACCTGCTTTGTATAGATACCCTGTATCCTCTGGTGGACTTCTTTACCGTCAATGTGAGTTCGCCCAATACTCCGGGGCTCCGGAACCTGCAAGAGAAAGGTCCCCTGACTGCACTGCTCAGGCACCTAAGGTCCAAGGGTGAAGAGTATGCTCATCAGCACGGGGTATCCGAACGTCCCATTTTATTGAAGATAGCTCCTGACCTCAATGAGGTAGAGCTCAGGGACGTCGTTGCCGCTGTACGTGAAACGGGGATAGATGGAATCATCGCTACCAATACGACTACAGATAGGACCGGGCTTAGTTCTGATCCGGGAGAAAGTGGCGGTCTTAGTGGCCTACCGCTCAAGGATCGAAGCGCCGAGGTCCTGCGGTTTCTGCATAGTGAATCGCGCGGTAGCCTTGCTCTTGTCGGGGTAGGGGGTATTGCGAATGCCGAAGATGCTCAGGAAAAAATAGACGCCGGGGCCCGCCTGGTTCAAGTGTATACGGGCTTTGTGTATCAGGGGCCGGCCATGGTTTCCCGAATCCTGAACGGTCTGCCCGAGAACAACCCCGAGCCGGTTGTAGAAGGGGAACTGGATTAAACTGGGCTAAAAAAATAACCCGGCTGAAAAGCCGGGTTATGCAGGTCGTCAATAATGAATTATTCCTTTTTCATATTGGTGTAGCAATTGGACTGGTTGCTGTTGCCAATGTCACGAAGGACTTTGTAGGTTTCTCCGGTTTTCTTCCAGACCACCAAATACTTTCCCTCACGTTCCTTGCCGTCAGCCAAAGTGCTTACGCTCCTCCCGGTTTCGATTACCAGGTCGTCTTCGGCCATTACGTCCAGAACCTCGAACCGAATATTCAGTCGGGTGGAATCTTCGGCAAAATCCTTTTTCATATCTGCCAGCATCTCTTCCTTGGAGTCCATCATCGGTTTTTCATTGGGCAGGACGATCATATCCTCGGCGTACAGGGTAGCTATGGCTTCGGCATCCTTGTCCATAAGTGCCCGGGCGAATTCGTCCTCAAGCGCCTGTATGTCCGTTTTAACCTGATCCAGGTCCGGCTCGGTCCCCTCACCGGTCATTTCCTCACAGGAGGTGAATACCAGTACAGACAGTAGTGCAGTGATCAAATACATTTTTTTCATAGATACTAATGGTTTTAGTGTTTTGAGTTTGCGGAAGATAGTTATAGTCAGACGATATATGGTTGTACCCGGGTAGAAATCGCAGTTGGATCCTGCTAACTTTACCACCATTATTGCTGTACTATGGGATGGGAACTAGGCTCCTTCGTACTCTTCAGTACCCTCCTGGCCCTGGCTCCGGGACCGGATAATACCTTTGTGCTGGTTCAGAGCATGCGCTACGGTGCACGTAAGGGACTGTACATTGTTCTCGGTCTGGTGCTGGGCTGTGCCGTTCATACCACCTGGGTAGTACTGGGTGTGGCTGCTCTAACGGAGCGAATTCCCTCAATTGGGATTATCCTCAAAGTGTTTGGATCGATGTACATGCTGTACCTTGTTTACCTGTTGTTGACTCAGGATAACGGCCCTGGGCTTGGGGAGCAGGAGGCTAAAAAGGGGTCTGATCTATTTATGTTGCGTACCGGTTTCCTGATGAATGTACTGAATCCGAAGGTAGGCATCTTCTTCCTTTCTTTCTTTCCGGGATTTCTCTTCAGCGATACACTCAGCACCTACATGCAGTATATCACATTGGGACTTCTATTCATGACGGTCACTTTGCTCGTATTCGGAAGCATTGCAATCGGAGGCAGCAGGCTTTCAAAATGGCTTCAGGTGGACCGCTGGTCCAAAAGTTTCCGCTATGTCCAGATCGGGGTTTTTCTGCTGGTAGTCGTATTTTTATGGTTGGAATGAAGGCAGCTGAACATCCACCCGGGTCCATAAAGTTGATCGAATGCCCACGTGACGCCATGCAGGGGATCAGGACCTTTATACCTACCGCTCGCAAGGTTCGCTACCTCAATGCCCTGTTGCGATGCGGATTTCACACTCTGGATTTCGGGAGTTTTGTATCCCCCAAAGCTATACCTCAGATGCGGGATACTGCCGAGGTACTGGCAGGTCTTTCTCTGGACAACTCAGAAACCCGACTACTGGCCATAGTTGCAAATGTCCGTGGGGCTATGGCTGCTGCCAAACACCCGGAAATCCATTACCTGGGGTACCCGCTTTCGGTATCTGAGAACTTCCAGATGCGCAACACGCATAAGACCATCGACCAATCCATAGAGATACTGAACGAAATCTTTGAAATTGCAGGGCGTTCCGGGAAGGAGGTGGTTACCTATCTCAGTATGGCATTCGGGAACCCCTACGGGGATCCGTGGAGTCCTGATATAGTGGCGGAGTATACGGATAAGATCAGGGGACTGGGAGCCCGGATTGTCAGTGTATCTGACACTATAGGGGCAGGCACCCCCGAAGTGATCCGTCAGTTGATCAGTGCCCTGGTGCCGGCCTATCCCGAGCTCGAAATCGGGGTTCACCTGCACAGCAATCCCAGGGATGCCCACGAGAAGATACGGGCCGCGTGTGAATCCGGATGCCGTCGTGTGGATTCGGCCATACAGGGATATGGGGGCTGCCCCATGGCCAAGGACGAACTTACCGGAAATATGCCTACGGAAAAAGTCATCACCTACCTGGAGAGTGCGCGTATTCCATTTGAATTGAAGATGCCCGCCTTCGAGTCCGCCTATAACGAGGCCTCAGACCTCTTTGGAGAATTTCATTAGGCGGTCGGGTTTTAGGTTTTCCCTGTAAGGAAATTCAACCCTAAGTCAGGCTGCTGATGCAATTGATTTTCAGCTCAATATTCTGATTTAATAATTGTACTTTTGCGTGCAATTAATTTTTAATTGCCATGATTTCCCAATCTCCGAAAATCGTCGGCGAAGGTCTCACCTACGACGATGTGCTGCTGGTTCCCGCTTACTCCCAGGTTTTGCCCAGAGAGGTCGACATACGAAGCCGTTTTACCCGTAACATTGGCCTGAACGCCCCGGTTGTTTCCGCAGCCATGGACACGGTTACTGAATCCCGCATGGCCATCGCTATGGCCCGTGAGGGTGGGATAGGCGTACTGCACAAGAATATGACCATCGAAGAGCAGGCCATGAAAGTCCGCAGGGTCAAGCGGGCAGAAAGTGGCATGATTATGGACCCCGTAACCCTTCCCAAGGATGCCCTGGTACGCCACGCCAAGGATAGCATGCGGGAGCATAGTATCGGAGGAATCCCCGTAGTCGACGCCAAAGGAGAATTGATTGGTATAGTCACCAACCGGGATTTGAGATTCGAGAAAAACGACGACCGGCCTATAAGCGAGGTCATGACTTCGGAGAATCTGGTTACCGCCAAGGTAGGTACTACACTGCAGGAGGCGGAGAAAATTTTGCAGGAGTTCAAGATTGAAAAGTTGCCTGTAGTTGACGATTCGCGTCAGCTCGTTGGCCTGATCACCTTCAGGGACATAACCAAGCTAACCCAGAAACCCATAGCCAATAAAGACCAGTACGGCAGGCTTAAGGTTGCTGCGGCAATCGGTGTGGCTGGTGATTCCCTGGATCGTGCCGAAGCATTGATCAACGCGGGGGTAGATGCCATCGTGGTGGATACCGCCCACGGACATAGCCAGGGGGTATCGATTATACTTAAGGATCTCAAATCGCAATTCCCTGACCTGGATGTGGTCGTGGGCAATATTGCAACCAGTGATGCTGCGCGCTATTTGGTGGACCTTGGAGCGGATGCCGTAAAAGTGGGCATTGGTCCGGGCTCTATTTGTACGACGCGCGTAGTGGCAGGGGTGGGTTATCCTCAGCTTTCGGCCGTTATCGATGTGGCAAGCGCGATAAGGGGTAGTGGGGTACCTGTGATCGCGGACGGAGGCATTCGCTATACAGGAGACATACCCAAGGCGCTTGCAGCCGGGGCCGACTCCGTAATGCTGGGATCTCTGCTGGCCGGAACCAAGGAGTCGCCGGGTGAAACCATCATTTACGAGGGCCGAAAGTTCAAGTCCTACAGAGGTATGGGCTCGGTAGAGGCGATGAAGGCCGGCAGTAAGGACCGCTACTTTCAGGACGTAGAGGAGGATATTAAGAAGCTGGTGCCCGAGGGTATCGTTGGCCGGGTACCTTACAAAGGAGAACTCCTGGAAAGCATGCAGATGTTCATCGGCGGGCTTCGGGCCGGTATGGGCTATTGCGGAGCCAAGGACATACCCACACTACAGGAACATGCGCGTTTTGTCAAAATAACGGCTAGCGGAATACGGGAAAGCCACCCCCATGACGTAACCATCACCAAAGAGTCTCCCAATTACAGTAGATAAGCTTATTTATCGGATCGCGGATCGGTGGGTTGAGGGCCTCTGGGCTGAAGGTTGTTTCCTTCGCCGAAGTACCGGGCTACCTTCATGAACTCCTCGGGTTTTCGAAATCCGGGAACGGGTGCATATACGTTCAGTTGTTCATTCATAAAAACCACGGTGGGGTATGACAACCGCCCATTCATCAAGGCGGCAGCAAGCTGATGATATCCCCTGCGTCCCCTGGGTACGTATTCGTACGTCTTTCCATTGAAGGTAACCGGTTCCTTTTGCTCACCGTCAAACTTGACCATATAGAAACGTTCGGACATATAGGCCACAACCTCTGGATCGGAAAAGGTCACCTGATCCATTCTTTTGCACCACCCGCACCAATCGGTGTACACATCGATAAAGAGTTTCTTGGGGTTGTCGTCGGTCCTCGCCCTCTTCAGTGCGGTTTCCATACTTAACCATTCTATTTCCTGGGCGCAAAGCGAGCCGGAAATTAGGAGGATACTTATGGCAATAAGGCCGATTCGGTGCTGCATAATCCGTAGAATTTTTTAGTGATCCACTCGTACTGGTCGTATAAATAAACGGATTACTTACCTTTTTTTGTATGCAGCAGAAATAAATCAGACTTCTTTAACACTCAGGGAACGGCGTATTTCTTTCGGGTCGAAGGCCACTTCGTTCCGGATCAGGTCTTCGAAAGTTTCCCGCTTCCTGATCAGGTAGCCGTGCCCTTCAGTCCATAAAACCTCTGCGGGACGGTAGCGTGAATTGTAGTTGCTGGCCATGCTGAAACAGTAGGCCCCTGCATTCGAGAATGCCAGGTAGTCCCCTTCCGAAATCTCTGCAATCCTCCGATTGCTGCCAAAAGTATCGGTCTCGCATATGTATCCGACCACGGAGTAGAAACGTTCCCTGCCAGCGGGATTGGAGATATTGCGTATCTGGTGCTGGGAACCATAGAGCATGGGGCGGATCAAGTGGTTAAACCCACTGTCCACGCTCGCGAACACTGTGGAGGTGGTCTGCTTGACTACATTGACCCGGGTCACGAATTGCCCGGCTTCACTGACCAGGAATTTACCGGGCTCGAATACCAGAGTCAGTTCCCTGCCGTATTCCCTGCAGAATTCGTTAAAACGATGAGTGAGCTTTTCCCCGAGCTCCTCTATGTCGGTTGCCAGGTCATTGGGGCCATAGGGAACTTTAAAACCACTTCCAAAGTCAATGAACTCGAGTTCCCTGAATTCCCGGGCGGCATTAAACAGAATCTCCGCAGCGTGCAGGAAGACTTCGATATCCAGAATGTCGCTACCGGTATGCATGTGAATGCCATTTACCGTCATCCCCGTCAGCTCAACGATACGTACCAGATGGGGGAGCTGATGTATGCTTATACCGAATTTGGAATCGATATGTCCTACGGATATTTTGCTGTTTCCCCCGGCCATGACATGAGGGTTGATGCGGACACAGACCGGAATATCCGGATAGGCGTGTCCAAACTGTTCCAGTACCGACAGGTTGTCTATGTTGATTTGAACGCCCATGCCGGCTGCTTCCTCGATTTCCCGCAGAGAGACCCCGTTAGGTGTATAGATAATCTCCGAAGGTTCGAATCCCGCCCGGATTCCGAGCCGGACTTCTTGAATCGAAACGGTATCCAGGCCGCTGCCCAGCTCCCTCATCCACTGGAGTATGGCAGTATTGGAAAGTGCTTTGGCGGCAAAATTCAGCTTGAGAGAGCCCACTCCGCTAAAGGCGGATTCCAGTCTTCTGTACTGGCTGCGGATCACATCCCCGTCATACACGTAAAGGGGAGCCCCGAAGGTATCGGTCAATATGCTGAGTTCTTTGTCTGAAATCATTTCATCCGAATTAGGGTCCGCAAACTAATGTTTTGGTGGAAAGGGATAACAATATTTGAATAAATACAACACATCTGCATTTTTTGTGAAATCTTATGAAGCGGAACCCGATATGCGGCAGGGACTTCCAAATAATCCCGGCCCCGGGCTTTTTTACCCCTTCTGTTTTCTATTTTTGCGGAACTAAATTAGTTTGAGCATGAACCTGCATGAATATCAAGGAAAGGAAATACTCGCCCAGTTTGGAGTCCGGGTACAACGTGGAATCCTGGCTACTACTCCCAAGGAGGCCGTTGATGCGGCCAAAAAGCTGACTCAGGAGACCGGAACCGGATGGCATGTGATCAAGGCTCAGGTGCATGCAGGTGGTCGGGGCAAAGGTGGGGGTGTGAAACTCGCCAAGAACCTGAAAGAAGTGGAAGAGATTGCCGAAAGCATCATAGGAATGAACCTGATCACCCCTCAGACCTCGGCGGAAGGCAAAAAGGTACATCAGGTCCTGATCGCCGAGGACGTGTACTATCCTGGAGATTCGGAAACCAGTGAATTCTACATGTCCGTACTGCTCAATCGCGCCATTGCGCGAAATATGATCATGTATTCGACTGAGGGCGGCATGGATATCGAAGAGGTGGCCGAGAAAACTCCTCATCTGATTTATACTGAAGAGGTGGACCCGTCGGTAGGCCTGCTCCCATTCCAGGCGCGAAGAATAGCCTTTAATCTCGGGCTATCCGGGACAGCCTTCAAGGAAATGGTCAAATTCGTATCCGCCTTGTATAAGGCCTACGAGGAAAGCGATTCCAACCTTTTCGAGATCAACCCTGTACTCAAGACCTCTGACGACAAAATACTGGCGGTAGATGCCAAGGTTACCATAGATGACAATGCCCTATACCGGAGGAAGGCTTATGCAGAAATGAGGGACCTGCGAGAGGAAAGTCCGATAGAAGTAGAGGCCAAGGCTTTGGGTCTGAATTATGTGGATCTAGACGGGAATGTGGGCTGTATGGTCAATGGAGCAGGTCTGGCCATGGCTACCATGGACCTGATTAAGATGGCTGGTGGCGAGCCGGCGAATTTTCTGGACGTAGGAGGTACCGCAGATGCCAAACGTGTGGAGGAGGCCTTCAGGATCATTCTTAAGGATTCTAATGTTAAGGCCATACTGATCAATATATTCGGAGGAATCGTTCGCTGCGACCGAGTTGCCAACGGGGTCGTGGATGCCTACCGCAATATGGGCGATCAGATACAGGTACCCATTATCGTTCGCCTACAGGGCACCAATGCGGAGGAGGCCAAGGATATCATTGACAATTCGGGACTCGCCGTGCATTCTGCCGTGCAGTTCAAGGAGGCTGCCGATAAGGTGAAGGAGCTGCTCGAAGGTATATAACTAAGGACACCCATACTCGACCCAATCCGTAACGAACCAAAAAGCCGTCCTTGCAGGCGGTTTTTTTTATCTAACCATCGTTAAACAGAAATTTTATCTTGTCCCGTTTGCACCATGAAGGCATTCAGGATATCTGTTAATATTTCAGGTATTTTCCTACGAAACGCTCATAAATACGAATGTCTCTCATTTGTAAGTCAATTCCTGTGAAACATTGACATTTTCCGGATTCATCCCTGGGTATTCGCTTTGTTACAGCTGTATTAATTCTGAGTTAAATAAGATCGGATTTGAATTTTTTCATGATGAATAATTCTGTTCTTTGCAGCGTAAAAAGTAAATATATTTCAAAACAGGACCGTAATAATAGGCCTATTTTGTCAAATCAACAAAAAAGATAAAATCTTAAATCATCAATTAAAACACGAGAAAATGAAAAATGTTGCCCTTTTTGCACTGGTACTGTCCTGCTTCGCTACTGGAGTCGTACGTGCCTCTGTAGACCCGGTTAGACCTTCTGTAGTGAAGGTTGAAAAGAAAAAAGGTAAGGTGTCTCTGAAAGACATCATGGAAGCTAAAAGAGCCAGCCGACTGACGACCATGGACATGCAGATTACTGATCTGCTGCGTATGCCCCGAACTGAAGTGATGGGCGATGCGGTTGTTAAGGTAAAGTTTGTGATCAATTCCGACAATCAGATTGTGGTCCTCGATGTCCAAAGTGACAAGAAGTGGGCGAGCACATTAGTCGAAGGTCGCCTGCACGGCCAGCAACTGCTCAATGTTCGTCCCGAGCAGAAGAAGCGTTACTACTACATGCCCGTTGTACTGCAGCGATAGTTAGTTTCCTTAACCGTTTGAAAGCCCGATTTTTTCGGGCTTTTTTTATACCAAATGGCGAAGTATACTGTTATGTAGTTGTCCCAATTGCCTAACTTTAGTATGCTATGAATTCGTATCAGGAAAAACTATCGATACTTTCCGAGCTGATCAATTTCGCAAGAATTGACAATCGCTTGAATAATAAGGAGTTGGACTTTCTCCGTGCCATCTCCCGGCGACTCGACGTGGACGAGAGTGTTTTCGAGTCTCTGGTCCGCTCGCCTTTACCCACACTAAAACTCCAATCCCTATCGGATCGACTGGTGCAGTTTCACCGACTGTTTATGTTGATGAATATCGATGAGGATCAGGATCCCAGTGAAGTTGAGGCGCTGTATAACTACGGGTTATCTATGGGATTGCCGGTTTCGGCCATTAGGCAGTTGCTAGAGGTTATGCATGAATACCCGGACCGCATCGTTCCGGCCGACGTTATCGTTCAGATCTTCCACGCTCACTACAACTAGCCGACAAAAAGGCAGTTTTTTATACTGATATGGCGCCATATTGGCAGTACTTTCCGCTTGGTACACCCTTTGCCCTATACAGAGTGTAATCAAAAAAGGTTAACATCATGACTTTAGTACAACGCAATCAGCTAATGTTCCCATCCATTGTGAACGATTTACTGGGCCCCGACTGGTTCGGAGGGACCAACTGGACTTCACGGACTACAGCGCCCGCTGTTAATGTAAAGGAAACCGAGACCGATTTTATGCTGGAACTCGTAGTCCCGGGCTTCAATAAGGAGGAGATCGAGATCGAGGTCGATAAGAATTTGTTGAGGCTCTCTGCCCGCCATGAAGAAGAGAAGAAGGAAGAGAACGAGCGATACACCCGCAGGGAATTCTCCATGAATTCATTTGAAAGGACCTTCCAGCTTCCGGAAACCATAGACGAAAATGCAATTGAGGCCGATTACAAGAAAGGCATCCTGCACATCAGACTTCCTAAAAGAGAAGAAAACCTCCCTAAACCCAAGAGGTTGATTAGTCTGAAGTAACGTATAGAGTTAGGGTTGTTGAGTTGATTGAGGCGCCGTTTCCAGCAGGAGGCGGCGTCTTATTTTTTCTGGAGTTCCTGCAGTGCTTTAATCTCATCCCGAAGCGCGGCGGCTTCCATAAAGTTAAGTTCTTTGGCGGCCGATTCCATTTCCTTTCGCTTAGAACGGATCAGTTTATCGATCTGTTCGGGCGTCATGTAGTTCGGATCGGGTTCTCGGGTCCCCTTGCTTTGTTGAGCGGCTTCCTTTTTGAGTTGTTCCACTTTGCGATCGAGGCGGGTGACCAGAGAATTTTCGATCTTCTTTTCCAGTGCCCTGGGCACTACGCCGTTCTTCTCATTATATTCTTTTTGCTTAGCCCGTCGGTAGTTGGTTTCGTCCAGAGTCTTCTTCATGCTGTCGGTACTGGTATCGGCATACATGATGGCCTTTCCGTTGAGGTGGCGGGCTGCTCGTCCGACGGTTTGGGTAAGCGAGCGGTTACTGCGAAGAAAACCTTCGTTGTCTGCATCCAGTATGGCGACGAGCGAGACCTCGGGAAGGTCCAGCCCCTCACGAAGCAAATTAACTCCGATGAGTACATCGAACAGGCCATTGCGCAGGTCCTGCATGATTTCCACACGCTCCAGCGTATCCACATCACTATGGATGTATCGACAGCGCACGCCGATGCGCGTCAGGTATTTGGTCAATTCCTCAGCCATTCGTTTGGTCAGGGTGGTGACCAGGGTTCGTTCGTCCTTTTCTACCCTCAAGCGGATTTCCTCGATCAGGTCATCTACCTGGTTCTTGCTCGGGCGTACTTCGATTACAGGATCCAGTAGTCCGGTGGGCCGGATAAGTTGTTCGACTATGATACCCTCGCTGAGTTCCAGCTCGTGATCGGCCGGCGTCGCACTCACATAGATCACTTGATTTTGCAAAGCCGAGAATTCCTCGAATTTCAGGGGACGGTTGTCCAGGGCTGCGGGAAGCCTGAAGCCATACTCCACCAGGTTTTCCTTGCGCGAGCGGTCTCCACCGTACATGGCGTGTACCTGAGGAATGGTCACATGGCTCTCGTCGATCAACATCAGATAGTCATCCGGGAAGTAATCGAGCAGGCAGAACGGCCGAGTGCCGGGAGAGCGGCCGTCCAGATAGCGGGAATAGTTTTCAATACCGGAACAATAACCCAGTTCGCGCATCATTTCCAGATCGAAATTCGTCCGCTCTTCCAGTCGCTTGGCCTCCAGGGGCCTTCCCAGCTGACTGAAGTATTCTACCTGCTTGACCAGATCGTCCTGAATCAGGCGGATGGCGTCGTTCATGATATCCTTGGAGGTAACGAATATGTTGGCCGGGTAGATCGTCAGGGTGTCGAATTCCGAACGTATGCTGTTGTCCTTGGGGTCGAAAGACTCTATGAGTTCGATCTCATCTCCGAAGAAGTGGATGCGATAGGCCTGATCGGCATAGCCTGGAAATACATCGAGGACGTCCCCTTTGATCCGGAAGCTTCCGTTGCTGAATTCGGCTGTGGTTCTCGCGTAAAGGGCCTGAACCAGCTGTTGCATGATCTTCGTTCGGGAAATCCGCTGGTCCTTGTGAACACGAATGACGTTTTTCTTGAATTCCACAGGGTTTCCGATGCCATAGAGGCAAGAAACCGAGGCAACCACCAGTACGTCCCTCCTGCCGGAAAGGAGGGAGGAAGTCGTGCTCAGCCTGAGCTTCTCTATGTCTTCGTTGATGGAGAGGTCTTTTTCGATATACGTGCCGCTGCTGGGGATATAGGCTTCGGGCTGGTAGTAGTCGTAGTAGGATACGAAGTATTCCACCGCATTTTTAGGAAAGAACTGCTTGAATTCGCTGTACAGCTGAGCGGCCAGAGTCTTGTTGTGGGCCAGTACCAGCGTCGGTCGCTGAACCTCGGCTACCACATTGGCCATGGTAAAGGTCTTACCCGAGCCTGTGACTCCCAGTAAGGTCTGGTGTTCCACGCCCTCTCTAATACCCTTGGAGAGCTGCTCTATGGCTTGAGGCTGATCGCCTGTGGGCGAAAAATTGGATACAACTTCGAACTTCATCCGGCAAAATTAGGCAACTGCCGGTGAATTCGAAGCCGGGTCTGACGGATAACCAGGCTCGTATTATGAGCTACAGGTCCCTCGCCTTGAGTATCCGGTACGAAGCCCAGATAAAGATGGCAATCCAGACGCAGGCAATCAGGATTTCGTACCAGTGTACCCGGTAGTCCAGGGTAAAGGTTTCCCCGACCTGACTGGCAACGGCTTGCACCGCATTAAGCCGGGTGAACGGTTCCTCGATCAGCCGCGATCCGGATTCGAGTGGGAAGAAGCCTTTTATTCTTCCGGCCAGTGCCCAGTCCCTGCCCAGCACATATCTGCCCAACAGACCGAAAGAAATCTGCTCGAGTATGGACCACAAAAACAGGAATCCCAGGGCAAAGGCCGATTTGCGAACCAGTATGCCCAGGAAGAGGCAGAAGCTGAAAAACAGGGTCAGTTTCAGGAAAAAGGCCGGGATGAAGTCCAGTTGCGAAAAGATGATCGAGGCCTCAGTATAGTCGGAATAAATCAGGCCGAGTACAAGAGACACCACCACCACAAAAATAGTGGAGGCCAGGGACATGCTCAGAACTGTGATGAATTTTGAGGCGACAAATTCCTCCTTGGACAAGCCATCAATGAGGTTCTGCTTGATAGTCTTATAGCTGTATTCGTTGGCCATCATGGAGACCACTACCACGGCCAGGAAGATCTTCAGCAGGGAGGTCATGAAGGTGTTCAGGTGCCAGATGTAAGGAAAATTGAAGATTCCCATTTCGGCCAGGTGAAATTCAACCGGCCCGATATCGAATTTGACTGCAGCCAGAAGCGCCGTACTGCAAAGAAGGGCGAAATAGGCTATGATGAGGATGCGGCTCGAGCGGCTGTTCCAGAGCTTGATCCATTCTATTTGAAAAAGGCGAATCATAAAGAGGGGGTGTTTAGTTGTTTTGGGTTACGGCCAGGAATTGCTCTTCCAGGCTCTCTTTGCGCTTAACCAGGTGAGAAAGAACGATGCCCTTCTCCATGAGTTCCGAATTGAGCTCGGAGGCCTCATAGGGTTCACTCAGGTAGGCAAAAAGGAGTTCTCCTTCCTGACGTACCTTTTCAATGCGTTG
The DNA here is from genome assembly GCA_964552195.1 of uncultured Flavobacteriaceae bacterium. Lineage (GTDB taxonomy): Bacteria > Bacteroidota > Bacteroidia > Flavobacteriales > Flavobacteriaceae > CAZKAP01. Next base: position 50,225 of record CAZKFM010000004.1, read on the forward strand.
GTTCCCTTTGAGATATTCTTCCAGTTTTTGGTTGTCATCGCTGCCCAGAACGAAGAAGCCATGAGTCTGTATCATTTCGTCCACCCGACCGATATATAGGCTTTCACCCCTGCGGAGTATAATGGCATGGGTACAGACCTTCTCGACCTCGTCCAGCAGGTGAGAGGCCAGAAGTATGGTCGTGCCGCGAGCCGCTATTCCCTTGATGAGTTCCCGGATTTGGTGGATCCCCTGAGGGTCCAGGCCGTTGGTGGGTTCGTCCAGGATCAAAATCTCCGGTTCGTTCAGCAGGGCCGAGGCGATGGCCAGCCGTTGCTTCATACCCAATGAGTATGTCTTGAATTTGCTGTCCTGACGGTCCCATAAACCAACGAGCCTCAATTTTTCTTCGATTCGCCCTTCGGATACCCCTTTGATTTTAGCCACCAGCTTTAGATTCTGGTAGGCGGTGAGGTAGGGATAGAAGTTAGGTCGTTCTATAATGGCGCCTACTTTTTTGAGCGCTTCATGGGTATCCGTGTTACCTCCGAACCACTCGAAGGTTCCGGAGGTCGCATTAACCACATTGAGGACGATACCCAGCGTAGTGGATTTCCCACTGCCGTTGGGCCCTAGTATGCCATAGACATTTCCTTTTTCTATGGTAAAGGAAAGATCCTTGACGGCCGTCAGGGAGCCAAAATTTTTCGTCAGGTTGTTGACTTTGAGAATTTCTTGCAAGATGGTCGAGTTTAAGGGTATACGTTAAATCGACGATTTATCGTACTTTTTGTTACAATATAGCATGCCTTATGTCGGACGAAAAACTCCTGTCGAAAAAAAAACCCGCCTTCCCCATCAGTCCTGAACTTCAGGGATACCTGGAGCGATACAGCCGCCTTATCGAGATTCCCATCTTTTATGAAGACCTGCTGAGATTCTCCGGAGCCGTTTCGGTTCACGACAAAGAAGACAAGGATACCCTCTGGGTCCGGGTGTACTACTCGGATTACGAGCGGGAAGAGATCGATCGCAGCCTGAAGACAGTGTATTCCATATTGCATTCCGATGGTTCCGACCGCATATTGGAATACCTCAATATCGATTGGGTGGACTTCTGTACATTCGGCAATTCCAAGCCTTTTCGGGTTAAAGTCCGAAACATACTCAACGACAATTTCACGTATCTGTATATCAAAAAAGCTGATGCCTCAAGGGTTTACGGTTTGGAACTGGAACATTTACTCTCTCCGAACAACCTTAATTTCCTGGTTTATAAGGACACATTAATAGAAGAACATATCGTCGGAGTACCTGGTGATGTCTTTATTGAGACCATGCTTCCGCATTGCACTCCAAGGGAACAATCGCAGCTGGCCAAGGAGTTTGTGAAGTTCAACGAGCGCTGCATGATATGTTTGCTGGGGGATATGCGCTCGTACAATTATGTTGTAATTCCCACTCACGATTTCGATCACGTCATCTATAAGATTCGGGCTATCGATTTCGATCAGCAGTGTTTCGAAGGCAACTTCAAGGTTTACCGGCCTGTGTTCTATAAAGAAAATCGGCCCATGGTGGATCTGGTGCAAAACCGGCTGATCCGGAGTTCGGTGGACCAGTATAAGCTGGAGGAGCGCTCCATGGTTGCTCGAAGGATTATCAGTTCGGGCAACCGGATCAAGCGATTGATCCGCGTTGCCAAAAACGATGTGATTTCCTATCCGGAGAATGTGGAACGGTTAAAAATGGAAATCCACGCGATGACGCACGACCGAAATTTCAAGAGCAGTAAATCCATGGGGGACATATTGGGCCATGCCCTGGATTTCGTTAGCAGGAATTACAAGGATTTGCGGGCCTTCTAGGGGATGGCCTAAAACAGGCTGCAAGCCATTAACTTCCCTTGACCTCCTGGTTGAAATACACCAGGTAGTAGTACATTTGACGTTCTTCGTCCCAGCCTTTTTCAACAAATTTCTCCGCAGATTCGGGATTGACGAAATTCATGCGTATCTGAACATGTGTGTCCAGATGGATTACGCTTTTGATCTTCTTTCGCGCATCGCTCACAGCCGTATTGGCGATATCGAACTGAGACACATCCTCGATGTGATATTTGGGACCCTTTTCTAACTTGTAGTGCTTGAATTCGGGTACCAGGTCGGGATTATCGATCACCTCGTTCAGAAAACGGCTTTCTTCGAATTCGTCGTTCTTGGCGAAGTGATTCACCGCCCGGTTCATGAAAAGTACTTCCTGTTGCTTGTCCTCCGCCGGGAGCACGACTTCCTTAGCAAAATTCTGGCAGAATTTCAGGTAGTTCTTAGTATAGAAATTCTCGTCGGTCAATGGGGCAAGTCCCAGAAATTGTTCCAGCCAGTACTTGGCATCGTAGCGGTTGGAATCCACGCTGAGGACCTTGTATCCCTGATCAGCCAGACGATTAAAGATCAGGCAACCCTTGTCCAGTTTCTTGACATTAACTCCCTGTCGAATGGATAATTCCAGCTCGGATTCCCCTTCGGTAAACTGAAGAAAGTCATCCTTGAGTTCGCTCTTGAAGATGCCGATAGCCTCCGTTTTTTCATTGTCCAGCATAACGTCGGAGAAATAAGCCACATAGACTTCACCGCTCTTGATATGCGGGTGCATGGACTGCTCATACAGGTATCGGGCTACGTCGACAGATCGTTCATGCGTGCTTTCCGGCTGCTTAAAAATCTGTCCGGCCCATTCGTTCAGGGGATGGAGTTCGAGCGATTCCTTATGTGTAAAGCAATAGTAGTTTTCCTCTTTTTCCCTGAAAGGCTTGAAGAAGTATTCTTTGAGTATGCCGGAAGTTTCATCGGTGAGCTTGCAGGGTCGTTTCGAAAGGAAAGCCGACTCCCCACGGTGTTTGTTGCCTACCCGGTGAAGGGATAGCGATTCTATTTGAGCCGCATATAAATTGATCATAGTGTTCGATTCAGGGGGTAATCGGGCCGGAAAGCTCCGGAAACGAGACGGGCAAAATTAATACAAAGAAAGGCTACGGGCAATGCAACGGCCTGGCGCGGCAAGCGTTAATTCCAGTTTTCGTCGAAGTCCAGGTCGTCATAGTTGTCTATGGGGTCTTCCAGACCCATATCGGAATCGGTTTCGAACAGCTTTTCGGGGGCTTCATCGGGAATATCTCCGAAACTGAAAAGAATCATGGGGTACTGCTGTCCATCTTCCTTACCTTCAATATCGGCCAGTTCGACAAAAAAAGTCCACATATTGAGGAAGTCGTACACATAAAGCAAGCGAGGTTGATCTTTGTTGATCACCTCTTCCAGCCTGACCTCGGACATCCTGCGGTTTTCGGACTGGAGTTCGTCCATGGGAAACAGTACAATTTCCTCTTCCTGATTCCACTTTTCGTCGCAGGTGTAGAACGAAGCCATTTCGTTTCCCAGGAAACCGAATGCCTGCGTAAGGGTGTTGTGAAAATCCTCCAGGCTGATATGCTCCTCGACGGCTATATCCCTGAACACGTCTTCTTGTGCATCCAGGATAATTCGAATTTTATATATAGAACCCGCCATATCGTTTTTGTTAGGCGTATTAGCATCGCCATTCCCTAAAATTACCAAAAATTATGCTGCCGGGTATTTCTTCGACTTAGGCCATCGTTCCGGTCTCAGATGGCAATACTCAGATTGCGGGCGTATCCCCGGAGTACCAGATAGAAGACAGTTCCGAAGAGGAGCGAAGACAACAACAGGTGCAGCGGTTGCGATGCCATGGGAAAGTCCAGATAGGACATGGCTACGCCCGTTCCGATTTCAAGGAACAAAAGGAGTACGATCCAATGGATAACCGGGAGCCTGAAGTTATTCTTACGGATGTACCACCATAGGTAGAGAATCGTCAGGGTAAGCAGTATGGAGAAGGAGCGGTGGACGTAGAAAATCCAGGGAGCCGCCTCGGTCCAGTTGCCTTCGTAGGGGTTGCCGTATCCGAGTCCGGCCTCATCTACAAACTGCCGGACCTGGGTTCCCATCACGATCTGTACGATGAGCATTCCCAGTCCCAGTAAGGCCAGAGAACGGCTTCGGCTATCGAAATGATAGAGGCGGATAGGGTGTTTGAAAAAATGGATGATATACACCAGTATGCCAACCAGCACTAACGCCATGAGCATGTGGATGGTAATTCGGTAAGGTGCCAGTACGGAGTAGACCACAGTTGCACCCAGCCATGCCTGAAACAGAATTCCTATGAGGAAGAAAACGGACAGCCGGGTGATTTTGGGAAAGGTCTTTCGGAATGAGAAAGACATCACGGCGAGGACCAGGGCAGCTAGTCCCGCCAGGGCCCCCAGCAGCCTGTTGATGTACTCGATCCAGGTGTGCCAGGGATTGAAAATCGCATAATCATGACGGGTGTACGCCTCCCAGTTCTCCGGGTTGAATGCATCACCTGTGGTGAAGTTCGAGGATGCCGACAGCAGCTGGTTCTCCCAAACGATCATTTGACCTTTATCAAATTCGCGTCCCGGGACCCATTGAAGTACGGACTCCTCCGTAGGAGGAATGAGGTATCCGAAACACTTTGGCCAGTCCGGACAGCCCATACCACTTCCCGTGTTACGGACGGTCCCGCCCGCTGCTATAACCAGGAAAATCAGGACAAGTGTGAACCGTGCGAATCGTTCGAAAAAAATCATGAATCTTTTCTGTAAAAATACGTAAGATAGAGGGATCGAAGCAAGGCATAAGCCCGGTCAGAACGGGGTTTTACAAGGTATTAACAATTGGCGTGTTCAACTTAGTTGGTCACGATGAATTCCGAACGGCGGTTCTCGTCGTGCAGAGCCCGATCGCAGTCCGTACCGTTTCCGCAGTCGTTCATCAACTGGGTTTCACCAAAGCCTCTCGCCTCAATTCTACTGGGGCTTATTCCCCTTCTCACGAGCCAGTTTCGGGTTTCCTGTGCCCTGAGCTCGGATAACCTCAGGTTATAGCTGTCGTCTCCCCGGCTATCGGTATGAGATCGGATCGAAATCTGCGAATCCGGGTAATCCTTCATATATGCAAGGATCTTCTTCAGCTCATCTTCTGCGTCGGCCCGGATGGACGACTGGTTGGTGTCGAAATATATCGGCTTAAGCGAAAGGTACTTTGCCAGGTCCGTACCCTGAACCGCCTTCTTGATTACCGGCCTTAACGGCAGGGATAGCGTTGTAAAGGATTTGTCTGTATTTAGGACGAAATGTTTACTGCTTTTCTTGTATTCGGGATGGTTACCGATGGCGGTGAGTTCTGTATCCTCGCAAGTGACCAGGAAGCGAAACCTCCCCGGTGAGCCCGTTGGAACGATACCGAGCTTTTCCCCATTCGACCGGTAAACCTCAAGAGATGCATTGGCTATAGGTGTTCCGTCTTTGGAACTGATGATAAATCCTTCGATTTCCTTATAGCACCCAAAGATCAGGGGTTTGAGTTCCTTAATGGCATAAATGTCGTCCCCGCCCATGCCTCCGGGCCGGTTGGATGCAAAGAATCCGCTTTTGCGGTCCTCTCGGATAATAAAAGAGAAGTCGTCATAGGGCCCGTTTACCGGCTCACCGAGGTTGGTCAGGTGGTCTTCTCCTCCCATGACCAGTTCTGCGGCAAAGATGTCTAGCCCACCCAGACCGGGATGCCCGTCCGAGGCAAAGTAGAGTATTCCTTTAGTAGAGCAGAACGGGAAGGTCTCCCGCCCCTCGGTATTGATTTCCGGCCCCAGATTTACGGGGTCGCCGAGTTTACCGTCGGGATGTATGTGAACCTGGTACAGATCCGATTGTCCATACCCCCCGGGCCGGTCAGAAGCGAAGTACAACAGGGTTCCGTCTGCGTTGAGCGCCGGATGGGCCGTGGAGAAGTCGTCACCGTTTATGTGCAGTTCTTCGGGTTCGGTCCACTGTTCGCCTTTGAGTGAAGATCGGTAAATCTTGAGCCGGCTTACTCCGGACTCGTCCCTGGCCAGTATCCCTTCCCGGGTATTGTTCCGGGTAAAATACATCGTCTTGCCATCCGGGGTGAAACTCGCTGAGGACTCATGTGCATTTTTGTTGAAGAATTCCAGAGGTCGTACCCGGTTAATGTCATCCGCGGGTGCCAGTGAAACCCCGTACAGGTCCAAAAATGGCTGATTGTTCCAGAGGTGCTTCCTTTTGATGATCATACCCGTATCCCGGTTACTGCTGAAGATCATGGAGTCTTTCCAATAGGTAGGTGCGAAGTCCGAAGCGCTGGAATTGAAGCCCATGGAACGTATGCGGTAGCGCTGTTCCATGTCCTGAATGACCCTGCGATATCTGGGGTTCGTGCTGAATGCAATGCCGCGTTGATCCTGATCGTTGCGGCATGCCAGCACCGTCATAATGCTGTCGGCTTTGTTAAAGTCGCCTGTGCTGCGCATGGAGAGCGCGAAGCGGTGGAGTAAGTCGTTTTTAAGGGTATCTCGACTTTGGGCCAATCTCGAATAGTACTCAGCAGCCTGCTCGTAGCGGGCCGTATGGAAATACGACTCGGCCAGCTGTTCGAGGTATGGAGAAACGTCCTCTCCGTGTTCCTTCAGCCAGTCGAAGGATTGAATGGCCTTGCTATAAGCGAAACCATGATAATAGGCCAGGGCCTTCTCGACGGTGATCTTTTGGGCGTTTGCCGGACTGTGAAACATAAACACAGGCAGTAGCCAACCCCAGGCGAATCGTATGTAAAACTTCGTCTTCATTAGAAAAATCTCGGGGTTATGATTTTATCGAAACCTCGGATAAACTCGTATCTTAGGAATATTTCCACGGACCCATTGTTGAAAGCTGTACTGCCCAACTGCGTCGTTTCCCAGTCGTAGGCTACACCCAGCATAAGCTGATTGCTGATCTGATAACTGAACAAGCCGCTTACAGCGGCCGAAAGGCGATAGGCAGCCCCTACCGAGAAGCGCTCCTGAAAGAACAGGTTTGCAGACAGGTCGGCCTGCAATGGTGCTCCATTCACCGCTTTCAGGAGGAAGGCGGGCTTTATTTTCCATTCCGGGCTCAGGTCGTATACGGCTCCTCCCATCAGGTAAACATTCATGCGTTCCTCAGCGACGAATCGCATGTTTCCACTGTTCTGGAAATGTTCGGTTGCCAGGAAATTGGGGACTGATAAGCCCGCATAGTACCTCGGTGTATGGTAGTAGACCCCGGCTCCGAAATTGGGTGAGAAACGGTTGTCGATAGCCGATTCCAGCAAGGGTATGTCGGCACTGTTGTAATTCCGGAGTTGATTGAAATCGATATTCAGCGAATGCCCGCCAAGCTTAAGCCCGAAGGAGAGCCGGTCCGTTTCTGAAAGGGAAATGGTGTAGGAAACGGCAGCGTCGAAATAGGTGTCCTGATTGGTCCCGTTTCCAATTTCATCATTGATGATGGAAAAACCGATACCAAGCCCCCTGCTCAATGGAGTGTGTATGTTAAAGGTCTGGCTGTTGGGTGCCCCGTCGAGACCAAGCCATTGACTCCGGTAAACGCCGGTTGCACTCAGCACCCCCCGTGTCCCTGCATAGGCAGGATTTATGGATAGGGTATTGTACATATACTGAGTGAACTGGGCATCCTGCTGGGCCTGTAACTCGCCTAGGGTGAGAATCAGGAAGCACGTGCTCCAGAAGAAGGTCCGGGGGAAATGTGATATCGCCTTCATTCGATTCATCGGTTTAGGTAGAGGTAGCCGTTGATCCTTCGGATCGCCCCGTTTTCGTTATACTTGATTACATAGAAATACACTCCGGCAGGTAATTCTTTATTCTCTGAAAACGTAGCCCTTCCCGCGGATATTCCCCGGAAGGCTACGGTGCGATTGTCGTACCCGCTGCTCTCATATACCAGGACCCCCCAGCGATTGTAGATTTCAACCGTATTGTCCGGGAAGTTTTCCAGGTTTCGCACGTGGAAGGCGCCCCCGTAACTCTGTGGAGTGACCAGATCACGTGACACGGCTACTTCGCAGTCTACACCATCGGGCGGGGAACCTCCCAGAGAATTGCAGGGATTGTTGGGATCGGTTCCATCAATGATTTCCTGGTTGTCGAATATTCCATCTCCATCACTGTCGGCTATGCCCACCACCACCACCACGACAGCCCTTCTGCAAATGGGCAGTCCGCTTTCGGTATTGCATACCTCGTAAACAATGGAGACCGTAGTGCTTATTTCTGAAATGGCGGGGAGATAGGTTATTGTTCCGTTTTCGGCATTGGTGGTAATCGTTCCCGAAGCCGTTCCCTCACCGGTATCGGAAAGCAGGGTGGTGCCGAGGTTATTCGGGTCGTTGTTGGGGAGGTAGTCGTCATTTTCCAGCACCGGGATCACTATGGGATCCTGAGGGGTGCCAGAGGCCAGGTCATTCATTGCTGTAGGCTCCAAAGGAAAGCCGTCCATGCTGTCCATGGCCCCGTCACCGTCCGTATCGGGGTCGAACGGATTGGTTCCCACGGTCGCTTCCTCATTATTCGTCAATCCGTCGGAATCACAATCCCGTATACCGGGAACTACTCCACCCACTTGAGAGCAGGCATCCAGCGGATCGGTGCCATCGATGTTGACTTCCTGTCCATCGGATATGGAGTCTCCGTCGGTATCCGGATCATCGGGATGGGTTCCCAATGATTCTTCTTCGGCAGTAGTCAGCCCATCCAGGTCGCAGTCGGAGTCGGGGAGAGCTGCCCCTCCTATACGGGAGCAGTCGTCAAGCGGATCGGTGCCATCGCTGTTGACTTCCTGCCCGTCGGTTATGGTATCCCCATCCGAATCCGGATTTTCTGGGTCGGTTCCCAAGAGGAGTTCTTCGTCCAGGCTAAGGCCGTCGGAATCGCAGTCCGAGTCACCGGAAGGTGTCCCTCCCACGCTGGAACAGGAGTCCAGCGGGTCGGTGGAGTCCATAACGACTTCCTGCCCGTCATCGATACCGTCACCATCGCTGTCGGCTGCATTGGGGTCCGTGCCGATCGCTGTTTCTTCTGAGGTGGTAAGTCCGTCACCGTCACAATCGGAATCCGGCAGGGCCAAGCCATCGGAATTCGAGCAGTCGTCCAGCGGATCGGTGCCATCGGTGTTCACTTCCTGCCCGTCGCTTATACCGTCCCCATCCGAATCCGGATTTTCGGGATCGGTTCCCAGAGCCAGCTCTTCGTCAGTGCTTAGCCCGTCCCCGTCGCAGTCGTTGCTTCCCTGTGCTGCCCAGTTCGGATCATCGGAAGGTTCACAGGGGTCCGCTGGAAACGGATCGTCCTCGTCGCAAACCTCATCCCCATCGGAATCCAGGCACTTGGGAACGCTTATACTGACCGTAGCCGTTGCACAAACCGCTCCGTGGCATACCTGGTACACCACGGTGACGGTGGTGTTGAATTCACCAGCCAGGGCCGTATAGTTCAGTAATCCGGTCAACGGATCCAGGTCCACGGTTCCTGCTGCCGAGCCGGTGCCCGTATCGCTCAGTGTAATCGAAGGACCGGGAATAAAGTCGTCATTGGTTAGAATATCGATGATTTCAGGGCTTCCGACATCGGCACGTGCCAGATCGTCAACGGCCACAGGATTATCGGGATTGGGATCGGTCTGGTTGGGGTTTCCATCTCCGTCACAGTCATCCGAAGGCAATGGTGTGCCTCCTGCGCTGGAACAGGAATCCAGGGGATCGGTTGTGTCCGTGTTGACCTCCTGCCCGTCGCCGATGCCATCTCCGTCAGTATCGGGATTCTCTGGGTCGGTTCCGGCGTCAGTTTCGTCGGCCAGACTGAGCCCGTCGGCATCGCAGTCGGAAGTGGGCACGGGAGTTCCTCCGTTGCTGGAACAGGAGTCCAGTGGGTCGGTAGCGTCCGTGTTGATCTCCTGCCCGTCGTTTATGCCATCTCCGTCGGTATCGGGATTGTCGGGGTCGGTTCCGGCGGCAGTTTCGTCGGCCAGGCTGAGTCCGTCGGCATCGCAGTCGGAGGTGGGCACGGGAGTTCCCCCGTTGCTGGAACAGGAATCCAGGGGATCGGTTGCGTCTGTGTTCACTTCCTGCCCATCGCTTATGCCATCCCCGTCGGTATCGGAATTATCCGGGTCGGTTCCGGCGGAAGTTTCTTCGGCCAGGCTGAGCCCGTCGGCATCACAGTCGGAGGTGGGCACGGGAGTTCCCCCGTTGCTGGAACAGGAGTCCAGGGGATCGGTTGCGTCCGTGTTCACTTCCTGCCCGTCGCTTATGCCATCCCCATCCGTATCGGATATGGTGGGATCGGTTCCGTGCACGTTAACTTCATCGCCGTCTGTGAGCCCGTCGCCGTCGGTATCCGGGTTGTTAGGGTCGGTTCCCGTGCTGACTTCATCGGCTCCTGTGAGCCCGTCGGCATCACAATCGCTGGTCAGGTAGATCGGGTTACTGAGGTTTTCGTCTCCGGTGACACCATCATCCAGGCAAGGATCGGAGGGGTCTGGATCTACCGCGTCGAGGGTACCGTCCCCGTCGTTGTCCGAGGGAGTCACCGTGATTTCCACCTGGGCCTGCCTGCAGATGTCAACTCCGCTGGCGTTGTTGCAAACCCTATATTCCACCGTAACTACACTTCCAACCTCACCCGAGGAGGGGGTATATATTAATTCACCGGTAGCCTCGTCGAAGGCAATGGTCCCCGCCGCATCACCTCCACCGGTATCGGCCAGTGTGGTGGTGCCCAGGTTATTCGGGTCATTGTTGGGAAGGAAATCGTCGTTGAGCAGGATGTTTGCCCGGGAGGCCCCCAGCGCGGGCATAGTGGCGGTATCGTCATTGGCGTTGGCACTGGTAATGCTGGGGTCACTTGTATTGGGATTTCCGTCGCCGTCCAGATCGTCGTCACAGCCGTCCGGAACACCATCGCCGTCGATATCATCGGCATCGTCGGATCCGGGGCACTGGTCCAATGCATCGGGAACACCGTCATTATCGCTGTCGACAAAAATCAGTGTCTCGGTAATATCATTAACACCTCCTACATCCGGGTCGTCCGAGAGAATTTCCCCGGTTTCGTCGCTCTGGAAACTCGCCTGGTTTTCGATGGAATCCGTAGTGCCGGGGTTAATGGTGACCCTGTAGGTTACCACTATGGATTCCGAGCTACCGCCATAGAGGAAATTGCCCATCTGTGAAGACGGACTCTGCACGAAGGCACCATTGTTAAAGGGCATAACCCCACCTATATCGGCAACGGGTGAACCGTTTACCGTGGTACTACCCGTGACATAGGTGGTATTTTGGGGTATGGCATCGGTTAGTATGGGATTGGAGGCGAAAACATTTCCCGTATTGGTAATAGTGAGTGTATATTCTATGGTGTCACCCGGAGCCGGGCTGTTGCCGTCCCCATTATCGATAACATGGTCCACTTTGGTAAAGGTTACCGAAGGACTAAGATTCGGAAAAGCGCAGGAATGAAGGTCGTCCACCTCGTTGATCCCGGGAGCAATGATCTGGGTGGTTGTCAGGTTCGATAAATCGATTTCCCAGATGCCATCGAAGGCATTCCCGGAGCCGATGAGCCGTCCATCGCCGGTGAAGGCCAATCCATGGAATCCTTTTGGTTGGCCGTTGTCGGTTCGGGTAATTGTTCCCAGATCGGTCTTGGTGGGTGGGGTAGTGGAGAAGTCTATACGGTAGAGGGTGCCAAAGATTACGGCCCATCCCGTTCCATCCGCATCGATGGCGATATCGCCCTGCCCCCCAGGATTCGGAGATGCCGGAGTGAGAGGCCCAAAGCTGCCCAGAAAAGTAACTGTGTAGGGAGGTGTTGTACCGGCCCTATAGTAATTGATATCGTCCGTATAGATGACGTATTGGCCATCCGGGGTTCCGGCAGCGCGGGTACCATTGCCCGAAGAAAAAGGGGAGCCGGATGTGGAGGCTCCGGTTCCGGATGCGATGGCATCCGCGTTTGGATCCGTGGTATAACTCAGGTTGGCATTTTCGAAGAAAAAGGCTGTAGTCTGTGCGGGTCCCGATGGCAGTCCACCTGAAACAATGGCCGCTGCACCCCTGAATTGCAGCCCGCTGAAAACACTGCCATAGGTGTTGCCGGCCAGATCGAGAATAATCGTTTTATCCTCATCTGCGCCCCCGGTAATGACGCCGTAAATTTCGGAACAGCTATATTGACCGAACACTCCGGGCACGGCAAAGAGCACTAGGGCCCAAATGAGCAGTACACCGACACGGGAACGCCTTCCACTTCGCTTCATAATCAGCTAATCGATTCAAGAGCCCAGCACGGGCAGGTAGGGTAGGGAAAGATTGGGAGTCTCTAATACAGATTAAAGAAAACAATAGCCGGGGCGGCTGGAAACAAATTGTTGTAAAGGCCAGGAATTATGTGGCTTCAGGGCTTCTGAATGTGGTTATACTCCGGGTTTGGGCGAAGCCGAAACGGCGCTTTCAGCACGCAGGTGAAATTCCCATTTCACCTGCTTTTCGAATCATGTATTCACGTGCAGCTTGATACTCGTTTGGGATTTCGCCTTCCAGTATGGCTTCCTTGATGGCTTCCTTGATCTCGCCAATTTCCCGGGAGGGCTGCAAATCGAATGTTTGCATGATTTCCTCTCCACTGATGGGTGGCTGGAAGTTGCGTATGCGGTCTCTTTCCTCGACCTCCCGGATTTTCTGACGTACCACCTGGAAGTTCTTCAAGTACTTCTTTTGTTTGCGCGGATTCTTGGTGGTAATGTCCGCCTCACAAAGGGTAATGAGGTCGTCTATGTCGTTTCCGGCGTCAAAGACCAGCCTGCGTACGGCAGAATCAGTGACGTGGTCCTCCGAAATTCCAATGGGACGGGAACTCATTGCTACCAGCTTCTGCACATACTTCAAAGGGTCACCCATGGGAAGTTTTAATCGCCGGAACACCTTGTAGACCATTTTGGATCCCACATACTCATGACCGTGAAAGGTCCATCCGATGCGCTGGTCAAATCTCTTGGTGCGGGCTTTACCGATATCATGCAGAAGAGCAGCCCATCGCAGCCAGAGGTTTTCGGACGTGGCCGCCAGATTGTCAACGACTTCGAGCGTGTGCCAGAAATTATCCTTATGCCGTTGCCCTTCGATTTCCTCTATTCCCTGAAGGGCAGTGAGTTCAGGGAGTATTAGGCCCAGTAACTGTGATCTGTACAAAAGGGCGAGGCCTTTGGAGGGCTGTTTCGTGGCCATGATTTTGTGGAGTTCGGTGCTAATTCGTTCCACGGAAACGATCTTGATTCTTTCGTACTGTTCCCGGATTGCATCGAATGAATCGGGATGAATTTCGAAATTCAGCTGAGCGGCGAATCGAATCGCCCTGAGCATACGCAGGGGATCATCCGAATAGGTGATATGGGGGTCCAGGGGTGTTTTTAGGAGGCCGGACTTGAGGTCGCTCAGCCCTCCAAAGGGGTCGATCAGTTCTCCAAATCGATGGGCATTCAGGCAAATGGCCAATGCGTTGATGGTAAAATCCCTGCGGTTTTGATCGTCTTCCAGGGTACCGTCTTCAACCAGTGGTTTTCGGCTGTCCTCACGGTAGCTCTCCTTGCGAGCCCCCACGAATTCGAGCTCCCATTCACCGTGACGGACCATGGCTGTTCCGTAGTTCTTGAATACCTTAACTCGGGAATCTCCCTGAAGGTCTTTCTGCACGGCCCGGGCCAGTTCAATACCGCTTCCCACGGCCACGAAATCGATATCCGTAGCCTGATCGCGGCCCAGGAAAAAATCACGAACGAAGCCGCCGACTACATAGCACTCCAGCCCAAGCCGGTCTGCGACTTCGCCTACTTGTCGGAAGATGGGGTTATGCAGGGCATCCAGGGGCTTCAATTCAGAAGTATTCACGATTAGTCCCTGAGTATTTCCAGGGTTCCGTTCCGGCTGACTTTGATAACACGGGAAGGGCTGCTGCGTATCTCGTCTCTACGCAAATTTACGATATAGTCCACGCCTGTTAAAATCCTTTCGGACAGGTCCGAATAGCAGGTCGGATTGGGTGCCCCGGAGACATTTGCGGAGGTGGAGACCAGTGGCTCGTCAAGTCTGCGGACCAGTTCCCGGCAAAAGGGATCTGCGGTCAGCCGTATTCCGAGGCTCGAATCTTCCCCTAGCAAGGCCGGGGAGACCCCTGAAACCCCGGAATAGATCACCGTAGTGGGCCGTTCCGATTCGAGCACCAGTAACTTCACCTCTTCTCCCAGAGGACCGGTAAACCGGCTAAGCATTTTTAGGTCTGAGACCAGACACAACATGGCCTTATGGGAAGGACGCTCCTTGAGTCGGTAAATGCGTTCAACAGCTTCATCCAGGGATGCGCGGCATCCTATACCCCAGATGGTGTCTGTGGGATAAGCGATGATACCCCCGGAATTCAAGACCTCCAGGGCGTTCTTCAATTCTTGTTCCATGAGCTCTGATGCATGATTCATGCTGAGTACTGTTATAGGGCTTTGTGGCGCAAAGGTAAATCGTACGCGTCATACCGCCTTTACGCAGGCTGTATGGGCTGACGCAGCCTAAGGGTCTCGCTCATAGGAGCACCGCGTAACAAGTACAAAAATAGCGGGAAATAACGGGGTTTTACGATGCTCTGAATACCGTAACGAATCAGGAAGTAGGCATGCATCAGGATGCGGGCGAATAGGCCGTAGTGTTTGCGGGTTACGTACAGAAAACTCCGTTTGAGTTCGATCTTCTTTACCACTCCGTGAGCCGACTTACGGACACTGGCATTTTGAATGTGGGTATAGGAAAGATGCGGCAGGAAATAGGTTTTGCGTCCTTCCCTGAGTAGTCTGAGGCATAAGTCGGTTTCCTCGTAATAGAGGAAAAGATGGGGGTCAAACCCACCCGATTTATCGAAGTCCACTCCGCGAACGAACATGAAACTTCCGTTGACATAATCCACAGGCAGAGGTTCAGTGTGGCTGGATCTTCGCCGGGGTCTGGCCGGCTGAATGCGCTCCAGTGTGCCACTACCCAGCAGTTCCCTCCAGGGACTCGCGAAATGATCGAAGCTCACCTCTGGCGTTCCTTTAGGATTGAGGATCTGAATACCGCACATACCGGAGTCCGGGTTGTTCTCCATAAATCGTATGCACGGACTGAAAACATCCCTGTCAACCCGGGTGTCGTTATTGATAAAGAGGTAGTACTGGGCAGGAAACTCCTGGATACCCATCATGTTGCCCCAGCCAAAGCCAGTGTTTATTCTGCTTTTCTTCAAAAAAAGCCTGGGATTAGCGGATTCTTCCACATATTTCTCCAGCCTATACAGTTCACCCTGTTCCGATGCGTTGTCCACCACGACCAAAGCGTAATCGAGTTCAGTCGGCAGGTGGGATTGTAGGCTCTCCAGGCATTGAATGGTGATGTCAGCCGTATTGAAGTGTACCGTAACCAGAGTGAGAACTCTCATGCGTTTGCTTCTTAGGCGCAAAGGTAGGTTTTGCAGTATGTTCTCAATTCTTCCTGAAACCATTTCGGTTGGAATGCCTGGTACAGCTCGGTATTCTCCTGCTTTATTTCCGCGAGACTTTTGCGCTCAAATAATTCGGGCTGGTAGTCCCTGAGGTGTATGCCGAACTGTTCGGCCCTCGAATCGCTGTGCCACGCCTTTTTGGTAATACTCGGATTGAACAGGGAAAAGGTTGGGATTTCCATGGCCTTACCGATGTTGATGCCTCCACCCTCATTACCCAATACCCCCTGGCAACAGGAAACAACGGCTATAAAGGATCTCAGGGAGTCGGCATAGAAGTCTGGAAAGGTTCTGAGCCTGGTTTTCTCCGCACAGTGTCCGAACAGTTCATCGATACGATCTTTCTGCCGGGGCAGGTAGTTGTAAACCAGCTGGATTTCCGGGCAGGAGTCGGCTGTATAATCCAATATTTGCGCCAGATAATTCAGGGGGTATGTCTTGAATTCCGAGGATCCCAGGGCCGTTATCATGAGGATGGGTTTGGCAGTATCGAGTCCGGCCTGGTTTAACGCACGGATAGCCTCGGTTCGTTCGGCTTCCGTAACGTGCAGACGTGGATGTAGTGCGGGTAACTCGCTTCCAGGCAGCAGGGGCTGTAGCAACTTGAGCCGGGCCCGGATGGCGGTACCTATGTCGGTCCGCTCGTCCCTGATGGGGTTGAGGTTGTGGTGATAGATGATCCGACTGTACCATTTATTGTAGGCTATTTTGCAGGGACTGCTGCTCACCAGCGACATGATATTGGATTGTAACTTGCCATAGGCGTCGATAACGGCATCGTACCGGACCTGCCTTAGCTTCCTCAGGAATCCCAGGAATTTTCCAGTGTCACGGTCAAAGGCTCTTTCGAAGACGATTATCCGGTCGACAAACGGATTGTTCTCCAGTACGGCCAGGGTGGATTCGTTGGCCACATAACTCACGTGGCAGTCTGGGAAAACTACCTTGAGGGCCTCGCATATGACCGTGCTGGACAGCACATCGCCAACCATTTTCTGCTGGATGACCAGGAACCGTTTGTTGTGTTTTGCCGTCTCGTTCATGGTTAGTTGTCC
The DNA here is from genome assembly GCA_964552195.1 of uncultured Flavobacteriaceae bacterium. Taxonomy (GTDB): domain Bacteria; phylum Bacteroidota; class Bacteroidia; order Flavobacteriales; family Flavobacteriaceae; genus CAZKAP01. The sequence continues at coordinate 66,778 of CAZKFM010000004.1, forward strand.
TGAGGGGCATGGACCAGGATCTTTTCCGACAGGTCGAAGTGCCGGCACAGGGCGTTCCATTGCACCGTGTTCTTATCCTGCTTGAGATTTTCATTCTTAAGGGCCACTTGCTGAGTGCCACCAATCGGGATAGGCTCCCCCGGGGTATAGCGGGCCTGCACCGATTCCGTTCCGGCCAGCACGGCCATGGCTTTAAACCAGAGGTCATCCGCTCGTGGAGCCAGTTCCAGGTACAGATTGTGATGGGTCGTCTGAGGGGCCAGACTGTTTGGCGGGTACAAGATCCCCCAGGCACCAATGGGAACGATAGCCATGGGGTTGATCCTCTTCGGATCGGGATACCTCCACTTCCTGAAAGGAAGAGGGGCACCGGATTCGTGGTGATTGATGTGAACCGTATGGTTTCCGATGATCTTACCGGGCCTCCGTATATGTTCCTCAACCAGCAATTCGAGCCAGTTCCTCCGATACATGAGATCGTCGTCGCAGGTAACTACGACCTTCTCAGGAAACTCTTCTATGCTGTGGACCAGTTTTCGATGCGAACTGGTATAGGGGCTGAAGCGGATTTCGAACAGATCGCTGCAGAGCCTGAGGAGTTTGACAGGTAGATCTGCGGATAGGTCTTTGTGCAACCAAAGTACGATTTTCCTAGGGCGGACCGTCTGGTGGAGCAGGCTTCGGATCACCAGATGTAAGGTACCCAGACGGCTGGGTATGCTCGTCAGGGATACAATGACATCCGCATCCGGTTTGCTTTGCTTCAGGAAATACGAGGCCGGCAATACGCTCAGCAGTCCTGAATAGGCCAGGGATACGGGCAATTCCTTAACCAGTTTCATACGCAATCAATGTAGGCCTTGCCTTCAGGAATCTTTGGCAGCTCCATGAGTTCGCCGAAATCTAAGTTATAGTGCTCGGGCTGAAATTCCAGCCGGCCATCAGCGGGATAGAAGGTAAGTTCTCCGAAAACGATACGGCCATTCAGCGAATATAGGTCTACCCGAACAAAAGGGAACCCTTCCGAGAGTTTTCTGCATACCTCGATCATCTCTTCCAGGGTATCCGGGCGGGGAAAGTCCCCCTCCAGGTAGTCGATAATGTCGTGGTAAACATCCAGTTTATTCCAGTCGAGGTCGTAATATGCCCTTTTGTGATGGGTTCCGCGATCCAAATCGATATGCAGGAAACGAGGCTCGCCCCTATAGCAGAAAAACTTGTAGTCCACCACGTCCTCTTTTCCGAGCTCCTCCAGGAAGGTCTCCGCAATTATCCTCGGTTTGACGTTCTTATACGCCCATTCCAGCCCTCCTCTCCAGTACTGATTCTTGGACATCCACTTGTACATGAGTAATTTGGCCTTGCTGCGATTCAGTTTTCCCTTGTCGCGGACCAGCAGGTTGAAGTGGAACGCATGGGTCGCCTTGAGGACGAATTTATCTGGAAGCTTATCGAAATCCACTTCCGAGGGGTTGTCGTAAACCCCGATCAGACTATTTAGGTATTGACTGCCCACCCGCTCCTCTACGAAGGAACGCACGCCGTACTTGTCGACCAGTTGCGTGAGTATAGGGGGCTTATAGTACGCTTTGAGCCACTGGATTTTTTCATTAAACGTCTTAGGATCCTCCAGATCCAGGCGCTTACCCGTGTAGTATTCGTAGTAGATCTTCACGTACAGGGGAGGGGGCAGGAACTTGAGTCTTTTCAGGAAACCCAACCAGATTTTTCTCAAAATGCTCCAATTTCTTCAGTTAAAGATAAACAAAAGACTTTCATACTTTTGCCCTTTCAGATCGCAATTCATGGATCAGGTTAGGATATCCGTCATTGTAAGTACTTACAATTCAGAAGAGTGGCTCCGGAAAGTGCTCTGGGGCTTCCATTGCCAGTTATTCAACAACTTCGAACTGGTAATCGCTGATGACGGTTCCCGGCCGGCCACCCGTCAACTCATTGAGGAGATGCGTCCTGCATTGAAGTATCCTATCGTTCATGTCTGGCATCCCGACCGCGGATTTCAGAAATCCGTGATTCTGAATAAGGCGATCGGGCACTGTAGTTCTGAATACATCGTGATGACAGATGGGGACTGCATTCCCCGGGAGGATTTTTTGGAGGTGCATTACATCAACAAGCAGCTTGGCTATTTCATTTCCGGAGGGTACTATATGCTGCCCATGAATATCTCGGAACTGATTACCCTGGAGGACATTGAGACCCAGCGCTGCTTCGACATTCACTGGCTGAAATCCAAAGGGATTCCCAAGTCCTTCAAGAATAATAAACTGACGGCTCAGGGCTACATTTCCAAACTACTCAATCGGTTTACCCCAACGAATGCCTCCTGGAATGGCCACAACAGTTCGGGTTGGAAGGAAGATATACTGGCCGTAAATGGGTTTGACGAACGCATGCAGTACGGTGGACAGGACCGTGAACTCGGAGAGCGGCTGATGAACAAGGGAATTCGGTCGAAACAGCTTCGCTATAGCGCCGTATGCGTTCATCTGGATCACAAGAGAGGGTACAAAACCGCTGAGTCCATTGAAAGGAACCAGGCCATTCGGCGCAATACTAGGCAGTCTGGCGTCACCTGGACGCCTTATGGCATTACCAAGTAATAGGTGAGTTCGTTTTTCTTCTCCAGCCTCCGGAGTTCCAGATATCGCTCCCTAACGCTCAGTGCATTGAGGTAACAAACGGTCCAGCCTTTTTTGCCATCCAGGAAACCCAGTCGTATGATGTAATTCACGAATAATTTCCAGGCGGGTTTCAACCAAAGCATGAGGTAGTTAAACTTGCGTTCCCTGTAAAAGGATTCCCGTGCTTTGAGTCGTCCGTAAAGGAGCATTTTCGATTCGTAAGTATTGTAGTCCTTGTAGCAATAGTGGATGAGTTTCTCCTTGAGTATTCCCGATCTGCCCTCCACATCCAGGGTCTCATGAACGAGCTTGCAATCGGTGAAGCGCACCTTGCTCTTCCGGAAAAGCCGATGGTTTTTATCGGTCTGCCATCCGCTAAAGCGAAGCTTTTCCTTCTGGAACATGAATTGCCGGTAAAACCAGTAAGCCTCCAACGCATCAGGGGAGTTGATCGTCGTAATAATCTCATCCCGGAGGGCGGGAGTCACCACTTCGTCGGCGTCCACGAAAAGTATCCACTCGTTAGAGGCCTGCTGAAGAGCAAAAGACTTCTGAGAAGTGAAATTCTCAAAGGGTCGCGAAATCACGCGAACTTTGGGATGGTCCAACAGATATTCATAGGTGCCATCCGTACTGTACGAATCAACCACAACAATTTCATCAGCGAAATCAATGGAATCGATGCACCGTTCAATGTAGCCCATCTCGTTGAAGGTGATGATGAGTGCAGTCAGCGGTTGGGGTTGAAATGTAGCAGTTTCAGGCATCCTTCGACAAATATCTCTATAGTACTGATAACTAAGAATAGCTTAAAAAATTATTGAAGTTATCAAAATTTTCTTTCAATCTGGCTCCCACGTTCCGCCGTAAAATGGTAGCAGCCGGAGTGTGGGCACAACTGGTGTTACAGCGCTCATACCGACACCTCAAAGGTACGCAGCGCATCGTTTAATGAGGTTTTCTTGTCCGTGCTTTCCTTCCGCTTACCGATGACCAGGGCACAGGGAACCTGATACGAGCCCGCCGGAAATTCCTTGGTATAGCTGCCTGGGATGACCACGGATCGCGCCGGAATTCGCCCCTTGTATTCGACAGCTTGTTCTCCGCTGACGTCTATGATACGGGTTGAGGCGGTCAGTACCACGTTGGCTCCGAGTACCGCTTCTTTTTCAATGCGTACCCCTTCTACGACTATGGAACGCGAGCCCACGAAGACGTCGTCTTCTACAATCACGGGAGAGGCCTGTATGGGTTCCAGTACACCGCCCAGGCCAACTCCTCCGCTGAGATGAACGTTCTTCCCTACCTGGGCACAACTGCCCACTGTCGCCCAGGTATCGACCAGTGTGCCTTTGTCTACATAGGCTCCGATGTTCACATAACTGGGCATGAGTATAACTTCCCGACTGATATAGCTTCCGTACCGGGCTACGGCATGGGGAACTACGCGAATGCCCTGCTCGCGGTAATTCTTTTTCAACGGAATTTTATCGTGGAATTCCAGGATGCCGGCTTCCATGACCTCCATCTGCCGCAGGGGGAAATACAAAATAACTGCTTTCTTCACCCATTCGTTGGTTACCCAACTTCCCTCTGCTGACGGTTCGGAAACCCGGATTTTTCCCTGGTCGAGGTTTTCCACGACTTCCTCTACAGCCTCCCGGACCCGGGGTTCTTTAAGCAATTCGCGGTTATCCCAGGCCTCTTCTATGGTGTGTTGTAACTCTTTCATATCAGCTTTTCCCGGCAAAGATATGGGCATTCCTCCTAAACATAACCCCTGGCACGCCAAATACCCTACCAGATTGGGGAAGAAATGTCATTCCGATTACTCCTTAACCGGTGGTTTGGAAGAAGTCAGTGGATACGGGTTCAGGACTGACTGGACTGCTGTATTTTTGTGAGGTGTTTACAAACAGCAAGCCTGCAATGGGACTGGATATAGGGGCAAAGCGAACTGGGATTGCGATCAGCGACCCGAGGCGCACCATTGCCTCGCCCATGGATACTGTACCGACTACCGACCTGCTCTCCTTCTTGGAAGGAGTAATGGCAGCGCATGGAGGCGTGGAGTTTGTCGTAGTGGGAGAGCCTAAACAGATGGACGGTACTCCTTCGGAATCCGAACCGGTGATTCTAAAGGTCATAGAAAATATTAGAAAACGCTGGCCAGAGCTGAACATCTTTCGTCAGGATGAGCGGTTCACCTCGAAGATGGCCTCACGCACTCTGGTGGACATGGGTGTACCACGGAAAAAACGACGCAGCCGGGAACTCCTCGATCAGATATCTGCTGCCTACATTTTACAGGGGTATCTGGATCGTAGGGTTTAGGCTGAGTCTTCAGGTATTTGCCTGATATGTTGTTTCTTTGCAGGCTTCAGAGACGATTTTTAGATTATGGTCCTACCAATAGTGGCATATGGAGATCCCGTACTAAAACGGGTGGCTTCCGAAATACCGGAGGATTACGAAGGCCTGCAGGGGTTGATCGCTGACATGTGGGAGACCATGTACAACGCCCAGGGACTGGGCCTTGCAGCCCCACAGATTGGTCGTTCGCTGAGACTTTTTGTAATCGATACGGCGCCCTTGGCTGATGACGAGGAATTAAACGAGGAGGAAAAGCTTCGCCTGAAATCATTCAAACGGGCTTTTATCAATGCGCGACTGACCGGAGAGCAGGGGGAAAACTGGGATTTCAATGAAGGCTGCCTGAGCATACCGGATATACGGGAAGATGTGAGCCGTAGATCGGAGATTGAAATGGAATATCAGGACGAAGAGTTCAAATGGAAGCGGGAGATATTCAGCGGTTTGATGGCTCGTGTGATTCAGCACGAGTACGACCATATCGAGGGAGTACTGTTTACGGACCATCTCTCGCCCCTCAAGAGGCGTCTGCTCAAGGGCAGGCTGGATAAAATCTCCAGGGGCCGTATTCAGGTGGACTACCGGATGAAGTTCCCAAACCTTAAAAAAGTAAGGTAGTCGTCTGTATTTTGGTATGCTTCTTATAATTTTAGGCCTGAATTAAAAGAGTTCATGAGTCTGGAGAAAATCTTATCCATTAGTGGAAAACCCGGTTTGTACCGGATGCTCACTCAAACCCGTACCGGATTAGTAGCCGAATCCCTTCTGGACGGCAAACGGATTTCGGTGGGTCTTAGGCACAATGTGAGTCTGTTATCGGAAATTTCCATTTTTACTCTGCAGGACGAAGTGCCGCTGAGGGAAGTATTCCTGAAAATTCAGGCCAAAGAAGAAGGAAAACCCTCCGGTATCAGTCCTAAGGCGTCCAAAGATGAACTCGAGGAATACTTCTTCGAAATACTTCCCGAGTACGATGAGGATAGGGTGTATACCAGTCACATCTCCAAGATTATCAAATGGTACAATCTCCTTGTGGACAAGGGTATAACGGACTTTTCAGATTCGGAAGATCAGACGGACGAGCCCGATGGCAGTCCGGAAAGTGATGAAACAACCCATCCTGAAGAGCCGGATTCCACAGAGGGCGGATTGGATAAAAAGGAAGAAGAATAGCGCCGGGAGGCCACGCGCCTACTTCCAGTCCACTGCAGGACTGCGATAGAAATCTATACCGTCCTGTTCCAGGAAGGGCTGCATGCCAAGGAGTCTCGATGTAAAGGAGTCAAAGTCTCTATGCGACCTCGGGGTCCAGCCCAGTTCAGCATAGGCCAGTAGGCGCGGAAAGGCCAGGTATTCCATTTCGTCAGGATTGCTGATGGTCTCTGACCATAGGGGCGCTTCAATGCCCAGGATTAATGACCTGTTTTCCGGAAATTCCTCTTCGGGATTCCAGGCATATACCGAATCCAGGGTGATATATCCAGCCCAGTTCAATCCGAACCTGGACTGCTCATTGTATTTCATGTCGAGGTAGGCCTTGTTGGCGGGTGAAAGAACCACTCGGGCTCCCTTCTCGAACGCCCGATATGCGTGTTCTGGTTTCCAGTAGAGCCAGTGCTGTACAATAGAGGTACTATCGACCCTGGCTACGGAGATATCCCCCCAGCCCATGATTCTCAGCTTTCTGTCGTCTGCCAGCTCCCGAACCCGGTTCAGGAAGTACAGGTAATCGACTTTAGAGGTCGCCTCGCTCTCGTCACCGCCTATATGAACTATTCGCGCAGGCAGCAAGGGGCCCACTTCGTCAAACAGGTCTCCCACGAAACGATAGGTAAACTCGTTACGCGTATCCAGGCTGCTGAACCCGACCCGGGTGCCGGTGTATATTTTTGGAGGTCGGAGGGTTCCGTTCAATTCCGGATAGCTGGCCACCGCCGCCTGAGTGTGTCCGGGCATATCAAATTCGGGTATGAGTTCAATCCCGCGATCGGCTGCATAGTTCACCAGTTCCCTGAACTCTTCCTGGGTGTAGAAGCCTCCGGGAGTCCCTCCAACTTCCGAAGCTCCCCCAATGTCGGTGAGCCTTGGCCACTTTTTTATTTCCAGCCTCCAGCCCTGGTCGTCCGACAGGTGAAGATGCAGGCGGTTCATCTTGTAGAAGGCCAGCTGGTCAATCAGTTTCCGGACTTCGCCAGCTTCGAAAAAATGTCGGGCCACATCCAGCATCATGCCCCGGTATTCCCAGTTGGGGTAGTCCACTATACTTCCTGTAGGAATCAGATAGATGGGGTGGTCTGCTAAGGTGTTATTCGGTTGGTGCGGAACCAGCTGCTTCAGGGTTTGCATGCCCCTGAGGAGCCCGTTTTCGCTGGTGCCAAGCAGTATAATGCTGTCGGGATAGGCGTGCAGCTCATAACCCTCTGGGTTTGCCGTGGATAAATCTCGATCGAGACGGAGTTCGATTCGTCTGTCTATGGGTGCTGGTTGCCAAAACAACAGCTTGTTTCGAACGGGAGCCTCACCGGCTTGCAGTTTCCATCCGGTGCTTTCGTAGAGCAACCGGGACAGTTGATCGCTTAGGTTTTTTGATCCCGGAATCCGGTTGGATACCGAAAGCCGTACCAGGCTGTCGAGTCCGAAACTACCGGGAGCAGCCTTTACGCTTACCGGTAGAGGAAGAAGGGGGACCGCTTCCAGATCGAGTTCCGGAAATGATGGGGTCTTTGTTTCCGTGTAGCACGAAGTAAAGAATAGACCCGCAATGCATAGCAGGGCCTTGGTCAGAGCTGTCTTTCGCATGATCTAAAAGTTTCCGAATAAGGCATTGGCGACAAAAAGTTTTCCTTCCTCCCAGAATCCACGGAATAGGGGGTTGTCGGCAAAGTAAACCACTTCTCCGGAACCGATGACCTGGACTCCAATGGAGAGCGAGTGTACGATGTGCTCCTGGGCTTTATATCCGGCAAAACCGGTCAGAGGCCTGCCGTTTTCGCCCATGCGGGCTACATTTCCTGTGGAGAGCGGTTCATAAGCTTCTCCGTTGAGTTTAAGGGTGACATACTCCTCATCGTATCCGTAGGCCAGCGGATGGGTTGGGTCGATTTCCACAGGAAACAGAGCTCCAGTGATCTGGTAGGCCAGATTCTGGCGTTCGATGCGGTCGTAAGACACACGGTTGTCCTCCTTGCCGCCATTATAAGTCTTCCGGCTCAGCTCAAAGGGATCGTTACCTGCCAAAAAGCGAACGGCCCTGCCCAAGGCGATAAGCCGACCACCCGATCGGATCCATCGTTCGAGCCGTTCCCTGACCCTAGTATCGAGGAACTCCCTGTAATTACCTGGCGGAAGTATGAGTACCTGATAGGAACTGAGATTGACCCGGTCGAAGTATGAGGCATCGAGCACTGTAACCGGATATTCCAAATCCCTTTCGAGGAAATGCCAGACCTCACCAAATCCCTGAGGCCGTGTTGAAGCGCCTGACAGCAACGCCACTCTGGGGGCATTCAGGGAAGTGATGGCCGAGGATCCCAGATCCGGACCCAGTTGGGGTCTTCCTGAAGGCAGTACATGGAGTGATTGAGCCTTCTCCCGGCTGATTTTTAGAAGAGTTTCTCGGGCATTTGAATGTTCCTGATCCCGTTCCAGGTAGATGACGCTACCCCTGCCAAAGGTGTCTCCTCCATAGGAAATGGGCTCCGAAGTCCTCCTCAGTTTTATGCCTTCTCTTAGTAGAGCCGATAACCAGCTGCCATCGGCTATACTCTCCCAATCGGCAATATATCCCAGGTCCGTGCTACCAGAATCTATACGGCTATGCCGACGGTCCCATTCCTCAACCTCTTTTACCGCGAGCCTGCTCAGATTTCTGGGAATCTCATTGAGCGCCCACGCCTCCAGGCCATAGGCAAAGGGCAGTGACCAGGAAGTAATGTCGTAAGTCAGCGAATCCACCACCAGGGTCCTGGGCTCAAACAGTGCCTTGATCAGCCGACTTTTGGGTTGCCGCGCACTCAGAATCCAGGTCTTGTCATCCAATGTCACCGTTTGGTTTCTCTGTTCCCTGTAATTATACCCTTTCGCGGTTTCACCCGGGGAGACAGCCACCTCTACTCCGTGGGCATTGAGCAGTCGTCCGAGGCGGGCCAGCTTGTCCGGATGCCCCTTGAGCACATAGGCCTGATCTTTCAGCGGAGCCTCCCTGAAATACTTCCGGAATTGAGCGTTTAGCCGTTCGACATTCCTGGAGGCTACTTCCAGGGTAGATATGCCGCTGGTCAAATGGTGCTGAATGCGATCGCGCAGGGTAAGGGTATCTCCGGTCTGGGTATAGACGGATAGTCCCGCCTCACCGCTGCCACCCTGCTCATAAGTCATGCCTATCGCCCCATTGAACATGGGATAGGTGTCCCCATAGCCCGGATACAGCAGGTCGAATCGTTCGCTAGTGAAATACAGCCATCCATTGCGGTCGAAATACCTAGAGTGATTCCGCGCGATTTCTTCCTGGAAACTCCTTTGAAAAGCGGTTATAACCTCATGGTAAGGTTCTGATGCCGGTGCGAAATAATACGGACTATCTATGTCCTGTTCGTGGAAATCCACATGGATATGCGGCATCCATCGCTGATATTCCCTGAGCCGGAATTTGCTTTCCTGTTGAGTAAGCCAAACCCAGTCCCTGTTCAGATCGAACATGTAATGGTTGGTTCGTCCTCCTGGCCAGTTCTGTCGGTGCTCACGACTGTTGCGGTCCGGCTGTTCTCTGAGGTTTCGGTACTGACGAAACCACTGAACATACCGTTCTCTGCCGTCTGGGTTCAGGCAGGGATCGATACGGACTACCACATTCTCCAATAGTTCTTTACGTTCGCTGAGCAAGACATAGGCCATGATCAGTGCCGTTTCCGTGCCTACGCTTTCGTCTCCGTGTACGTTGTAGCTCAGCCAGACTATAGCCTTACCGGAGTCTGAATCGTCGGTTATCGAGCCCAGGTGACGGTTGCGTATTCCTTCCAGGTCGGACATATTCTCTTTACTGCTCAAGGTGGCAATGACCAGTGGACGGCCTTCGTAAGTCTCTCCTAGGGTATCGAGCTGGACCATGCCTGCAGTGCTTCGCTGCAGGTAGTCGAAGTAGCGAAGGGCGTCGCGGTGCTCCGTAAAGCTTGTACCCAATTCATACCCGAGGAATTCCGAAGGTTCTTTCAATGTGATTTGTCCCGTTAACAAGGGGGGAAGAAGGGTGCCTGTTAGCAGCACCAACAGGAGGAGACATCGAATCCGACTCATAAATTAGATGGGTAATGACTGATGGCAAATAACGAATTTTTAATCGAATGCAGGATTTACATTTAGTATTTTTGCCCCTTTCCAATTATGCATTCGGCCAGGGTTCCATTTCGAAATACCGGATATTTCAGTGATCTCATCTGCGATTACTGGGAGGGAGATCCCGCACTGTGTCCGTTTTATAATCTGCCTCCGAACTGGGATTCTTTCGCTCTGCAAATGGAGCAAAAGGCGGAAGCCTACTCGAGCAGGCAACGGGAACTGCTGGTGGAGGCCCTTAACCAGCAATATCGTGGACTGGACGACGTCTCCAGGGTTAAAACGGCCATCCATTCACTCAAGGAAGAGCATGCGTTTACGGTGGTTACCGGCCATCAGCTCAATCTGTTTACGGGACCTCTGTATTTCCTGTATAAAATACTGGCATGCATCAACACGGCAGAAGAACTGGGGAGGAGGTATCCGGATCGGATCTTTGTCCCGGTCTACTGGATGGCCACAGAGGATCATGATTTCGATGAAATCAATTTTTTCCGAAACGGAGAACTCAAACTCAGTTGGGAGCGCAAGGCAGGCGGTGCCGTGGGACGATTGGATACGAGCGGATTGGAAGAAGTAGCCCGGGTATTTGACCAGCAGCTGGGAAAGGGGAGCAACTCCGAGGAACTTCGTGAGCTTTTCCGTAAAGCTTACCTCGGATCCGAAAGCCTGGGGGAAGCCCATCGCAAACTCGTCCATGAGCTCTTCGGATCGTATGGTCTGGTCTGTATTGATGGGGACGACCCGAAGTTAAAGCACATGGCAGGAGACCTATTCTCCAGGGATATCAGGGAAGGAATCAGCTTCCGGAATGCCACGGCTGATTCCAAAACACTTAGCTCGCTCCGTGTAGGATACAAGTCTCAGGCCTTCCCGCGGGATGTCAACTTTTTCTACCTTACCGGCAGTCAGCGCAGGCGTTTTGTCCACCAACGACACTATTATGAGTTGTCCGAAGGCAGCGAAACCTGGACGGCTAAAGAACTCCTCAATGAAATCAGTACACAGCCCGAAAGGTTCTCGCCTAATGTGATCATGCGTCCCTTGTACCAGGAGTGCATACTTCCCAACCTGGCCTACATTGGGGGAGGAGGTGAACTGGCCTACTGGTTGCAGCTCAGGGGAACATTCGGAGAGCACCGGATTCCTATGCCCATATTGCTCCTGCGGCCCTCTCTTTTACTCCTGGAGTCCAAGATAGCTGATAAACTTGAGCGCCTGGGTATAGTCCCCTCAGATCTGTTTCTTGGGGAGAATGAATGGATTAATCGTCGCATTCGGCAAATTTCAAATATCGACCTCGATTTTTCTCCATTGCAGGAGCGACTCAGGCAGCAGTTCGAGTACATGTATGAACTGGCGGAACAAACGGATCCTACTTTCCTCAAGGCCGTCAAGGCGCAGGAAGTTCGGCAGCTCAAAGGGCTGGAAAAGCTGGAGAAGCGATTGCTGCTGGCCCAGAGGCGAAAGCTGTCCGATGAAGTGTCCCGACTTTCCAGCCTTCATCAAATGGTATTTCCGGGCGGTTCCCTGCAGGAGCGGAGCCAGAATTTTTCGGTCTACTATCGGATGATGGGAAAAGAGCTCATTCCCTTTCTGAAGGAGCGCTTGCCGGCCATACCCGATGAATTTCAGATCGAAATACTGCCGGTCTGAAAATGGCAGTCTAGGACTGCACGCGGGTACCCCTCCAGGATTCCTTACTTTCTTCGGGCTCAAAGATATAGCGGATATGCCCCTCAGGGTCCAGTTGAAGCACATCCAGGCGTTCCGGCCGGATCACGACCGGCTGAAAGTAGGTATTTCCCAGGGTTGGGTTTGCACGGTGATTGTGCATGCCTTCTTCGACTATCCTTTCTCCTGGTGGCGAAATCCCCTGATAGTCCAAATGCGCATGCGGAGGCAGTTCGTTCCATAACCGATCCTGTTCAACGGTATCGGTTATTGCCTCAGCCTGACCATACAGAACCACTTGTAGTTTCTTTTGAGTATGATAGAACAGGGCGCTTACCCTTGGCATTCTTTGGATCTCCAGCACCTTCGGGCTCCGCTGATCGGTGTAGAACCAGACGTTCAGAGGATCGGTAATACGGCGCAGAACCACCGTTCGGAGTTTAGGGGTATCGTCGGTCCCGGAGGTAGCCAGATAGAAAAGGCGCATGGGATGTCCCGGCTGTAGGAGGGCCGATTGAATTTCTAGTCGTATTTCGTTAAAGGTGATCTTCCGCATGCTATTTGGGGCTTTCTCCGTGTAGGGAATTTAATATGAAATTAACACTTTCCAGGGTAGGGTAAGACGACCTGTGATTGTTTTAGCAGTGTGTAAACGATCGAACGCTTCGTTCGGTCGATTGACTTAAAAGTGTTTAGGTTGGTTTTGATTTATTGCGTTTGAAAGTCCGGGGTGGTTCCCGGACTTTCTTTTTTTACCCAATCGTTTAGCGGTAATGACATGTGCAGGGAAGTGCGGCTGAAAATACTGTCCAGGCCCGGTCAATTTTGCTACTTTTGACCATGCATGAGAAGGTACTGATCGTAGATTTCGGCTCGCAATACACCCAACTGATTGCACGCCGCGTTAGAGAACTCCATATTTACTCCGAGATACATCCCTATAACCGGCTCCCGCAGGACCTGGATTCCTATTCGGCCATAGTCTTTTCGGGCTCTCCGTTTTCGGTGAGGAACGAAGAGGCTCCGGTTATTGATCTCGATCTTTTTTCCGAAACCAAGCCGCTACTGGGCATTTGTTTTGGGGCCCAGTATATGGCTCAGAAAGGAGGGGGAGAAGTGGCACCCTCTGAGGTCAGGGAATACGGCAGGGCCCAGTTGAAGATCCTTGAGATGGGGGATCCCTTTTTCCTGGCCATACCCCAGGACACTCAGGTTTGGATGAGCCATAGCGATACAATACGAAATTTACCGCAGGGAAGCGTGCTGCTGGGCAGTACGGAGGATGTCGAGAATGCCGTATTCAAATACGAGGGAAGGCCGAGGTACGGCATACAATTTCATCCCGAAGTCTACCACACTTTATATGGCAAGCAGTTGCTGTACAATTTCCTGGTAGGTATAGCCGGCCTTCATCAAGACTGGACTCCTGAGGCCTTTGTGGAACAGACCGTGGAAGAGCTCAGGGAAAAGCTGGGGGAGGACGAAGTAGTTCTCGGACTCTCCGGTGGCGTGGATTCCAGTGTTGCGGCTTTGCTTCTCCACAGGGCGATTGGCAAACACCTGCACTGTATTTTCGTCAACAACGGACTGCTTCGAAAAGGTGAGTTTGAGCAAGTGCTTCAGCAATACCAGGGATTGGGTCTTCAGGTGCATGGAGTGGATGCGTCCGAACGTTTTCTCGATGCCCTCTCCGGCATAGAAGATCCTGAACTCAAACGCAAGGCAATCGGAAGGTCCTTCATAGAAGTCTTTGAGGAGGAAGCCCACCGTCTGGAAGGCATCGAATGGCTCGCCCAGGGCACGATCTATCCCGATGTCATTGAATCCCTTTCGGCAACGGGAGGGCCTTCAGCCACCATCAAGAGCCATCACAACGTAGGTGGATTACCTGATTTCATGAAGCTGAAGATCGTTGAGCCCTTGAAATTACTATTTAAAGACGAAGTTCGAGAGGTAGGGCGAAGCATGTCCATGCCGGAAGATATACTGGGCAGGCACCCTTTTCCCGGACCTGGACTGGGGATACGGATACTCGGAGAGGTCACAGCCGAAAGGGTACGCATTTTGCAGGAAGTCGATTTCATCTTTATCGATGCCCTGAAAAAATGGAACCTGTACCATGAGATATGGCAGGCAGGTGCTATATTGCTGCCGGTGAATAGTGTAGGGGTAATGGGGGACGAGCGTACCTATGAAAACTGTGTGGCCCTCAGAGCTGTTGAAAGCACGGATGGTATGACGGCGGATTGGGTGGATTTGCCCCACGAATTCCTGCAAAAGATGTCCAATGATATCATCAATAAAGTAAAAGGTGTAAACAGGGTGGTTTACGACATTAGTTCCAAGCCCCCCGCAACTATAGAATGGGAATGATAAAAAGAATAATACCTCAACTGGCCTGTCTCATCCTGCTGTTACTGCTGAGTGCCTGCAAGGCGACAGCTCAGAAAAGGTTTACCACTCACGCGGTAAAGCGAGGAGAAACCCTGCAGAGCATCGCCGAGCAGTACCAGGTAACACCCTATTCGATCCTTCTGGCCAATAAGGAGCTGAACAAGGCGACCGATCTGAAGCCCAATACGGTAGTCATAATTGACCTGACATACAGCAAACTACCGTCTGCCAATTCCGCGGATGAATCAGAAGATGAAGTCAGTCTTACCGTGGATACCAGCGCAGAAGAAAATCGTGTCCCGATTGGGTTCAGGCAACACATCGTGGCCCAGCAAGAGACCATGTATGGTATCAGTCGGCAGTACGAAATCACCATAGAGGAACTCAATACCTATAACCCACAAATACTGGAGCGGGGCCTGCAGCCGGAAATGGCGCTGCGGATACCCGTATTTGAAAAGCCTGAAACGGGGGAAGTGGCAGGGATGCCTGATGAGGAGATACCACCCAAGCAATTTCTGTCCCACAAGGTAAAGCGAAGGGAGACGATTTTCAGCCTAACCCAGCGATATGGTATTTCCGAGGAGCAGCTTAAGCGTCACAACCGCCAATTGTATGCCAGACCTTTGGAAAAGGGGATGACCCTGATGATTCCCGTCTATCCGACTCAGGAGGAAATACGGGAACTCGGACTGGATATGGTGGAATACACCGTTCAGCCCAGGGAAACCCGGTGGAGTATCGCCCATAAGTACGGCATCTCGGTGGACAGCCTAGAGGCGCTCAACCCCGATCTTCCAGTAAATAGTAGTTACTTATCCGTGGGGCAGTTACTCACACTTCCCAGACCTACGGCCAGCGAGAAGGAAGATATGACCCAGCTCTATGAGTCCTATGTGGTCCCTGCCCGACAGACCCTGTATTCCCTGTCCCGGGAATATGAGATCGACCAGAGGGAGATTATTCGCCTGAACCCCGAGATTTCTGAGGTCGGTGGGCTTAAGGTGGGGATGACCCTGCGCCTTCCCCGGCGTGTTCCCCGTGAATCTGTGGTCAATGCAGATAATTATGTGTTTTATCCGGTAAAGAAAGGTGAAGGAATCTTCCGAATCACCCGTAAGCTGGGTATAGCCCGGGACTCGCTCTACATGTTTAACCCCGAACTCGAAGCGGGAGTGCGGGAAGGCATGGTGCTTAAAATACCGGTCAATAGTGTTAAAGGGCTGGAATCCAAGGATGCCCTGATTCTCGATGCCGTGAGTCTAGTCGATAGCATACGGGTGGAAAATCAACCCAATCTTTTATTCTTGCTGCCGTTCAGGCTGGATCGTGTAAACCCTTCAGACAGGGAACAGACCGTTAGCCAGATCCGCAAGCGCAGGGACATCAGCGCTTCCCTGGGCCTGTATACCGGTGCATTGGTGGCCCTGGATTCTATCAAGAAATTGGGAGTTTCGGCTCGTGTATCCTTTCGGGACACTGAACTTGACACCTTGCGCACGGAGTCCATCATACGAACGACACCCATGGGTGACGTCGATGCCATTGTCGGTCCGCTAAGTCCTTCCGTACTGCGAAAGATCGCCCTGGACAGTACGGTTTCACTTCCCCCGGTATTCGCTCCCTTTGCCGCTTCGGACGAATTCGGTCTGCCCGGTATCTTTTTTACCGTGCCAGATAAGGAAACCCAGCGGGAAAGTATGTTGAGGTTTGTGGCTTCCCGTATGACGGATGTCAATGTGATCGTCGTGGCCGATCCCCGTTACGCAGCCGTGAGGGATACCCTATTGAGTAGGTTTCCCGGTGCTAGGGCAGCGGAACTCTCCGAAGACCAATCGGTGGACCTGAACCGCTTCGGTAAAATGTTTGTCGAGGACAAGCCTAACTGGGTATTCCTTGAGACGGACAAGGGCAGCGTGGTGTCCAGTATTACTTCGATATTGAATTCAATCAATTCGGAACAAAACCTAGAGGTCCGTCTTTTCGCAACCCAATACGGACCTGCTTATGAGGGTGCGGATATCTCCCGAACCCAGCTTTCCAACCTGAGCTTTACCTTCCCTTCGGTGTACAGGGAAACCGCGAGTCCGGAGTTTACCGAGACCTACCAGCGAAGGTTTGGAATTGAGCCTGATCGCTATGCCATACGAGGCTTTGACCTCACTATGGATATACTCCTGAAGCTTACTTACAATAAGGATCTGGCCGCAACGGTTCCCTACATCGGACAGACCGAATACAGCGGCAGCCGCTTCAATTACTTTTTTAACTGGGAATCCGGCTATGATAACCGCTCCCTGTACATACTGACATACGACGACCTGACGATACGAGAGGTTACCGGAAACTATTGACCTGATTAACCAGGAAGCGAAGACCATCAAAACAAGGATATAGGATGAACGAACGCCCCAGAATTACACTGGAAAAGGAACTTGCGGATCGCTTCCTGATCATCTCGGGCTTCGCCCTAGTGTTCCTGGTCTGGTTACTGATTATCTGGCAATATGGAGCCCTTCCCGATACGGTGCCCACGCATTTCAATGCGCAGGGGGAACCTGATGCTTACGGGAGTAAATTCACCATCTTGATTCTGGGAATTATCGGTACCGTTGTATTTATTGGTCTGGAGACGCTGAGTCATTACCCCCATTCGTTCAACTATCCGGTGAACATTACCCCCGTTAATGCCGAGGCCCAATACCGACTGGCAACGAGGTTCATCCGGTCGTTAAATCTTTCCATGGGACTGGTTTTCCTTATGGTGGTCTACCTGATCATCGAAAGTGCCCATGGGACCACATCCGTCGCCTCGGCATGGTTACTTCCTCTGATCCTGGGGCTGGTATTTGCTCCACTGATTTTTTACTTCGTGCAGGCCCGAAAACTCAAGGGCCGAAAATCCTAGGACCGGCTTATGTCACACAGTTCGAATGCCTCTTGAAGGGATTTCAGGGGGTCGTCCGCGGTGGGTATGAATTCCTGGGCCACGTAGCCACCGAAACCGGTCTCGGCTATGGCACGCATAATGGCAGGGTAGTTGAGTTCCTGATTGTCGCCGATTTCATGTCGGCCCGGTACTCCGGCGGTATGATAGTGTCCCAGATATTCTGAGTTCTCCCGGATGGTCTGAATGATGTCTCCTTCCTGTATCTGCATGTGGTAGATGTCGTACAGCAGCTTGAAATTTGAACTACCCAGGCTTCGGCACAGGCTCACTCCCCACAGGGTATGGTCCGCCATATAGTCGGGATGGTTGCGTTGGTTGAAGAGTTCCATTTGCAGAACTACCCCGTGTTCCTCGGCCAAAGGAAGTAAACGCTCCAGACCGCGGGCGCAGTTCTCCAGTCCGGTGTAATCGTCCATGCCGCGCCGGTTTCCGCTAAAGCAGATCAGATTGGTAAACCCCTCTTCCGCCATAACGGGAATGATTTTGGAATATCTGAGAACCAGTTCGTCGTGAAACTTCGGGTCGTTAAAACCTTCGGTCAGACTGATATGTGCTCCCGTAACCATAGAACAGCTCAAGCCATACTTCTTGAGTAAGCGGAAATCAGAGGGTTCGACCAGATCCACTGCTGTAATCCCCATATCTCTGAGGGCTGCGCAGAATTCCTCAGCGGGTATGTGCTCGAAGCACCAGCGGCAGACACTGTGGTTGATGATCCCCTGCCAGTCCTTCTTTTTTATGGTTTTGTCATTGGTAATCGCACCCGTAGTCGCGGTCGCCAGACCGGTGCTGCCCAGCAGGGCCGTGGTGACAAAGTTTCTTCTGTGCATTGCTCTGATCGGTGTTGACCCTCCAAGGTAAACTTTTTAGAACCCGTGGGAAAATAATCCGGACTCGGCCGCAGCCCGCTATCCTAACTTTGTATCTTTACACCCCGTAAGCGAATCAAAACAAGACTATGTCTCTCACCAAGTATATCTTCGTTACGGGTGGGGTAACCTCTTCGCTGGGAAAGGGAATCATTGCGGCTTCTCTGGCCAAGCTACTTCAGGCAAGGGGCTACCGAACAACCATACAGAAGCTGGACCCCTACATTAACGTTGATCCGGGCACCCTGAATCCATACGAACACGGGGAATGCTATGTAACCGACGATGGTGCCGAAACGGATCTCGACCTGGGGCACTACGAGCGCTTCTTAAATGTGCGCACGTCTCAAGCGAATAATGTCACTACCGGAAGGATATACCAGAGTGTGATTAAAAAGGAGCGGCAGGGTGCCTTTCTGGGCAAGACCGTACAGGTGGTACCTCATATCACCAACGAAATCAAGGACCGGATTCAGATTCTGGGCCGAAGTGGCGACTACGACATTGTCATTACTGAAATTGGAGGAACGGTGGGTGATATTGAGTCTCTTCCCTACATTGAGGCTGTCCGCCAGTTGCTTTGGGAACTCGGTGACCGCAACGCCATTGTTATACATCTGACACTGGTACCCTACTTATCAGCAGCCGGTGAACTCAAGACCAAGCCTACCCAACACTCGGTTAAAACGCTCATGGAAAGCGGTATCAAGGCAGATATCATAGTTTGCCGTACCGAACACGACATTCCGGATGACAAGAGGGATAAGCTGGCCTTGTTTTGCAACGTTAAGCGGGAAGCGGTCATACAGTCCATCGATGCCACGACCATATACGATGTGCCCCTGCTGATGCAGAAGGAGGGGCTGGATACGGTTGCACTCAAGAAGCTAAACCTTTCGGATGCCATCGAACCCGACCTTTCGGCCTGGAATAAATTCCTGCGAAGGCACAAGAATCCCAAGCACGAGGTTAAGGTGGGGCTGATCGGCAAGTACGTGGAACTGCAGGACTCTTACAAATCCATCATGGAATCCTTCACGCATGCCGGGGCCGATCAGGAGGTTCGCGTAGTGATTCGCGCGATTCAATCCGACAACCTGAACCCGGATAATCTGAGCGAGAAAATGAAGGGGCTCCACGGGATACTGGTCGCACCTGGATTCGGTGAGCGCGGTCTGGAGGGAAAGATCATAGCCACCCGGTTCGCTCGGGAGAACGGGGTCCCTTTCCTAGGGATTTGTCTCGGAATGCAAATGGCGGTCATCGAATTTGCCCGAAACGTACTGGGCTGGGCCGATGCTCATACTACCGAAGTTTCTTCCAGTACATCCCATCCGGTAATCTGCCTGATGGAGAACCAGAAACACATCACGAACAAAGGTGGAACCATGCGACTGGGAGCCTGGGAATGCAAGCTGAAGGAAGGCAGCAGGGCCTGGGAGGTTTATCATCAGCAAGCCTCCATATCCGAACGCCATCGGCATCGCTTCGAATTTAATAACGACTATCTGGCGGATTTCGAACAGGCCGGCATGATTGCCAGTGGAACCAACCCTGAGACCGGACTGGTCGAGATTGTTGAACTTCCTTATCATCCGTGGTTTATGGGGGTTCAGTACCACCCGGAATACCGGAGTACGGTGGCTAGCCCGCATCCGTTATTCGTAAACCTGATTAAGGCCATGCTTTCCTATAAGAATCAAACTATTAAGAGCACCTCGGCCACATCTTAACTATAGGGGTTATATTTGCCCTTTTATCCCTCATTAATACCCTTTTATGGACGAAAGAAGAATAGAACCGAGATCCATTATTGGCTTTGCGCTTCTCTTCATATTCCTGATGGCCCACATGTACTTTAATCGCCCCTCCGAGGAAGAAATTCAGGCGGCCCAGGCGGAGAAGGAGTTACAGGAAGAGTCCGGGACAACGCCCGATCAGGAAGTGCCCATCGATAGTGCTACCCTGCAGGCAACTGCGTTTAAGGAAGGAGACTCCACGGCTCAGGCGGCTTATGCCCGTTCCGTGGGCGACTTCGGGCTTACCCCTATATCCAATGGATACTCTGTCCTGGAAAACGATAAGCTCTACATGGAGATTGACCATAAGGGGGGAATGCTTCGAACGGTCAGGCTCAAGCCATTTGTTACTCACGACAGTCTACCGGTTTACCTGGTAAAAGATGGAAATGCCCGCTTTGGTTTCGCCTTCAAGAGCAGGGACAACCGTCAATTGCATACTTCTGATCTCTATTTCGAGCCCGTTGAAAACCGCGCCGGAGATAGGAATACACTCGCGCTGAGGGCCAGGGCCCGAGATGGCCGTTACATCGAGTACCAATACCGCATCCGTCCGGGCGAATACGTCGTGGATTTCGGAATCCAGAGTCGCGGGCTCGAGGACTTGGTTTCCACAGGCGACCCCATACTGCTCGATTGGCAGCAAAAGACCCTGCGGCAGGATCAGAGTATACGCTACGAGAACCGGTATACACGCCTTACCTACCGACACGACGGCAACAGGGTCAGTAAGCTCTCGGACAGCAGTGATGAGGATGACGATACCGAGGAAGAGGTTTCCTGGATTTCCTACCGCCAGCATTTCTTCAGCTCCATGCTCATTCATTCCACCTTTTTTCCAGAGGCCCGGGTGTATTCCCAAAACCTAGTGGAGGATGAGAACAAGGGACAGCAATTTACCAAGATTTACCGGAGTGAAATGCCAATTAGCCTGCAGAACGGGGAGATCTCCCAGCAGTTGCACTGGTACTACGGTCCCACGGACATCAATGTACTGGCCGAGTACAAAGACTGGGACCTGGCGGATTCTATCCCTTTTGGTTGGGGGATATTCGGTTGGATCAACCGGCACGTCTTCACGCCACTTTACGGCTGGCTGAGCTCCTTTTTGCCTTTTGGGATCGCGATTATCGTGATGACCATAATGGTTCGTATCGCCATGTCTCCAGTGACCTATCGTTCCTACGTTTCTCAGGCCAAGATGAAAGTACTTCGACCCGAAATCGATGAGATCAACGAGAAGTACAAGGAGAATGCCATGAAGAAACAGCAGGAGACCATGAAGCTGTACAACAAGGCAGGGGTGAGCCCAATGAGCGGATGTCTGCCTGCCTTCCTGCAACTACCGATCTTCTATGCCCTGTTCATGTTCTTCCCTACCTCGTTCCTGTTGAGGCAGAAGTCATTCCTCTGGGCGCAGGATCTGTCGTCCTACGACACCATTCTCAACCTCCCGTTCTATATTCCATTCTACGGTGACCATATTTCCCTTTTTCCGATTTTGGCGTCTGTAGCTATCTTCTTCTATATGCAAATGACTACGGGACAGAGCATGCAGATGCAACAGCAGCCGGGTATGCCGAACATGAAATTCATCATGTACCTGTCTCCGGTGATGATGCTGGTCTTCTTTAATAACTATGCGAGTGGCCTGAGTTTGTATTACTTCATCTCCAATCTCATTACCATTGGTATCATGCTGGTCATTAAGAACTATATCCTTAACGAGGATAAAATTCATGCCCAGATTCAGGAAAACAAAAAGAAACCCAAGAAGGAAAATAAATTGCAGAAGCGACTGCGGGAAATGATGGAAGAGGCCGAGAAGCAGGGCGGTACCACTCCCCGGAAGAAGTAAGTGTCCCATAAAGGCCAGTCAAAAAAAATCCCTTCCGTAGAGGAAGGGATTCGCCATTAGCAGGTTTAGTCTGATAAGATTCGGGATACCCCAAAATTACGGCTCAATGCCCTGGTAAAAAACAATTAGTTGTGTAGGGGATCATTTACCGGGTCAGCTTCGCGGCTTTTGTTGTTCCATCGATAAACGGTTCAAATGCCCAGTGTTTACTGATAATTTGGAGTATCGACTAACGGTTCAAATCCTCGGTGAACCGACGAAGTGCATTCGAAACCCAGATCAAGAGCCAAAAGGAAAGCCACCCCTGAGGGTGGCTTTACAACATATATTAACTAACTCGAACTTTAGTTTGTGGTGTCGGGCAGCAAAACAGCATCCAGAACGTGGATTACCCCATTCAGAGCCTGTACATCAACGGCATCGATACCGATTCCTGTGTTTCCAGCACCGTCGGTTACGTCGGCTATGTTATCACCGGTACCGGGCAGATTGATGGTGATCATATCCCCTTCCAGCGTTGCGGGCATGATTCCGTCGGTGAGGTCTCCGCTTCGTACGTTTCCACTCACTACGTGATGGTTAAGAACGGATGTCAGTAAGCCTTCTTCTATTTCGTCTACCCCATTTACGGATAGGGCAGTGAACAAGTTCTGGAAGGCCGCTTCGGTAGGAGCGAAGACAGTGAAAGGTCCTGTTCCTGAGAGTACGGAAACAAAATCAGTTGCCGGGGTAGCTGTGGTCAAAGCCTCAACCAAGGGGGCGAAGGTAGGGTCTGCCACTGCAAATGTCACTACGCTCGGCAAATCGATTACTCCATCGACTGCGTGGATAACACCATTGGTGGCCACTACGTCAGCGATGGCTACGTTGCTGCTACCGTTGATAGTCACTCCTGATTCCGTTGAAATGTACTGGCTCAGGAAGTCTCCGTCGGCATTGGTTCCGAGCGTATTGACATAGGTCGTACTCAATTCATCTGAGAATGCGGCTGTTCCTGAAATCACATGGTAGGAAAGTATGTTGTTCAGATCATTGCCATTTGGGTTTGTAAAGGCTGCAAACGCATCATTTACAGGCGCGAATACGGTAAATGTTTCACTATCGTCGGCAAGCAAGGTGGTAAATGTAGTATTTCCTCCTGCTGTTAGTGCGCCCACGAGTGATGTCAGAGCCGGATTGGCCACGGCGTGATCTACCACATCGGGAAGTCCGATTACGGCATTAACGACATGAACCACTCCATTAGTAGCGTCCACATCGGGCTGAGCAACGCTGGCAACACCATTCACGGTAACTCCCCCGGAAGTATTCACGAACAAACTCAGGTTACGTCCGTCGGCTCCGGCTGTGGAAAGAGACGAATAGTACTGCGTTGCCAGGGCACCCGAAGTCAGTTCCTGACCGATAACATGGTTTAACAGAACCTGGGTGAGAACATCCACGGGCACATCGTCCACGGTGGCAAAACCATTATTCGAAAGGAACTGGGCAAAAGCCGCATTGGTCGGAGCGAAAACGGTGAACTCACTGCCCGTAGAACTTAGGGTGTTCAGCAGATCCGCACGGGCCAGGGCGGCTCGAAGACTAGAAAGGTCCGCATTATTATTGACCAGGCTGGTGATGCTGCCGTCATTGGTATCGGGAATCAACACCTGATCTACCACATGGATTACTCCATTGTTGGCCTGAACGTCTACTACGATAATGCCAATACCGGTATTGCCTGAACCATCGGTTATATCAGCAATGGCACCACCAGTTCCTGGCAGGTTGATCGTAATCATGTCCCCTTCCAGCGTAACGGGCATGATGCCGTCGGTAAGGTCTCCGCTGCGTACATTTCCACTCACTACGTGGTGGCTGAGAACAGCCGTTAGCAACCCTTCGTCGATTTCGCTGACGCCACCTACAGAAAGGGAAGTAAGCAGATCACCGAAGGCACCATCGGTTGGAGCAAATACGGTGAAAGGTCCGTCTCCCGATAGTACAGAGGGAAAATCCGTAGCAGGAGTACCTGTGGTCAATGCCTCAACCAGTGGGGCGAAAGTGGGATCCGCCGCAGCAAATGTTACTACGCTGGGCAGGTCGATTACACCATCAACGGCATGAATAACTCCATTGGTGGCTACGATATCAGCCGCGGCTACGTTGCTGGTTCCGTTAATGGTTACCCCGGAAGCCGTCGAAATGTACTGGCTCAGGAAATCTCCGTCGGCGTTAACCGCAGTCGTGGTGACATATCCGGAATTCAACTGATCGGAAAAAGCCGCTGTGCCTCCAATGACGTGGTAGGACAGTATGCTGTTCAGGTCATTTCCATTTGGGTTGGTGAATGCCGAGAAGGCATCGTTTACAGGGGCAAAAACCGTAAAAATCTGGCTCTCGTCAGAAAGCAAGTCAGTAAAAGCAGTATTGCCTTCGGAAGTAAGCGCTCCGACAAGAGAGGTCAAATTGGGATTGGAAACCGCATGATCCACGATATCGGGCAGTCCGACGACGGCGTCGACTAGGTGAATCACTCCATTGGTGGTGGCGATGTCTGCCTGGGTAACATTTACCGTACCGTTTACCGTAACCGATGTGCCCGTATTGTTGACGAACAGGCTCAGATTGCGTCCATCCGCACCAGCAGGCGACAGCGAACTGTAGTAGTTGGTTGTCAGATTGGTAGAGATGAAAGGTCCTCCGATCACATGGTTGAGCAATACGTTGGTCAAGAGATCGACGGGTACATCTTCCAGAGAGGCGAAGTTGTTGGCCGACAGGAAGGAAGCAAAAGCCGCATTCGAGGGGGCAAAAAGGGTAAAACTGCTGCTCTGTGACCTGAGGGTCTGATCCAATCCGGTGCGGATCAACGCCGCATTCAGGCTGGAAAGATCAGGAGAATTACTTACTACACCACCG
Organism: uncultured Flavobacteriaceae bacterium; assembly: GCA_964552195.1. Taxonomy (GTDB): domain Bacteria; phylum Bacteroidota; class Bacteroidia; order Flavobacteriales; family Flavobacteriaceae; genus CAZKAP01. Next base: position 91,575 of record CAZKFM010000004.1, read on the forward strand.
ATAGTACCTTCGGTAGTGATCACAACTGCATCGTCATTGTTGTCGCATCCGACAAAAGCAAGACTCAGCGCACATAGGGCGAAGAAGCCCTTTTTCATAATTGAAGTCATAGTGAATAATTTGGAGTATTGTTTTAACAAAGAAAAGAAACGTTAAACAAAATTTAGATTGTTTGAAGAATATTTAAAAATATTTAACAGAAATAAATATTAGCCAAAGGAATGAACCGTTTCCCGGATTAAGGAACAGCTCTAAGCTGCGTCTATTCAGAGTTGTTTAATGCATTAAATTTGCATCATGTCCGAAAAGAATGCTATCAAGGTAATTGTTGGACTTTCCGGAGGTGTCGACTCGAGTGTTGCGGCCTATCTCCTGAAGCAACAGGGGTATGAGGTGATCGGCCTCTTTATGAAGAATTGGCACGACGACAGCGTGACGATCTCGGACGAATGCCCCTGGCTGGAAGATAGCAACGACGCATTGCTCATAGCGGAAAAACTGGGGATCCCCTTCCAGACCGTGGACCTGAGTGAGGTCTATAAACGCCGGATTGTGGATTATATGTTCGACGAATATCAGCGCGGCCGAACCCCTAACCCGGATGTGCTGTGCAATCGGGAGATCAAGTTCGATGTTTTTATGAAACTCGCACTCGATCTGGGCGCCGATTATGTGGCTACGGGCCATTATTGCCGAAAGGCGGTGTTTCGTCAGGACAACGGGAATGAAATATTTAGACTCCTGGCGGGACGAGACCCGGGCAAGGACCAGTCTTACTTCCTCTGTCAACTCTCTCAGGAACAGCTTGGACGTGCTCTGTTTCCCATCGGAGAATTACTCAAGAGTGAGGTCCGGGCGATTGCTGAACAGGCCGGTCTTCATACCGCGGCGAAGAAAGACTCCCAGGGGCTTTGTTTTATCGGGAAAGTGCGATTGCCCGATTTTCTTCAGCAGAAATTGCATCCCAAGCCGGGTAAGATTATTGAAATACCGGCAGATTCCGAAGTATTCGCGAGGCGAAAGGAACCTTTCGAAACCCTGGATGAACGATTGCGCTCCCGGTCTACCAAGCCTGAACTGCGACCGGAATGGGGTGCAGAGGTAGGAATTCACCAGGGAGCTCATTTCTTTACCATTGGACAGCGAAAAGGGCTGAACGTCGGTGGCACACCTGACCCTCTTTTCGTAATCGACACAGATACGGAGGAGAACATCATCTATACGGGTCAGGGTAAGGAACATCCGGGACTGTTTCAGTCCACCTTATTTATTAGCAATGAAGAACTCCATTGGGTACGACCGGATCTGGAGCCGTCCATTGGTGTTCCGTTTCGGGTTAAAGCCAGGATTCGATATCGTCAGCCATTGCAGGCCGCTACCCTGCACCGGGTGAGGGACGGGGTGTATCTGGATTTTGAAGAGCCACAGTCCGCCATAACCCCAGGTCAGTTTGCGGCCTGGTACCTGGAAGACGAACTAATCGGCTCCGGAGTGATTCAAGACTTGTAATATGGAAAATACCCTTACCCGACTATTGCAGATCCGTTATCCCATAGTGCAGGCCGGCATGGTCTGGTGCAGTGGCTGGGAGCTCGCATCCGCAGTTTCCCGTGCCGGTGGATTAGGAGTGATTGGTGCGGGAAGCATGTATCCCGATGTACTGGACGAACACCTCGCTCACATGCGAGAACAGGGGATTGCTAATTTTGCCGTTAATGTTCCGTTGCTCTACCCGAATATAGAGGAACATATGGAGCGGATCGTCAGCAGTAAGGTGCCTGTTGTGATCACCTCGGCGGGAAATCCGAAGACCTGGACACCTCACCTCAAGTCGGAAGGCATCAAGGTTCTGCATGTCGTGAGCAGTGCAAAATTCGCCGTGAAGGCCGAAGAGGCCGGCGTTGACGGAGTCATAGCCGAAGGCTTCGAAGCCGGAGGCCACAACGGGAGGGAAGAGACTACCACATTCGTTTTGATTCCCCTTGTACGGGCCTCGACCGGACTGCCGCTGATTGCTGCCGGAGGTATCGCCACCGGGCGTGGAATGCTTGCCGCCATGGTGCTCGGAGCAGATGGAGTGCAAATGGGGACCCGATTTGTGCTGAGCCGGGAATCCTCGGCTCACGATATGTTTAAGAAGGCTGTTGCTCAGGCCGGAGAAGGAGACACCTTGCTTACCCTGAAAGAACTCACTCCGGTTCGCCTGCTTAAAAACCCTTTTTTCACCCAGGTAGTGGAGGCGTACCATCGGGGAGCCAATTCCGATGAGCTTCGGCAGCTACTGGGCAGGGGAAGGGCCAAAAAGGGCATGTTCGAGGGCGATTTGGAGGAAGGCGAGCTGGAAATCGGTCAGATTAGCGCCCTGTTAGAAGACATTCCCCCTGCGGCCGACATTGTTCAATCGGTCTGGGAAGAGTTTCAGTCTGCGCGCAAACAGTGGTGCCCCCATCCCTGATTCGATTTATACGGGTAAACCCGATCCCTGCAGTTCGGGATAATGCATGGGCTCTGAGATATCCTGTACATTCCCCCGGTACTCCTTACCGCGTAAACGTCCGACCGTGTGAAAATCGAGCAGGCCGTCTTCCATGCTATGGGCTACCGTTTGTAATGCCGCTTCCAGGAGGTGTTCTTCTTCAGGTTTCAGCCATATATTCTCTTCTTCCTCGGAATTCAATATCAGGGGCATGCGGGATTCCTTGGCCTTGGGGTTATTGTGAATCGCAGACATGAGTGTATTGGCGGAAACGGTAACTATGCTAAAGGTGGTAACCGCCTCTCCGCTCTCCGGGTCCTCTGTGGTCTCGGAGAGTCCGGCCAGCTGCATGGGTTCCTTGTCCCTGCGTCGAATAAAACAGGGATAGGTCTTTCCCCGGAAGTGAAAGTGTTCGTAGAAGCCCTCTATACCGATCACACAACGGCCGTTTCGGGCCGCAAGTCGGAATGCCGGTTTCTCAAACAGAGTTTCCCAACGGGCGTTGAGGGTCTGTACGCGTATCTTTTTCTTCTGCTCAACGGTCCTAACCCAATGTGGGAGCAGTCCCCAGCTGGCGATGGAGGGGTTTAGCGGATCTTTCTGGGAGTAGATAAGCATTCTGGGAAACTGGAATCCACTGCTGTGGTACAGGGGCAGATCCGTGAAGGGAAGCAGTTTCTGTCCGATCTCCTCTACGGCCGTCTGGTCCCCGTATCGCTTTGCTCTTCGCAGTTGTGCCTGCAATTGGGTTTTGATGTCGTAACACATGGTAACAGCTTCAATTTAAAGGTAAGAAATATGTAAATTTCGCCCCGCAACAGCAGATCGGAACCATGAAGCAACCTACCTTCGCCAGAGAGGCGGTCCAGTATTTCAGGACAAATCCCAAGGAATTTATACTGTTGAGCTTTTTGCTTCTGTGGGCGCTGGGTAGCTGGATGCAGAGTTATTTCATGGATATGGCCGGAGAAGAAGCCTACTATTGGCTTTTTTCGCAGAATCCGGACTGGGGCTATCTCGATCACCCTCCCATGGTAGCCTGGATGACTGCCGTGGGCTATGCGCTTTTCCAGGACAATCTGGGTGCCCGGTTCATGATGGTGGTCCTCAGTACGGCCACGCTCTATCTGGTTTACCGGACACTGGATCGCAAGGACCCCTGGCTGTTCATCTACTGTTCCGCAGGTCTGCTGGCCGTTCACGCAGGAAGCTTCTACGTCAAGACCGATGTTCCACTCATTTTCGGGGAAGCCTTGTTTTTCTACGCTTACAAGAAGTACCTCATTCGGGCGCAAGCCTGGAACATGGCCTTGCTTTCATTCAGTATTGCATTCATGTTCCTCAGTAAATACCACGGCCTCCTCATCCTGCTATTTACCGTGTTGTCGAATTGGAAACTGATTAAGACTCGTTCCTTTTGGTGGGTGGCTGCAGGCGTGGTCGTACTTATGATACCGCATACCCTGTGGCAGTATGAGCACGACTGGGCGAGTATTCGCTTTCACCTGCAGGAGCGCTCCGACATCAACTATAATCTGAAGAATACCTTCAACTATGTGATCAGTCAGCCGATAGTACTCGGTCCTTTGGTTAGTCTGATTATGCTTCCCGCGGCCTTTCTTCACAAATCCAGAGATGCCTTTGAGCGGGCCCTGAAGTTTGTTTTGGTCGGGGTACTGGTATTCTTCCTGTTCAATTCGTTCAAGGTATACATACACAAGCATTGGACCAGCATAGCAGTACTGCCCATGATCCTGCTCTCGTATATGTATATTTCCCGCAGAAAACCCTGGCGACGCGTTCTGAAGGGCTTATCGTTATTTACACTCGGCGCATTTATTCTCTTCCGGCTCTACTTGTCGTATGATTTTCTGCCCGAATCCATCGATGGAAAATGGGAGAACCTGCACAACTGGTCCAGCTGGGCCCGGGAAGTGGATTCCCTGTCCGGGGGCAGAGAGGTCGTTTTCCTCAATGATTACGACAATGCCTCACGCTATCACTACCTAACGGGCAGGCCGGTACATGTGCTGAGCAACTACTTTTTCAACCCCACTCAGTTCGACTACTGGGAAGGAGAAAAACGGGTGCAGGGCTCATCCGTACTGCTCATAGACAACAAGCGTCACAACGAGGAATTTGCAGTGCATAGGACAGAAGTGGGCGAGGAGGTGCGCCATGCCATAGTAGATAATTACCGTTCCTTTTCGCGGGTCGAGGTTGAATGCCTGGACCCGATTGAAACTTGTACCCCCGGACAGCTAATCCCACTGTACATCAGCCTGACGAATCGTCACGACTACCCGGTTAGTTCGTCTTTGAACCCGGAACTCGTACCTGACCTGCATTACTTTTTCCTCCGCGGTGAGCGGAGTTTCAGTGAGGGTATAGCAGAGCCCGATCTCTACCTCAGGCCAGGAGAAACCAGCAAGATCATTGTACGGATAAAGGCGCCTTCCGAGCCAGGATTGTATCAGCTTAGATGGGGAATCGGAGCGGGATGGATTCCCGCAGCCATCAACAGTCAGCGCTACGAGGTCAGGGTAACGGACTAAAGAGACGGGTTCAAGTCAAGCCGCCCAGGTGCTTTCGACGGAACAGAGAATAAAGCAGATATTTGCAGCAAATATTCCCTTGTATGAATAGCCGGAAAGAGATACTCAGTGCCGTAGACCGATTGCTAACCATCATGGATGAACTCCGGGAACAGTGCCCCTGGGACCGGAAACAGACTATGGAAACCCTGCGGCCACTCACCATAGAGGAGACCTACGAGTTGGGCGATGCCATACTCGATGGGGACCTGGACGAAATCAGAAAAGAGCTGGGTGACGTTTTACTGCACATTGTATTCTATTCCCGTATAGGTTCCGAGAAGGAGTCCTTCGATCTCGGGGATGTAGCCCATTCGGTCAGCGAGAAGCTGATCCATCGTCATCCGCATATATACGGAGACGTCGATGTCAGTGATTCCGAGGAGGTCAAGCGAAACTGGGAGCAGATCAAGCTTAAGGAGGGTAAGAAGAGCGTGCTGGAAGGAGTTCCCCGCAGTCTTCCGGCCCTGGTGAAATCGCATCGCATACAGGAGAAGGCGGCTGGTGTGGGCTTCGACTGGAAGCAGAGCGAACGGGTATGGGACAAGGTAGAAGAAGAGTGGCAGGAACTGAAGCAGGCCGTAGAAGGAGGAAATCCGGCAAGGATAGAAGATGAGTACGGAGACATCCTTTTCTCCATGGTCAACTTTGCCCGGTTTATCGATGTAAATCCCGAGAATGCCCTGGAACGCACTAATCAGAAATTTATGCGCCGGTTCCGGTTCATAGAAGATAAGGTAAGGGAGCAGGGGAGGGACCTGCAGTCCATGGAACTCCATGAGTTGGAAGCCTTCTGGCAGGAGGCTAAAAAACAGGAGATCGAGACCTAGTCGTGTGGGTGTTTTGAGAGACTTCGGCAAATACAGCAGGGAGTTCCCGAGGAACCTCAGGCTGGCCTATCCCGTAATGCTGGGTATGATCGGTCATACCCTGGTTGCCTTTGTGGACAATGTCATGGTGGGGCAGTTAGGCACGGCTGAGCTGGCTGCGGTATCTCTGGCCAATAGCTTTGTATTTATTGGAATGTCCGTAGGGATAGGATTCTCGACGGCGATCACTCCCCTGGTTGCCGAAGCCGATGCTGGTGGAAAACCGGGCGTGGTTTCCAAGGCCTTTTCTCACGGGCTCTTGCTTTGCATGAGTATGGGTTTTATTCTGTTCGCGGCAGTCTACGCCTCCAAACCTCTGCTTACTCAGATGGGTCAGCCCGCAGAGGTAGTGGAACTCGCCGGGCCTTTCCTGGACATCATTGCCTTTTCTCTGATCCCGCTGGTGATCTATCAGGCATTTAAGCAGTTTACCGAAGGCATGTCGCAGACCCGGATTCCCATGTACGCGACCATCATAGCCAATGTAGTGAACGTCGCCCTGAATTATGCCCTGATCTTCGGAAACTGGGGCTTTCCCCGGTTGGGAGTGGTAGGTGCGGCATACGGAACCCTGGCGGCTCGCTTCCTGCTGGTCGGAATGATGATTGTTTTCATATACCGCAAGTCCGACCTGAGGCCACACTTAATGGCTCTGGACTGGACCCGTACGCGCATAGCCTATCTGAGAAGAATCATATCGCTTGGTTTTCCTTCGGCCCTTCAGGTATTCTTTGAGGTGGGCCTGTTCACCTCGGCAGTTTGGCTTAGCGGGCTGCTCGGGAAGAATGCTCAGGCCGCCAATCAGATTGCCCTTAACCTCTCGTCCATGACGTTTATGGTGGCCATTGGTTTGAGTGTAACTGCCATGATTCGTGTAGGAAACCAGAAGGGTCTGGGCGACTATACGGAGTTAAAGCGCATTGCGGAATCCATTTTTGTATTGACCCTGATGATCGAGGCCGTTTTTGCACTGGGATTCTGGTTGGGTGCGGATACCCTGCCGGCTATTTACCTGAATCTGGACGATGCTTCTCAGATTGAAGATTTCCGGGAGGTGATGACCCGGGCTTCACGTCTCTTAATATTTGCGGCCGTTTTCCAGATTTCCGACGGGCTACAGGTAGTTACGCTAGGAGCTCTCAGGGGGCTCCAGGATGTTCGGATACCTGCTCTGATTACGTTTGTCGCCTATTGGCTTATCGGTTTCCCGGTTTGTTACTACGCCGGACTAAAGACCACTCTGGGTGATCAGGGAATCTGGCTGGGACTGCTTGTGGGACTGACGGCATCCGCGCTAATGTTGTATCTTAGATTTCGTAACCTGATTCAAAAGAAACTCGAGGATTAGCTTCGCCCCACCGATACGACTTCCTCATCCAATTAAATCGTATTCATGGAATTGCCCAAGTTTCTGTTGGCCGATAACACCGACTTTCCGAACGGCATCTATATACTTCATACTGAGTATCCAAGGTTCATCATCAATCTGGAGGACGATGAAGTAGAATGGATGGAAGATTTCAGCGATGAGGACCAGGAGGAACTGGCCCTGGAAGCCGAAAACCTGATCGAGGCCGCGACGGCTTTTTACGATCGGGAAATTCACCGTTATGCGGAAACCTGATTAGGATGCTGGAGCACGTCGACCGAGAGCTTTTTTTGATACTCAACGGTTGGGGTTCCCCGTGGTGGGATGCATTGTGGCTCACGGTGACCGACAAATTTCATTGGATTCCCCTTTACGTGGTATTGCTGTTTCACAGTTTTCAACTTCTGGGATGGAGAAGGACCTTGCTCGCCCTTGCCGCTATTGCCCTTCTCATTGCCGCTACGGATCAGACCGCCAACCTCTTTAAATCCGGTTTTGAGCGACTACGACCCTGTCATGAGGAAGAACTATACGGCGTCATACGCCAGGTGAAGTCTTCCTGCGGGGGCATGTATGGATACTTTTCCGCGCATGCTGCCAATTCCATGGCGTTGGCCGTGTTCTTCGGTAGTCTTTTCCGCCACAGGGTCGGTGCCTATCCGTGGATACTCGCGGGCTGGGCCCTAATGGTCGGTTATAGTCGAATTTATCTCGGCGTTCACTATCCAGGGGATGTACTTACGGGATTTGTCATTGGGGGATTATGGGGCTGGCTTGCCAGCCTGGGATACTCAAAACTCGTCAAGCTTTGGAGTCTGTCCTGACCCGTAATCGCTTTCGCTTGGGCCTGCTGGGCCTGCTACTGGTCTACCTCTGCGGTTGGATAGCGCCCCTTTTCGAGAACGATTCGGCCCAGTTCGCCGTTATGGCAATGAAAATGGTGCGCGAATCGGATTTCCTGAGCCTGATCAAGGGCAACGACCCCTATCTGGATAAACCTCACCTGCATTACTGGCTGGCTGCGCTAAGCATGAAGATTTTTGGGATCAATGATCTGGCTTATCGATTTTCGGCCCTTCTTGCCGCTGCTGCTGCCGGGATTTCCGTGTGGGGGCTGGCCAACACCCTGAATGGTCGTGTTGCGGCCCGACTGGCGACCTGGATATACCTGAGCGCCCAGACCATAGTTCTGGCTCATACCGATGTACGGACGGATGCCTGGCTCACTGCATTTACAGCCTTTGCAATCTGGCAATGGGCCCAGTACAGGCGATATGGGGATTACCGTTACCTGTTGCTCTGTGCCCTTGGAACGGGACTGGCCTTTTCGACCAAGGGGCACATTGCCCTGGTGGTCATCGGGAGTGCCGTTCTGGCCGATCTGGCCTACACGCGGAATTGGAATCGCCTGTTTACGCCGGCCATTCTTTTAGCTGTGGGTGTATTCGCCCTTACGATCACGCCCGTACTCTACGCATATTACCATCAATTTGACCTGCATCCGGAGCTGGTCATCCGAGGTAGGGATCAGCGGAGCGGTGTTTGGTTTATCTTATGGGAGCAGAGTTTCGAACGAATGAGCGGTCAGGGCATAGGAAAGAACAGCCCGGACTACTTCTTCTTTTTTCACACCTTTCTATGGGTTTTTCTCCCCTGGACCCTGTATGGTCTCATGGCCATTTACCTTGGAATACGGTCTCAGATCAGGCATGGATTTCGCCGCCGAAAGTCAGCGGAGTTCCTGACGTTAGGATGCTTCTTAATCGTATTTCCTCTGATGAGTGCAGCCCAGTTTAAGCTGCCCCATTACCTCAACATACTCATGCCGGTGGTATCCGTCTTAACGGCCTCATTTCTGGTCCGCCCCGGACTCTACAAATCGGCTTTTCGACGGAAGGGACTCATGGGAATCGCAATAGGTATTTATATACTGATACTGGCGGTAGTCTGGTTGATCTGCACCTGGGTATTCCCATTAGAGAGTTGGTGGGCCTATGCCCAGCTTATTCTGGGTTCCCTGATTGGAGGAGTGTTGGCCTTTTCCCGTATGCCAGCTTTCTTGCATATGGTACAGCTATTGCTTTTTGCCTCGATTTTCCTCAATACGGTGCTAAATGCGCATTTCTATCCCCGTCTTCTGGAGTATCAGGCCGGAAGTACCATAGCTAACTATATTAACGATAGCGGCTTGCCCACAGATTCCGTATACAAAATCGGTGATTCCTATACCTGGGCAATGGACTTCTACCTGCAAAACCCTCTGGAACGACTGGGTGAGGCAGACTTGGATGAGTTGCCCGCGGGTAGTCTGCTTTATCTTGACCGTGAGGAGTGGGACCGTCTCAGGGGTCGACCCGATCTCAAAGAAGTGTATCGGGCAGACCACTTTCGAATCACCCGGCTGAGTATTAAGTTCCTCAACCCAGCCGCACGCCATCAGGTTCTGGACAGCCGCTACCTGGTCCGAAAGGAATAGCATGCCGGGTTTTCATGCCTCCCAGTCCGGTTTTCTGAAATGAAAACCGATACCTCCCAGAGAAATCAGTGCCGATATCAGGTTAAATAGGATACTGATTCCCAGGGCGTATTCCGCGTTGAGTTCAAGCAGCTGGGAGCCATAAACGAAGGTAATTTCACGACTTCCGATACCGCCGGGCGGGGCTATGGGAAGCACAGATACAATGCTGGATGCCAAAAACAGTACCAGATAAGAGGTCGAATCCGAGTCCACTCCCAGGCCATCGAGCAGGCAGAGAACGGCCATCAGCTGTATTCCCTGCACAAGTAGGGAATACCCCAGGGTTTCGAAAAACACAGGCAGGCTAAATCGGGCCATAATGAAGGACAGCAGGTAGAAACCCAGTGGTGACAACAGACCCAGTACCATGACAACCCAGCGGTAGGCAGACCACACCTCAGGTAAGGGAATGACCAGTAACAGGCCGCAGGCGAGCAGGAATAAAGCCAGCATGCCGCTCAGTCGGTCGAAAAAGAGCACACTAACCAGCTTCTTAACCGGAGGTTGATACAGGACCCGGATAACGTAGCCCTTGTAGGCATCTCCTCCTATGCCTCCGGGGAGAAAAAGGTTGTAAAACATCCCAAGCCAGTAGAGTTTCAAGTTGCTAAGCGGACTTAACGGTGCCGGGAGCATGCGGTAATAGGCCAGCAGTCGGAATGCGGCGAACAACTTGGAAATAAGTACCAGAAGGAGGGCCGCAATGACCGGTCCTATACGTGCAGAGCCCAGGACACGCCCCACCTCGGCCGTGTCCACTTTGGTAAAGATGAAGTAGATGAGAACCGCTCCTAGTGCCCATTTGAAGATGTCAACCCACAGCTTACGCCGCTTGCTCGTTGTCTCCAATGCTTATTCTCTTAATGCGGTAAGGCCGTTTCTGTTGAGACTCGTAATAGGTGCGCAACAAGAGCTCCATGACAATGCCTATGGTAAAGATCTGCACACCGCCCAAAATGAACATCATCCCAAATATCAGTAAGGGGCGGTTTCCAATGTCCTGGCCGAAGCCATATTTAACGATTACCAGATAAAGGTTAATCGCTATTCCCAGGAGTACCATCAGTACTCCTCCTATACCGAACAGGTGAATGGGACGCTGAAAATACTTGCGAATAAAGAGCAGCAGCATCATATCCGCCAAGACCTTGAATACCCGTTCCAGTCCGTATTTGGACTTCCCCGAATGCCGGGCGTGGTGTTTGACCGGTACCTGCTTGATCTGCGCCCCCTCGAGAAAGGCAAGCAGGGTGATAAACCGGTGCATTTCACCGTAGAGATTCAGGTTTTTGGCTATGTCACGGGAAAAGACCTTGAGGGCGCAACCGTTGTCCTTGATATCCAGTTTGGTAACCCTCCTGACCAGGAAGTTGGCAATTTTGGAGGGAATCTTCTTGACCAGGGAATCCTTCCGCTTCTGACGTATGCCTGTTACCAGATCGTAATGCTCGTCTATGGCGGCCTTGAGCATATGGGGGATATCCGTAGGATCGTTTTGCAGGTCCCCGTCCATAGTAATGATATACTCTCCTTCGGCATGGTCGATTCCGGCCGCCAGCGCCAGGCTTTGTCCGTAATTCTTCTTGAGTTCGATCAGGTGTACCCGGTCGTCTTTTAGCTCCCGGATCACTTCCCGGGTGCGATCTTTGGAGAAGTCGTCCACGTAAATGATCTGATAGTTGTATCCTTCCAGTGCTTCGTGAATCTTTTCGGTAAGCAGTGCGGCATTGTCTTCCTCGTTGTACATGGGGATTACGATGGAAAGCAGAGCGGGAGTAACGGGTTTCATAGGTGGAAAATGACGGCAAATTTATGCCTTTTTTGTCTTTATGACCGGTAAATGCCTGGATAATAACTCATCAGCAGCTAGGTGGGGCAGTTCCTCACCCTGTACTACCCGGGCCTCGAATTCTTCAATGCTGGCCTGTACTTCCGGCTGCCTGAAGAAGAACTCGTACAGCCCCTCTTCCAGGCTCTGATAGAACCAGCTTTTTTGCTGGGCGTCTCGTTTCTGCCGGAGGCTACCACTGGCAGTGGCCATGATCTTATAGGAATTAATGGCGTCCCATATACCGGCGACACTGTCCCGGTTCAGGGAAGAACAGCAAAGGACCGGAGGTTTCCAGGTATTGGGCTTACGTTGTGTAGAGAGCTCCAGGACCCGCTGCCATTCCACACGGGCCTGCTGAGCGCGTTCCAGATTTTTACCGTCTGCCTTATTAAAGACAATGGCGTCCGCCAGTTCTACGATCCCCCTCTTGATGCCCTGTAACTCATCACCGGTACCGGTCACTTTGAGCAATAGGAAGAAATCCACCATGCTGTGTACGACGAATTCACCCTGTCCTACACCCATGGTCTCTACTATGATGAAGTCGTAACCCGCGGCTTCACAGAGCAGTATGCTTTCCCGTGTGCGGTGATTCACCCCTCCGAGGGTAGTACCAGATGGTGAAGGTCGCACAAAGGCAGCTTCGTGCCGACTCAACTCCTGCATGCGCGTTTTATCGCCCAGTATGCTGCCCTTTCCCACCGAACTACTGGGATCAACGGCGAGAACGGCGACACGGTAACCGAGTTCTTCGATCAGGAAGAGCCCGAGCTGTTCTATGAATGTACTCTTGCCCACACCGGGCACTCCGGTTATACCCAATCGAAACGATGAAGTCTCCTGGGCCGCGCAGGCCCGCAGTAGGTCAAGGGCTGCTGTCTTGTGTTTGGGCTGCTTGCTTTCGACCAGGGTAATGCCCCGTGCCAACGCTGCCCGGTCACCCTGTAAAATGCCATCCCTTATGCGATCTACCATAAGTCCGAATTAGGTACTTGCATTGCAAAGGTAATCACTCTTCGGTGTCGCAACTTTCCGGTAGTATGGAGTTCTCAGCTGCCGGACCCGGCCGTTAGGCCTGACCGCGAAGTATCTTGCGAAATCTTAGTCGTCGGTCTTCTCTTTGAGAAGTTCCGGAAACTTCGCTTTAAACCGGTTGAGCCTCGGGATCGATACATTCATGATGTATGGATGGTAGGGGTTGCGTTTCTCGAAATCCTGGTGGTAATCTTCGGCTATGTAAAACACTTTGAAAGGGACGACCTGGGTGACTATGGGGTCGCTGAAGGTTCCGGATTGCTCCAATGCCTTGATCTTGCTTTCGATCACCTTCTTTTCTTCCGCATTGCGGTAAAACGCTATGGACCGGTATTGTGCACCCCGGTCGGGTCCTTGTCGGTTCAGGGTGGTCGGGTCGTGGGATCCGAAGAATACATCCACCAAGGTTCCAAAACTGACTACGGTGGGGTCGTAATATACCCGAACGGCCTCCGCATGACTGGTACGCCCGTAGGATACCTCGGTATATGTAGGATTCTTTTCGGTACCACCCGCATATCCGGATTCGACTTCGCTCACTCCTTTTACGTGCTCGTAAATGGCTTCGACGCACCAAAAACATCCGGAGGCGAAGTAAGCCACCTCGAGTCCATCTTGTATGGAGGTCTGTGCCTGGTCGGAGGATTGGGAAGCACTTCGTTTCGATTCGGGTCCTTCCGCCTTGTGGTTTTGAACACAGCCGAAGAGAATCAGACTAAAGAGCATACTACTAAGAAAACGCATGGCTTAAGTTTTATGTATTGGTAAAGTTAGGGCCGTGAACCTTACCGGCAAACTCGTTAAAAATTGGCTAAACTCTCATTTGCTCCCTCCCAGGATGTCCAGAAAGGGCCTTCACACCTTAGAACCTACCCTTATAAGGAATATACCCCCTCGATTCCCGTCCCCTCATCGGTAGTATCTGCCGTTTATCGAGCCCCGGTCAAAGGTACCCTCTACCTCTTGTGTTTCGTCGGTCGATAAACGACACATCCTCTCCGATAACCAGTATATACAAGAGTTTCCAGAGATCGATACAAACTGACACTTCGTCCGATAAACGAACCCAAATCGTCAAAAATGGGCACGTAAACGAGATATCTTCACCCCAGGTAGGGGTCAGAACTACTTTAGTCGTGTAAACAAAACCCAAATCATGAAGACTTTTTTTACCATCGCCCTGCTCAGCATCTTTACCGCCATCTCCGCTCAGGAAATCCAGAAGGAGAACACCATCAACACCACTATAGAGACGGTATCTCAGACCGAATCAGCTACAACTACTGAAGTAAAGGACGAAGCTACACTGGAAGTTACCGAAGAAGTAGCCCGACTGTTTAAGAGAAGAAATTCCCTGATCAAAAGGGAACTGAAGCTTTATACAAAGGCTCAGCGATCTAAGCTGGCCTAGAGGTCTTCTTGAATTGGGTTTTCAACATTAACCTCTAAACCGACAAGCATGAAATTAGAAGTGATTACCACAGTAGCAAGCGCCGTATTCTTTTTGGCTTCCATGGCCCTCGCTCTACATCTGCACCATTCGCAAAACCGGCTTAAGTCCGCCATACCTGAAAAAGTACAATTCCGGAAATAAGACGGCTTCGGTCCAAAGCGATCAGAAATCAGGCAGAGGCCTGATTTTTTTTTTGTGGGGGCAATGCTTAATTGAAGGTAAGTTCCAGGGCTCTTAAAGTTCGTGGCCTTGTATGGATTCTTCGAAGTCGAGTTCGTACCAGGTTCCGTTTTCGTCGGATCCCCGGCGAAGAACTCCCTTAAGCTGACGGGTTATCTTGTCGATAAGGCGCAGTCCGAGGCTGGTTGAGGTGGAGAGGCGTACCGCAGGTCCCTCATCGGTTGCTGACATGGCCTCATTAGTTCCAAGGCCGACGCCATTGTCGCTCATGAAAAGTCGGTAATTTCCCTCTTCGGGACTGCTCAGTACGATGCGTATCAGACCTTCTTCCTTATCGGTGAATGCGTATTTCAGGGAGTTGGTAATGACTTCGTTGGCCAGTATACCCAGCGGGATTAACGTATCGGCGTTGAGGTGTATGCCCTGCGTATCAATCTGTAAATCAACCCGTGCACTGTCTTCTCCCCTGAATGATCTCAGCAAATACTGAGCCAGGTCCCGGAAGTAGGCCTCGGCCGGCAGGCGGGACGTGTAGCGGTCGTTGTGGTAGAGCATTTCGTGAACCATGGCCATACTCTTTACCCGGTGCTGGCTGCTTTTGATCAGCTTACCCGCAGAGGGGTCATCGGTACTCCTGTGCTGCAGGTTGAGCAGGCTGCTTACCGTCTGAAGGTTGTTCTTAACCCGATGGTGAACCTCTTTAAAACAGGTATCCATCCGAGCCGCTTCTTCTTCCATCAGTTCCAGCTTTCGGCTTTTTTCCAGGTATTTCTTCAGGTAGGCGATATTGGCAACCGTAATCAGAATAAGCATGATCAGAGATAGCCACAGGCTGACCCTGGAAGCGTCGGTACTCCAGGTGCGGATAACAAACCCAGCAACGACCAGGCATATCAGCGCATTTGCGGCCAGAAGCAGTCGGACCTGCCTGAGTGTATCCCTGTACGTAGCTGTTGCCTGAGACATCCGTTCAATTTGCTTTTAAGCCTCTTCCTGCAGTACCCATTCCCCTTTTTCGATTAAAGGTTCGGCCTGTTTGTACTTTAACGTCTTACTCTCACCCGAAAGTACATTTTTTATGGTTACGCGCTCGTTACGGCCGATTTTTGGCCGGCTCCTGATCACCGTCTTCACTGCGGGCTCTCCCGAACCTGAACTGGCCTGTTCTCCGGCTCTCCGGCTCTGTGCGGCCATTTCATCTATATTGGGCAGGGACTCTTTAGAAGTCTTTAATTTCTCTTTGGACCGTTCCATCCGACGTGCTTCGGCCACCGGAACTTCTTCCCTTTGGGGGAGTTCACCCTTGAAGAGGAAGGAAATGACCTCCTTATTGACCCGGTCCAGCATGCCCTTGAACAGTTCAAAGGCCTCCAGCTTATAGATGAGTAAGGGGTCTTTCTGCTCGTGAACCGCCAGCTGAACGGACTGTTTTAGTTCGTCCATTTTGCGCAGGTGGGTCTTCCAGGCGTCGTCGATAATGGCCAGGGTGATATTCTTTTCGAAATCCGCGAGCAGCTGTTTCCCTTCGGACTGGTATGCCTGTTCCAGGTTGGTAACCACATTAAGCGTCTTGATACCATCGGTAAACGGAATGATGATCCGCTGATAATTCTGATTGGGATCTTCGTGTATGCTCTTAATCACCCGATAGGCCGTTTCCACCGTACGTTCGTTCTTTCGCGCATAGTAATCCAGGGCCTTTTCATAAACCTTGTTGGTCAGGTCGTTGAGCGAAATTTTATCGAATTCCTCTTCGCTAACCGGTGAAACGATGGAAAGAAACTTAACCAATTCGAATTCGAAATTCTTGAAATCGTTGGTCGCCTTGTTGGCATCACAGATACCTTCTGCCAGATCGTACAGCATATTGGCGATGTCCACCTTTAGTCTCTCCCCCTGAAGGGCGTGCCTCCTGCGCTTGTAAACAACTTCCCGCTGAGCGTTCATCACGTCGTCGTATTCCAAAAGGCGCTTTCGAATACCGAAGTTGTTCTCCTCCACTTTCTTCTGAGCCCTTTCAATGGACTTGGTCATCATGGAGTGCTGTATAACCTCGCCATCTTCGAGCCCCATGCGGTCCATCACCTTGGCTACCCGTTCCGAGCCGAACAGGCGCATCAGATTGTCCTCCAGGGAAACATAGAACTGAGAGCTACCCGGATCCCCCTGGCGACCTGATCGGCCACGAAGCTGCCGGTCCACCCTACGCGAATCATGGCGCTCGGTTCCAATGATGGCCAGTCCTCCGGCTTCCTTAACTTCCGTGGTTAGCTTGATGTCGGTACCTCGTCCGGCCATATTGGTAGCGATGGTTACCACACCCGCTATACCGGCTTCGGCTACGATATCGGCTTCTTTTTTGTGCAGCTTGGCGTTGAGTACGTTGTGCGGGATTTTCTGAACCTGAAGCAGCTTGGAGAGCAGCTCGGAGATCTCTACCGAGGTTGTTCCGATAAGAACGGGCCGTCCGGCCTTGGAAAGGGAAACCACCTCCTGTATGATAGCGTTGTACTTTTCCCTTTTGGTCTTGTAGATAAGATCTTCCTTGTCGTCCCGGGCTATGGGTCTGTTAGTGGGTATCTCTACCACGTCGAGCTTGTAGATTTCCCAGAATTCCCCGGCCTCGGTTACTGCCGTACCCGTCATACCCGAAAGCTTGCGATACATGCGGAAGTAATTCTGCAGGGTGATGGTCGCGAAGGTCTGCGTCAGGGCCTCTATTTTTACGCTTTCCTTGGCCTCTATGGCTTGATGCAGTCCATCCGAATAGCGGCGGCCGTCCATGATTCGACCGGTCTGTTCATCTACAATCAGCACTTTGTTATCAATGACCACGTATTCCACATCCTTCTCGAACAGGGTGTACGCCTTGAGTAGCTGGGTCATGGTGTGGATGCGCTCGCTCTTCACCGCGAAATCGGAGAAGAGTGCTTCCTTCTTCTCCGCTTCTTCCTCCAGCGACAGCCCTTCATTTTCTATGCGAGCGATTTCCATTCCGATGTCGGGCAGGATAAAGAACTCGGGATCGTTATCGGCTGATATGGTCTCCACGCCTCTGTCGGTCAGCTCGATCTGATTGTTTTT
Organism: uncultured Flavobacteriaceae bacterium; assembly: GCA_964552195.1. Taxonomy (GTDB): domain Bacteria; phylum Bacteroidota; class Bacteroidia; order Flavobacteriales; family Flavobacteriaceae; genus CAZKAP01. The sequence goes on from CAZKFM010000004.1 coordinate 108,984, forward strand.
TTCGTCTATGGTGAACAGCAGTTCAGCATCCACTTTGGGCATTTCGCGGTTGTTGTCCTGCATGTAGAAATTCTCGGTCTTCTGCAGCAGCTGCTTGATTCCTTCCTCACTCAGGAATTTGATCAGAGCCTTATTCTTGGGCAGGCCACGGTATACCCGGAGCAGCAGGAAACCGCCCTCTTTGAGATCCCCTTCAGCTATTTTTTTCTTGGCCTGGGCCAGAGTGTTGGTCAGATACTGCCGCTGTCGCTGAACCAGATCGGCCACCCGGGGCTTGAGTTCATTAAACTCATGGCGGTCTCCTTCGGGGACAGGACCCGAGATGATCAGCGGTGTACGGGCATCATCTATCAGAACGGAATCGACCTCATCGACTATGGCATAGTGATGTGGCCTTTGAACCAGATCCGAAGGTATATGGGCCATATTGTCCCTGAGGTAGTCGAAGCCAAACTCATTATTCGTACCATAGGTAATGTCGGAAAGATAGGCGTTGCGCCTGCCTTCGGAGTGCGGGGGGTACAAATCAATGCAGTCCACGGTGAGACCGTGAAACTCAAACAGGGGTGCCATCCAGGCACTGTCTCTTTTCGCGAGGTAGTCGTTTACCGTTACCAGGTGGGCTCCTTTGCCAGCCAGAGCATTCAAATACAGGGGCAGAGTAGCGACCAGTGTTTTTCCTTCACCCGTCTGCATCTCGGCAATTTTCCCCTGGTGCAGGACAATGCCGCCTATCAGCTGCACATCATAATGGATCATGTCCCAAACTACCGGTTTTCCAGCTGCGTCCCAGCTGTTGCTCCAAACCGCTTTCTCTTCTTCCAGGGTCACATAGGTCTTGGTTGCCGATAGCCTTCTGTCGTAATCCCGAGCGGTTACATGCAGGCTGGTATTATGGGCGAATCTTCGGGCCGTTTCCTTAACTACGGCAAAAGCCTCCGGCAAGATATCATTAAGGGCCTTTTCCTCGGCTTCGTATTCCTTGTCCTTAAGCTGATCGATTTCATTGTAAATGGCCTCTTTTCGGTCGATATCATCGATTTCATTAGCCTCTTTTTTTAGAGCCGCTATACCGGACTGGGCTTCGGCACGGGCCTCCTGTATGCGCTCTTTAAAGGAAAATGTAACCTCCCTCAATTCGTCATTGGAAAGCTCTTTCAGGCGATCCCCGTGCGAGAGTATCTGTTCGACCAGGGGTCGGACAGCTTTGATGTCTTTTTCGGATTTATCTCCGACAAAGACTTTTAATACGGAATTCAGTAAACTCATTCGGTGGGTACAATAGTTTCGTGAGTAGTCAATTACACCTGTGGTAATTGGGGGTAAAATTAAATAAAAAAAGCCTCTTGGGAGGCTTGTAGTATTGACGCGGGACGGGGATCAGTACTCGTCTTCGTTCCAGAGGTAATCCTCTTCTGTGGGGTAGTCAGGCCAGATTTCCTCTATGGATTCGTAGATTTCTCCTCCTTCTTCTTCCATCGACTGCAGGTTCTCGACCACTTCAAGGGGGGCGCCAGTTCGTATGGCATAATCGATGAGCTCGTCTTTGGTTGCCGGCCATGGAGCATCGCTTAAATACGACGCCAGTTCAAGAGTCCAGTACATAGCAGCAATAGGGTTTTAAATTTTTGCAAAAATAATCTTTGGCATGACCCTGTCAAGTCTTTTATGCTTTTTTTATCACACCTTATTGCCTAACGAAGCAAAAGCCGTTCTATTGAGTGATTTTCAGGGTTTCCATGGAATTTCCTTGCCCCCGTTTTCCTGACACAGCAGGCGGCCCAGGACAAAGAAAAAGTCGGATAGGCGATTGATCCAGCTAAGTATGCCCTTTTCCACTCCTTCTCTTTGATGCAGCAGGGAAATACTCCTTTCTGCCCGGCGACCCACGGTACGGCAAACATGGCAATGGGACACCAGGGGGTGTCCCCCGGGAAGTACGAAATTGGTCAGTTCGGGCAATGTTTGGTTCATGCGGTCGATTTCCTGTTCGAGGAAAGCCACCTCTTTATCCCATGCTATTTCGATGCGCAGCAGGGAACGCTTTTCCTCCTCGGTAGCGAGCAGGGCACTTACGGAAAATATCTGACGCTGAATGCGATACAGTGTTTCCAGATGAGTCTTCCCCGGTTCGGCGTCCACCAGCTGACCTATAAAGGCATTGAGCTCGTCCAATTCGCCATAGCAAACCAGCCTCAGGTGGTGCTTGTCGACCCGTGTCCCTCCGAACAGCCCGGAAGTGGCATCATCGCCGGTTTTGGTATAAATCTTCATAAGGGGTTGTTTCCGCGGGCCAAAGGTAGCCCATTGGCAATAAATAGCCGGTTCCCCAGAGGCGCATCACGTGATAATCAATCGGTATTTCGCCGCCGGTTTTCCATGAACTTGCGCTCTCTCCGCCGTTTGTTTCTCCTTCGGTTCTGAAAGAGCGTAAGCAGGTAGATAATCATCAAAACGGCGAGTACGTACCACAGCGTGTTCTGTCCCGTGAAATCCATAGGTTTATAGTTTTAGTCGAATCCGAAACCTCTCGCGATGCTGACCCCGGCGCGGAATAAGGACTGCTCCCCAAAAAAAGTCCAGGCCCACTTCGGCTGGTGAAAGTTCGAACAGTTCAATCAACGCCCTCAGCTGCTCGCGGTTCGCGTAGGGCCGGTGTATAAAAAGTACGCAATTTTTGTCTAGTGTGTCCAGAAGTCGCACCGCCTCGGTAGGCGAAGGGTATACCACGAGATCCCCAAATCCCCAAGGTGCAGTCTTACTGGGCGTATATTCCGCAAAGCTCCAATTCAGATCTTTTATGGTTTTTATGCCAGGGCACCCCAGGTAACTGGCTATTCGCCTTGCCAGCCTTTCCTTTTCGAAACCGTGGAAGCGGGGCCTGCGATATACGGCATCCGTCAGCAATCCGTAAACGAATGGGGAATGAACCCCGTATTCCGTTCTGGCCGAGAGCTGAAAACGGATATATTGCCAGAATTCAAACATTAATGCATGTATTCTTCGACCCGGTAATAGCGGAAGAGCAGATAGGCATAGCGAACCAACAACATGAGGAAAACGGGTATGAGTACCAGCGAGAATTCCTGTATCCCAGTGACCCAAAGAACCCCAACCCCAAAAAGTCCGAGCAGGAGAGCCCAGAGGTAATAGGCTACCCATTCGGCCACGTATTGTCTCTTCCAGAGTGAGATTGCGGCCAGAGCATTGAGTGGAAACGCCCAAAGGAGATTGAAGTTTTTGGCACAGGCGTCATGGTCCGTAGCAAACCAAAGCAGGAAGGCAACCAGGCCAACGACCGAGGTGAAACCCAGAAGAACGGGGTCCAGCCAGCGAACCCGGGACCGGTTAATCATGTCCACGGCAGTGATGGCCACCACCCCCAGGAACAACCAGGAAAAGATCAACAACGGGGAAAGCAGCAGATTCATGCGTTTATCCTTTTCGGGATAATCCAGGATGCGCCTCTCCCTCTTTACGATGGGCGAACCATTGACTTCCACGTATCGAAGTTGTTCCATATTGTAGTAAGGGAGGAACATCTGCTCCCTGACATTGGCCTGCCCGTCGACTACCGAACCCAGGGCGAGATCGATTCCCAGGGAATACCAGGTATTAAAGTGCAGATTTTCGTGTATAAGCTGCCGGAAACTTTTGAGGTATAGCAGGTGATCGTCTTTGAATTCGACTCGTTCCGGAAACAGATCCTCCAGGATGTCACCGGTTATGGTAGAACAATTTTCAAAAAGATAGTCGTAGAGATAATAGCGGTTTTCGGGACGGTAATTGTTTTCCAGATAGGCAAAAAACGCTTGTACCTGCAGAGGATTGAGATCCAGAATCTGTTCCTGAACCCAGCGGTTTTCGTATTGCATGGAGTACAGGAATTGGGGAAAGGGGCGTCGCGAAAGGGCATAGTACAGTTTGCCCTGAACGAATTTGGCATAGAAATAGGGCTGGTCCACATCGAAAGTTCCGTAATCGTAAACCATGTCCAGGCCAGAGCGGGGATCCTGAACCCTAAAGGCTGTGTGACCAAAAGCTGAGTGTAGTTGGGTGCTGGCCCCACAGGTGAGCAGACTGATCTTAGATTGATCGGATAACAGCCTCGTCTGGGCAGAGAGGCCGGAAACCAGCAGGAGCAGAAGTAGTATTTGGAAAATTCGCTTCATTCAAAAATCAGGTTCAAATTTATGGATGTCAGGGGAGCAACAGTCGCGATTGCATCAATTACTTGGGGTAATTTTATGTTAAATTTACCCCATGCTGAAGCGCGGAATACCGAATATTCTGACTTTAGGCAACCTGTTTGTAGGTTGTTTGGCCTTGCTGACCGTAATGGCGGGTGATATCGATCAAGTATGGAAGTTCAGCTGTATTTGCCTGATTCTTGATTTCGCCGATGGTTTTGCTGCACGAGTCCTCAAGGTACAAAGCCTTCTGGGTAAGCAGCTGGATTCCCTGGCCGACCTGATCAGTTTCGGTCTGGTACCCTCCATGTTGGTGTTTCAGCTCTGGAAGGCCGATTTACCTTCGGGAATTGCCCTGACGCATCAGGGCTATGCGCATATCGCATGGCAGGCCGCCAGGCCGGAATATCCGGTACTGGCATTGACGGCCTTTTTCATAGTACTGGCATCTGCCTTACGCCTTGCCCGATTTAATGTACAGGAAGTGGATCCCGGGTACTTCTCGGGCCTGTCCAGCCCTGCTAATACAGCGTTTTGGGTGTTTCTTCCCCTATTTATCCGCGAATATTCGGATTTTCATCAGTTGGTGCCCCTGATGTCCAATACCATCTTTCTCGTACTGACCACGGCATTGAGCTCGGCTTTACTGCTGATGCCGGCACGTTTTTGGTCGTTGAAGCGATTACCTGGTTCGTTCGGGGAAGGATGGCCTCTGATTGCCATTGGGCTTATCGGACTGTTGGGTCTTTCGCTTTACGGCCTGGTTGCCGTTCCCATGCTGGTCCTTATCTACGTACTGATATCCCTGGTTTTTCCACCTCCTGTCACCTCCTAATCGAAATCGAGGCGCTTCTTGCGGAGTTCAAAATTCTGTCCGAGGTATACCTTGCGCACCATTTCGTCGGCGGCCAGTTCTTCCGGAGTGCCGGCTTTGAGTATGCCCCCTTCGAACATGAGATAGGAGCGTTCGGTGATGGCCAGGGTCTCCTGCACATTGTGGTCGGTGATCAGTATCCCTATGTTTTTATTCTTCAGCTGAGCTACGATGCGCTGAATGTCCTCTACGGCAACCGGATCAACTCCGGCAAAGGGTTCGTCCAGAAGAATGAACTTGGGATCTGTGGCCAGGGCACGAGCGATCTCTGTCCGCCGCCGCTCTCCTCCGGACAGCAGGTCGCCCCGGTTTTTTCGGATATGACCCAGGCCGAACTCCGTGATCAGTTCCTCCATCTTGACGTGTTGTTCCCGTTTGCTCAGGGTTGTGGTCTGAAGCACGCCCAATATGTTTTCCTCCACACTGAGTTTTCTGAATACCGAGGCCTCCTGAGCCAGGTAGCCGATTCCATTCTGAGCCCTTTTGTACATGGGAAACTGGGTGATTTCCATGCTGTCCAGATAAATATGGCCGGAATTGGGCTGCACCAGACCGACTATCATGTAAAACGAAGTCGTCTTTCCCGCACCGTTGGGCCCCAGCAAACCGACGATTTCCCCCTGATTGACCTCAAGGGAAACGCCCTTCACGACCTTTCGTTTGTTGTATATTTTGATGATGTTATCCGCACTGAGCTTCATACTTCCGCTATTGCAGGCTAGGCCGGGTCTGTGGACTCTTTTTCCAGTGACTCCCAGAAGGCATAGGCCCTTCTTAAATGGGGAATCACTATGGTACCGCCGACTAAGGTAGCGATTCCCAGGGTTTCGAGTACCTCCTCCTTCGTTGCCCCGCGATCCCTGGCTCCCTGAAGGTGATAGTTTACACAATCGTCGCAGCGCAACACTGCGGAGGCGACCAGGCCAAGCAATTCCTTGGTCTTGGCATCCAGTACTCCGGGCTCGTATGCCATGCTGTCCAGGCTGTAAATACGCTTGATGAGTTTCTGGTTTTCGGCCAGGAGTTTGCGATTGGTTTCGGCCCGGAATTCCCGGAATTCTTCAACGTTATTCGACATGGTTTCGCACTTTGGTGTTCTGGGATTCTTTCTTTTTTGCCTTTTCCTGCGCCTGTATTACCCGACCTGAGATGAAAATGCTGACCTGGTACAGGATCAATACCGGGATGGCCACAATGACCTGGCTCGCGATATCCGGCGGTGTGATTACCGCTGAAAGTATAAATACCAGTACGATGGCAATTTTCCTGTACGTTTTCAGGAATTCTGGCGTAACCAGGCCTACCCGTGTTAGGAAATAGATGAGTATGGGCAACTCGAACATGATACCACAGGCGAGTACCGAGGCCCGTACCGTGGAGATATACGAAGCGATATCGATCTCGTTGGAGACCTGCTGACTTACGACATAGGTTCCTAAAAAGTTGATGGACAGAGGAGTAACGATGTAGTAACCGAATAGTACCCCCATAAAGAAGAGCAGGGAAGCTATCCCGATGAATCCCCTGGAATGCTTGCGTTCGTTTTCGTAGAGCCCGGGGCTGATGAAGCGCCATAGTTCGTAGAGGAGGTAGGGAAAACCGACTATAAACCCGGCCCAGATGGAGGTCCAGATATGCATGGAGAACTGCCCTGCCATATTTCGGTTGATGATGGTAAAGGGGAGCTCGTCCTTGCAGAAGTCGGACTCCACGGATATCAGACCGGCCAGTTCGCAGAAGAATCCGTAGGTCGGAAAACTCATGTTCCTGGGACCAAAGATCACCGTATCGAAGATGAACCCCTTCATGAAGAATGCCGCGCAGGCGATTATCATCACCGCAATAACACCCCGGATCAGGTGCCAACGCAATTCTTCCAGATGGTCCAGGAACGACATTTCGTTCGGATCCTGTTTCTTGTTTTTCGCCATACCGCCTTAAATAATTCCTTCCTGCATGAGGTTGTGGAAATGGATCATTCCACTGTATTTGCCATTCTCGAGAACGATCAGCTGGCTGATGTTGTGCTCCTGGATGACTTCCAGTGATCGGACGGCTAGCTCATTTCCCTCCACCGTTTTCGGATTGGTGTTCATAATGTCTTTTGCCAGGACCCCGCTGATGTCCCCATAGCTATTGAGCATACGGCGTATATCCCCGTCCGTTACTATGCCCAGCAGCTGTCCTTCGTGGGTGACCGCAGCAGCGCCGAGCATATTTCGGGAAATCTCGAGGATGACCTCCTTGACGGGTGTGTCGGGATGTACTTCCGGACGCTGGTTCCTGCCGGCAATATCCCGGGAACGGAGATACAGTTGTTTGCCCAGGGAACCGCCGGGATGAAAACGTGCGAAGTCACTGCGGTCGAACCCTCTTAGTTCCAGCAGGGCTATAGCGAGGGCATCACCCATGACCATCTGAGCAGTGGTGCTGGCGGTTGGAGCCAGGTTGTTTGGACAGGCCTCCTTATCCACGCGGGTATCCAGGACAAAGTCGGCCTCTCGGGCCAGGCGTGAATCCGGGTTGCCCGTCATGCCGATTAATGGGGTTCCATCTCCCTTAATCAGCGGTATCAGTACTTTTATTTCCTCGGTGTTTCCGCTCTTGGAGATGCACATCACTATGTCGGGCTCCTGTATCAGGCCGAGATCTCCGTGAATCGCATCTGCCGCGTGCATGAATATAGAGGGCGTGCCTGTGGAATTCAGGGTAGCAACGATCTTCTGTGCTACTATGGCACTCTTGCCGATCCCCGTTATGACCAGGCGTCCCTTGCAGTTGAAAACGCATTCCACAGTGCCCGAGAATTCCTCCCCAAGCCGCTCCCCCATCTGTTTCAGGGAAGTAGCTTCCAGGTCGATGGTCCGACGGGCACTTTGCAGGATAGTCGAGGAAGAGATCAATTGGACGATATTGAAAAAGCAGCTTTGATATTTATGCTATATTTAGGTAAGGCAAAAATATAACTACCCGTCAAACCGTCAAAGAGGCAGACGCAAACAGGTTGCGAAGAGTATTTAATGAAGTGGAGTTATGCGGTCCAGGTCTGAACTTACGTTATTACATAGAAACTTTTTGGGTTGTTAATGAATAAGTACCATACCGAACTCCGGGATGCCCTGAAGAAGTATTTCGGCTTCAGTCAGTTCAAGGAGCTGCAAGAGGAGGTGATCACCCAGGTGATGCAGCACCGTGACGTTTTTGTGATCATGCCCACCGGTGGAGGCAAGTCCCTGTGTTATCAACTCCCGGCCTTGATGCAGGAAGGCACGGCCATAGTAGTTTCTCCCCTGATTGCCCTGATGAAGAACCAGGTCGATGCCCTTCGTGGCGTATCCGAATATGCGGGCGTGGCCCATGTGCTGAATTCGAGCCTGAGCAGAGCCGAGTACCGTACGGTCGTCGAGGACCTGAAATCAGGAATAACCAAGTTGCTCTATGTGGCTCCTGAATCGCTGACCAAAGAAGAGCATATTGAGGTACTTTCCGGTATTCCCCTGTCCTTTATCGCCATTGATGAAGCCCACTGCATCTCCGAGTGGGGGCACGATTTCCGACCCGAATACCGCAACCTGCGCAACATCATCAACCGCATTTCTCCAGATCTGAGCCTGATCGCACTCACGGCTACAGCCACTCCCAAAGTACAGGAAGACATCGTCAAGAATTTGGGAATTCCGGAAGCCGAGGTCTTCAAGTCCTCTTTTAACCGGCCCAATCTGTATTACGAAGTCCGGCCCAAGACCCGGCAGGTGGATCGCGAGATCATACGATTCATCAGCCAGAGAAAAGGCAAATCGGGCATCGTCTATTGCCTCAGCAGAAAGAAGGTGGAGGAACTATCGCAGCTGCTTGAAGTTAATGGCATACGTGCGGTACCGTATCACGCAGGTTTTGACGCCAAAACACGTGCCAGGTATCAGGATATGTTCCTGATGGAAGAGGTGGATGTGGTGGTGGCTACAATTGCCTTCGGCATGGGTATCGACAAGCCCGATGTGCGCTACGTGATCCATTACGACATGCCCAAAAGCATAGAGAGTTACTATCAGGAGACAGGACGTGCGGGCCGCGATGGAGGAGAAGGTCACTGCCTGGCCTTTTACGCCTATAAAGACGTGGAAAAAATGGAGAAGTTCATGTCTGGCAAACCCGTTGCGGAACAGGAAATAGGTATGGCGCTGCTCAATGAGGTTGTGGCCTATGCCGAAACATCCATGTCCCGCAGGAAGTTCATTCTCCATTATTTTGGAGAGGAATTCGACGAGAAAAACGGGGAGGGGGCTCTGATGGACGATAATGCAGAGAATCCTCCGGAATCCTTAGAAGCCACCTCGGAGCTTTCCAACCTGCTGTCCATTATTGAAAAAACACATGAGCGCTATCGAAGCCGTGAATTGGTCATGATCCTCAAGGGGCATTCCAATGCCCAGTTGGCGGCAGCCAAACTGGATAAACAGGACTTCTTCGGAAGCGGTTCGGACCAGGATGAGTCCTTCTGGAAGGCGCTGATCCGACATGCGGTGATCCGAGGATATCTGGGCAAGGACATCGAACAGTATGGGGTACTTCTGCTTACCGGGCTGGGCGAACGGTTCAGGGTAGAGCCGCACAGTTTCCCTATAACCCTGGACCGCATATACGATATCCCGGACGAGGAACCCACCCCTGTGATACGGGCGACTGGAGGTGACGAGGAACTCGTTGCCCTGTTAAAGGACCTCAGGCGAAAGGAGGCTCGGAAAATGGAGGTTCCTCCCTACGTTATATTCCAGGACCCCTCACTCGAGGAAATGGCCCTGAAGTATCCCGTAACGTTGGAAGAACTCTTGCAGATTCAGGGTGTCGGTGAGGGGAAAGCACGAAAATACGGGCGCCCGTTTCTGAAGCTGATCGAACAGTATGTCAGCGACAAGGGCATTGACCGGCCCGAAGATTTCGTGGTCAAGAGTACGGGTGCGAATTCCGGCCTTAAACTCTTTATTATCCAAAGCATTGATCGCAAGCTTCCCCTGGACGACATAGCGGATTCCAAGGGAATCAGCCAAGAGGAGCTCATCAAGGCGATGGAGCAGATCGTGTACAGTGGCACCCGACTGGACCTGGAGTACTGGGTAGACGAGTTGTTCGACGAAGACCAGCAGGAGGAGCTCAAGGAGTACTTCATGGAAGCCGACTCGGATTCCATCGACCTGGCCATGGAAGAGTTCGACGGGGAATACGAGGATGAGGACCTGCGTTTGTTCCGTTTGAAATTTATCAGCGAAATGGCCAATTAGGACAAAAAAAACTGCGATCCGAAGACCGCAGTTTTCTTTGTGCTGAAATGGAATTATTCCGCGGGTACGTCTACTCCCCACTTTTCGAAGAGTTCCTGCATTTGCTCTTGTTGCTGAAGCTGGAACTCAGCCCATCCACCGGCTTGTACGATTTGGAATACTACATATCCCAATAAGGCTATGGACAGCACCAGTCCGACTATGGCGATAGTACGTGCCGTTCGGTAAGAACCGGCATTGCTATATGCCTCCGGGTTTTCCCTTAGCATACGGCCATCCTTGCGGAGTATGAGCAGTGCGATGAGTGACATCAGCACACCCAATGCTCCGTTGGAAAAGCAGCAGCACACGAAGGAAAGAATTCCCAGTACCAGGGAGGTGGTTACATTTGGTAATTTTTGATCGTTCATTTTTGGTTTATTTAAGGAGTTTGATGAAAAAATTGAGCAGAACCAGGGTTACACTGGCTATGGCCGACCAGCGAACGGCGAGTTCAAGAGCCTTAACCGGATAAAATCGGGAGGCGACAACGGCCACCCCCATCAGCATCATGGGGAACAGTCCCGGATACATCCAGAAGGCCTCTATCCATTCTCCTTGAAAAAGGTGAACCAGTGAACGCTGCATGCCACAGCCGGGGCAGTCTATTCCCAGGAAAGTCTTGGTAGGGCAGGGCAACATAAAGCTCTCCAAAGAAATCTGAAGGCATTGGCACATTTTGGTCGGTCTTTTACGCTGAAATTAAAATTATTTTTGATATCCGAGCCCTATGGCCCGAAATTTCTTGAAATAGTCAAATGAACGATAAAAGAATAGCGCTAGGAGTTCGGGTAGCCGCACTTGACGACGTCATGGAGGGGGTGGTAACCGCCATGGCAGGTAATCAAGTCGAAATCCAGACTTCGGAAGGACTGCGCATCTGGCTGGCGGTTAACGAAGTCATCCCTGTGGGTGAAATGCCGGAAGTCTCAAATTATCAGGCTTTTGAGGAAGGAAAGAAGAAAGAAGAGGCGGGTAGCGGCAGAAGGATTACCCATTCCAAGAAAGGGAAAAAGGGCGATCGCATACTCACCGTCGATCTGCACCTGGAAAAACTGCCTCCGCACATACAGAAATCCGACCGGATGCACATACTGGATTATCAGCTCGACTGGACCCGCCGGCAAATCGAATTTGCCCGTGCGAAGGGCATCCCTAGGGTAATCATCATACACGGAGTAGGAGAGGGCGTCCTGAAGGAAGAGGTACTCACGTTACTGAGGCGTATGGGCAACATCGATTATGCTGATGCGCCCTATCATCAATTCGGATTCGGCGCTACGGAGGCCCTGCTTCGTTAGTCCACTTGGGTTGAATAATGGATTCCGAACGGTCTGTTGTCTTTACTGAGTGGTGGTGACGGTGCCGAAATTACTTATGGTCAGATCGGTGACCCGATCCCCGGAGGCATTGATCAGAGTAATGTCCTGAAGACTGAGTACATGAGTAACGGTATTGCTGCCTTCCTCGGTGGTACTCTCGATGATCAATGTACCCCCTGAGGCCCCAATTTCTTCGGTTACGCGTGGTGAAACGGGGGGGATATCGCTACAGAAATAGCTTGTGCTGACGTCATCGTCGAAGATTCGGTAAATCAGGTCTACTTGTCCCGGTATGGTGAACGATTGGCTGTTATCAACAGAGGGCAGACGAGGGCTACCCAAGTCGAGTATGAGCGCCTGATTGTCATTGGTCTTAAAGAAAATCTGAGTCTGGGTGGTAGCCGTACCACACTGGCTGATACCGACACTGTCGAAATCCAGGGCTTCCACATCCAGATCGCCATCAGCGCAGGATGCCAGCAGGCAGAGCACCAACCCGGCAAATATACTTTGTCGCATGCGTCAAAAATAAGCCATTTAAGCGGTTTGCCGTTGGTAGGGCTTGAGCGAGATTGCATACTTTTGCCCATATTCAAGGTGCTCATATGGAAGTTTACCTCGACAACGCCGCTACTACTCCGGTGAGGCCTGCCGTAGCGGACGCCGTACACCAAGCCATGCTGAGGAATTTTGGCAATCCTTCGTCCACTCATAAGTTTGGGAGAAGTACCAAGGCTGAGATCGAAGAAGCGCGCAAGGCCATAGCCGGTTGCATTGGTGCCCAGCCCTCGGAGATCGTGTTTACATCGGGCGGAACCGAGGCAGACAATCTGGCCATTCGATCTGCGGTACGGGACCTGGGGGTCAAGTTGCTGGTTAGCACGCGTTTGGAACACCACGCCGTTCTGGATACCCTGGCGGAAGTTTCGGTGCAGGCCGGATTGCCGTTGGTATACCTATCGGTTGACGCACATGGCCAGATATCCCTGGAAGAGCTGGAGGATGTGCTGGAACGCGGCCCCTCCCCGGCACTGGTGAGCCTGATGCATGTGAACAACGAAGTGGGTACCCTGACGGACATAATCGGTGTGGCCGGATTGTGTGAAAAATATCAGGCCTATTTTCATACCGACTCGGTACAGTCCATAGGCCATTACCCGATTGATGTATCCAATTTACCCGTCCATTTCCTGGCGGCTTCAGCCCATAAGTTTCACGGCCCGAAGGGCATCGGATTTGCATTTATTCGAAAAGGTGTACCGGTAAAACCCATCATTACCGGGGGTGCGCAGCAGCGCGGTCTTAGGGCAGGAACAGAGCCTTATGAGGCCATAGTAGGCATGAGAGTAGCCCTGGAGGAATCCGTGAGCAGTATGTCCGACGAGCGGAACTACATTAAGGGATTGAAGAAGCGGATGTGGGAGGGCCTGAGAGATGCGGTTCCCGGAGCAGCCATCAACGGGAGTGATGAGGAGGAAAAGGGGTGTTATCGCATTCTCAACGTTCGCCTGCCCATGAATTCCGACCGGGCCCAGCTTCTGCTTTTTCAGCTCGATCTGAAGGGAGTGGCCTGCTCTCAGGGCAGCGCCTGTCAGTCAGGGAGTGCAGCGGGATCTCATGTATTGGATCAGATGATACCCGAAGATCTGCGGAAACACCCTTCACTGCGATTTTCTTTTTCATCCTACAACACGGTACAGGAAATTGATTACGCAGTGGAGGTCGTCAGGGATATTGTTGCCGGGCGCGGCCTTTAGCTGCCTTTTCGTTTATTTTTGCGCTTGATCTTCCTCTCCTTCTCATACGGAAACTGGCGCGAGGCCTGCTTCATCATTTTATCGATGAGTTCGCGCGTGTTTTTTCCTGTCTTACGATTGATGACCTTTTCATACTTCCAAAGGAGTTTGCCTGTTTCTCCGTCCGATATCTTGATACCAATGCGGCCGTAGTTCGAGGCGCCAAACCATTCCAGCAGGTTAAAATTCTCAGGCAGCCCCTCGGAAAGCAGTATGCTGATATTGAGATGTCCGCTGATAATGCCATCCACACCCAATATCTCGCAGAGCTTCTGTGTGGTATATTGGTCTATGTTCTCGTAGGTGATCTGGTTCTTCAATAAGAGGGCGTTGGTGTTTTCTACATTCTGAAATCGCACATAGGTTTTTTTCTTCTTGTTCTTCAGGGAAAAGTACAGTTCCAGGGCTTCCTGAACGGCGTACCCTTCCTTTCGCGCCAGATCCGATTCCTGCCTTTCGTCGGAGTTCTTGAGTTTGAGGAAGGTGCGAAACGGCAATATGGCCAGGGATTTATGCTCCATACTCAGTTCCTCAAATCGGGGGTGTTCGTAGATTTCTTTCTGGCCATATGCCAGGGCCCCGAATAAAACCCAAATAACCGTCAGGTAAAATCTCATGTTATTCACAGTCGTTTTTTCATGCTGATGTTAAGCAAACGCGATGATCATGCAATCGGCAAGGCTAACAAGCCGAGCGATTTTTCACCGCACACCCAGGTATTGGTTATGCTGTTCCGGGGATTAAACCTAGTCGAATTCAGCCCCCAGAGGAATACTTACTACCCGGCAAGGAAGCCGATTTTCTTCCTCCCCCGGGAGTGCAAAGATAGAGCAAATACCCAGATTGGCACGACGGTAATCCCTCAAACGCCCTTGATATCCAAAGTGATCAGCATGTTGTGGGGCACCTCCCGGAAACCCATTCCGATAGGTCATATTTGGGTAATGAAACAGGTCAGGAACTCGGGATCTCATTCGAAAACTCCGCAGCACTTTGCCGGTTGGGCAACAAGAGCCTAGTCTCAAGCCAAAGGGGGAGGGGTTCAGAAGCAGACGTTATTTCCGGGTTTTAAAGACCTTTTCTATTGGATTACAAGGGTGCCGCTATACGTTTCCCGGTTACCTGCCTGGTCCGTTACGGCGATTCGAATGGTAGACTTGCCTTTCGGAATCTTTCCGTCCTCGAAGTTATAGGTCAACAGGTTATTTTTCGACTCGTACTCCATGAGTATCCATTTCCCGTTCACCCATGCGTTATAGGTGTCGATTCCGGATTCCCTATCGCGTATGCGAACTTTGAGGTACGAATAGTTCCGCAACCGGGAACCATCGTCGAAGTTAACGGGACTGATTTCGGGAGGAACCGTATCCACGGCAATTTTGTAGGACCCCAAATATTTAGCCTTGGTGCTCAATACAGAATTGCTGAGGTAGGTGGAGGTGTACCCCCAGTTTCCGCGGCTGTTTTGGTAAGCTATGTATAATTTATCACTGATTCCCATAAGTGAATCCGGCACCTTCATGTTGATATGGAAGCGTTTTTGGGTGGGTAGCAGATCTTGGTGAACACGCAGCACCGGTCCGTCCCATCCGACGTCCAGAGAGACATCCTTGTAAAACGTTCCTTTTGGGAAGAATACGCCTCCCTGTTCCCATTCGAATTGATAGGGCTTGTCCCTGGAGATCCAGGTTCCTCCGTAAACGGTTTCCCGGGCTGCCGGATCGGCATTTCGCTTTCCCACCACAGGGATGAGTAATTGAGACCGGTTACCGTGATGATCGGTAAGCAGTATCCGTACCTCCCTGGTTTCTCCGGGTCTCAGTTCGATGGTTCCATCCCCCTTAAGCGATTGGAAAACGCTGAGGTTGTTTCCCTCATCTCTGAAGCATTTGTGAATTCTTCGACGGTATCTTTCGAGGTAATCGTAGTCAATGAGCGTGTTGATCTGGGAGGATTCTCCGAAGGAAAACTGATCGAAAACCTGTCGGGTGTACGGAACTCCATCGACTTCCATGACCACGGAATAGATTCCGTTTTTGTTCGCCGCGAGGTCTTGACGGTCGAAACCAGTAAAGCCAAACCCCACCCGGCCCAGAGCCTCAACCGTATCGGCTACGAAATTGAAGTTGGATTCGTGGTACATGTCGACCTGAGAGCGCTCGAAGCTTCCGTTTGCCGAAGCCGAGGGTCCAATAGGATAAACGAACGCACTAAGGATTTCCGGGGGATTGTTGTCCTTTATGGGAAAGTCGTACTCCATTGGGTTTTGAGGCCGTTCGGTAACGCTGTTCCGGATTTCAAAATGCAGATGCGGTCCCGACGAGCCCCCCGTGTTACCGGAATAGGCAATCGCTTTTCCCTGTTTAACCGTAAGTGTGCCGAACTCTGGAAACAGTTGTATCTCGTAAGTTTGCTTCAGGTATTGCTGTTGCTTTACGTAGGTTTCGATGGGGTCTGAAAATCGGGACAGGTGCGCATAGACCGAAGTCTTTCCGTTGGGATGGGCTACGTAAAGGGCCTTGCCGTATCCGCTGAGCGAAACTTTGATGCGCGTTACGGTTCCGTCGGCTACGGCGTACACGGGAAGCCCTTCCCTTCCCTGCGTTTTCAGGTCAATTCCGGCATGGAAGTGTCCGGTCCTGAGCTCTCCGAAGGTTCCCGACAATACCAAGGGAATATCCAGCGGGCTGACAAAAGACTCTTCCGAACGCGGCTGTGCCCGCAGGTCTTGAAGGGATAGCACGGATAGTACGATCAAAAAGACTCTTGGGAAGGAAGTCATGGCAATTACCGGATTGAGGGTTCAAACGGGCAATCTGCCCAAATTTCTAACGGTAAATGTATTGAAACTATTATGTTTTCAGAAGGCGCTTCTGAGTTGCCAGTGAATTCCAGGTTCGTTAAATTTGTAGAGACACGGATGCGTTTGCGATGAGTGAATTGATCAACAGCATCTCGAGGCTGGATTCACTGGTTGACACTCTGCTGAAAAGGCTGGAAGAAACCAAAAGCGAGAAACTCAACCTCGAGCAGGAATTGCGGGACCTTCAATCCCGGTTTGCTGATGAACAAAAGAAGCTCCGGGAATGCGAAGAGCAATTGAAAGCCCTTCGCCTGGCAAACGGTCTGTTGGGTGGTGATAATAGAACTGAGGCTAAGCTCAAGATAAATACCCTGATCCGGGAAATAGATCACTGTATTGCACAGTTATCCGAATAGGTAGTCCTTGGAAGAAAAGCTAAAAATAAAGCTGTCGATAGCAGACAGGGTGTATCCCCTGACGATTCGGCCCGAGCAAGAGGAAGGACTCAGAAAAGCGGCCAAAAGCATAGATTTGCTCGCCAAGCAATACGAGCAAAACTACGCGGTTCGCGACAAACAGGATGTGCTCGCCATGTGTGCCCTTCAGTTTGCAAGTTCGAGTGTATCGGACCAACAGGAGGAAACCGGCACGAGCAGGGAAGCAATGGAGCGGCTGGAGGCGATAGCAATTCGAATAAGCACTAGTCTCAGAGACTAAGACGTTCTGAAAAATATAAATTTACTGCCCACATCGGTCATCATTTTGACAAACTCAACAAGAATTCTATTCTAAAGGGTGAGTTTCGGTTGTAAGAGCGCGCTCCCACGTCGGAGATTATCGAACAGCCGGTTAGCCCTAATCCTGTTATTTGGAGTTTGTACAGAACTTCATCGGTGTGGGTTTTTTTTTAAAACAACCAATGGATACAACACTTTGGCTCATACTGGGCCTGGCAATAGGAGCAGGGATAGGTTACGCCTTGTCCATTTATCTGCAGAAGAGTAAGGGGAAGACGGTGTTAGCCGAGGCGGAAAAGGAGGCCCGGGCAATACGGGAACAGGCCGAGAAGGAAGGTGAGCAAATTAAAAAAGACAAGATCTTCCAGGCCAAGGAGAAATTCCTTGAACTCAAAGGAGAACATGAAAAGCAGCTGCAGCAAAAGGAGCGAAAAGTAGTAGATGCCGAAAAGCGGATACGCGAAAAAGAGAACAAGGCTTCCAAGGAGCTGAACAAGAACAAACAGCTCAATTCCCAACTGGAGAAGAAACTGGAGGAAATCGACCACAAGAAGGAAATCCTGGACCGTAAAGATGCGGAATTGGAGAAGTTGCTTTCCAATCAGGTTAAGCAGTTGGAGGTCATCTCCGGATTGTCTGCAGAAGACGCCAAATCCCAGCTCATGGAGTCTCTGAAGGCGAAGGCCAAGTCTGACGCCGCCGCCTACATACAGGCCACCATGGAGGAAGCCCAGCTAACGGCCAAACAAGAGGCGAAAAAGGTGGTCATCAATACCATACAGCGGGTGGGTACCGAAGAGGCGGTGGAGAACTGCGTATCGGTGTTCAACCTGGAATCCGACGATGTCAAGGGCCGTATAATAGGACGGGAAGGTCGTAACATACGGGCCATAGAATCGGCAACAGGTGTGGAAATCATAGTGGATGATACTCCAGAGGCCATAATACTTTCCTGTTTTGATTCGGTGCGAAGGGAGGTGGCCCGGCTTTCTCTGCACAGGCTAGTGACGGATGGCCGAATTCACCCGGCGCGGATAGAAGAGGTGGTCAAGAAGACGGAGAAACAGATTCATGATGAGATTGCCGAGATCGGCAAACGGACCGTTATCGACCTGGGTATTCACGGCCTTCATCCCGAGCTGATCAAGGCAGTCGGAAGGATGAAATACCGTTCTTCTTACGGACAGAATCTATTGCAGCATTCCCGCGAAGTAGCCAAGCTCTGCGGCATTATGGCGGCAGAACTCGGGCTTAATCCCAAGTTTGCCAAACGCGCAGGACTCCTGCACGACATTGGGAAAGTGCCCACGGCAGAGGCCGATATCGAGACCCCGCACGCCATCTTGGGAATGGAGTGGGCTAAGAAATACGGAGAGAACAAGGAGGTGTGCAATGCCATCGGTGCTCACCATGACGAGGTAGAGATGACCAGCCTGATCTCTCCCATTGTTCAGGTGTGTGATGCCATTAGTGGAGCCCGTCCAGGCGCAAGAAGGCAAGTGCTGGATTCGTACATTCAACGCCTTAAGGATCTGGAGGATACTGCGTTGGGCTTTAAGGGTGTGGACAAGGCCTATGCCATTCAGGCTGGTCGCGAACTCCGGGTTATCGTGGAGAGCGAGAAGGTCAGTGACGACCAGGCTGCAGCCCTGTCTTTCGAGATCTCCCAAAAAATACAGACGGATATGACTTATCCCGGTCAGGTGAAGGTGACTGTGATCCGGGAAACCCGCTCGGTTAATATTGCCAAATAGCCTTTGCAGCATGTTGGACTTCAGATTGTTGTTCTTGAGATACACCTACACGGTTTGCTTACTGCTGTGTCTCAGTTTCCTCTCCCAACAACTGCCTGCCCAGCAAGTTGTTTATTTCCCAACCTCTGATGGATCCTGGGAATCGGCACCCCAACAGTTGATCCGAAAAGTGAATGTCGGCGCACTGGAGGAAGCTGTCTCATACGCAGAGGCCAATGAATACAGCGGATCCCGAGATCTGCGGCAGGCCATTTTAAAGGGATTCATCCGGGAACCTTATCACGAAATCCTGGGTCCCGTAAAGAAAAGGGGAGGTCCCGCCGGAATGATTATCAAAGATGGATATCTGCTTGCCCAGTGGGGAGACCTGGAAAGGGTGGATATGGCATTCAGCGTAACCAAGAGTTTCCTATCGGCAACAGCAGGTTTAGCCATCGATCAGGGCCTCATCCGTTCCGTTAATGATTCCGTTGCCGACTATGTCTGGGATGGTACTTTTGAGGGGCCGCACAACAGCTCCATACAGTGGAAGCATCTGCTTCAGCAGAACTCGGACTGGACCGGTTCTCTATGGGGACTTAACGATTGGGCGGACCGGCCACCAAAGAAGGGTACTATAGACGACTGGCGCCTAACTCCTCCCCGAACTCCGGGAACGGTTATGGAATACAATGATGTACGGGTAAATGTCCTGGCCTATGCCCTGACTCATGTTTGGCGCAAACCCCTTCCGCTGGTGTTACGAGAACAACTGATGGACCGCCTGGGTTGCAGCACCACCTGGAGGTGGTTTGGCTATGAGCATGCCTGGACCACTATTGACGGACTGAGAATGAAATCGGTCACCGGGGGCGGACATTCCGGGGGCGGCATGTTCATAAACACTCTGGATATGGCCCGATTCGGCCTGCTTTTCATGAATAGGGGTAACTGGGCGGGCCATCAGATACTCAGTTCAGACTGGATTGAGGAGGCGACACGCCCATCTGGTCCGAATTCCAGATACGGCTATATGTGGTGGTTAAACCGGGACGCCGAAGGTGAATGGGCACAATTACCGGAACAGCTGTTCTATGCGGCTGGTTTCGGAGGAAACTTCATCGTCGTGGATCAGGAATCGAGGCTGGTTATCGTGTGCCGTTGGCTGGAACCAGGTCGATTACCCGTATTCCTAAACAAAGTATACGCGGCCTTGGAATAAATTTGATCCGGTTTATTCCTCTTCGGGGACTTCTTCTTCCCCTGCTGCCTCGGCTTCTTCCTCTTTTTTCAGTCTATTCAGGAGAATATTCGCGTTTTTCAGCTTACCCTCCCAGACCTCGAGTACACTCTTGTGTTTGTCGATCTTCTTTTGAACTTCCTGTACAAGGGGGTTGCTGGATCCCGAAAAGAATTCCATGTTATTCTCAAGTTGACGAATTTCCTGACGGCTTTCATCAATTTTACGCTTGATAAATGAGCGCTCCTTGAGAACGGCCCTCTTGTCGTTTCCTTCGGAAAGCTCTTTGAGCTTGTCCCCGTAGCGAAGGATCTGTGACTCCTTCTGGTCGATATTAAGTTGCGAGAAAAGCTGATCGATATGTTTGTTGAACCGATCGTTGATATCCCGTTTTCCTGCAGGAACGCGTCCCAGCTCCTTCCATTCGGATATAAAACCCTTAATGATCTCCATATCCTTTTCCTTGGTTCCGCTGAGTTTAACCTTCTCCAAGCGTTCGAGTACCTTTTTCTTAGTCTGAAAATTTTCGTTTTCAGCCTTGTGCTCCTCGCGCTTTTCCGAGTGGATGCGGTCGAAGTATTCGTTACAGGCCCCCTTGAATTCCGCCCAGATCTTGTCGGAGTACTTCCTCGGAACGTGCCCTATTTTTTTCCACTCGTTTTGGATACGCTTCATCTCGGGAGTAGCCACTTCGTGGTCATCACTGTCCTTCAGGGCAAGGGCTTTTTCCACTAAGGCGCGCTTCTTGTTGAGGTTTTCTAACTGTTCCTGCTTGAGTTCCTTGTACAGGGAATTTTTCTTCCGGTTAAAACTTCTGACCGCCCCTTTGAATTCTGACCAGGTCTCGTCACGTTTCGATTTAGGTACGCGTCCTAAGGCGAGAAATTCCTCCCGGAGTTTCTCGATCTTACGAATCTGACCCTGTAGTGCCTTGTGCTCGGTAGCGGCATTGTCCGCAATGTCTTGTATTTGCTGGATTATCTCCTTTTTTCGCTCGAGATTAATTCCCTGTTGGGCTTCGAGTTCCTTGAAATGCTCCTGTCTGCGGTGGTGAATGGCCTTGGTGGCATCGCTGAAGCGGTTCCAAACATCGTCCCGCTTTTCCTTGGCTACCGGGCCTACATCTTCCTTCCAGATTTTGTGTAGGCTCTGCAATTCGAAAAGAGCTTTATTCAGGTCCGGTTCATCCTTGAGTTCTTCGGCCCGGCGAATCAGTTTTTCCTTTTCCTCCAGGTTGTGCTGAAAGTCCAGGTCCCGCAGTTCCCGGTTCAGATGAAGGAAGTCGTAAAAAATCTCCGTATGATGGTGATAGGTCTGCCAGAGGTTATTGTATTCGTTCCTGGGGACGGGTCCGGCGTTTCGCCATTTTTCCTGGATCTCCTTGAAGTTTTTATAGGTGTGGTGCATGTCCTCCTCCACATTGATGAGGGACTTTAGTTCTTCGATGATTTCCAGGCGCTTCGACAGGTTTTCTTTTAACTCTCGTTCTATCTGTTTGTAGTGCTGGTCGCGTTTTTCACGGTACTCCGCCATCAGCTCGTTGAATTGCCTTTTGGCCACGGACTGGTAACGAAAGTCGATCTCGTTTCCTCCGTTGCTGATGAACTCTTCCTTTTTCTCCTCCAGGTAAATCTTGAATTTCCGGTCGAATTCGTGGCGTATCTGATTGACTTTCTTTGAGATGGTCGCTATCGAAGAAGTCCTTAAAAGCAACTGCAGTTCACCTACCAGATTTTCCATATTCATGGAAGCGTAATCTACTTCTTTATCATGCGGGTCCGAAACCGTTTCGTCGGTTTTGTTATTTGCCTCTACCGTCTTCCCGCGATCCTGAGTATCCGGTTCTTCCTCACCTCCTTCGGACTGCGCAGTCGACTCTTCTTTTTCCGCGGTGGTGACCGAAGCCGAGTCGGAATGTGTATCCTCGTTTACATTCGCATCCGACTCCGAAGCCGTTTCCTTACTAGCCGATTCTTTTTTAACGAAAGGCTCTTCGATCCCCGTTTTGTCTGTTTCTGCCGAGTCTTTTACCTCCGCCATGGTATCGCTTGCGGTACCCTCCATATCGGATTCTCCCAAAAGAGTATCGGGTTCTTCCTGCGAGGTGGAATCCGCAGCGATCTCAGGGGAATCATCTGTCTGCCCGGAAGTTTCTTTAACGTGGTCAGGTGTGGTCTTCTCCCCTTCAGACTCCGGAGCGGAATTTTCCGGGCTATCGACATTACCCGTTTCAGCGGATTGCTTTTCCTCTTCAGGGGTGCTCTCGATAGAGTGGTTTTCGGGATTCCTCTCTGGTTGGTGACTATCTATGGCTTTCTGCTTTCCTTCATCTGCGACATGGGGCTTTTCTGTGCCCTCAGCAGCTTGTCTTTCCTTCTCGTTAAGGGATTCAGAGCCCTTTTCCATCTCAGCCATAATCACTGGTGTTTGATTAATTATTGCCGTTAGTTCCGACGGGATAAGTTCCCGATACTCAGCAAAAATAAACAATCTGATATACCGTTATCGAGCGTTTTCCGCATTTGAATTCGTCCAGAAAGTCCATGCGGCCTCGGCTTGATATTCCAGCATTTCCAATCCATTTTTTACGCGGCACCCCCTGGAGACTCCCTCGATCAGGAAAGGCGTGCGTTCCGGTTTGTAAATAAGGTCATAAAGCAGGTGCCGGCTATCCAGGAAGTGGTAGGGCAGATCGGGCTTAGCTCCGGGAAACTGTGAACTACCCAAAGGTGTAGTATTGACAATTACTGTGCAATGGTCCATGATTTCCTGACTCAGACCGGAATACACCTGCTCTGC
This sequence comes from uncultured Flavobacteriaceae bacterium, assembly GCA_964552195.1. GTDB lineage: Bacteria > Bacteroidota > Bacteroidia > Flavobacteriales > Flavobacteriaceae > CAZKAP01. The sequence continues at coordinate 131,796 of CAZKFM010000004.1, forward strand.
ACTTCCATGGGAGCGGGATACCCTGAAGACTTCCATACCCAGGCCCTTAAGGGCGTACACCACTGCTCTGGAGGCACCGCCCGTACCCAACACTAGTGCTTTTCGGTCTCCGGCCAAAAGTAAAGGCTTAAGGGAAGCGCTAAAGCCGGTTACATCCGTGTTGTGACCGAGGCTTCCATTCGGGGTAAATCCTATGGTATTCACCGCACCCACCGTGCGGGCCAGATCGGTGAGTGAATCCAGATAGGGTATGACAGCTTCCTTGTAAGGAATGGTTACGTTCAGGCCGAGGATATCGCTACGCTTAAGGAGGGAGCGGATTTCGCGTATGTCACTCAGGTCGAAGTTGACATATTCCTGATCGTTAAGCCCTTCGGCTTTAAACTTGCTGTTGAAATAGGGCCGGGAAAAGGAGTACGAGATATTTCTACCGATCAGTCCGTAGAGGATTTTTTTTTTTGCGGCGCTCCCGTTGTAATCCATACCATTCCAAGGTTAATAAGACGGCTATTCCAAGTACCACATAGAGTATGGCCCACCAGGTCTCCGGATCCTGTATGTCGGGTAAATAGCGCTGGTAATTCCTGACGATGGGGTGTCCGTTGGAATCGAGCATGGGACTCCCATCGGGCAAACGCTTGTATATCGAATTCTTCCAGGGCCAGATTACGCCCAAAGAACCCGTAATGAACCCGACAATCACGGCCGTGGTAATCTTGTTGAATCGTTTGAGCACATATCCCAAAAGGTGAGAAAGGGTTACCAGGCCAGTAAGCGACCCCAGGGTAAACACCGCCAGTATCCGAAGCTGATCGATTCTTTCCCGATTTTCCATAAAGGTATAGTCTCCCTTAAACACCTCGGAAAAAGTATCGTACAAGGCGTTGACGGAATCGATCAATAGGAGGACATAATTGCCCATGAGTATGAGCAGAAAAGAACCTGACAGCCCGGGAAGGGTCATGCCCGAAACACTGACCATGCCACAGAGGAATATAAACAGCAAATCGTCGTTTTCCGGTGCAGGATTTAGAAAACTCAGGGAAATACCGCAACCCAGGCCCAGGAGGCCTGAGAAAATGGTTTTGAAGTTCCAGTATTCGAAGGTGTTGTATATGTAAATGATGCTCCCAATGATCATTCCGAAAAAAGCGGACCAGACATAGAGCTCGTTGCGTTCCAGGGCATAATCCAAAAGACGCGCCACACTGAAATAACTGATCAGCATGCCCAGTATCAGCAAGGACAGGAAGGTGCCGTTAATGTACCGGTAAAAACTGCTGAATTTACCGGCGAAGATCAGCTTGAAGGCCTTGGAATTCACTTTCTGCAGGGAATAGATGAACTCCTCGTAAAAACCTCCTACGAAGGCCACGATTCCACCAGAAATTCCGGGCACTTTGTTGGCTGCGCCCATGGCAATTCCCTTGATTACCAGAAAAGCGTAATCCAGTAAATTCCTTGATTTATCCATGAAAAAGTGGGTGGGGCCCTATTTTTCTCGCGCCAGCCTTTCCAGGATAAAAATAAGCGAAAAACCGAGGAATGCTAAAAGACCGGCAGCTAATATTTGGGGGTCTCCCTGATACTGCCCGGGCCATTGATTCAGTTCCCTGATGGGTATGACTTTATCTTCGAATACCCGGGTTTCCACCACTTCTTTCCAGGGCCAGATTTTGTTCAGTGACCCTAGTATGAATCCGGATAGAACGGCCAGGGTACCATTGTGAAAGCGACTGAAGAGCCATTTAAGGAGTCGGGCGAAACTCAGGAGCCCGATAACCGCACCCAAGCCCACCGTTGCTATCTCTGCGATCTTCCTCTCGTGTACGGCGTCAAGTACGGTCTTATACGAACCGAGCAAAACCAGAATAAAAGATCCGGAAATCCCAGGAAGTATCATGGCACATACGGCCAGTGCACCAGACAGAAATAAGAAGGGACGACTATTTACCCCTTCGTAAACGGGCAAGCTGGTAATCCCGTAAGCGATGATGGCCCCTAGTATAAAAAGCGAAACCAGAATGGCATTCCAGCGGTCGATAGCTCTGACTACGAAGAAAATCGAGGCCAGTACCAGACCGAAGAAAAACGACCATACCAGAACAGGATGATTCTCCAACAGGCTGCTGAGTATTTTGGAAAGGGAGAATACGCTGATGAAGATACCCACAAACAGGCTTAGTAGGAAGTTTCCATTGACCTCAGTCCAAACCTTCTTAAGTCCACCCTTTCGGAGATCAGCAAGTCGAGCGGGACCTATGGATTCAATGGAATCGATGAGCTCTTCGTATATACCCGATATAAACGCTATGGTACCACCCGAAACCCCTGGCACTACATCGGCTGCACCCATAGCCATACCCTTTAGGCCTATGATCAGGTAATCCTTGATGTTTCGGGACATGAAATCAGGTAGAAGACTTGTTGACGATACTGTACAGGTTAGTTACCCAGGGCAGCTGCAAGTGCTCGGAAAACCGTTTTTCGAATTCTCTCAGCTCGGCAGGGTCGATCTCCAGACCCTTGCGGAATGCAATTTTTGCCTGTTCGTTTCGTCCCAGTTTCAGGTAGAGACCGGACATCACAAAATACAGTTTGGATTCTTCGGGATGAATTTCCATGGCGTCCTTGAGAACTTTCAGGCTCTGTTCAAATTTCTTCTGTTGCAGGAGCAGGTCCGACCAACTCAGGTAGGAATCCAGTTCGAAGGCTCCCTTTTCGATGGCCTGATCGTAGCTCAGGCTGGCCTCGGCAAAGCGGCGCAATCCCTCCAGGGTTCGGGCCTTTAACATCCAGTACTGCGGATTCTCAGGATCAATGCTCAGTGCCTTTTCGATGTAGTTTAGTGCCTTTTCGATATTACCATTCCTCAGGTAGTGCTCCGTAATGGCGATCCAGGCCTTGTCCAGGAGTGGGTCCTCGTGCACAGTTTGGTTGAGGAACCATCGTGCCTGATTGATATCCCCCAGTTTTTCGTAGCACAAGCCCATGCGCAGATAGGCGTGCGAAGTGGGGTCGTCCAGCCCCAGTGTAATCTCGTAGCACGCTATGGCCTCGCGATACTTTCCGAGTTTTTCCAGCACATTGCCCTTCTCAAAATAGGCACCGATGAATTTGTCGTCAGAGATAATGGCGAAGTCAAAGGCTGCCAGGGCCTCCCGATGCATATCCAGAGCGACATACATCTTTCCCAGTTGATGCCAGGCCACTTCACAGTAGGGATTGGTTTCCAGATACTCGTTCAGGAATACAATGCCTCCTCTGTGATCTTCCAGGAATTCATAACAGTATACGACGTTGTACAGTGAGGAATAGTCCTCAGGATCGTATTCCAGGCATTTGGTGAAGCAGCGCATGGCCTGCTTGTAGTCGTCAATGAACAGATACTCCATGCCGAGCAGGGAGTAGATGTCGAAACCGTCTTCGGCAAGATGAAGGGCCTCCATAAGGAGATTTATGGCCTCCCGATGATTGTCCCTCTTTGAATGTATGTTGGCTCGCTGTATATATATTTCCTCATTCCTGGGGTCGATGGCCTGTAACAGATCCAGTCGGGATATGGCTTCTTCGAACTGATCCTCATAGACCAGGATCTCGATATAGAGCAATTGTAACTCAGAAGAATTCGGGTGCTGTTCCAGCCCCATCTCGACGGCCTTTTTTCCCAGATTGATTTTTCCGTGGTTGAGGTAGTGGTGGGTAATGCTCTCGAATTCCTCCGAATCGAAGAAATGGACCTGATCGGTCTGCAGCATGGATTCGAATTTCAGTACGGAGTTGTCGGGAAGCTCGTTAGGTTCAAACGCCATAGAAACGTGTTTAAAGTAACTATGGACTTAAAATTAGCTCTCATAATTTGCGGAGCAGGTCCATAGCCTCTGATGTTATCAACAAACATATCAACGAACACCAATGGGTGTTAACTAGGTATGAAGCTCCTGAAAAGACTCTAAAACCTCAAGTATTTGTTGACAACCTTTCATTAATTGTGGTTTAGAAATGGTTAAGGGAGGAGTAATGCGGACTGCGCGTTTTTCGAAGAGTAGCCAGAACAGTATGAGCCGTCTTTTTGCAGCTTCGAGTACCAGAAAATCTGCGATTTCCGCCGTTTCGCAAACCACACATAGCATGAGACCCCGGCCCCGGATTTCACGGATCAGTGGATGACGGAGTTGAGCGCGTACCAGGCGCTCTTTTTCCTTCATGGCCAACAAAAGAGCAGGTAGTCTTACCTTTTGCAGGGTCGCCAGGGCGGCGGCAGCGATAACAGGGTTCCCGCCGAAGGTGGTGATGTGGCCGAGCTCGGGGTTATGGGAAAGCTGGCTCATGATCTGGCGAGAGGCGGTAAATGCACCCGCGGGCAGTCCGCTGCACATGCCCTTGCCCATGACCAATATATCGGGGACTATACCAAACTGCTCAAACGCAAACAGGGTGCCGGTACGCCCGAAGCCGGGCTGTATCTCGTCCAGGATGAGAAGTGCTCCCACCTCATCGCACCGCTGCCGTACCTTTTGCAGGTAGTCCCGGTCAGGGACAATAAAGCCCGCTCCACCCTGTATGGTTTCCAGTATGACTGCTGCCGTTTGCTCGGTTATTTTTTCGAGTTCGCCTTCCCGGTTAAATACGAGGGTACGAATACCGGGTATGAGGGGACGGAAAGGAGCCTTTCTCCGTTCGTACCCACTAACGCTCATACTGCCCATGGTATTTCCGTGGTAGGCATTCCTGGCGGTCACGATTTCAAACCGACCGGTGACCCTGCGCGCGAGCTTAAGCGCGCCTTCTATGGCTTCCGTGCCCGAATTCACCAAATAGGTGGTTTCCAGGGGATCGGGCAACAGCTCAGCGAGCAATTTGCAATATTCCACGGCAGGGGGTGTAATGTATTCTCCATACACCATTACGTGCATGTACGTAGCAACCTGCTCCTGAACGGCACGGACTACATCGGGGTGGCAGTGCCCGAGGCTACAGGCCGATACCCCGGCTACAAAATCCAGATGAGGATCACCGTTATGATCGTAAATGTAGCAGCCCTCTGCACGCCTTACCTGCAGTCCAAGCGGATGGGGGGAGGTAGGCGCCTGGAAACGACGGAAAACCTCCTTCATTACTGTTGCTTTTGGGGCGGTTGCGCCTTGGTAAATTCGTCCGGGGGTTCCGGTTCTTTAAGCCCTTGTATTATAGGTAAAAGGAAGATGTCATCCTGGTCGAAAATATCCGAGGGTTGCAGGAGCTGCTCGTCTCCTCTCCACTTGAATCCCCGCAGCAAACGGCTTTCTTCGGGAAGCTCGCTCAAAGGAAATATGTTTCCATCCACATTGTTCTGAAACTCAATCTGCTCGATATCGTTACCATTCAGGTAGAGTACAATGGTGCTGCAGACCTTCTTGTCAATACCAATGAGCTGATTGTCCGCGTCGTAGGGGTAATAGATCGCTTCGGCATTCTTGATCAGCTCTACCTGTACCAGTTGATTTCCGTCGAATTTACCGAGCAAATCCTTACCCTTGGCCTGATTGTACCCCTCCTTGCCGATAGAATCCTGCGAAATGACGAACGCATTTTCCAGCACCTTAAGTGAATCCAGCTTCTCGGTCTCGGTGTCGATCAGTAGCTGAATCAGGTCTCCGGTCATCTGATTCCCGGCATTCCACAGTATAGGCTCCTTTATCATATGGGCAATACCCGTTCGCTCCACAAACCGTATGGTATCGCACTTGCCGCTGAGATCCGTTTTGAAAATACGGGCCTTGTGAAAAGCCCTGAGCAACCGATCATCAGGAGGTCCCGTAACCATCAGGGTGTCGCCATGGATGTACATGGAATCCTGCTCGACCAGCTGAACCGCAACGGCGCGGCGTGTGGCGATCACGGAGTCCATTGCCTTAAAGACCTCAGCGTAATGAGCACGGACGATCCCCTGATTCAGGGTATCCGTGACCTGAATGTTATTGGTGGCCGAAGCGAATTCCCTGCGCTTATCGAAAAACACACTGTCGCCTTCTATGATACGGTTGTCGTAATAGATCTTTGTATTCCTAACTCCATATCCCTGTTCGATCCGGGTATCATAATAGCCCCGCTCGCAGTACAATACGTAATCCTCGCCCGTAATAGTTGAAGGCCCGTACATATACACATCCTTGGCCTCGGTAAAGTAGTCCAGCCTTTCGGATTCGAGCTTGTATTCCGGATTGGTAATGGTTACATCACTGCGGAACTGGTATTTTTTTAGTTCAATGAAATAGCGACCGGTCCTGCTCTCGAGTACGTTGGCTGAATCGATGATGGTACCCCCGGTCAGATAGTAGGCGCGCTGGCGGTTCCTGTCAAAATACAGCGTGTCGGTTTCAAGACGCATTTCCCCATTGGTCAGGTAAACATCATCGTAGGCATCAGCCATACGGGTATTTCCGTTGTAGATGAGTTTCTTGCTGTTCATTTCGATGCTATCGCCCTGCTGCAGGCGGATGTTGCCATAGGCCTCGATCCTATTTTGCTCGTTGAATAAGATGGCGACGTCGCACCACATATCTGCCCCCTGGTGTTCGAACTGAACCTGTTGCTGATCATCTCGACTGAAAATGGACGCGCCCGGGTATTTGGCGTTGTCCTTGGTGAAATTGCCCCCGTAAATGATGTTGATCTTTCGTTTGGCTTCCTCACCGGCACCGGACCCTTGGGCCCATATGAGGGAAAGGCCTGAAAAAAGTATGATTCCTATGCGGAAAGCGGTTCTCATCGGGGCTTAACGAAAAATGGTCTGAGTTCTATCCGGTCCTACGGAAACCAGGTTAATGGGAACCTCAAGCTCATCTTCCAGAAAAACAATATAGTTCTTTAGGGCTACAGGAAGATCGTCGTATTCGCGTATGCCTGTGATGTCCTTTTCCCATCCCGGCATTTCCTTGTACACCGGTTCTATGTCTTCCTGATCCACGGAGAACGGCAGCTCCTTCACGAGTTCACCCTTGTATTTATAACCGGTACCTACCTTAATGGTAGAAAATGAGGACAGCACGTCTCCTTTCATCATGGATAAGCCGGTAACCCCGTTAATGCGAACGGCGTATTTCAGGGCCACCAGGTCTAACCAGCCACAACGCCGCGGACGTCCGGTGGTCGCCCCAAATTCGTTCCCTATCCGGGCCATTTCCTTTCCGTCTTCATCGAAGAGTTCGGTAGGGAATGGGCCGCTACCCACTCGAGTAGCATAGGCCTTGAAAATTCCGACGACTTCCCCAATGCGGTTGGGGGGAATGCCCAGACCGGTGCAGGCGCCTGCGGCTGTTGTCGTGGAAGAAGTAACGAAGGGGTAGGTCCCAAAATCGATATCGAGCATGGAGCCCTGTGCGCCTTCGGCAAGAATCTTTTGTCCCTTTTTCAAAGCATCGTCCAGGAAATATACGCTGTCGATAAAGGGTATCTGTCTGAGGGCTTCCACGCCTTCGAAAAACTTTTCCTCCAGTTCCCTGAGATCGTACTCTATCGATGCCTCGTAACCAGCGATCATACGCTCGTGCTTGTCGGCCAGTCTGCGGTAAGCGCTTTTCCAGTCCTTCATTTCCAGATCTCCGACCCTAAGGCCGTTTCGTCCTGTCTTATCCATATAAGCGGGCCCTATTCCCTTTAGGGTGGAACCGATTTTCGCCTTTCCCTTAGATGCTTCGGAGGCGGCGTCAAGCAATCGGTGCGTGGGGAGTATCAGGTGCGCCCTGCGCGAAACCATGAGCCGTTTCTTAATGTCGATGGCGAAAGGCGCCAGGTTCTCGATCTCTTTCTTGAAAATTACAGGATCGATAACTACGCCATTCCCGATCACATTCACCACGTCTTCGTGGAAAATTCCCGATGGTATGGTATGCAGAACGTGCTTAATTCCGTCGAACTCGAGGGTGTGTCCTGCGTTGGGGCCTCCCTGAAATCGAGCTATTATATCGTATTTCGAGGTGAGTACATCTACAATCTTTCCCTTGCCTTCGTCACCCCACTGAAGACCCAATAATAAATCTACCATTCTGTTTGCTTATTCTTCCTTTTTGTGAGTGGCGTAAAAGTAGAGAGAGTGATTTGAAATCTCAATATTGAATACCTCCTCTATAGTCTTTTTGATCGACTCGATTCTCGGATCGCAGAACTCCATGACTTCACCAGTATCTGTCATGATCACGTGGTCGTGCTGCCGGTCGAAATACGACTTTTCGTAATGTGCCTGATTCTGACCGAACTGGTGTTTGCGAACCAGTTTGCTCTCCAGGAGTAAATCTATGGTATTGTACAGCGTGGCCCGGCTAACCCTGTAATTTTTTTCTTTCATTTTAAGGTAGAGGGACTCAATGTCAAAATGTTCGTTGCTGTCGTAAATCTCCTGAAGTATGGCGTAGCGTTCCGGAGTCTTCCGGTGCCCGTTTTCCTCGAGAAAGGCAGTGAAGACATTACGCACGATTTCCTGGTTCCGGTCCAATTGATTTTCCATAGGCAAAATGGTAACGGGGCTAAATCCTTGCTACCCGATCAATGCCACTGATTTGTTGCAGGTTTCGAATAAGCTTGGACAATATGGAGTTGTTTTTGACGATCACACCGATATGCCCCTTGAAGGTTCCACCTTCCGTATTAAATGTCAAATTTCGCATATTTACGTGCATGTGATCCGAAATTACACGGGTAATTTCGTTTACCAGGCCCAGGTTGTCGATGCCCGTTAGCTCAATATCGGCATTGAATTCCTCCCGGGTCGAATCGATCCAGCGGGCACTTATTATGCGATAGGCAAAATTAGATTGCAGTGAAATCGCATTGGGGCAGTCTTTTTTGTGAACCTTGATCCCGTCGTTTACCGTAATAAATCCGAAAACGGAATCTCCTGGAATCGGTTTACAACACTCCGCCAGGCGGTAGTCGAGCACCTCTTCTTCGCCACCGAATACCAACATGTCGTAATTGGCGGTGATCTCATCACTGGCGTAGTCCTTATTCGGGCTCTTTCGGCGGATACGATCTTTGAAGAAGTTGAGAATGGCATTGTGATACGAGGCCGAGAAGTCCTTGATGCGCTGGTTGTCAATATTGCCATTCCCCACCCGGTAAAACAGGTCCTGGCTGGTTTTGAGCTTGAAGAAATTCACCATCTTGTTCACGGTATCCTCGTTGAACTTGATCTTCTTGGCTCTGAGTTTTCTTCGCAGAATTTCCTTGCCTTCGGCGGCAATTTGCTTTTTCTCCTCTCTGAGTGAGGACTTAATTTTGGAAATGGCCCTGGCCGTATGTGCGTAGTCCAGCCAGTTCTGGTTGGGCTTGGCATTTTCAGAGGTAATGATTTCCACCTGGTCTCCGCTGTGCAGTACCGTATTGAGGGGAACCAGTTTTCCATTGACACGCGCCCCCCGGGTTCTGAGTCCGACTTCGGTATGCACGTGAAAGGCAAAATCCAGCGGGGTGGCACCCTTGGGCAGGGATTTGAGTTCGCCGTTTGGGGTAAACACAAATATTTCCTTGGAATACAGGTTGAGCTTGAATTCTTCTACAAAGTCCACCGCATTCCCATTGGCATTTTCCAGGGCTTCCTGCAAGCGGTTAAGCCATTCTTCTATACCCTTTTCCTTTTGATTTCCGTGTTTGTATTTGAAATGAGCTGCATATCCCTTCTCTGCAATTTCGTGCATGCGTTCGCTCCGGATTTGAACTTCCACCCAGCGTTCTCCAGGCCCGACCACGGTAACGTGCAGGGCTTCATAACCTGTTGATTTTGGAGACGTGATCCAGTCTCGCAGCCTGACTGGGTTCGGGGTGAAATGGTCGGTAACGATGGAGTAGATTTTCCAGGCCATGAACTTCTCCTGTTCGGGCTCGCATTTATAGATGATGCGTATGGCGAACTTATCGTAGATTTCGTCAAACCTCAAATTTTGCGCCTTCATCTTCCTGCGGATGGACGAAATGGACTTCATTCGCCCTTTGATCGTACATTCCAGGTGTTCCTTCTCCAGGGAATTCTGAATCACATCGGCAAAGTCTTTCAGATAGCGCTCATTGGCCGGCAGTATATCGGTTACCTTGGCCTGTATATCCTTGTAGACCTCGGGTTCTGTATATTTCAGGGAGAGGTCTTCGAGTTGGGTCTTGATGTTGTAGAGCCCAATGCGATGCGCCAGTGGTGCATAGATGTACAGGGTTTCTGAGGCGATTTTCACCTGCTTTTCCTCAGGCATCGACTCCATGGTGAGCATATTGTGATACCGATCGGCGATTTTGATAAGGATTACCCTAACATCGTCGTGCAGGGTGAGCAACATCTTTCGGAAATTCTCCGCCTGCTGGCTGATGTCCTTGTCTTTCTTGAGATGGGATATCTTGGTAAGTCCATTGACAATCCTGGCCACGGTATCGCCGAAAAGGCGCTCGATGTCTGCCAGGGTATAGGAAGTGTCCTCCACCACGTCATGCAGTAGGGCCGACGCTATGGATACCCCGTCCAGTCCGATTTCAGAGGCCACTATTCGGGCTACAGCTATAGGATGAAAGATATAGGCCTCACCGGATTTTCGGTACTGACCCCTGTGCGCATCGACAGCGACATCGAAGGCTGAACGGATCAGCCTTTTGTCTTCCTGAGTCAGGGATTGATAACTGTCCCTGAGAAGTTCCTTATACTGTCTTGCAATTTCTTTGCTTTCCTGATCCTGTACATTCTCAATCATGCAAAGTTTCCTTTTACCGTAATCTTACAAAGATACTAATTTACGATCTTAACCCATAAATCTAAACACCTGTAAAATAAGGGGTTACAATAGTCGCCTCTGGCGCACGGCCTCAAAGATCAAAATCGCGGCCGATACTGATAGGTTCAGGGAATCGACGATACCCGACATGGGAATGATGAGTTGGGTCTCCGAGGCCTCTAGCCACTCGGGGCTGAGTCCCTTATCTTCTGCACCCATAACCAGCGCGGTCGGGCCGGTCAGGTCGGCCTCGTAATAGGGTACAGATCCGGTCAATGCTGAAGCGTACACTCCGATCCCCTTCGACCTGAGGAAGTTTAGAATCTCAGAGGTTCCACCCACGGCAACCGGCAGGTGAAAGACACCCCCCAGACTGGAGCGAATACATTGAGGATTATAGATGTCGCAGCGGGGTTCCGCGAGGAGCACGCCATCGATGCCGGCTGCATCTGCCGTCCTGAACAGGGCACCCAGGTTTCCGGGTTTTTCGGCCGATTCGGCGACCAGTATGAGTGGTTTCTCTTTACTTATGCTAAAGGATCCCAGGCTGTGGTCGGGTGTCTGCAGTACTGCCAGTATGCCCTCACTGCTCCCTCTGAGAGCCATCTTCTCATAGAGTGAAGGGGGGATCTCTGCGAATTCGACGGTATCCAGCAGTCTTTGGAGAACCGGACCGGGAGGTCCCAGCAGACTCGGGCAGACAAATACTTCCTCGAAGGTATAGCCCGATTTCAGGGCACGTTCCACTTCCCGGCGTCCCTCGACGGAACAAAGGGAAAGTTTCTTCCGCACCCTCGATTTTTCCCTGAGCAGCTGGTAAAGCCTGACGGCATCGTTACGGGTACTCCGTATTTCCTTCATTCGAACTTCAGCTAATGCGAAAGACAACCGCAGCCACTAGTCCTCCACCGGACTGCCATATTTCGCCATGTACCTTTTCCAAAGGCGGGTCTGGTGGGTTTCCAGAGAAATCCTGCGTCCATCGATAAACGCGTGCGTCAGTTTATTCCCCATGACTTCGAGCGCACTGCCCTCAGAGACGAAAAGGGTAGCACTCTTGCCGGTTTCCAAAGAGCCGTAGTTCGACCCTATGCCCAGTATTTCTGCTGTGTTGTAGCTGACCATGGAAAGTGCTGTTTCTTCGTCTACTCCCTGACTGAGGAGTTGTCCGGCGAAGAAGGGAAGATTGCGCGTCTCCCAGTTCGACATGCTGCTGTTCTGTATGCCTACCCGGAGCCCGAGATCGTTCAGGATGCGGGGTAATTTATACGTATAATCGTAGTCATTGTCGTCCATCCCGGGCAGGCTATGGGTTTGCGAAACCAGGACGGGTATGTCATTGTTTTTTAGAAAAGAGGAGACCCTGGGTGCCTCGTAGCCACCGACGAGAACGATTTTTTCGATTCCGTATTTTTTGAGCAGGGTAATGCCGTCTTCGATTTCCCGTGCCCCGTCGGCATAGAGGTAAACCCGTTTTTTACCCGTGAAAGCCCCCTTCATGGCCTGGTGGTCCAGCTGAAGGTCAGGTTTTCCAGCCGAATGGTAGGCCTTACTCGTGGCCAGGAATTCCTCTATTTTTTCAATGGTTTCTCCATATTCCTTGTTGGGGTACCTGCCCGGGGCCTCTCCCAGCCACGATCGTCCCCTCCTGAAATAATCCGGCCAGTTCATATGAATGCCATCATCGGCCTTGACTGCGGCATCCTGCCAGTTCCAGGCATCGAGTTGTACGATGGACGAGGTGCCGGACATGATTCCACCCACCGGAGTAGTCTGAGCAAGGAGAACACCATTCGGGCGCATGCTCTCCACTACCTTGGACTCGGCATTGTAGGCGACGAGACTGCGAACATGAGGAATAAAGTCCCCGATTTCGTCCTGGTCCACGCTGGCTCTTACCTGTCCGACTTCTACGAGTCCAAGGGTATTACAGGGTGCAATCAGGCCAGGGTATACATGTTTACCGGAGACATCAATGATTTCGTACTGGCCTGAATCCGGTGCTTGCGAGGCGGGACCTGCATAGGTAATCCGCCCTTGATCGAAATCCAGAATACCTTGTTCGATTACGGTTCCATTGCCCACGTGAATGGTGCCTCCAGTAAGGCGTATGGGTCCGGTTTGAACTTCTCCCGGAACCTGCTGAGCCTGCAGGGTGAGCGCCAGAGCCAGGGAAAGGGTCAGCAGACCGTTCCGAAGCGCTCTTGGTATAGCGATGTTAAAATACTTCATGACAGAATTATAAGGTGTTGCAGGTAAAGCGAGATTTTCTCTTGTTGCTGGGAACCTCGGTGGGACGTCCCTTTTTTCCGGAGTCCAGCATTTGGTTGATGAGTTCCGAACGCTCTTTTTTCACGGACTCCCTGAGTTGCCGGTCCGATTCCAGATCGAAATACACGGCGCCCTCGATAATGGTTTTGTCGGCCTTGGCCCTCATGCTCATGGGATGATCCGTCCAAAGCACCAGATCAGCCATTTTTCCTTTTTCCAGGGAACCTACCAAATGGTCTATATGGAGGAGTCTAGCGGGATTAAGTGTTACGGTCTTCCACGCTTCAATCTCGCTCATGCCCCCGTACTTCATTGTTTTGCCAGCTTCCTGATTAAGTCTTCGGGACATCTCTGCGTCATCTGAATTGATCGCCACGGTTACTCCCTGACTGTTCATGATGGCCGCGTTGTAAGGTATGGCGTCATTTACTTCGTACTTATAGGCCCACCAGTCGCTGAAGGTCGACCCCCCGGCTCCGTGCGCGGCCATGATGTCGGCTACCTTGTACCCTTCGAGTATGTGGGTAAAGGTATTCACCCGGAAATTGAAGCGCTCGGCCACCTTCATCAGCATATTGATCTCACTCTGTACGTAGGAGTGGCAACTGATAAATCGCTCTCCCTGCAGAATCTGGGCAATGACTTCCAGTTCTTCATCCACGCGGTAGGGTTTACCGGACTCTTTCTTTTTAAGGTATTCCTGCCCTCGCGAAAAGTAATCCACGAAAACCTGTTCGACTCCCATACGGGTCTGTGGGAAGCGATTACGGCTTCCCCAGTTGGATTGTTTGACGTTTTCTCCGAGTGCAAACTTGATAAAACGGGCTGCCTGCTCGAAAATCATGTCCTCGGCATTTTCTCCCCATTTGAGTTTGATGATGGAGGAACGTCCTCCTATAGGGTTGGCAGAACCGTGGAGTTGCTGTATGGTAGTCACCCCTCCGGCCAGGTTGCGGTAGATATCCGCATCTTTGGGGTCGATGACCTCTTTCATGCGCACTTCCGCACTGGAATTATGGCCAGATTCGTTTACCGAAAGCAGGGCGATGTGGGAATGCTCGTCTATGATGCCGGCCGTCAGGTGCTTACCCGTGGCATCGATTTCCCGTGCTCCACGCGCCCTGAGGTCTTTACCAATATCCCGTATAATCCCATTGGATATCCAGACATCCGTTTCTTGAAGGATTTCATTTCCCGTCCATACGGTGGCATTCCTGAACACCATGTCCTCGGCTTCAGGAATTGAATTCCGGCCGAAGGCCGTATTGGGATATGTGATAGGCATGACCTTGCGGGTTTCTGGTTCCCCCGCTTTTTCGTTGCCCTTCATTTTTTCGTCGGATTCTTTTGCGGCTCCGGTGTATTCCAGGATGGCCTCAGATTCGCTTCCGTCTTCGTAAGCGATGATACCTGTGAGGCTAATGCGCGAAGCCGGGGATTTTGCGCTGAAACGGTCAAAGCGGGTTGCGGAACTGTCCTTGAATCGGATGTGAACCCAGCTGTCCTTGAAAAGGACCTCGGCTTTGAGTTCCTGCCCCAATCTCGATGCTTTTGCAACGGGTTTTTCCTGACTTCCCGTGAGCTCAAAAAGAGTGGTTCCCCGTTTGTCACGAAAGGAATAGTTACCTCGTATATCGGTCTCGGGCTCTGATTCTACCTCGTAGCGCGTACCCATTACCCAGTTTTCCAATATTTGACTTTCCCGATCGAAAACAGGATCGGTGGTTACGATAAAATTAGCGAGATAGCCTTGGCGGATGGCCCCCAGTTCCTCCTGTTTCCCCAGGAACAGCGCCGGAACCGTGGTAAGTGAGGCCAGAGCATCCTCTTCACTCAGACCGAAACGGATGGCCTCCCGCACCTTCTCGAGAAAATCCTCCTTCTTTTTTAGTCCGTGAGAGGATAATGCCATCTGGAGACCGGCCTCCTTGACGCGCGCCGGATTAGAGGGAGCCTGATTCCAGTACCTCATTTGTGTCAATGGAATTCGACTGGCTGAGAAGGGGTCCGATACATCGTAGGCATCAGGGAAATTGACCGGTAATACCAGGCGCGCTTGGAGTTGCTTGAGCTCTGGGGTATACTCGAATTCATCCCCACCACCCAGAATTACATAGTCACGCCCGAACTGAGTGCCGAGTTTGGCTGCTCGGACCGGATTGCCATTGCCTCCTGCATCGAAGAAAGGGATCAGGACACGTTGGCTCCATAGAGCATTCAACGCCCGGTCACTCTCTGCTCCGGAATGGTTTGAAAACCATTCTAGATCGTAGTGCAGCTGCCGGAGAAGGGCGAGTGCTCCCATAAGCGATGTCGGGTAACTCTGTCGGCTTTGTATACTCTTAGTGAACGAAAAATAGCTTCCGGATTGATTCAAGAGGATGTGGTTGTCATCCTTGAGCCCCAATAGAACGCCGGTTCCCCTGGCTATCCCGTCCGAAACATGGGCGTTGACGACCCCAAAGCCCTGTGAGCGCAGGGCCCTGGCCGTTGAAGTATCGTATTCCAGACTCTCTGATGCCTGCTGTTCCGACCGTATGTGATCGTTCCAGTAGTAGCCTTCCCGGGTAGGATCGTATATATCACTTTGTCCGCCCCCACTGGCCCGTTGCAATTTTTTCATGGAGAAATCCGAGAAGAGCTCAATGAACGACGGATAGATGTGTTTGCCCTTCAATTCCTGAACAACAGCCTCTTTCGGTATCTCCACAGACTGGCCCACTTCACTGATTCTGCCGTTTTCTACCAGCAGAGTGGCATTTTCGATGATCCTGCCGGGCTCTGCGTGAACAGTGGCACCTGTAAATGCCCGCGGAACATCCTGTGTTCTTTTAATACCCGTATGGCTGGGAGCATATACCTGTCCAAAAGACCACAGGCATCCTGCCAGGAAGGTCCCGGTGAGGCAGGCTATTCGTACTAAGTGCATAGAAATGGTTATGAAGAATTACATGGCTAAAAGTAACGCTAATGGTGACTCGTTCCAAATTCGTGCCTGTGTGGAATCACTAGAATCCGAAGCTCCGGTGATAACCGATCAAAAGACCTACTACCCGGCTGTAGGAACGAATGCCCTGGGGTTGCCGGTTGATTTTTAGGAAGGCGTCGAAAGCATTTTCGAAGTACCTACTCAGTGGGTTCTCATAGGCCTCCCGGTATTTCTGTAGTTCCCGGTATTGTTCCTTGATCCCCAGAGGCAATTCCTCCCATATCTTCTGAAAGGCATCGGGATCCCTCCTTCGGAGTTCGGCCAAGACGTACCGCAGTGCACCCGTGTACCCTGAGTATCTGAAGTATGGGTCCGGATTCCGGATGGATACGAGCTGGCCTATAAAATTAGTATCCCCCTCGGCCGCAAACCCCAGTTGGTGGGCCGCTTCGTGTCCACTGAGAACAGGTGCTGAGAATATGGGTACGTTTTCATTAACCTGGGCCTCATTGGTAAAGGGGTTCAGATATCCACCGTAACCCATGTAGCTCAGTGGAGTGCTGTACAGGCTACCCTTGATGGAACCCCCGCTGCGCCGCGCCCAGGGCCACTCCTTTTGGAGTTCGGAGTAGCCCGTAACGGTCATTGAATATATTTCCCGATGATCGTAAGGCAGGGTAACCAGGCTGTCCCTATGGGCTAAGTCCATTTGAAATTCTGTTGATTTCACAGTGAGGTAGGTTGCGAATTGCTCTAGCTCCTCGTTGGTGTAGCGGACATCAATACCCAAAGTATCTTCCAGGCTCACCCGATAATAATTCAGTCCCCACAACAGATAAAAAGCACCGATAAGCATTGCCAGTCCATTTAGTGATCTTCTAAGCACTGAGCACAGCTTACCCGGTCTGCGCATATGCCTGAGGTTACGGTAGAAGAAACGAAGCACATTCAGCAATAACAGGGTGTAGAGCAAGTCACCCACGGAGAATGGAACCCAGCCCAGGAAAAACCTGAGCCCGGCACTCAGATACGGGTACAGACCGCGACTGTACAACCCTTCCACCAGACCCGGAAAAAAACTGATCAGTCCAATTGAGGCCAAGACCAGAGGGAGGGGAAGCCAGCGCCTCCAATCTTGGTATACTGAACGAAAATCACTCCATTTCATGCGTAAAGGTTTCCGGCTTTACTCACTGGAACCTCCTGAATCGGGTTGCTGATAAATATCCATAATCTCCACCTCGAATACCAGATCGGCATTGGGCGGGATCAGTCCGCCTCCGGCACCCTGCTCCCCATAGCCCAGGTGGGAGGGAATAAAGAACCGCTTTTTGTCGCCTACCTTCATGCTGAGCAGACCTTCCCGAAAACCGGGAATGACCTTCGATTCGGTACTGTATTCGAAGGGTAAAGGCTGGTAGCCGCCCTGAGCGTCACGCTGTGGATTGAACTTGTCAAACAAAGTGGCCATGTCCTTGATGTTGCTGTCGAACAAATCCCCGCTATCTAACAGCCAGCCCGTGTAGTTCACCAGCACGTATTGTCCGTTTTCGGGCTGTGCCCCGCTGCCCTCGGTGAGCGTAAGGATACCCAGTCCTGATTCAGTGCGCTCGACGGAATCGGACTGAACGGACAAGGAGATGACGATGTCGGCCTTCATTTTTTCTCTGGCCGCTTCACGCTCTTCCTCCTCTTCAAAATAGGATTCCATGATCGAGATGGCATCGAAATTCTTTGCCTCCTTTCCGTTTCGAATGATATTCAGCTTTTTAATGGTGACGCTGACCAGCGGGCGGTTGTTGGCCGGGTCCACTTCCACTCCCGCTATGGAGTCCAAAACGTCCTCACCCGAGATCAGTTTTCCGAAAACAGTATGGCGGTCATCCAGCCAGGGTGTGGCCTTGTGAGTGATGAAGAATTGGCTACCGTTGGTATTGGGACCCGAATTCGCCATCGACAGTACTCCCTTGCCACTGTGCCGTAACGAGTCGTTGAACTCATCGGCGAAGCGGTAACCTGGATTTCCACGACCGGTACCGGTAGGATCCCCGCCCTGAATCATAAAATCCTTCATGACCCGGTGAAAGGTTAGGCCGTCGTAATACGGTTTGTCTTTTAGTGAGTCGGTAACAAACGGGCTGTTTCCCTCGGCCAGGGTCACGAAATTTGCCACGGTTACCGGGGTCTTCTCGTGTTCGAGCTCAAGGAGCATGTCGCCCAGGGTAGTCTCGATATCGGCGTACAGTCCGTCTTCCAGATCTGGGTATTTAGCTGTCTTGCAAGACGATACAAGCAGGATTACGACCAGTATGGAAAAGATTGAATACTTCATTATTTCTGTTTTAGTTGCTTTCTTCCGGTTTAATAACGTTTATTAATTCTAAATCTGCTGCCAGGGGCACAGCCGAACCTATACGGTCTCCATCACCTGCAAATCCATATGCCAGGGAAGAAGGGATGAGAAAACGGGCCTGTTCCCCTCTCCGGAGCACCTTAACGGCATCCCTGAGCCCTTTGAATATGCGTTCGTCCCGATCTACCCTATAGGCCAGGGTGTCGAGCTCCCTAAATGTGTAGAATGGGCTGCCGCTAATATCGCTCAATTGGTAACGGATAATGGCCAGGTCACCCGGTTCCGGTTGCGGGGCGGCACTGTCCACTCTGCGGGTGTAGGCATACCAAAAACCGTACGCAGATTCCCTGTATGAGCGTGTACTATCGGTATTCATGAGCTCCTGCATGGCCTGCTGTTCCTGTCTTAACAAGGCCTGCGCCCTTTCGGCCGATATCTCGTAGAATGTCCCTTTGCGAGACTGTACGGGTCTGCGGGCTTCCTGATCCTGACAGGATACGGCGAATAGTAACAAGAGAATGCCCGTTAAGGGCAATGCGAAGCGTAGGCTCATACGGTAGACAATTCTTGGCAGTACTGGGGCAGGAGAGCTTCAAACCGCGCTATGGTTTCCTGAAGAGAAAGCCTGCTGCGACCGCCAGCGGCATTCAGATGACCTCCCCCGTCAAAGTGGTTCCGGGCAAATTCGTTGACAGAGAAATCTCCCGTAGAGCGGAAGGAAATCTTAATGATGCCCTCTTCTTTGTTTTCGATGAATATCACGGCAAACCGCATGCCTTTCAGGCTGAGCCCGTAGTTGACAAAGCCTTCCGTATCCCCTTTCTGGTATTCACAGGAATCCAGGTCTTCCTGACTGAGGTAGGTATAGGCCGTACTGTACTCATACATAAATCGCATGTGACCAAGAGCCTTGCCCAGCAGTTGCAGCCTGCCCTTGGAATAGGTATCGAATATCTTCTGGTGTATCCCTGTATTATCGATTCCGCATCCGATGAGGTAAGCGGCTGCCTCGTGGGTTTTACTCGTCGTACAGCGATACTTAAAGGATCCGGTATCGGTGACCATGCCCGCATACAGGCAGGTGGCAATTTCCGGGCTCAGATCGAAGTCTCCCGATAGTCTCCGTAGGACCCCGTAGGTCATTTCGCAGGTAGAACTCAGGGCGATATCACTGTAGGTGATGTGGGCGAAGTCGTCGGGCTGTTCGTGATGGTCAATCATGATCACAGTTCGCTGGTCTGAAGAATTGGCAAGTACTTCATGCAACTGGCCCGCTCTGCCCAGTGAATTAAAATCCAGTACAATAATGACCTTCGAGGCTTCTATGCACTCTCGGGCCCTGCGATTGTCCCGATCCGCAATTATTACCTCGTCACTGCCAGGCATCCACTTGAGAAATCGCGGGAAGTCGTTAGGGGAAACTACCGTTGGATTGTGTCCTGCCTGACTCAGGTAATGCCACCAGGCCAGACAGGATCCTATAGCGTCTCCATCTGGATTTTTGTGGGGGATCAGGGCGATGTTAAGGGGAACGGACAGCAGCTCCCTGAGCCTGAGGAAGTCCTTCTCGATCATGCCGGCAAGATAAAGAAATATAACATTAGCGTAAACTGCGATGGCCTACTTTAGCTTCAAAATCATCCGCGATGAACGACTTGCGCTCTGCCGGTATTTTTACGCTGCTTTTTGGGGTGTTACTCTCATCCTGCATCGGCGGAAATGGAAAGTACCGTGATCAATCCAGTCAGAATACCGAGCGTCTGGAAAAGCCGTCCAGAGGGGTCTTCCGGATCGCCTTCGGTTCATGCAATCAGGTAGACCGGCCTAACGCGCTCTGGCCACATGTGAGGGATGCCGAACCAAGGGTTTGGATTTGGGGGGGTGACATCATCTACGCGGATACCGAAGACATGGACCGAATGAAGCGCCTCTACGACCGGCAAAGGGAGGTCCCCGGGTACCGCGAATTGCGTCGGGAAGTGGACATACTAGGAACCTGGGACGATCACGATTATGGCGTAAATGACGGCGGCAGTGAATATCCCAAGAAGCAAGAATCCCAGCAGCTGCTATTAGACTTCCTGGACGTATCTGCGGATAACCCGAGGCGGAGCAGGGAGGGTGTTTATCATCTCGAGGATTACGAACTGGGCAATCGCAAACTGGGTATAGTGGTACTGGATACCCGATATTTCCGTAGCCCCCTTAAAAAATCTACTACCCGCAGCAGACGCTACGAGGCCGACAGGGATAGTACTTCCACCATTTTGGGTGAAGCTCAATGGGAATGGCTCGAAGGGGTGCTTGGTGCCAAAGGATACGATCTATTTGTGGTCATGAGCAGCATTCAGTTCCTTTCCTCGGAGCACGGTTTCGAGACCTGGGGTAATTTTCCGTCCGAGGTAGAACGGATGAAATCGTTACTGGAAAAGACCGGCAGGACCCCTGTGGTCTTTTTGTCCGGAGACCGGCACATATCTGAATTGACCATGACTCGCTGGGATTCGGTGGCTTATCCCGTTTTCGATTTCACCAGCAGCGGGCTCACCCATTCGTATTCCTCATATACCGGAGAGCCCAATAAGTTCAGGGTAGGAGAGGTGGTATCTGAGAAGAGTTTCGGCCTGCTCGATATCGATCCTTCCATCATGGAATTGACCTTTAGCATCGTAGGAGAGGAGGGCCGTATCCTCCAGCAAAATAAACACCGCTTTCCTTAGTCGAATTTCCAGAATGCTTTAATTTTGGCAAAAATTTTTACCATGAGTGGAAACCGAACTTTCACGATGATCAAGCCGGACGCGGTGGAGAATGGATACATAGGGCCGATACTCGAAAAGATTACATCTGCCGGATTCAAGATCATTGCCATGAAGTACACCCACCTCAGTAGGAGGGATGCCATGCTTTTCTACGAGGTGCATAAGGAGCGCCCGTTCTACGAGGAGCTGGTAACATTCATGAGCCGGGGGCCAATCGTGGCAGCCGTGCTTGAAAAAGAGAATGCCGTCGAGGACTTTCGGGCCTTAATAGGTGCCACCAATCCAGCCGAAGCAGCGGAAGGCACTATACGTAAACTGTATGCCAAGGATATAGCCGAGAACGCGGTACACGGATCCGACAGCGACGAAAACGCCAGTATCGAAGCCGCCTTCCACTTCTCAGGCAGGGAAATATTCTAACGAATTACCGACCTTTCTCAGTCATTTCTTTCGGGTCAGGATTCAGCGCAACACAATTTTTGTTACCGATTGCTCTCCGAACTCTTCCTGAAAGCTCTTCAGGATTTTGCTCAGTCCGTATTGCAGCTCCTGACGCAGTGCAGGGGAGCTCAGGCTGACATAGAGGGTGCCCTCCCGGAAGCTGACGTTTTCGGTATACCGTGCTATGGGAGCCCCCATGACGGATTCCCAGGCATCCTCGATTCGATGTGCCTTTATGCCGGTTTCCAGGCGGTATGCCTTTAAGAATGCATCGAGCAGCGAACTCACATGCTGCTCCTCTCCCTCTCTTTTTTGTTGTTTCATTGATCAGATTTTGCTGGGAGTGCCGAAAAAGGAGTGAATCGCTTGTAGTGGTATACTGCTCCTTCGCTTCCCTCCAGCACAAGCTGAAGGCTGTCCAGTCGTATAATTTGCTCCGACCACTTCGCTTCGCCGGAGTAGAAATTCAGGTTAGTCTTTCCATCGTTCGAACGCTCTACACGAAAGGAAACGGCATCGTCCGAAGTGATGAAGCTCCCGCTGAGCTGAGGCTGTAGTTTTTTACGGTAACCCTCATTCCCCGTGGAATCCAGAAAGAAGAAGTCCACAACCGTATTAAGTCCGTACGATTTCTGCCGTCGGTCGCTCCACTCGACCCGATCGATCTCCCAGTATCCGCCCAGGAGCTCCGAATTGAATTCCTTTTCGGGCTGACAGCCTATTAGGATTAATCCCAGGTAACCGATTAGTGAAATTCTTTTCATGGTTCTACGCGTATAATGTGATAGGGGTTTTCCGCATGCTCGACGACCTCTCGTGTCCGCTCCGGGTGAGTGTCGCTCAGAATTACCTGCTCGTAGGCCCGGGATCCCACTGTATGTATGAGTCGTGAAACGCGTTTCTCGTCTAGCTTGTCGAAGATGTCGTCCAGCAGCAGGACTGGAGTGGTTTTAAGTGTCGTGCGGATGTATTCCCATTGGGCGAGTTTCAGTGCGATCAGGAAGGTTTTCTGCTGGCCCTGGCTTCCGTATTTTTTTATGGGGTGTCCGGCAATCAGGAACTGGAGGTCGTCTTTGTGTATGCCCTGAGTGGTGTATTGCACTCTCAGGTCCCTGTGCTGATGTTCGAGCAGCAATTCACTGAGCTTTCCATCCTGTAGTTGGCTGACCAGGCGGCAGTCCACCTCTTCACGGTTTTCCGAGATCAGCCGATAGTGTTCAAGCAGTAAGGGCCTGAAGCCCTTTATGAATTCATCGCGCTGACGATAGATACCTGATCCCAGCTCGCAGAGCTGTTCATCGTACACCCTAAGGTTGTCTTCGTCGAATATCTGATTCAGTGCGAAGTACTTGAGCAGGGCGTTGCGCTGTTCCAGTACCCGATTATAACGCAGCAGCTGATCGAGATAGGCCGGGTGGGTCTGTGCAATGACTCCGTCCATGAGCTTCCTGCGGACATCGCTGCCCTCGGAAATGAGGTCACGGTCCGAGGGTGAGACGATCACGGCGGGGAACAGGCCGATATGATCTCGAATCCTTTCGTATTCCTTTCCATTTCTCTTGAGTACCTTCTTATGTCCCTTCTTAAAGGAACACTGTATTCGCTCGGCTTGTCCTTCCTTGTTCAACTGGCCTTCGAGCATAAAGAACCCTTCTCCAAATCGAATGTTTTGGGTGCTCAAGGGGTTGAAGTAGCTCTTCCCATAGCACAGGTGGTAGATCGCGTCGAGCAAGGTGGTCTTTCCGATGCCATTTGGCCCCACTATGCAATTGATACCGGGCTTCAGTTCGAAACGAGAGGCTTCGAAATTCCGGTAATTCACCAATTCGATCTGAGAGACGTACATAGGTTATGGGAACGCAGTGGAAACGATCCTCAAAATTAAAGATAAATTCTACCCGGATTTTTGGGGTAAAGGCTTATTTTTGCCCCCTAAAATGAGATCATGGCAACCTATAAGAAGCGCGGCCATAAGCCTAAGAATAAAGTAGAAGAGGAAGCCCAGGAGATTCAGAATTCGACCACCGCAGAGGTTTTTAGTACCCTGGATCAGGGAGCCTCAAGGACGGAAGAATTTGTCTCCCGTTACCAGAACCAGATCCTTATCGGAATCGGTGTAGTTGCCTTGAGCGTTCTGGGCTACCTGGGATACCGTCAGTGGGTGATGGAGCCCAGGGAGCGCGATGCCGCCAATGAGTTTTATTATCCCCAGAAGCACATGGAGGAGGCCCTGTCCAGTGATGCCCAGGGTAAGACTGCAGAGCAGGATTCCCTGCTCAACCTGGCTCTGATCGGCGACGGAGGGCGATTTGGCTTCCTGGATATCATAGACGCCTATCCCGGGACGAAAACGGCAGACCTGGCTGCGTATTCAGCAGGTATGTCCTACCTCAGGCTCAAGCAGTACAAGGAAGCGATTGTTTATCTCGAGAAGTACAGTGGGGACAACAGTGAGTTCGAGGCCCTGTCGCTTGCAGGTATCGGAGATGCATTCATGGGCCTGGAGCAATATCAGGATGCGTACGACTATTACAAAGCGGCGGTAAAGGCCAGCGATAACGAATTCGTAACCCCCATAAACCTGTATAAAGCGGCTGTGGCCGCCTTGAAACTCGATCTTAGGGACGAGGCCAGGGATTACTTCGACCGACTCGCCGAAGACTTCCCGGATTCACCGGAATCGACCAGTGCCAAGGCGTACAGGGCTATGCTTGACTAAATTGTATGGCGACCGAACACACCAACCTATCGGCCTTCGACCCCGATGAATTCCGCGGGATAGGATCTCTTCGGATCGGCCTGGTTACAAGCCAGTGGAATGGAGGGATTACAGATTCTCTGAGGTCGGGCGCCAAAGAAACCCTGATCAAAGCAGGCATAAAGCACGATCATATTTTCGACTGGAAAGTTCCGGGTAGCTTTGAACTCATTCACGGGTGTAAGCGGATGCACCAGATGCACGATCCGGATGCCATTATAGCTATCGGAAGCCTTATACAGGGAGAAACCCGTCACTTCGAATTCGTCTCCTCTGCAGTCGCACACGGCATAGTCGAGCTCAACGTTCGTCTTACTTCTCCGGTAATTTTTTGTGTACTGACCGACGACCATATCGAACAGGCCAGGGAGCGCAGCGGAGGGAAACACGGTAACAAGGGGGTAGAGGCTGCTGTTGCGGCGCTAAGGATGGCCCGTCTGGGAACCTGATTATTTTAGACACGGGCGAATACCGACCTGCCACAGCAGGGCCGTTTATAGGTTTTCAATTTCACTGGCCAGCCGTGGCCTGATTTTTGCTCGGTATAGAATAACCATGCCCGGCACCTCTGAGGACAAAACTCATGGTTTTCATTTTGTGTAATTTTACGGAAGCTCTATTCCCAAATGAATTTTCTTAAAAGGAGAAAGAACAAAAAATTTAATTACCATCCCCGCTATTACAAGGGGATAAAGAATCCCCATGAGATTAATCATATGTTCGACGACTACCGTCATACGGCCCATCACAGTGGGGGGCTCATCGGAAAATGGTACAGTGCCATGTTCGATTCCAGGACCGAGGGTGACCGGTATGTCTGGATGCGGCTGGCTGCCATAGTGGCCGTCCTCCTGCTTGTAGCGTTGTATATATTGGATTTTGATCTCACCATATTCCTGGACTAGGCAGATGCTTAAACGAATTGAAAGACTGCCCGCCCACGTGGCGAATCAGATCGCTGCGGGTGAAGTAGTACAGCGACCTGCCTCAGCGGTTAAGGAATTGCTGGAGAATTCCTTAGATGCCGGGGCCACGGTAATCCAACTCATCGTCAAGGAAGCCGGGAAATCGCTGGTGCAGGTAGTGGACAATGGGGGAGGTATGGACGAAGCGAATGCCCGACTCTGTTTCGAGCGTCATGCCACCTCGAAAATCAGGAAGACGGAAGACCTGTTCGACCTGCGAACCATGGGGTTTCGGGGAGAGGCACTTGCGGCCATAGGTGCGGTATCCCAGGTGGAACTCAAGACCCGGATGCCCGGGGAAGAAACGGGTATTTGCATGAGCTGTGATGGAGGCGAAGTAGCCTGCCAGGGTCCCGTGGCAGTCGAGCCCGGTACCTCCATTGCCGTGCGTAACCTGTTTTTCAATATCCCGGCCCGCAGGCAGTTCCTGAAGTCCAATACCGTGGAGATGAAGCATATCACCGAAGAGTTCTTCCGGTTGGCTCTGGTGCAGCCTGCTATCTCCCTGAAATTTTTCCACAACAACGAAATGCTGTACGATCTGCCCCAATCGCCCCTCAGGCAGAGGATAGATGCGCTTTACGGAAGAACCAAATCCGACCGACTCATTCCCGTGGACGAAGAAACGGAGGTGGTGAGGATCACGGGTTTCGTGGTCCGGCCCGAACACGCTCGTAAGCAACGGGGCCACCAATACCTATTCGTCAATGGTCGCTTCTTCAGATCTCCCTATTTCAACCATGCGGTCAAAACGGCCTTCGAAGGGCTCATTTCAGAGGAGCATCATCCGGGCTACTACCTGTATTTGGAGGTCGATCCCAAATCGGTAGACGTGAATATACACCCGACCAAGACAGAGGTTAAGTTCGAAGACGAAACGACACTTTACGCCATTTTGAGATCGGCCGTGCGACACGGACTGGGGAAGTACCACCTTGGGCCTACACTGGATTTTCAGCGGGATTCTTCTCTTGATGTGAGCTACGAAAGGTCCCGTGAGACCCCGGAAAGCCCTGGTATACGGGTAGACTACAACTTTAATCCCTTCTCGGGCAACACGAGAATAAAAGAAAGCGGTAGCTCCCGGACTCCGGTAGCTGCAGGTGATAATCAAAAAACTGCACTCAGCGATCTCTACGAAAGGAGTTTCAGCAGTGTTGAAATTCCGGAAGAAGAGGATGCCGGATCCGGGCTATTTCCGGATGCCGAGCGCTGGTCGGTAGAGGAGGCAGAGAGCTTTCAGTGGGCAGGCAGGTATCTGGTTCTGCAATCCGGAGATTCGGTATATTTCGTCGATCAGAACCGTGCACATGAGCGCGTACTGTACGAGTGTTTCCTTGCCGAGATGACAGTTGAACAGGGAAATTCCCAAAGGCTTATTTTTCCTCTCGAAGTAGAGGTGGACCGAGAGGAACTCGATGCACTGAGCCGGTTTACTCCCTACCTGGAACACATGGGTTTCGCTTTCGGTGAGCAGACTACAGGAGCCGTTGTACTCAAGGGTTTGCCAGCTGTAGTTCCTGAAGGGTTGGCCGTATCACTCCTTAAAGATTTATTGGAACAAGAGGTAGCCTATCCCGAACAGGCATCGTTTTCCGAGGCGGAATTCCTGG
Source organism: uncultured Flavobacteriaceae bacterium (assembly GCA_964552195.1). Classification (GTDB taxonomy): domain Bacteria; phylum Bacteroidota; class Bacteroidia; order Flavobacteriales; family Flavobacteriaceae; genus CAZKAP01. Next base: position 158,618 of record CAZKFM010000004.1, read on the forward strand.
CCCGGAAAATGAGCCGTAAGCTCGCTGTGCCGCCTGGAGTGAAACTGGAAAGAGAAGCGTCCAGGGCGCTGCTCAGGGACCTGCTGCTCTGTAAGGAGAGCCAGTTCAGCCCCTATGGAAAATTGGTTTATATTAGGGTCACATCAGAAGAGATGGACAAAAAATTCAAATAGATGGTACGAATAAGTGGAGCGGTTAAACATCTTCTGATCGCCAATATAATTGTATTCTTCGCCAGTTTCTATCTGTATCCGGTTTTGCTGGATTTATGGCCACTCTGGTTTGTGCAGAATCCGAATTTCGATTACTGGCAGATACTGACCCACATGTTCATGCATGGCGGGTTTGCCCACATCTTATTCAACATGTATGCCCTTTGGGCTTTTGGCAGTCCTCTGGAACAAATCTGGGGTAAGTGGAAGTTTGTTTTCTTCTACTTTTCGGCAGGACTGGGTTCTGCCATGCTCTACACCTTGTCCAACTACTACCTCTTCAATTCCGGAGTGGACGCATTGAGCAACTACGGTGTAGGCCTGGCCGATATTACAGCCCTGCTGGATACCAATAAGCTGGATACTCAGTGGTACGAATGGATTGGCAAGGACCGGGTGGATCGAATGGCCCAGGCCTACTTCTCAAGGGCCGTCGGTGCATCCGGGGCCATATACGGTATCCTGGTGGCCTTCGCCTTCATGTATTCCGAAGCCCGATTGATGCTGATTTTCCTGCCCGTTCCCATAAAGGCCAAGTATTTCGTGCCGGCTCTGATTGCTCTGGATCTTTTTTTTGGTGTAAGTGGCATCAATACCGGTATTGCGCATTTTGCGCACCTGGGTGGCGCCCTGATTGGCTTCATCATGATGTGGTACTGGAAGAAGAATCAGTTTAATGACAAACGCTGGAATTAACTATGAGTGAACTCAACCTGAGCTACCGCTGGTCCCGGTTGAATATGGCAGAGAAACTGATCGCCGTAAACACGGTGATTTTTATAGCCGTTGGCCTGGTCGAGGTCTTCGGTCAACTCGATGTGAAGGGGTTGTTCCTGTTACCCGGAGACTTGCTTGCTTTTGGCAAGCAGCCCTGGTCGCTGATTACCTATTCTTTCCTGCATGGAGGAGTCTGGCACATCCTATTCAACATGCTATGGCTTCACTTTGCCGGACGAATTATCCTGAACTTGTTCGACTCTTACAGATTCCTGAGTGTGTACTTCCTCGGGGTTATTTTGGGCGGATTGTCGTATCTAGCTATATATAATGTATTTCCCGCGGTTCCGGGTAATGGTTTGTTGGGTTCGTCTGCCGGCGTAATGGCCGTTTTGATTTTTATTTGCTCCTATATTCCTAATCAGGAAATCCGGGTCATTTTCTTTAATGTCAAACTCTGGCAGATCGGTGTATTTTTCGTCATATTCGATCTGCTCAATATCGCCAGCGGGGGCAATGTCGGGGGGCGCATGGCACATCTGGGTGGAGCAGCTGTTGGCTTCCTCTATGGCAGGCAGTTACTCAACGGCAGGGATATTGCAGCCGGATTTACCCGATTTATCGAGCAGTTGTTTCAATCTTTTCAGGGAGGAGGCAAGAAAACCCGCCTGAAAACGGTTTATAAGAAAAAGACCCGCAAGGGAAGCGGCTCTTCCCAGGGACAGCCGACTACCGATGAGGTACAGAAACGGATAGACGAGATTTTGGATAAGATTTCGAAATCCGGATACGACAGCCTTACACAGGAAGAGAAGGACTTCCTATTCAAGGCGGGAAAAGAAGAGTAAAGGACATGAAATTATTGGGGCATTTGGCAACGGTTGTATTCGGGCTGTGCACGACATTGCTTCTGCTGGCAGGCCTCTCCTGGGCTGCTCCCATACCGGGTGGCAGTCTTTTTTCTGTACTCAGCTTGTTTGTTCCCCTGCTCATGATGGGTAGTTTCTTCGGCTTTCTCTACCGATGGAGGAGAAGGAATGATCCCGTTAATTTTCACCTTTTTGTACTCCTGAGTAGTGGCATACTCATGGGAAGCTTCTTTCAGTTCTCTGGTGGATCTGCTTCCGACACCGGCGATGACACCTTTTCAGTTCTCAGTTTTAACACACGAAAGTTCAATGAAAACGGCGAGCTCTCCCTGAAGAATGCGGACAGTATTATACTCGATTTTATCCGGGATGAAGACAGCGATATCGTCTGCCTACAGGAATGCTATTATGCCATTAAGGCTTCGCGCGAACTGGAAAAGAATTACCCCTACAAATTTGTCGATTTCATTTATAGTCGTACCGTCAAGAATGATCACGTAGTTCATGGTATCCTATCCAAGTATCCGATCGTCAACACCGAGGTTATTGAGTTTCCCGGGAGTTTCAACAGGGCCGTTTATGCCGATATCGATAGGGACGGTGAAATTATCCGCGTATTCAGCGTACACCTGCAGTCGTACAAGATTGTGCCCAAGCGGGACCTGTTGGAAAATGGAACCTACGGCAATCTGCTCCAGAGAATGAGTTGGGTAATGCGCAAACAGAATAAGCAGGCCGCCCTGGTTCGGGCAGCCATTGAGGCCAGTCCGTATCCGACCATAGTGACCGGAGATTTTAACAACACCCAGTATTCAAGGGCCTACAGGACCATTTCGCGGGATATGTCCGATAGTTTTCGCGAAAAGGGCAGGGGTTTCGGGCGCACCTTCGACCTGTTCAGGATCCCCATGAGAATCGATTTCGTTTTGGCCGATTCGGGCTTCGAGTTTACCCACCACCACAATTACAACGTAGAGCTCAGCGATCACTTCCCCATACGCGCCGAACTCAGGAGGGTAGGGGAGTAACTTTCAGTTTACTGAGGTAGGCAGGAGACTCTGGCCCCAGATTAAAGAGGAGGTCCAGGGCACTCAGGTTGGAAAGAAAACCGTGCCTCTCCCTAAAAACCTGATGGTATTCGGGCACTTCCCATTGTGGACGACCCTTAGCCAGTACCAGCTCTCTGGCATCACCCGTCTCGTATTCATGCCGATAGGTAGTGGTAAAATCCTCGGAAAAGTCAATGTCCATAGAAGTACAAAGGAATCTCACAGTTTTGAGATTGAGGTCGAAAAGCAGGTCATTTTCGGGCTCGGAGAAGTACACTTCCCGCACCTCGTCTTCGTAGTATTCGAAATAGGCCGAGCTGCGATAGGCGTTTTGTAAGGTCTTCCAGTGGAGTTTCCTCCAGCCAGAGGCCTCATCCATACGGACTTTCCTATAGGATTGCCGCCCTTGCTCACCGCCCAGGTGACGGATCGGTATATTCATCTGGTAGAGCCCCTGATCCGTTCCTATGCTGCAGCGGTTTCGGTAGGTCTGTTTCTGGTAGTTGTCCCACGCCTCCCAGACGATGCGTCCCCAGTACTGGCAGACGACACCCAGAGTTTCAATGTTGGGAAAATAGGTCGGGTGCAGGATGATGGACCTCTCCTTCAAACCGGAATCTTATTTTCTCTTGTCTTTACCCTTTAGGAATGGCAGATCCGGTAGTTTGCCACCCCGCTTGCGATACTGGCTAAATCCGTACAGCAATCCGCAGAAAATCAGAAAATGCGGCAGATAAGATACGGGTTTACCGGAGCCTCCAACGGTTGTAAACCAGCGGACCCAGCGGGGCTTAAAGCTGAACAATCCCTTATTGAAGTTGTCATAACTCATCCAGATGAATACGGGTTTGCCCATGATATGAGTTTCGGGTACATACCCCCATACCCTGCTGTCCTCGGAGTAATCCCGGTTATCTCCCATCATCCAGAAGTAGTTCTGTCCAAAGGTGTATTCATCTGTGGGCTCCCCGTTAATGCGGACACGACCATCCTTAATGTCTACCTCATTACCCCAGAGATTCTCGTAGGAGGCGATCATTTTTTTATACAGGGGCAGGTTCTCGGGAGTAAGTCTGATTCGATCGCCCTTCTTGGGAATATAAATGGGACCGAACTGGTCGTTATTCCAGGGAAACTGTTCCTTGTGCGGGAAAACATTCGGATCCCAGAATCCCTTGGGGCGTATGTCTTTAATCACGGAATCAATGGCGGAATTCGAGGCCAGCTCGGACGCCATTTCTTCGGTCAGGTTAACCAGCCGACTCGCCTCGGTGAGTTCTTTTAAGGAAAGCCTCACTTTCCTGAGTACCTCAGTGGGTATACCCTCCCCCATGGTATAGAGTTTAAAACCACCGTCGTCCGTGCGTTGCACATTGAACAGGTATTTCTGAATGGCCCTAAACTGCTGGTCATTGAGACTGGTAGCGACAAAAGAACGTTCAAAATCTGTGACACCGGCCTCCAGCAGCAGCCGGGACGAGACTCCCGTGGCCGCATATACCCTGTAATTGTGCATGGGGCGGGCGCGGTCGCTAAGAACGAGCTTTTCACCGTTGATATAGACAAGGCCGTCTTTGATTTCCAGCGTATCGCCGGGAGTACCCACGCAGCGTTTTACGTAATTCGATTTCTTATCCAGGGGTTTGAACACTCCCGGTTCCTTGACGAAGAACTGACGAACGGTGTCGGCAGGCCAGTTGAAGACCACCAAATGGTTCTTCTGCACTTTCTGAAAACCGGGCAGGCGCATATAAGGCAACTGCGGTTTTTTGAGGTAAGAGCGTGTTTTGACCACTGGGATGGTATCGTGCAGTATGGGAAAAGCCAGGGCAGTCGTAGGGACCCTGGCGCCATAATGGTATTTGCTGACGAACAAAAAATCACCGATTCTCAGCGTCCGTTCCAGTGAACCTGTAGGGATGGCAAAAGGCTGCATGATATAGGTGTGAACCAGTGTTGCCGCCACTATGGCGAAAACCAGGGAACTGACCAGGTCGTCCCAGAAATTCTCCGGTTTAAGCGAACGGTCAGCTCGGTACTTAGGCTCGGTGGTGTAGTTCAGGTAGGTGAGGTAAAATCCCAGGGTGAAAAGCGTAAGTAAGGTGTTTTTGGTGCTATTATGGCCGAAACTTCGACCCGTTTCCACCCAGACAACCGGGATCATGAGCAGGTTGATAATCGGCACGAAGAGCAGGATTACCCACCAACGCGGACGCTTGATGATATCCATGAGTATCAGGGCATTGTAAACGGGAACTCCGGCCTCCCAAAATGGCCTTCCCGCCGCCTTATAGAATTTCCATGTGCTCGCGAAGTGAATGCCCTGCACCAGCAGGAAAAATAAAAACCACTGTCCGATCGTCATGCTGTCCGAATTTTGTGCCCAAAGATAAAAGATCGCCCCTCAAGGCCTATAGCCCTAACACATCTTTAACCGAAAATACACCGATGCGACCGGGCAGCCACTCTGCAGCAATTACGGCTCCCAGAGCAAAACCATCCCGGTTTAAGGCCTCGTGAGTGATTCGTATCCGATCTACCCCGGATCGATACTCCACGGTGTGTATCCCCGGTACCTCACCCTCTCTGATAGAGGCGATAGGGAGCGATTCGGGGTCCCCGGGCTCCTCTTCGCTCCGGTACCAGCCCGAATACCGATCCAGTTTTTCGACTGCGCCTTCGGCCAGCGTTATGGCCGTACCACTGGGACTGTCTTTTTTGTGTATATGATGGGTCTCCTCCAGTGAAACTTCGTAGTCCGAATGTGGGTTCATGAGTCTTGCCAGCTGACGGTTCAGTTGGAAGAACAGGTTAACCCCCAGGCTAAAATTGGATGCATACAGGAAAGCGCCCTGGGTTTGCTGGCAGATACGGATAACCTCTTCCCACTGATCGAGCCATCCGGTGGTGCCGCTTACCACGGGGACCCCGTGTTTCAGGCAGCCCGCTATGTGGTTGAAGGCCACCTCCGGAGTACTGAAGTCTATGGCGACATCGATCCCATCTAGCTGCCAGTCCAGGTGGTCTTCGTCCACGCGCAGGGCTATTTCGTGTCCCCTGTTCAAAGCGATTTCTTCAATTTTGCGGCCCATCTTGCCGTATCCCAAAAGTGCCAGCTTCATATCGGTTTTTAAAATTTGATTTCCAGCGAAATTCCGTAGACCGGGTTCTGGAATACCGGGTCAGGATATAGCTGTGGTCTGAAGTCCCAACTTAGCCGTTCGTTAACGTTGTACTGTTTGAGATGGGCATCCACGTTGGCGTCAATCACATTAAGTGCATACATCAGTATGGTCAAAAGCAGAGAGAGGTCACGGTCGGCCTGAAAGCGTTCCTGCGCATCCTGCAAGGCCGCATCCGACAGGTCTGGCCCTGTACCGTTGCCGTTGATATCCCAGAATTCGTCTGTGGTAAATCCAGCCCTTCTGCTTTTGAATGCATCCCGATAGCGGTTGTACTGGGTATTATTAAAGGTATAGGTGTAGATTCCGGTACCCATGGCACCGTAAACGATAGGTAATTTCCAGTACCTCTTGTTGTAGATCTGACCCAGTCCGGGGACCAAAGCCGAGTAGAAGGCCGCCTTGCTTGGAGCCAGAGGGTTTACTTCGGCTGTACGTTCGAGTTGCTTTTGGAGCCTTGACTCCTTTCGGCCTTGTCGCTTCTGATTCTTTTTCGCCTTTCGACGTTGTGCAGGAGTATCCAAGGAATCGAGTGTCTGTCCCCTTAGGACAGTATCGATAGACTGGGGATTGAGTATGCGCAGTACGCTATCCCTGTTTATACTATCTACCTGTTTCTGGGGGATGGGCTTTACCTGTGCCTGCATCAGTCCGATCAGGGACAGAAATGCAATCGCAAATAGCGATGACTTAGTCACCGTTGAGCATTTTGTGTAGGCGACGGAACGATTTCAGGTTTTTGATATGGATTTGAAGCTGAATACTACCGCCTCTCATGGCCTTCAGGTTAACCGGAGCACGGAGTATGTTTTCCAAATCCTCGAGCTGTTCCTCTGCATACTGGTGAAGTTCACTCTTAGACGGGCTTGCGGGGGCACTGACATCAGTTTCCCTATCCCCGGCCTTACGGGCCAGATCTTCCGCCGTACGCACCGAGAGCCCCTTATCCTGGATACGCCTAAAAACCTGGAGTTGCTCGCTCTCGTCTTCGATAGCCAGCAGAGCCCTACCGTGCCCCATGGAAAGAGTTCCTTCCTTCATGGCGGTCTGTATGGGCGCGGGTAATTTGAGCAAACGGAGATAATTGGTAATGGTCGACCGTTTTTTACCAACCCGGCCACTCAGTTTTTCCTGGGTGAGTTCGACTTCTTCGATAAGTCGCTGGTAGGAGAGGGCAATCTCAATTGGGTCGAGATCCTGCCGTTGAATATTTTCAACCAGAGCCATCTCCAGGGATTCCTGATCATTCGCAATGCGGATATAGGCAGGTATGGTTTCCAGACCCACTATGCGTGAGGCTCGGTACCGGCGTTCACCTGACACCAGCTGGTACTGATCAAAGCCGGTTTTTCGCACCGTAATCGGTTGTATGATCCCCAGTTCCCGTATGGAAGAAGCCAGTTCCTGAAGAGCCTCTTCGTCGAAGCTTTGTCTGGGCTGGAAGGGGTTGACTTCGATGCTGTTGATATCGAGTTCAATGACGTTGCCGATCACCTTATCGGCATTTTTGTCGGAAACGGTCTGTATATCGTTGTTCGGATCCTTGAGCAGTGCAGATAGTCCCCTGCCCAAGGCCTGTTTCTTCACTGCCTTTGCCATTTAATTCACCTTCTCCTTGTTCTTTTTGAGCAGTTCGCCCGCCAGGTTCAGATAATTGGTAGCGCCTCGGCTGCTGGCGTCGTATTTTATGATGCTCTGACCAAAACTGGGTGCTTCGCTTAGCCTGACATTTCGCTGGATAACCGTATCGAAAACCATCTCCGAAAAGTGTTTGCGCACCTCGTCCACCACCTGGTTACTCAGCCGGAGGCGGCTGTCAAACATGGTAAGGAGCATTCCTTCTATATCGAGTTCGGGGTTGTGATAACGCTGTACACTCTTTATAGTATTTAGCAGTTTACCCAGGCCTTCAAGAGCGTAATACTCGCATTGTATGGGGATAATCACGGAGTCCGAGGCCGTAAGAGCGTTCAGGGTCAAGAGCCCCAGGGACGGAGCACAATCAATAATGACAAAATCGTACCGTTCCTTCAGTCCATACATGGCTTCCCGAAGCATATATTCCCGGTTCGCCTTATCGACCAATTCGATTTCTATAGCAACCAGATCAATGTGCGCCGGAACGATATCCACATTCGGGGTGCCGGTCTGCTGAATGACCTCCTCGGGTGTGAGGGTGTGTTCCAGCAACTGATAGGTTCCCGCTTCAACAGCATCTACCTCGATCCCCAAACCAGAGGTCGCGTTCGCCTGTGGGTCTGCGTCCACCAGGAGCACTTTTTTCTCCAGAGCACCCAGTGATGCGGCAAGATTTACCGAAGTGGTCGTTTTTCCGACTCCTCCTTTCTGGTTCGCGATGGCGATGATTTTACCCATTCAGTCAAATATCGTTAAGCCGTAAAATTACAATTAATTGAATGTCCCCCAACATCCAAGTTGTCAACAACAACGGCATGAGGGGACGGTAAACCCGCGATAGCTTAACGAGTTAACGGCTCTGAAGGATTCCCTTAAAGAAATAACATAGCCATGGCTACATAGCAGTGGTCTTGCCGAGCAGGAGCTCCAGAAGCTCGATAGCAGTTTTACTGATCTGAGAACCCGGTCCGAACACGGCACAAGCACCGGCTTTGTAGAGGCCATCGTAATCCTGGGGAGGAATTACCCCACCGACCACCACGCGTATATCTTCCCTACCGTACTTCGCCAGTTCGCTGATCACCTGAGGTACCAGAGTATTATGTCCCCCAGCAAGAGAGGAAATACCCAGAAAGTCCACATCATTTTCCACGGCTTGTTTGGCTACCTCCGATGGGGTCTGGAACAAGGCTCCGATATCGACATCGAATCCGAGGTCGGCATAGGCGGTAGCCACTACTTTAGCTCCTCGATCGTGTCCGTCCTGTCCCATTTTCGCGACCAGGATACGGGGCCGGCGTCCCTCGGCCTCCGCAAATTCGTCGGACAGGGAACGAGCCTTAGCAAAGGAACTGTCCTGATCAATGGCTTGGGCATATACCCCGGTGAAGGTTTGAATATCCGCCTTGTAACGACCGAAAGAGGATTCCAAGGCTTCGGAAATCTCCCCCAGAGTTGCCCGGTAACGGGCCGCATCTACACAGCATTCCAGTAGGTTTTTGTGCTTCCGCCCCTCGGTAAAGTCCAGGGCCGCCTGCCGAAGGGTGTTGAGGCTTGCATCCACATGGGTCTGATCGCGTCGTTCCTTGATTTCATTTAAGCTCCGTATCTGTTGCTGACGAACCTGCATGTTGTCAACGGCCAGTATGTTCAGGTGCTCTTCTTCTTCCAGCGTAAAGCAGTTTACCCCTACGATAGCTTCCTTGCCACTGTCGATCAGGGCCTGTTTTTCGGCAGCTGCTTCTTCTATGCGGCGTTTGGGAAGGCCTTGCTCTATAGCCTTGGTCATACCCCCGTGCTGCTCTATTTCCTCTATGAGTTCCCACGCATCCCGTGCGATTTGTTCGGTGAGGCTTTCGATCTGCTCGCTGCCACCGAAGGGATCTACGGTACGGGTAATTCCCGCCTCCTTCTGGAGGAATATCTGGGTGTTACGAGCGATCCGTGCGGAGAAATCCGTGGGCAGAGCTATGGCCTCGTCCAGTGCGTTGGTATGCAGACTCTGGGTCCCTCCCATAGCCGCAGCCAGAGCCTCTATGGCCGTTCGCGTTACGTTGTTAAAAGGCTCCTGAGCGGTAAGGCTCCATCCGCTGGTCTGGGAGTGGGTGCGCAGCATGGAGGATTTAGGGTTGCCGGGATCGAACGACCTGAGCAATCTCGCCCAAAGCATGCGTGCAGCGCGCATTTTGGCGATTTCTACGGGAAACTTCATCCCGATGCCCCAGAAGAATGAGAGTCTGGGAGCGAACTCATCGATTTTAAGTCCCGCCTTCAGACTGCTGCGGATATACTCCAGCCCGTCGGCCAGTGTATAGGCCACTTCCATGGCGGCTGGCGCACCTGCTTCGTGCATGTGGTATCCCGATATGCTGATACTGTTGAAGCGAGGCATGTGCCGGCTGGTGTAGGCTATGATATCTGTACTGATCTGCATCGACGGCCGGGGCGGGTAAATGTAGGTATTCCGAACCATGAATTCCTTCAGGATATCATTTTGAATGGTACCGGAGAGTTGTTCGGGAGTTACTCCCTGTTCTTCCGCAGCCACAATGTAAAAGGCCATAATGGGCATTACAGCGCCATTCATGGTCATCGAAACAGACATCTTGTCCAGAGGAATGCCGTCGAACAAACGCTTCATGTCTTCCACGGTATCGATGGCGACTCCGGCCTTGCCCACGTCTCCCATAACCCGTTCGTTATCGCTGTCGTATCCTCGGTGTGTCGGCAGATCAAAAGCCACGGAGAGTCCTTTCTGACCGGCTTCCAGGTTCCGCTTGTAAAAGGCATTGCTTTCCTCGGCGGTTGAGAACCCTGCGTACTGCCGGATGGTCCAGGGGCGCTGAACATACATAGAAGGGTAGGGTCCCCTCAGGAAAGGGGTAATTCCCGCCGCGAATTCTTCCTGTTTCTTCATGGGTTTAGTGCCGGTTTCCGAAGACTGCAGCAGTTCCACTTCTTCCCAGTTGATGGTTTTCATAATAGTCAGGTGTTTAGGTTCCTATGGCGGATTTGGATTCTTGATTCAGGCGCACGGCTTCCCAGGAAGCTGCCCAGCGCCTCGGGAGTAGCCTCGAGTACTGCGATGGGTTCTCCTTTAGGTAGCGGTCCACCCGGTCTGGCTGGAGCAGGGCGTCCCTGTAGGCGGTGTCCACAGTATCGAAGAGCGACTCTTCTTTATTGATCTGGTAGTTACTGCCGAGTAATACGGTATCACCCGATTCAAATCGCTTTTGGAAGGTTTCGGCCGATTTCAGCACATCTTTCTGAGGAGTACCTGCCCTGAGGGCCTCCAGCATGCCGCCTTCGGATTGCACCCTTTTCAGGAGCTCCAGGGCACCCTCAGCCATTTGGGAAGTCAAATAATCCACATAGTACACTTGCTCGGCCAGGCTACTGGATTCGTCCAGGTAAGCTTCGTGCTTAAGAACTAATAACTGATTCAGGGCCAGGCGCTCGGAGAAAACATGCGGGCTTTTAAACCAGGTGTCGTAGGGAAGGTTAAAAACCTCGTCTGCCCCGCCTATGATACCGGAGGCACATTCCAGTGCCGAGCGCAGCAGATTGTTGTTGTAATCGTACAACGCCTTGTTCCGGAGCCCGGGTCTGACCAGTATGCGGCAACCCGCCTGCACGTCATAGGTCCGAGTCACCGTGGAAAACAACCACCGCAGAGCCCTGATCTTGGCGATATCGAAGAAGAAATCACCGGCCAGACTGGTAAACATCAGAAAAACAGGTGCCGCACCGCTCTGAAATCGCTCGGCATACCTATCGAACAGGGCGGTCAGATGCCCCATGCCGTAGCCCAGTTCCTGTATGCGGTGGGCTCCGGCTTCTGCATAGGCATCCAGGTCCACCCAGAATACAGGCTTTTTCTGATCAGCCAGAGCATCGGTGCGTTCCCAGTACTGCGGGTTCCAGGTGCCGGTTCTCTGCAGATGTGCAAACGGATCGTAGCAATCGGAAGACTCGCTTTCCCCATCCGACAGGTATCGGGTATAGCTCAGCCAGTTTGACTTTCCAAGGCTCACCGGAAACGCAGAATCTGCTTCTATTCGGGAATGTATCCCAGCCTCCTCGGCGAAGCGGGTCATGGTATCTCGAACGGATTGATCTCCCCGGAGTATAAGTCCGGGCGACCAGACCGGCATTTCCAGATCGGGGTAATGGGGAAGGTCCAGGGTGTCTTCACGCCGGTAGAAGGGCTTCACCTGGATGCCTTCCGGGCTGGTAGACTCCAGCGAAGACAAAGGTTCACCCCTAAGGGCCTTTTCCAGTTGGGCAATCCACTGGTCACTGGATACCGCCTCAAATTCTGAGAATAATGGAACGTCTGACATAGTTGTGGTTTAGGGTTCTTCCCCTTCAGGAGTTTCTGACAGGGAGTCGGCGTATTCGATCAGGAAGATGTCCTCCTCCTCTTTGTGCAAGTAGTAAGTCTCCCTCGCGTACTGTTCCAGTGCCCCGGGTTGCTGAAATTCCTCCAGTTGTTTGTTGGTATTTGCGATTTCCCGGTTCAGGAAGCGCTTTTCCTTACGCAGTTCCTGTATGTCGGAATGCAGTTCGCGTTGTTTGAGCATGTGATCCCCGTCGAAAAAGATCATCCATAACACAAACAGCACAGAAACGATCAGGTAAATGCGCCGGGTACTGAACCACCCTTTTACGGTTTCAATGTTCATCGGTCAGGGTTGAATTAATCGGTTTACCAGTCTTTCCGCCAGGTTTTCGGCCGGGGACTCTCCGGAAACTATGAAGTCGGCAAATTCTTTGCTGGGACCAACGAATTGTTCGTACATGGGCCTCACAGCACTCTGGTAGCGTTGGCTTACCCCCTTAAGGTCATGCCCTCTTTCCTCCACATCCCGCTGTATTCGCCTGAGTAAGCGGAGATCGGCCGGCGTATCCACAAAAATGCTGAAGTCTAGCAAACGTCGCAGCTCTTCGTGACATAAAATTAATATGCCTTCAACGATTATCACAGGCCTGGGGTAAACTTTTTCTGTCATGCCCGTACGGGTCTCATCGTGGAAGGAATAAATAGGGCAAAGAGCCGACCTGCCCCGACGGAGTTCCTTCAGATGTTCGCACATCAGATCGAAATCGATGGAATTCGGGTGGTCAAAATTTACCGTGATGCGCTTCTCTCGCGGAAGATGGCCCAGATCCTTGTAATAGGAATCCTGTGCCAGTATACTGAGCTTACCTTCCGGTATGATTCGTCTCAGGGCTCGCACCAGGGTGGTCTTTCCGCTGCCCGATCCCCCGGCTATTCCAATAACCAGCGACTTGTCCATATTCTTTTGCAATCTGCACGCCTCACTCCTGCGGATTTAACTTAAATATTAAAGATTTTTTTGATAATACCTAACGGTTGTCATATTTCTATTTCCCCCTTTATTAGTACCTTCATTCCCGCAGAAGATTGAATAATAATTTTGATATTCACTGCAACTTACGTCCATTTTTCTGACGAAAATCATTGTATGATCCATGGTCATCCATCGTCCTGAATCTTTTTACCCTGGCAGTTTTCGGTCTGTTCAGGGATTTTTTTTGGCCGGGTTCATTGCCGTTGAAAATTAAAGTCGGGTTTTGGCTGTGCGACCACAGCTCGGACGATGATTAAAGCGGCTTAGAAAGGAGGCGGGCGTATCATTAGAATTTAAACTAATCTTTTTATGAACCCTAACCACAAAGTAATCGTAGACGACAAATACGAGTTTACGTTTAGCGAGGAGGACATTGCCAAAGCCTCCATTATCGAGACTCCTAAGGGCCTCCACATGCTTACTCCCGACGAAAAATCGCTTGAAGTTCAATGGAAAAAAAAGGACCTGGTCAATCGCCGATATACCCCACAGGTAGCAGGCAATCTGTATGAGGTGCGGATCGAAACCCCGCTTGAGCAGCAAATTGCCAGTATGGGCTTTTCGCTGGACAGCAATGAGACCGTTTCTCAGATTATCGCACCCATGCCCGGACTGATACTGGAAGTTCAGGTCAAGGAAGGGGACGAAGTGGTCGAAAACGACCTCCTGCTGATCCTCGAAGCCATGAAAATGGAGAATGCCGTAAAATCCCCCCGAAGCGGCAAGATCAAGAGCATCAACGTCAACAAGGGAGATGCTGTGGAAAAGAAACACCTGCTCATCGAATTCGAAAACTAGGCATACCATGAAGAAAATATTAGTTGCCAACCGGGGTGAAATCGCCCTCAGGGTAATGAGGACCATAAAAAGGATGGGAATACAGACCGTAGCGGTGTATTCAGAGGCTGACCGTAATGCGCCCCATGTGCGCTTCGCAGACCAGGCCGTCCTTTTGGGGCCGCCTCCTTCCAGCGAGTCCTATCTAAGGGGTGACCTGATCATTGAACACGCCAAGCGGCTCGGAGTCGATGGCATACATCCCGGTTACGGATTTCTCAGTGAAAATGCCGAATTCTCGGCAGCGGTTGAAGCCGCCGGCATTACGTTTATCGGCCCGGGTCCGGAGGCCATACGCACCATGGGTAGCAAGCTGGCCGCCAAGGAGGCCGTTTCCAAATACGATATACCTATGGTCCCCGGCATAGATCGGGCCATTACCGACATAGAGGAAGCACAGAAGATCGCCGAGGAGATTGGGTTTCCCATTCTGATCAAGGCCTCGGCTGGAGGCGGAGGAAAGGGTATGCGCATCGTGGAGCGGCCGGAGGACCTCAAAGAGCAGATGGAACGAGCCATAAGTGAGGCTACTTCGGCTTTCGGAGACGGCTCCGTATTCATAGAAAAGTATGTTACCTCGCCCCGTCACATCGAAATGCAGATCATGGCGGACAAGCATGGCAACATACTGCATTTTTTCGAGAGGGAGTGCAGCGTCCAGCGACGGCACCAGAAGGTCGTGGAAGAAGCGCCCTCTGCCATAGTCGACAGCGATATGCGGGCCAGAATGGGACAGGCCGCCATACACGTAGCCGAATCCTGCGGATATGTCGGAGCGGGTACAGTGGAATTCCTGGTGGATGCGGACCGAAACTTCTACTTCCTGGAAATGAATACACGTTTGCAGGTGGAGCATCCGGTAACCGAATACGTCACAGGCTACGACCTTGCCGAACTGCAAATACGTGTTGCACGGGGAGAGAAACTGAATATCCGACAGGAGGATCTGACCCTGAAGGGACACGCCATGGAACTCCGGGTTTATGCCGAAGACCCATTAAACGACTTCCTGCCCAGTGTGGGTAACCTGGAACGGTACCGCTTGCCAGTGGGTGAGGGAATACGAGTGGACAATGGTTTCGAAGAGGGTATGGACGTGCCGATTTATTACGATCCCATGCTGGCAAAACTCGTCACCTATGGCGCAGACCGGGAACAAGCCATAAGCCGAATGATCGAGGCTATAGCCAACTACCAGGTGGAAGGGGTTCAGACCACTCTGCCATTCGGAGACTTCGTTATGCGGCATCCCAAGTTCCGGGAAGGGGATTTCGATACTCATTTCGTCAAGGATCACTACAGTAAGGAAGATATAGAGAAGGTGCAGGAAGAACAGGCCCGTCAGGTCGCCCTGGCCACCTTTTACCAGTATGTACAAGACAAGAAAAAACTCCATATACCGATAAACCAATGAAAGACAAGCAACAGGAACTGCAGGAACGCATATCACTCGCCCTGGAGGGGGGAGGTGCCAAGCGTATAGAGAAGCAGCACGAAAAGAAAAAACTCACCGCCAGAGAGCGAATCGAGTTTTTCCTGGATGAGGGTTCATTCGAGGAAATGGGCATGTTAGTGACCCACCGCACTACCGATTTCGGCATGGATAAACAGCAGTTTTACGGGGATGGTGTGGTAACCGGATATGGAACGGTGAACGGACGCCTGGTTTACGTATATGCCCAGGATTTCACAGTATTTGGTGGTGCCCTATCTGAAACCCATGCGGAGAAGATATGTAAAGTGATGGATCTGGCCATGAAGGTAGGGGCTCCCATAGTGGGTCTGAACGACTCCGGGGGCGCCCGTATACAGGAAGGAGTAAAATCACTGGGGGGTTATGCGGATATCTTTTTCCGCAACGTACAGGCCTCGGGTGTGGTACCCCAGCTTTCTGCGATTATGGGGCCCTGTGCAGGAGGAGCGGTGTATTCGCCGGCCATGACCGACTTCATAGTCATGGTCGAACAGACCAGCTACATGTTCGTAACCGGTCCTAATGTGGTCAAGACGGTAACCAACGAAGAGGTGACTGCCGAAGAGCTTGGAGGCGCGTCCACGCATGCATCCAAATCGGGTGTGGCTCACATGACCTCCGCCAACGATGCGGCCTGTCTCCTGGACCTGAGAAGACTGCTTTCCTACCTGCCACAGAACAACCGGGAGACGGTTCCGGATCTTCCCTATGAGTTAGGTGATGAGGTCAGGGATGTCCTGGAGGGTATCGTGCCCGACAATACCAACAAGCCTTACGACATGAAAGAAGTGATCGAAGGCATCGTGGACGAGGAGTCGTTTATGGAGATACAGGAGAATTACGCCGAGAACATCATCACGGGCTTTGGTCGGCTCGCAGGACGAAGCGTTGGAATCATAGCTAATCAACCCATGTTCCTGGCCGGAGTACTCGGGGTGAAGAGTTCGCGTAAAGCAGCACGATTTGTACGTTTCTGCGACGCCTTCAATATTCCTATGCTCGTACTGGTGGATGTGCCCGGGTTCCTACCCGGAACGGACCAGGAGTGGACCGGCATTATCATGCACGGCGCCAAATTGCTGTATGCGTTCAGTGAGGCCACCGTGCCCCGCGTGACCGTTATTACCCGGAAGGCATATGGCGGAGCTTATGATGTGATGAATTCTAAGCATATCGGAGCGGACATGAACTTCGCCTGGCCAACGGCCGAAATAGCCGTGATGGGTGCTAAGGGAGCCAGTGAGATTATATTCCGCAAGGAAATCATGGAGGCTGAGGATCCGCAGGCGAAATGGGTGGAAAAAGAAGCCGAGTATATGGATAAATTTGCCAATCCCTATCGGGCTGCCCGCCGGGGTTTCATCGACGAAGTGATACTGCCCAAGAACACGCGTCGCAAGCTCATCAAGGCCTTCGCTATGCTGGAGAATAAGTATGTCGAAGCTCCCGAGAAAAAACACGGAAATATTCCGCTGTAAGTCGTATAAAACAAGGTTGCCCTGGTCCGGGGCGATACGGGCCGGATACGACGCCCGGGCCCTCTTAACGGAGGGCCCGGGTTTTTTTATGCCGGTTGGTAGATGGATCCGCTGCTGCTGTCGCGCCTACTTCCCGTCACCGAGCTTAGCACATTGATCATTCCCTCGAGTCTCAATGCCGCCAAAAGTGCGAAAACCAGGGCTTCTTTATAATCGACAAGGAGGTCTTCGGGCCGTACCATCCGGACTAGTCCCTCCAGTTCTCTTTCCAGGGTTTCCATGAAAAAAGTGTTGTGTGCACCGCCGCCGGTAATAAGCAGGCTGGAACCCGGTGAAGGATGGTGGCTAAGAATGGATTTGCATATCTGCCGGCAATTGTGCAGGACAACCGTGTGCAGACGGTCCTCTATGCTCACCTTGTTATTCAGTAGTAGTGGATAAACCTCAGACTGTACCCATTCGAGACCCGTGGACTTGGGAGGGGGAATTCTATAGTATTCCAGCTCATCCAGTTGTTTGAGCAAAGTGAAGTCGGGTTTGCCGGAGCGGGCCATGTGCCCCCCCACATCGTAGGCAGTACCTGTTAGCCCACAGAGGAAATTCAGGGGCAGGTTTGCCATACCGATATCGTAGGCGATGCGATTTCCCCCGGCCTCGAGGGATATGTTGCTAATCCCGCCTAGATTCAGGCAGAATGCATAGGAGCCAAAGAGCAGTCGGTCACCGATGGGTACCAGAGGCGCTCCCTGCCCACCCAGAGTTACATCCTGTCTGCGGAAATCACAGACCGCGGTTACGCCAGTGATCCGAGCGATTTCGGACCCATCGCCCAGTTGGTAGGTCACGCCTTCCGAAGGACGGTGATGAGAGGTGTGTCCGTGACTGCCAATTGCATCGGGCTTCAACCGGTTGGTCCGAATAAAATCCAGGGCGGCTTCTCCTAAATAGGTGCCGTATTCCCGATCCAGTCGGGCGTGGTCCTCAGGGCTCAACTCGATGGCGCGGCCGAGCCTTTCCCTGAATTCGGTGTCGTAGGGCAGGGTGGTGCAGGGGCCGAGTTCATAGTGCCAGACCCCATACTCGAAACGCAGTTCTGCATAGGCCAGGTCAAGGCCATCCAGAGAGGTGCCCGACATCATGCCGATGATGCGGTAGTGCTTACTGCTCACGACCCTGGGGTTTGCAGGGTGTAGGGGAGCTTTCCCCGGGCCGGTGCCCGCCCGCTGTATACTTCCCATGCCGCTTGTTGAAAGGAAAGGCCTGGGTCAAAGGCCAATAGTGTCCACAGGGAGCGATCCCAGTCCAGCAGTTCGAGCGCTGCAGGATTTCCGAAGAGGATCAGCCCGCAGTTTTCCTGCCGTAAATGTGAGTTGATATCGTTCCAGGCTCCAGAATCCCAACCGAATCCTTCTGAGGGCCTCAGCC
Organism: uncultured Flavobacteriaceae bacterium; assembly: GCA_964552195.1. GTDB lineage: Bacteria > Bacteroidota > Bacteroidia > Flavobacteriales > Flavobacteriaceae > CAZKAP01. The sequence continues at coordinate 176,874 of CAZKFM010000004.1, forward strand.
CGGGAGGAAAAAGAGCCAGGACTTTTCCCCCAGTCACTTTCGATGAACTCATTTCCTTCATCCTATCTGCAAAGTGATTTACCTCAGGAATTCCATAGGGCACGTAATCCCGGGTGAGGTCGAAGCTATTCCCGTCTCCTTTGATCAGCGTGATGCATCCCCTTGCAATCTCCGAGATTAAGGAGTGATCGGTGTGTATTAGGCCACTAGATTCTTCGGCCTTCTTGAGACCCCGGGCCTTCAGACTCCAGACCCGCCTGAATGAGGAGTCGATTCGTTCCGCCTTCGTATGCTGCTCGATGAGTTCCACTGCTGCCCCGGGGTGCTCAGTGAAGCAAAGCAGGTCGCAGCCTGCCCGGAAGGCCTCGAGTTCCAGTTCTCCGGGCTGGTTAAATAGTCCGGAAACACTCCACATATTCAGGGCATCTGAGATGATTACTCCTTCGAAGCCCAGTTTTCCTCTCAGATAGTCCCTCAGTACTTCCCTGGAAAGCGTAGCCGGTAATCCGGGTTTGCCGGTCAGTTGGGGAAAGGCAACATGGGCGGCCATGACCGCGTCGGTTTCTGACCTAAACAGCAGCCTGTAGGGGATCTCCTCACTTTGCGATTGCTCTTCCTGATCCCGCATAATGACCGGCAGGCTTTGATGGGAGTCCTTAGTGGTATCGCCGTGGCCCGGGAAGTGCTTCAGGCAATGCAATACTCCTGAGTCGGCAAGGCCTTTTCTGTAGGCGTCCGCACAAATGGCTACCTGCCGACCGTCAGAACCGAAGCTGCGGTAGCCGATGACCGGATTGGAGGGGTTGAGGTGCAGATCCGTTACCGGTGCCAGATTCCAGTGTATGTCCAATTCCCTGCACTCGGCGCCTATGGCACGCCCTACCCGCCGTATCAATTCCTCCGGATTTTGCAGTGATCCGAGGCAGAGGGCATAGGGATAGGCCTGTATCCCCCTCACTCTCATGGCCAGGCCCCATTCGGAATCCATGGCAATCAGCAAGGGAATCCGGGCTGCCTCCTGATAGCGGTCGATCAAATCCCTGAGCCGGGCCCGCTCGTCTTCCCCGTAAGGCGTTTGACTGGAAACATTGGCCGCAGCAGCCGATCGGCTGTGGAAGAAACAGAGGGAGCCTATGCTCAGGTCCCGTAATAGCTGTTCTCTACGACGTATATCGTCCTCACTGTCCTGTATGTAGGCCGGTAGCATTAGGCACTGGCCTATTTTTTCTTTCAGGCTTAGACCCCTTGGGTCGGATTTCGAGAGTCGCTTATAAAGAGAGGGCTTCATGACCGTTCTTTTTTACCGAAGTCAGATGGATAATCCAGCTTTCGGACTAACAGAAAAGAAGGTATGGCAGCGAATACCACCAGCACGAAGAATTCGAAGTACCCCAGAGATTCCTGTAGCAGTCCGCTCAGAAAGCCTGGTATCATGAGTCCCAGGGCCATGAATCCGGTCGCCAGGGCGTAGTGACTGGTCGGATGATCTCCCCTGGAGAGATAGATCAGAAACATCAGAAAGGCCGCAAAACCGAAGCCGTATCCGAGTTGCTCCAGTACCACGACAGCGCTGATGACGGCCAGCGAACCGCTCCCTGCCCAGGCGAGCATGGCGTATCCCAGATTAGGCAGATTCAGTGCCAGCATCATGGGAAGCATCCAGCGCCTGAGTCCGTGGCGCGAAATCAGGATTCCGCCGGCTATGCCCCCCAGGGAAAGGGCTATCACTCCCGCGGTTCCTTTGATCACTCCGAGTTGTTGGGTATTGAGGCCCATTCCCCCTGCATCCGCTTCGTCCAGCAAAAAGGGAGCGGACATTTTAACGAGCAGTCCTTCGCCCAGGCGGTAGGTCAGTATAAAGGCCAGCGCCCATAGTATGTCTTTCTTGCCAAAGAAGTCTCTGAGCTGGGTGAGGTAGGAATTTCGTCCTGGAGAGTGCTCAGGCGGAGTTAATCCTCCGGATCGGGGACAGAGGAAGGCATTCGCAGCCGCGAGTATAAGGAGGGCACCGCCCGCGACCATCAGGGTAAGCGACCATGCACGGGCCGGATCGCCGTATTGGGATTCCCACCAACCTGCCAGCACGACCAGTAAACCCTCTCCCGAAATAAAGGCAATGCGGTAGAATGTACTCCGTATGCCCACGAAGAAGGACTGTTCCTTCTGGCTGAGCTGCTCGAGGTAATATCCGTCGGAGGCGATATCATTGGTCGCCGAGGCCATGGCCGAGATCCAGAAGCAACCCAGGCTGATGGACAGAAAAAGAGGAGTGGTCAGGAAGGCCCCGGATATCAGGAATAACAAGGCGATCAGGAACTGCATACCCAGGAAAACCCTGCGATTCGCCCTGAGCTGATCTACCCATGGACTCCACAGAGGCTTGAGGACCCAGGGCAGATAGAGCAAGCTGGTGTAGTAGCCGATTTCCTCATTGGACAGTCCCAGTCGTTTATACAGGACAACGGAAACCGAGATGACAATAATGTAGGGGAGCCCCTGGGTGAGGTATAACACGGGTACCCAGAGCCATGGCCTGCTGGCAGAAGGTGACCCGGGCGGAATCCTTGTTTGGGTTTCGGGCATGAGGTGAATTCGCGTTACTTTCGTACTAATGAACGAATCAAAGTTTACAAAAATTACAGAATCTCCGTCCCGATACGATGGGCTGGAGAACATGTCTACCGGCGAACTGCTTCGGAACATGAATCGTGAAGATGCTGTCATTGCTTCGGCAGTGGGCAAAAAGATACCCGAAATAGAATGGCTTGTCGAGGCCATACTGCCCGGCTTCAGGGCCGGAGGCCGGTTGTTCTACATCGGTGCAGGAACCAGTGGTCGCCTGGGGATCCTCGATGCCTCCGAGATACCCCCAACCTTTGGACTGCCTCACGATAGGGTCATCGGGCTCATAGCAGGAGGCGATGGCGCCATCCGAAAGGCGGTGGAATTTGCGGAGGATCACCCAACCCAGGCCTGGGAAGACCTTAAGGAATTCAACATAGGTGAAAACGATACTCTGGTGGGCATAGCGGCCTCGGGAACGACCCCCTATGTGGTGGGCGGGATTCGACTGGCCCGGGAAAACGGTATCCTAACTGGATGCATAACCAATAACCCGGGCTCGCCACTTGCGGAGGCCTGCGAACATCCGATCGAGATCGAGGTAGGTCCGGAATTCGTCACCGGCAGTACGCGGATGAAAAGCGGAACTTCCCAGAAACTGGTCTTGAACATGATCTCCACTTCATTGATGATTCGCATGGGGCGGGTAAAGGGCAACCGCATGGTGGACATGCAATTGAGCAATGCCAAACTGGTAGACCGGGGGACACGGTATCTGGTCGAGGCCTTGGGGGTATCGTACGAAGTCGCCCAGGCCTTGTTGGATACTCACGGATCGGTTCGCAAGGCGATGCAATCTTCCCTTCAGCATCGTGACCCAGGTTCAACCCAATCCGAAAGCTATTAGGTCGATGATTACTCCTGTGGAATTAGTCGGTAAATCCCCTTGGATTCAACGGCTACATAGATGTAGCCATCGGGTCCCTGAATCACGTTTCTCACCCGTCCTATATTCTCTAGCAGCTTCTCACGGCCTGTGACGGAGTATCCATCCATGACCAGCATTTCCAGATATTGAAAGGAAAGGGAGCCTATAAGAATATTTCCTTCCCAGCCCGGATACTTGTCCGAAGAAACGATCTCCATACCGCAGGGCGCGATTGATGGCACCCAGTAATGTAACGGCTGTTCCATTCCCTCCCGCTGTGTTTCATCGGTTATCGGAGTGCCGCTGTAATTGATGCCATAGGTGATCACCGGCCAACCGTAATTCTTGCCCTTCTGTACCAGATTGAGTTCGTCACCTCCCCTGGGCCCGTGTTCCGTTTCCCAGATTTCACCGGTTTCTGGGTGGGTAACCAGTCCCTGAGGGTTCCGGTGACCATAGCTGAATATGGCCGTGCGGGCGCCTTCCTGACCTACGAAGGGATTGTCCTCCGGTATCCGTCCGTCGTCGTACAGGCGGTAAATTTTCCCTCCATCCCGGCTGAGGTCCTGGGGGTTGACGTCCCGGTTGCCGCGATCTCCGATCGAGAAATACATATATCCTTCCCGGTCGAATGTGATTCGCGACCCGAAATGCTGTCCCTTTCGCGTATTGGGGCTACCCTTGTACAACAACTCATTCTGTACGAGGCGATCTCCTTCGAGTTTTGCGCGCATGATGGCGGTGTGGGCCCCTTCACCCTCACCGTCCGCTGAGGCAAAGGAAAAGTACAGCCATCCGTTCTGATCGTAGTTGGGGTGCAGGCGGATATCCATGAGTCCGCCCTGTCCCTGAACTTTAACCGCAGGCAGACCTCCAATTTCCCGGCGTTCTCCATTGCTGATGCGAAGCAGGGTCCCCGACTTTTCAGCCACTAATAATGAGCCGTCCGGAAGGAACGCCATTCCCCATGGGTTCTGGAGGTTATCGACGAACAACTCGGCTTTGACCTCGGTCTTCGTGATAACAGGGGATTTTGGGTCAGGACCCGGAGCATCTGCACAGGAAGTGAGCAGTACAACGAAAAAATAGGTAGTACACCAGATAAATTTCATAATTTTACTTTGTCATTCTTTAGAAAAAGACTACAAACTGACACCAGTAGTGATATAACAGCAATTAAAAATAAACTAATTAGAGGAAAATAGTACGCTTAGAATAGTTAGATCCCAAATCGATTATTCTTAACCTAACATCTACTTATGCGAGCCGGTACAGTGCAGATTCATTTCTGTCACGCTGTGGTTTTAGCTACCCTGCTCATATGGCACTTCCCTACCCATGCGAGCGGATTAAACCTGAGTACCCACGGCGGTGACGATCCCATCCTTACCTCAAGCCCCTGGTTTACCACCATAATCAACGGAGCCGATCAGACCGTTACCTGTCCGAATGACGGTAGTACGCTCTCAAAGTTCTTTCTGTGTGGTACCAGTGACACGCGAACACTGAGCCTTTCGGTTTCTGGGAGTTCGTACGAGTGGCAGCGGCTGGATCCCAATACCTGTGCGCCTACGGTCGTGGAAGATTGTCCGACGATTAATACCTCCTGCAACTGGAATAATGTGGGTAACGGTTCCACCTATCAGTTGAACGCCCCGGGTGAGTATCGGGTGCGGGTTGACGGGGGTACCTTTTATTACTTCAAGGCCAGCCAGAATCCACTTAACCCTCAGATTGTATTCGAAAATATCAGCTGTGGAACCCCGGGCAGCGTCGAGGTCGTGAATGTGCCTCAGGGGTATGAATACAGCTTGAACAGTCCTTCGGGTCCTTACCAGCAGGATCCTTACTTTACCGTAACTACGGGCGGCACTTACCGGGTTTATGTCCGTTTACAGAACGTGGCGGCCAGTGCCTGTATTTTTCCTTCCAACGAAGTGACCGTGCAGGAGCTTAGCTTGACCGCGAGCGCCTCCTATACCGACATATTGTGCAGCGGTGACCAGGGAAGCATTTCGGTTCAGGTCGGAGGGGTACCGGGCTTCTATACCTACAGGCTGGTACGAAATGGAGTCACTGTGGATACCTTCGGTCCCAATGCCACCGATACCTATACGTTTTCCAATGTGGGTCCCGGTGATTATGAAGTCCGCATATCGACCAATACCTGTTCGCTGACCCTCGACAGAGACAGTTCGGGCAATCCCTTGCAGATTGGTAGCGGTATCAGTCCCCTGGAAGTATCCGCAAGTACCAATGAGAGTTTCGGCTGTGGTCTGAGTTCCGTCTCGGTCGATGTGCACGCTACGGGAGGGACACCGCCTTACCGGTATAGTTTGGACGGAGGGTCCAGTTTTGCGGGCACCTTCGGTGGAACAACTGCCTTTACGGTGAGCGGACCGGGCACCTATGATGTACTGGTTGAGGATGCCAACGGTTGCAGGGATAACGGTTCGGTCGAGGTGCTCAACATACCTCCACCCGTGTTCTCCCTGAACGCAACCGACTCGGATTGTGGCGGTGCCAACAGCGGTCAGATCAGCGTACAGGTTCCGAATTCACTGGGGTACAATATTACCTATAGTATCGATGGAGGCTCGAACTACCAGAGCAGCCCTACTTTCTCCAACCTCTTTCCGGGAACCTACACCGTATTGCTGAGGTATGAACAGAATGGTTTTAGCTGCGTGGCTCCCGCTCAGAGTATTACCGTCAATTCTCCGGCAAGTATCAACGCCCAGGCGGTGGAACTGGGAAGGCCTTCCTGTACCCTTCCGACCGGAGGTTCCATCCGAATCGAATGGCTGAGTGGTGGGGTACCTCCTTTTGAATACAGCATAGGTGCAGGTTTTGGCTCAAATCCCGATTTCACCAATCTCTCGGTGGGTACCTATACACCGGCTATCCGGGATGCCAATGGCTGTGTACAGCTATTGCCGGACGTCGTATTCCCCGCACTGAACTATCCCGACGACATCGACTTCACGGTAGGCAATCTCGACTGTGCCACGGGTACGGCCTCCGTTACCCTGACGGGATTTGGAGGGACTCCGGGTTACAACTATGAGATATTGGCTCCGGCAGCTTATGCCGTGGATAACGGTAATAATCCGCTGTTCAGCGGACTACCCTTCGGAAGCTACACCTTCGAAATCACGGATGCCGAAGGCTGCACCTATCAGGAAAGCTATAGCCTTCAGCAACTGGAAACCATACGCGTACAGTCTCAGACCCTAAGCCCGGTCAGTTGCCAGGGCGACACCAATGGCAGCGGTCGCTTTCTGGTCGACCGTTTCGGCAGTACCTACAGCTACCAGATCAACTCCGGTCCGATAACCTCCGGACAAACCAGCAGTTCCATTGATATCAGTGGTCTTGCGGTGGGTAGTTATACCATAGCGGTAACCGACGAGACGACCCTTTGTACCGATACAGCCACCCTGGTTATCGAAGAGCCGGCTGCTCCGTTGTCCATCGATTCACTTGACGTGGAGGCCATGAATTGTCAGAATGGCAATTCAGGAAGTGTCACTGCCCTGACCTCGGGCGGCTGGGGGTCCAATAGCTACCGTCTGATACAGCCCGATATGAGCATCATCGGGCCCCGCAACACCCCTTTGTTTACAGGTTTGATACAGGGTGGAACCTATACTCTCGAGGTAACCGATGTCAACGGCTGTCAGGTATTGGATACGTTTACCCTCACGCCCCTGCCTAGTCCGGCACTCAGCCTGGACCTGGCTCAGTCCGATTTTTGTTACGATGCCTTCAATGCGGCCCAACTCGCCGTAACGGCCAGCGGGGGACTGGGGCCATACGAGTACCGAATCAATGGCGGACCCTGGCAGGCATCACCGATCTTTCCAGGCTTGACCCCCAACAGCTATACCCTGGAAGTGAATGATGCCAATAACTGCCGTACCCAGATCACCGCTTTGATCAACGATCCCATTCGCGCGACGGCCTCTATCCTGCAGGAGCTCACCTGTTCCGGACCCGATGCACGGATCGAGGTGAGCATACAGGACGGTTACCCCATTGGCACCTCCTATGATCACTACGAGGTGAGTATCAACGGCGGTCCCTATACCAGCGCGAACTATCCCATAGCGGGGAGCAGTTTCCAGTATACCGTGCCCAATGACGGTAGCATAACCTCAGATACTACCTATGAATTCATGGTATTGGACAGTCAGGGCTGTTCTGCATTCAGCAATCAGATTACCATCAGCCCCAGGGAATCCATAGCGGGTTCCGTGCAGATCACCGACACCCGTTGTGGTGTACCGGGAAGCGGGGTGGTAGAACTCATACCCGACACGAATTTTGGGGTTCCCCCTTATGAGTACAGTAATGATAACGGTACTACCTTCGGCCCCGTATCCGTTTTTCCGGGCTATAGCGCCGGAACCCATGGAGGCTTTGTGATCCGGGACAGCCGGGGTTGCGAAAGCCCGACCTTGACCGCCGTGGTCGGTAGCAGTGCCCCACTGGACGCCGTCATTACACCAACCCCGGCGAGCTGTAGCGCTGGTGTAGTGGAAGGCAGTATAGCCGTGAATATTACCAACGGTACCGGCCCCTATGACTACGAACTCCTGGATGAGTTCGGGGTAACAGTATTATCCTATCCGGGTATTGCCAGCAACACCGGAGCCTTTAATGCCGTTTCCCCCGGAACGTATACCGTGGTTACCCGGGATGCCCTGGGTTGTGAAGACCGGGATGTAGTAACCATAACAGAAAGTGAGTTGGATATTGTGCCAGTGCCCATACTGCCACCGGACTGTGCAAGCGACCTCAGTGTGAGCATCACCATAGTCGGCGGTGTGGGCCCCTTTCTGATACGTTTGATAAGCGAGCCTTTACCCAGGTATTCACCCAACGGGGGTCCGCGCGACCATACCTTTAGCGGTCTGGACCTGGGAACCACCTACTACGTCGAGGTGGAGGACACCGGAACGGGCTGTATCTATGTGGAAGAAATTCCGCCTTACAGCGGCCCGAGCCCTCTGGGTGTCAGCGTATCCACTGCCGCATCGGCCTGTGGTCCGACCCCTACCGGATCGCTTTCGTATACCATTAGCGGTGCTTCAGGCCCCGATGTGGACATCATACTCAGAAATACGGAAGACGGAAGCGAGATCATACCCCTGACCAACGTTTCTTCGTCCGGACCTTTTACCGATCTGACGGGTCTCGCACCTGGCAGCTATCAGGTAACGGTTTACGATCCATATAACGGCTGCGAAGCCAGTGCCCTGGGAAGGGTAGAGGTCAACAATCCGGTGATAACCATACTGGATAACCTGCCCGGGACCTGTTTCCGAGGGGCGCTGGTAACCGTCAGAGGAAACTCGGGCACACCGGGATATGAATTCGCCGTGGTACCGACAGGGGATCCTGCCCCATCCGCTTTCGGGACAGATACGACCTTCGAACTCGCTGCCCCGGGTACATATGATTTCTACCTCAGGGATGCAGCAGGCTGCGTGGTGAGTACAACCGCCTCCGTGACCGAATTGCCTCCGATGCCGGCTGCGGCCATAGACGTGGTCAATCAGTGTACGGCAAGCAGTGGCTTCCAGATCGACGTGACAGCACCGCTAAGCACGGGTAGTGGCCTCCCCGGTGAAACTTTTCAGTACGACATTGGAGGCGGCTTCCAGGATTCCCCGCAGTTCATAGTACCCAATGCGGGGACCTATACCATCACCATCCGGGATGGCTGGGGATGCACCCAGACGATCATGGCCGAAGTATTCGACTTTTTCTCCATCTCGGCGGAGGCTAGCTCTGTTCCTACCTGCAATGCAGGCGACGGGGCGATTACCGTGACCACTACCGGGGGAAGTGGGAATTTCGAGTATCAGCTTCTGGATCAGGCTACCATGCTGCCCGTTCAGCCTGTACAGAATACACCGGTCTTCAACAATATTGCCCCTGGCAACTACGAAGTAGTGGTGACCGACCTCGATTCCAATACCATTCCTTTGTGTTCGGATGTGGCCGTGGTTGAGGTAAGCGTGGTGATCAACCCCGTTATCAGTGCGGTGCAAACCACCGATATCAGCTGTTCAGGTTCGCTGGATGGTTCCATATCGGTAAGCCTGCAGACGGGAACAGATGTGGATATTCCCCTCTTGTACAGCCTTACCGATGGTATGGGAACTACCCTTCACGGCCCACAAACCTCCCCACTTTTCAGTGGATTACCGCCGGGTACCTATACGGCAGAAGTGGTGTCCCAGCGGGGATGCCGGGATACCTGGCCGGATATAACCCTGGTCGAACCGTTGCCTTTGCAAATCCAGACTGCCCAGACCGACTTTAGTTGTGACTCCGGCTCCGGACAGTTCAGTACGGCCGACCTGGAAGTATTTATGGACACTAATGGCGACGGTACGGGCACACCGACAGGTACACCACCCTACATGTACAGTATCAATGACGGTACTCCTACTTTCGATGGCACCCAGTTTCAGTCCTCCAATCAGTTTCAGATCATCGATCGTGGAGTCGATCAGAATATAGAGGTCATAGTTCGTGATCGCAACGGTTGTGAAATACGCACCATTACGACCTTCGTTACTCCTGCGGACCTGACCTTCAGTTTCGATGTGGTTCCGGCTACTTGTGACAATAGCGGAGCAGGTGTGCAGTCCGGTAGCATCACAGTGATAGTGGATCAGGGGCCCGGGAATTACGAGGTGGAATTAATGCCACTTGGTTCGGGGCCGGCGGTTTCCTCCGGAGGAACGGACCGTGCCAGTATTCCCATCGGGGTTCCCGGGTCTTATGTTTTTGCGGTCAGCGACCTGGATAATGGTGGATGTACGTATCTGACCCTACTGGCCGACATGCCGGAATACAATACGATCTCAGCAACACTCAGGGAAAACCGTCCCGTGAGCTGCTTTGGTGATTCGGATGGAGAAGTGGCCCTGGAGATCCTGAACTACACCGGGGTGTATCATTACGAGGTATTCAGCCGAACCCCTTCGGGTGATGTCAGTACCGGAGTCACCGGCACCCTGGATACCAACCTGTCGGCAGGTGAAGAAATCATAGGAGGCCTGCCGGCCGGGAACCTGTTCGTTCGTGTAGAGGCCCAGGATAGCCCGTATTGCGATACGGAGAGTAATGTGACCACGGTGCGTTCTCCCGACCGACCCCTGGACCTGGATCTCAATCAGACTGCAGTAGTTACCTGTGCCTCGCCCGGACTTGGTGAAATAACCGTGAGTGCGGAAGGCGGCTGGGGCAATTACGAATACCGCCTGATCGACTCCTCAAGCGGGACTGTCCTGATCGATTATCCCAATACCGAACGGGTATTTGAGGGACTCGATGGAGGGGACTACGAAGTGTATGTGCGCGACTTCCGGGGTTGTGAGCAGAGCCGGACGATTTCCCTCGCCATACCAGACCCCATACAGGCGTTGGTACGCATCGTACAACCCCTGGCCTGTCCCGGTGACAACAATGCAATTATAGAATCCTACGACATAATCGGCGGTCAGGGAGCCGGCAACTACCTCTACCAGCTGATTCGGATATCCGATGGAACTCAGAGTGGACTGCAAAATACACCGGTGTTCAGTAACCTTAACGCGGGACGCTATCAGATTGCCGTTTACGATGGTTGGGAGTGTACGGCATTTACACCCGAAATCGACGTGATGAATCCCGAGCGCATACAGTCCGACCTGGTTGAGCTCCAGCCTCCAGGTTGTGGAGACCTGGGAAGAATGAGGCTGAGAATCACCAACCCCCAACCCGGCATGGACTACTTCTACCGCCGCTCCGGAACCAGTGATCCTTTCCAGCCTTTCGGAACGGAGGTATACCAAACGGACATAGCCGTGGATATCACCATGGATCCCGGACCTTTTATGTACGACGTACAAAATTCCAACGGCTGTCCTTTCGAACGATCCAATCAGATATCACTGGATCCCGCTGCCCCATTGGTGATTGATCTGGATTTGACTAATGCCACGATAAACTGCGCGGGAGAAGCCACCGGAATTATACGATCCGAGGCATTCGGGGGAATAGGAAATTACCGATATACCCTGTTGAACAACCCGGGGACACCCCTGCCCGGAAATACCGTTCGGCCCGAACAGGATTCAGGGATTTTCCGAAATCTCGACCCGGGCACTTACTATGTTTTTGCCCGAAGCGGAGGTTGCCAGGCCGTGTCTCCGCCCATCGAAATTCTTCCCAGAGAACCTCTCGTGCTGGAATACTTCGAGGTCATGGATGTGAGTTGCGCCGGAGATGCCGATGGACAGATCATACTGGAAGCGAGCGGGGGAACGGGCCGCATTCGGTATTCCATCTCCGACACCCTGAGTGAGTTCTTCGAAGGGGACGACCCGGTTTATCCCAATCGTAAGACCTTCGATGAATTACCACCAAGGAGCTACGACATCATCATTCAGGACGATCTGGGTTGTACCATTACGCGTACCGTAGTGGTGGGCTCCCCGGCTCCCCTTATCGCCTCAGTGGCCGAGGTGACCCCGGAAATCTGCCTGGGGGATGGGGATTCCATGGTTCGTCTGGCCGTAGCAGGAGGGGTGCCCCCTTATGAGACCAGTGTGGATTCGGCTAACGAAGAAGATTTCGAGCTTAACAGCACCCTGGAGTTCCGGGGTCTGGAAGGGGGCAGACCGCATACCATATTTATTCGGGACAGCCGTGGCTGCATTACCAATGTGTCCGTGGAAGTACCCCCGGGCCTGACGGTAGAAGTTAACCCCGTGGTCACCTACGGTTGTACTGAAATTTTCGCCTACAACACGGTCACCATTGAACTGGCCAATCCCTCTCTTTCCGATGAAATGCTCTATGCGATCGATACCTACGATATCAATCTGGCCACCAGTGACAACCAATACGGCAACCTGCCACCGGGAGAGCACTTCGTATATGCCCTGCACTCCAGCGGATGCTTCGATATCGTGGAATTTGAGATCGACGACTACGAGCCTCTGGTGCTGGAGGTAGAAAAAACCGGATACAATGAGTTTACGGCAACGGCCAGCGGTGGATTCGGCGGATATGAGTATTCCTTCCAGGGTGAGTCCTACGGAGCCGAGAACGTGTTTTATCTGTTCCGCGATACGGAATTCGAAGTACGGGTGAGGGACCAGGCGGGTTGTGAAGCCGTGTACAGGGCGACTTTCGATTTCAATACCATGCCGAGGTTTCCCGACTATTTCACGCCCAACGGCGATCTGATGGACGATTTTTTCGCCGCGGAAAATGGGGAATTGTTCCCGAGCATGACCGTCAAGATATACGACCGCTATGGCCGGGTGGTGGCCCGACTACAAAACGTGATCAAGTGGGATGGTAACTATTTCGGTAAACCGGTTCCGACGGGAGATTACTGGTATGTGGTTACCGTAGACAACGGCGAGACTCCTCCCATGTTCGGCCACTTTACCCTCTATCGATAATCCGGCGGATGCCGGCCCCTATTGTTTGGTTGATGTGAAAAGGGATGGGCCCTCTTTGGACCCATCCCTTTGTATTATTCGCTTGCCTCTGTAGATTACCAGATCTTCACCCGCTCGTCAGGAGCCAGATACAGTGAATCGGTATCTTTGATGTCGAAAGCGGTATAGAATTCGGGTATGTTTCGCACCACTCCGTTCACGCGGAACATAGTAGGGGAGTGGGGGTCGGTATTGACCTGCTGACGCAGGAATTCATCCCGTGCCAGATTTTGCCAGACCTGAGCCCAACCCAGGAAAACCCGCTGCTCTCCGGTAAAGCCATCCATAACGGGTGCCTCTTTACCTTCGAGCGACATCTGATACGCCTTGAGCGCTATGCTCAGCCCTCCGAGGTCACCAATGTTCTCTCCCAGGGTAAATTCGCCATTGACGTTTACACCGGGCAGTACCTCGAACGCGTCGTACTGCGCAATGAGCTTCTCGGTTCGCTTGGTAAATTCCTCCCGATCCTCAGCGGTCCACCAGTTGCGAGCCTTGCCGTCTCCATCGAACTGACTTCCGCTATCGTCGAAACCATGTCCGATTTCGTGCCCGATCACCCCACCTATGCCTCCGTAGTTTACGGCATCATCGGCAGCCATGTTGAAGAAGGGAGGCTGGAGAATAGCCGCCGGGAATACGATTTCGTTCTTGGTGGGATTGTAGTAGGCATTCACCGTCTGCGGAGTCATTCCCCATTCCTTTCTGTCCACAGGACCTCCGAGTTTGGAAAGTTCGCGCTCGTATTCCATCAGGCTGCATCGCTTCAGGTTCCCCACCAGGTCATCGGCCTTGATTTCCACTTCGTATTCCTTCCACTCATCGGGATACCCGATTTTGGGGTCGAATTTGCTGAGCTTATCCAGGGCCTGCACCTTAGTCTCTTCGCTCATCCAATCGAGTTCCGTAATACTCCGCTCGTAGGCGCGGATCAGATTGGCTACCAGTTCCTGCATGCGCTCCTTAGCTTCGGCCGGGAAGTACTTCTCCACATAAACCTTACCCACGAGTTCACCCAGCAGGCCATTTACTGTACCCACGCCCCTTCTCCAGAGTGGTCGCTGTTCCTCTACTCCGGACAATTCCTTGCTGAAGAACTCGAAGTTCTGACGGTCCAGCTCTTCGGTCAGTGAAGAGGCCGCTCCGTCGAGCAGATGCCATTTGAGATAGGTCTTCCAGGTCGAAAGGGGGACCTCGGTCAGCATCTCATCGAGGGCCTTCTGGTAGTCAGGCATGAACATGCCCAGCTTCTCCAGATTACCTACTCCGGCTTCCTCCAGATAGGTATCCCAGTCAAAGGATTTCATGATGTACTTCAGGGAGTCCCTGCTGTACATATGATAATTGGCGGCGAATTGCCGGGTCTGTTCCTTCTTCATGTGGTTGGCCGCAATGCGGGTTTCCAGCTCCATGATTTCACGGGCCGCGTTGGGCCCACCCGGCCAGCCTGCCAACTCGAACATCCTCGCTATATGCCCTACGTATTTGTCCCGGATTTCAACCGAACGTTCGTCTTCGTTAAAGTAATAGTCCCTGTCGGGCAGGCCGATACCGGACTGATATAGGTAGACGGCATATTCATCGGGCTTCTTGAGGTCCTGATATACGAAGGGGCTCATCGGGACTTCTTTGCCCATCTTGGGGGCGCGGGCGAAATACACGGTGAGGTCCTTGAGGCTGCCGATGGCTTCAATTTCAGCCAGATCCCTCGCTATGGGTTCCATCCCCAGTAAATTCCGGGTTTCCATGTCGATGTAGGAGTTGTACAGGTCACCGATCTTCTGCTGGTCGGATCCCGGTTCGAATTCTCCTTCGGCCGATTCCTCAATGATCGCCTTTACGTTCTCGTCCGACTGCTCCCTCAGGATGTTGAAGGCTCCGTAGCGTCCTTCATCTCCCGGAATTTCGTTGTTCTTTACCCAGGTCCCATTAACGTATGCGTCGAAATTATCTCCCGGTTTCACCGAAGTGTCCATGTTTTCCAGGGTTATGCCCGAGATGAGTTCCTTCTCCGGTTGAAGCAGATCACAGCTGCTGGCTGCCAGCCCGGATAGTGCCAGTACCATCAGTTTTCTTCTCATGAGTTTAGTTTTTCTATTGTCAACCCATAAAGGTAGTCAGCCTTTTACGAATCCCGTGCGTACGATCTTGTTTTTTGTGTTGATGCAACAAAAAAGAGGGTCCAGCCGTGCTGAAGAACAGCATTTCAGCCTTATTTTTTTGTACTTTTTGTGCCGATAACCTGACCCACGTGAAAAACGCCAAGAGACTTGGAATACTCGTACTCTGGATCGTCCTCGCCCTGGCATCCTTCCTTATTTTATTGTGGTTCCAAAAGGGGAATGTCCATTTTCAGGAGTATTCATGGAGCCGTTTTTACGGCGACTTCAAACAGATCAGCCTCGAGAACCCCTTTGGTGCCATCGCCGTTGGCCTCCTAATGGCGGTCTTCTCTCAGCTGATCAATTCCTGGATTTTCCCGGATCGCGTCAAGAAGGAAATACGGGAACGGGTCACCAAGAGTCAGGAAAACCTCGGTATACTGGAGGAACAAACTACACAGATCAAATCGGATGTCACCCAGTTGATCGATCTCGTCAACCATGCCCTACCTGAAGGGCTGACGATGAAATCCGTCAGGATATACATGGAGATGCTGGCCCCGTTTCACGATCGAAACGAGGTAATCAAACGATTGGACGGACTCATCGACAAGGAACTGATCGAGGGTGTGTATCGCGATATCCTGGTTTTCGTTATTGACCTCAGATTCGAGAGAAACCAGGAACTCACCGAAGAGGTTCAGAGCCTTAAGGACCAGGGGAATTTCCTGGCCGCGGAGATTTTGGGGGAGGCCCAGGAATACTACAAGGAGGGGCAGGCCGGACAGATCGCGGGCAGCTGGTTTCGGTACAGGGATCAGCAGCAGTCCGAGGACGTTCGTGTACTGGAGGGACTCATTGAAATGACCATCTCTTCGCTCGCCTATGAGGAAGCCGTTATGCTGATGAAGGAATTGGTTCGATTGCAACCCGATCCCGAGAACTATTTCGAACTGGCCTACTATCTCGATTTTCTGAATGACAAACAAGAGGCCCAGCAGTACTATCTGGAAGCTCTTGAACGGTACCGGGATTTGGATCGCGAACAGCCTGGTGAATACACCCTTCGGATTTCCAACACGCTGAATAACCTGGGAAATCTGTACTGCAATACCAACCAATTTGAGAGCGCCGCTGTCTGCTTCAGGGAAGCCCTGGCCAACAGGCGTAGGGCAGCTGAATCCGACTCTTCATACCGGGAAGATGTGGCCCAGACCCTGAACAATCTCGGCATACTCTATCAGACCATTAAAGATTATGGACCGTCCTTCGACTGCTACGAGGAATGCCTTTCCATACTCCGCGAGCTGGAGCAGGAAAAACCGGGTGTTTACGCTAGGGACATCGCCCGTACCCTGAACAATCTCGGCGTATTGAGTTATGAGCTCAGGGAACTGGACGCCGCCGGAACCTACTACGAGGAAGCCCTGAGGATACGAAGGCTGCTGGCCGAACAGTCTCCCAGGGACTATGCCTATGCCGTAGCCCAGACCCTGAACAATCTTGGACTCGTCTATCTGGATTTGGACCGGGTGGAGGAGGCTCTGGAATGCCATTCGGAAGCTTTGTCCATTCGAAAAGAACTCGCCGATGACAATCCGAGGACCTATAACCCGGAGGTCGCCAAGTCTCTGAATGTGATCGGCAACATCTATCTGCATATGGGAGAGAATCAGCAGGCCGTAGAGTTCTATGAGGAAAGCCTGTATCTCTACGAGCAGATGAGTCCGGAGGGCCGGGAGCTTCATCTGGCGGACATGGCAATGACCTTCAATAATCTGGGGATCGCCCATCAGGCCTTAAACGAATACGAGGAAGCCGAGGCAAACTACCAACAGAGCCTGGCCATACGCCGTCAGCTCCTCGAGCATGGTTTTCGTACCTATGCCCCGTTTGTAGCATCCACGCTGTATAATCTCGGCATATTGTTCCAGCTCAGGGAAGAAACGGAACAAGCGATTGAGTACTTCGCGAAGGCGCTGGAATTACGCAGAAAAATCGCATTCGAGGTTCCCATACCCTATGCCGAAATCTATGGGGTTTCCCTGCTGGAATGCCACGGAATCGTACCCATGGATTCTGATACCATAGAAGAGGCTATCGGCATGCTGGAGTCCCTGACTGAGGCAAGGGACTACGAATCGCTCATAGGCGAATTGCAAAAGCTCTTGGGCGACTAGGGTTGTACCTCAAGAATCTTTCTCAGGTCATAGAAATAGAAGTCGCGTTCGTCGTTCATGGCGACAAATAGACCGCTAGGAAAAGTGGCGTTTAGACCGGAAGTGACGACTTCACAGCCATCGGTTTCCCGGGTCCCCAGGTTTACCGCCTTGACGAATGCATTGTCTTTTCGCGAAAACAGATTAAACTGGCCCTGCTGCTGATCGGATACGATAAGGTACCCGGTATCTGTACCCGTGAGGGCTAGGGCGATACCCTCGATGTCTTCCTTGAAGTGTTCACCCCCGAAACAAGCTATTTCCTCGTCCCCCCACTCGGGTTCTGCATGGTATTTCCTAATGCACACTCCTTCGTCTGAGTAATAAATATGCCCCAAAGCATCGTCCACGGCTATGGCTTCGATTTCCTTGGTGCCACTGAATTTACCGAATTTACGGACCAGACGAGACTTCAGCCCCCGCTTATCGGAGCTCAGCTCATACTGATAGAGATAATTCTCAAGAGGGCCGGTTTTCCTTCCCACGATCATATAGACGGTGGAGTCGACGGGTGACTTGTACAGGGCGATCCCCATGGTTAAGCGACGTTCCGGATCGGTCTCGTCCACGAAAACCGGTATGCCTCCGTTGTCCAGGGGCCGCATGTCGGGCACGGAATAGACCCTGACCTGCTGCCGTTCCCGCTCCGTGAATACCATGATGTCGGTAAGGGTGGTATCCCCCAGTCGGAATCCGTATTCGATATCGACATTGTTCGGACGTCGTACATTTTTAATGGTCTTGTCCGTCAGAATTCTGCCATTCAGATCAAACGCATAAATACCGCCCCGGGTATCCTTATCCGTTCCGAAGACGATGCTTTTCGATGGGTCTTCGGGATGTATCCAGATCGCCGGATCGTCGGAGTCGAAATCGGTCTTTTCGCTGCGAATTTCTGGCTCGATTACGGGCAGGGGTTCGGTGCACGACGCGAATACCCCAAAGAGTAAAAGGACAATGTATGGCTTATTCATGCGGATAAAATTAAAGAAATGACAAAAGCCGCCTCCCTCGGGAGACGGCTTTAGAGACAGTTTGGGTGTGTTTTAATTGCTCTTGAACAGGTCGTACTTGATACCGAACATCAGCTTACGGCCGTAATACTCGGCCTGCATGGTACGCTCGGATACACCCTGGAAGAAGCGCAGTGGCTGGTCGGTCAGGTTGAGAACATCCACATACAAACGCAATTCAGGAGTAAATGCGAAACTGGCGTTGAAATCCAGGAAGAACTGCTCGTCGTAATACCGATCTTCGAAAGCATTGCCACCAATTTCGTCTATGTAGGCATCGGAGTAATTGGCAGAAAGACGAAGGCTCAGTCGGTCGTCTGCATACCCTAGGGAACCGTTAAACATGTTAGGGGCCGTATTGGGCAAATCCAGGTCCTGACGCTCATCACCGTCCTCGTTACGGATGCCGCTGGCATCTGAGGACAGGTAGGTGTAGTTCAGGTATAGGCTCAGGTTTTCGAATACCCAGGGCAGGAAGTCCAGCTGACGCTGGAAGGCGACTTCGAATCCGGTTATGGAAGCGTTATCTCCATTGAGAGGCTGGAATACTTCGAATCCTGTGGTTCCGGCTCCAAGGGCATCGTTTTCGACTTCGCTCTGGAACACATAAATAAAGTCGTTAATGTCTTTATAGAAACCTCCGGCCGAAATAAGACCGACATTCTGGAAGTAGTGCTCGATGTTCAGATCGAAATTCATGGATGTGGTGGGATCCAGGTCGGGGTTACCAATGAAGATCTCCTCGTCACCTTCGACTATATCCCGGAACGGAGTGAGGTCCACATAATTGGGTCGGGCCAGGGTATTGGTCCAGGCCGCCCTCACAATGGTGTTAGGAGTAATATTGTACTTCAGATGTACACTGGGAAGCACATTGGTGTACGAACTCTCCCTGGTGATTTCGCCTACGACCTCTTCTTCGTCGAGAATGTCGTTACCGGTAGCGGAAATCTGGGTATTCTCCACCCGGACACCGGCCAGCACGCTGAATTTATCGGAGAGGTTCTGTTCGGTCATCAGGTAACCCGCCCAGACGTCTTCGGTAACGTTAAAGTTGTCCCTAAGGAACTCATCGGGTACCGACTCACCGGCACTATCGGGCAGATTCAGCCCTCCCAGCCATTCAGGAGCGGGGAACTGTCCGGCCACATACTGCTCGCCTACCAGGTTGTCCGGATCGGTCTGATCGGTCAGGGGCACGTCATCCAGGGTAGCAAAGGAATCTTCGAATTGGTCGGTGAATTCAAAGAAGTTGTTGTCGCGAAACTTGTCCTTGAGACGGCCCCGGCCACCGAACTTGACATAGCCTCCGTTTCCGGTCAGATCGGCAGGCACCTCAATATTCAGAAACAGGTTAATGTCCTCTTCCTCGGTGTACTGGTTCTCGTTGGTGAGCTCGTCCAGTTCAAAGTTATCCAGGGCCTCGTCAGAAGCGCTGACCGAGGTCCAGTTGGGGAATTCCGGATCTGAATTATCGTTGTTGATGCGGTATTCGGTGGCAAAAACGGCGTAGCGCTCATCCAGTCGCTCTTCCGACGCCTTGGCATAGGAGGCCATCCAGTCGATCTTGACGGAGCCCATGAGGTGATCACCCCCCAGGGTATAATTCTGCATGCGCTGGTCCTCCAGTCGCCTATTCTTGTTGCGGTCGCTGTTGATACCTCCCTTTGTTTCCCGCTTGATTTCGGCAGGGAAGCGTACCGGGGTGTTGTTGTTGAGCAGGAAATCCCCTATGCCGATGTCTTCGGCATCCAGGATTTCTCCTTCGAATACATAGCGATTTTCCCGATCATCTCTCCAGGAGTACAGCGACTTGAAATAGATGGAGTTATTGGCATCGAACTGGTAATCGAAGTTGGTCGCGAAGCTACGGCGAATTCGCTGAATAAGGTAGGTTCGCTGTTCAAACACGTCAGTAAAGGGATTGACATCCAATTCGACCTCGTCTCCGGTCAGGTTGGTGTAGGCGAATTCGTTGTTCCATTCCGCTTCGACGTTGTCGGAGCCGAATTCCGTATCCATGATGGTACCGGTGACCATCCAACCGAATTTACCGTCTTTGGTTCGGTCACCCAAGATCAGCGTACCGTTGAGCACGGGCTGCCCGGTAATAAAGTTTAGACCGGAACCAGCGGTAGCGGAGAGTCGGAAGCCCTGGGGCGCTGTACGCGTAACTAGGTTGATGGATCCACCGATCGCATCTCCGTCCATATCGGGAGTGACCGCCTTATTTACCTCCACGGTCTGAATCATGTCCGCAGGTATGAGGTCCATCTGAATTCTCCGGTTATCTCCTTCCGCTGAAGGAATCCGGCTCCCGTTCAGGGTTACCGAGTTTAGCTGGGGCGAAAGACCTCGCACAATTACGTCCCGGGCCTCTCCCTGATCTACCTGCATGGTGATACCGGGGATACGCTTTACCGCATCTCCGATATTGGCATCGGGGAACCTACCGATCTGGTCGGTAGAGACCACATTGGTGATGTTGATATTACTCTTCTGTGCGTTGAGGGCCTTGGCATCCCCCCCCAGTCCGTAGGCGGTAACCTGTACCTCATCCAGTTCCATGTTGGCCGAACTCAGAACGATATTTAAAGATGTAGTTTCTCCGGCGGTAACGGTTACTTCCTCTTGCAGCGTAGCGTAACCGAGGAAGGAGAATTCCAGGGTGTATGTACCCTCGTCGACATTCAGCAGAGTGAACTTGCCGTCCAAATCGGAGACCACCCCTTTGTTGAGGGAGGAAATGTACACGGTGGCTCCGGGAATGTAGATACCGTTGTTATCGGATATCGTTCCCCTGATATTTCCGGACTGTGCCATCAATTGGGACAACCCGAAAAACAGACAAATAATACTCAGTAGTTTTTTCATGGTTAGATCAGTTTCTTTTAAGTGTTCTTTAACAACAAAGGAATTCAGAATCCCGGTCGAAGTTGTTTTCTGAATGAAAAACTACCGTTAACTTTTCTATACCTACTGAGCTGTCTTAACGTTTTGTAATGGTTTAAATGAACTACATTTTACTTTTTTTAACACAGGTTTGTTTAAGAACACAGCACATAAAAAAACCGCCTCGATGGTTATCGAGACGGCTTCGTACTTGTTCGATAGTGGCAGACCTGGGCTTGGAGCCCGGGCCATTAGTTATCCGCTTAAATGACGCGAACGCGAACGGCGTTCGGGCCTTTTTTTCCGTCTTCGATTTCGAATTCCACTTCGTCGTTTTCGCGGATTTCGTCAATCAGGCCGCTGGTGTGGACAAAAATGTCCTTGGAGGTTCCTTCCATTACGATGAAACCGAATCCCTTTTCGCGGTTGAAAAACTTTACTCTTCCCTGGCTCATTATGTATTAATTATAGTTAATGCGTTTAAATTCGGGTCGCTTCCCGGGTTAATGATTCATAATTGGACGTACAAGAAACTTTTGCAGGGAAAATCATTACGGTGCTCCCGGTAAAACCTGGAATCTGGCAAACGTCTAAAAGTCAACGGAGTACTGGTGATGGCAGTAAGAAGGCAAATAGAAGTCGATCGTATTCTCTGGGAGCTTTCCTAAATTCAATTCAGCCTGTAAGAGCTGGTCGTGTGCATTTCAATTATTAATGCGAAGGTATTACATTTTAGGATATTAGATCCAAATTTTTCTTGGGTGGTGCCTTTCAACCTCAGATTATCAAAAAGGCCTGGTTTCAGCCCGGCCTTTTATTATGCACATAAAGTTCTCCTCTACTATAGATCGAATCTCAACCCGAAAGAGATGTTGTTCTGTTCGATCTGTGCGTCCTGAAAAATGGGGTTCAGGTCGTATTTAACGTAAAATGTGGTTCCTCCCACGCCCACGTAAGAGCTGAGTCCGTAGATGACATTACTGGTGTTGTAGTCGCTTATGCGCTTTTCTTTCTGACGGATTCCGTTCTCGACATATTTCAGTTTCTGTCGGGAGCTAAGGTTGAAGCCGGCATAGCCCCCTAGACCCATGCGGAACTGCCTTCGCAGGGAGTAACGGATGCGGTCCTTGTATTCCCGGGTTTTCGAAGGTCCGAACTCCAGGTGCAGGGGTATGACCAGATTGTCCATACGGAATTTAGACTTATCCAACTGGACTGGAAACTGCTCTATTTCGGTTTGATTTCCGTTTTCGACGAAGATCTGATCGCCTTCAAGATTGAGACCGTTGAATTGGAAGGAAAACCCGTAGTGGAATCGCAGCCAGTTGGAGTTCCGGAATACCCTCGTCCTCCACTGATACCCCAATTCGAAGAAGCGGCTATCCCCGAACTTGTAGGGCGACTCGTTAAGCGATTGCCCTTCGATAAGCGCGTTGTTCAGACCGAAGGCCCAGACTACGTCGGAATAAGTTCTGCGGTCGTACTTTTTCTCCCGCTTTTCGGTATCGTGTCCCACGCGAATTCCAAAGAGGCGGGCATCTTCTCCGTCTTCAACACCCCAACCGAACTGAATGAACTCTCTGGAGAGACCATCACTTTCTTCCCAGGCCATGCTGTTGTTTCTCTTGAGCAGCTCAATTTTATTATCGATGATGGCCAGGCGATTTTCGATGTTCAGGGCGTGTTTCTCTGCAGCCTCTTTTTTCAATAGGTCCGCTTCTTCCTGGTTGATCTCGTTGTTTTTCAGCCGCGTGTCGATGGCAAATACGGCGGCCTTGAGTTTGCGCTTTTCATCGGAGCGGATATACTCCTTTTCCTGCTCCAGTCTTTCAATCTTTTCCAGGATCACTGAGGCGGTTTCCTCCTCCTGTGCGAATAGAAGCATGGAGGGGAATAATAGCATGAGCAAGATGAGTGTACGTGTTGTTTTCACTTGAATGGAAATTTAGGTCTCCTTCCTGCTTCTCCCCGCATTTCTAATCAGGGAGGAGAAGCGTTCCGGAAACAGGATTGATGAATAAAATCGGATTATTGTTCGCTCTTGGCTACGGCAGATCGGAGTTCGAAGAAGCCTTGCTTGAGTTTTTGAAATATCTGCTCCCTGAAACTGCGGTCCAGTTCTTCTTCTACCTCGGCCAGTAAGGTCTCGGCACTTACCCTTTCGGGAGGAGGAAGCAGGCGTCCGGCAAGGATCTCCTCTTCCGCTGCGCGCAGTAGGGAATCGATTTCGGCATCGCTTACACTGTCGAAGTTCTCCTGCTCGATCAGGGCGACCTCGTCCCAGACTTCTTTTATCTTCTGTTCGAGTACGATCTCAATGGGTGTAACAGGCTGGGATTGGGTGCGGGCCATCTGTGAATCCGCCATTGCTGCATCCACAGGTTCCACCGGTAACTCGGTAATTTCAGGGGTATCCACTACCGCAATGATTTGAGGTCTGTTTTCCGATTCTGCCATTTCCAAAGGAGCCGTAACGGGTATGGGGGTCTGGTCCTGATCCAATTCCTGAACACTTTGATTCTGTCGGGGATGCTCACGCTCAACCAAGGGGAAATTCGCACTCTCGGGCTGTTTGGGTTTCCTGTACACCAGGGTAAGCACCGTGAGGACCGCAAGGCCCGCGGCGGCTATCATCCAGTACAGGTGGCGCACCCGTTGTGTGGTATCCCCATCCAGCTGAGATTCGATTCGCTCCCAGGTAGCGTCATCGGGTTTGATGCGCCGTTTACCCAGCTCCTGCTTAATATGTTCTTCCAATCGGTTCATAACGCCTTAATTTCTGCCGTTTCTGGTCTTGTGCTTTACACTCAGCCTGAGGTTTGCCTGCAGTACCTTCCGGGCCTTGAACAGCTGTGACTTCGATGTACCTTCACTGATTCCCAAAGTTTCCGCTATTTCGGGATGGGTATACCCCTCCACGGCATAGAGCAGGAACACCATCCGATACCCTTCGGGTAGCTCATCGATGAGGGACTGCAAATAGTCTGCGTCGTACTGAGTTTCTGTTACGCTCAGTTCGGTGGAATGGGCATCCACGACCTCATCGTCAAAAACTACAAACTGTTGCTTTCTCAGATAGGATATACACTCATTGACCATGATCTTACGGATCCATCCTTCGAAGCTCCCTTTATCTTCGAATTGGGAGAGGTTCTTAAAAACCCTGACGAAGGCGCTTACCATCACATCCTCTGCGAAATGCAAGTCGCGAATGTACTGCCGACAGACCCCAAGCATTTTCGGGGAATATCGCTCGTACAATTGTCGCTGGGCAGGCCGTTTACCGGCCTTAGCCTGACGGATCAAGTGTTTTTCGCTGTTGGGGATGGCAATCACAGTCATGTCTATCCTTCTCTATTTACATAGACGGAAAAAAAGGCGTTAGGGTTGCCTGAAGATCAAAAAAAATGTCGATTTAATTGCAGAATACAATAAAACAGGCATTTAAGGCCGATCATCTGCGCCCAGGTATCCAAAACTCCGCAGCGGTAATAAGGATTTGGTCCTGGCTGTGGAAGGATGCCACAAGCGGCCCGTTTTAGTGCAGATTCTGAACCTGGGTCAGAATACGCATTCCAGAGTCCGGACTACCGGCATCCAACCATTCCACCCATCCATCCGCGCGCGCACCAACTTTCACGGGTATTTTCCTGTAGTACCTGTCACCTTTATCCGCGTGGTCGAATGCGTAAACGTACCAGCTGTCGCCCTCCCTGAAAATGGCGTGCTCCGGTAGTGCCCAGTTTTCATCGCTGTCTTTAAGGATTTGTGCCTGTACAAACATACCGATCAGGAATTCTTGCCGAATGGTGTCGTCCAAGTCGGCGTGAACCCTGACGGACCGGTTCTCATCCAGGGATTTTCCCACTTGAACTACCTGAGCCTTGAAAACGGTTTCAGAGGCCTCAGGTATGGAGAATCGCACTTCCTGCCCCACAAAAACCTTCATGATGTCCTTTTCGAATACCTGAAGTTCCAGATGGATATGATCCCGGTTAATGAGCTCGAGTATGCCGGTCTCAGGAGGCACGAAAGTACCCCTTATGGCCATTATACGAGTAACGCTTCCGGCGATGGGAGATCGCAGTCCTATGGAAGGAGACAACTTGCCTTCGCGCACTCGTTCCGGTGACAGCCCCAGCATTCTCAGTCGTCCTTCCAGCCCCTGGCTTCTAGCCCTGGCACTCTTATACATGCTCTCCGCCTTGAGGTAGTTTTTGCGTGAACTGATGTTCTCCTCACGGAGTTGTTCCTGGCGCTCAAACTCCACCTTGAGGAATTCCAGTTGCTCCTGCAATTCGAGGTATTCTTGCTGCAGACTGAGGAATTCCGGATTTTCCAGGGTTACGACTACCTGGCCTTTTCTTACCTGATCACCGATAAGCAGGGGGGCATCCTTTATATACCCTCCTATAACTGCGCTGATCAACGCTCGATTACCCGGAGGAACGTCCACGGTGCCGGTAGCTGTTATCGATTCAGGGAATTCCCGTTTCGTAACGGAATATTCCGTCATGCCGCTGCTCGTCCTTTGCTGATTGTTCAGCCTGAGGGCAGCTGCTCCGACATCTTGTTGCTCTTCTGAGGAGGTCGAATCTCCGTTGGGCTTACAGGCCGCAAGCACAAGGATAAGTATAAGCGGATATAAAGTACTTTTCATGCGATTCATTCTTAAGGAGTCATATAGGTTAGCCTGATGGCGGTTCGGTTATAGGCTTCGAGGACGTCCAAGTACTCCAACTGGAGCTCTATACCATTGGTAAGGGCCAGTATGTACTGGAAAAAGTCGATTTCTCCTTGCCGGTAACTCGAAGAGGCCGTTCGCAGTAGTTCTGCCGACAAGGCATTTCCCTCCTGCTCGTAGTAATCCAGGGCTTCCTGCTGCTGCCTGAGTTCCAAAAGCGATTGCCCCAGTCGGCGTTCGTACAGGGACTGCTGGAGTTCATACTCCTCTCGTGCCTTGTAGGTGCTGAACCGTGCCTGCCTTACCTCCGATGTCCTTCCGGTAAAGAAAATGGGAAGACTGATGCCGAGCTGGTAGCCGAATATCTGGTCATTCAGTCCGGGATTCGAGCCCTGAAAGTAGGTGAAATGCAGGTCGGGCAGCCAGTTCTGTTTGGATAAGGCCCATTCCTTTTCGCGGATACTTACCCGCCTTTCACTTACTGCGCTCAGTGGGTTCGATTTCCACTCCAGAGGGGATAGCGGGTATTTGACCGGCACCCTTTCTTCTATCTGTATCTCATCCTCCGATCTCGCCCAATACTTTAAGTCGGCCATGGCCTGTTCCTTTTGAGTGATGCTTTTTCGCAGCTCGAGAGTGATCTTGCGCTTCTGGGATTGGGCAGACAGTTGTTCCAGGTAGTTGGTTTCCCCCAGTTCGTACCTTCTTCGGGCAGCGTAATCGAAACGTTCATAGAGAGAATCCAGCCTGGAGAGCAGTTCGTTTCTCTTAAGCGCAACCAGATACTCATAATAGGCAAGGGCAACACCCTGACGGATCGTCTGGGCACTGAGCTCAAATTGTTTCCTGGCCAATTCGTATTCCGAATCCCGCAGCTTGGCCCGTGCGAAGTAACGAGTGGGAAACTCCATGGACTGGCTCACACCCCAAATCCTGAGGGGCACGTTATTTGAAGCCAAATTGTTTTGGTCATAGCCATAGAAAATCTGGGTTTTGTCGAGACTCCATGCCGAGCTTCGTGCCGATTGGGTTCGATTGATTTCCCAGGAGGCCATTCGCGCATCGGGATGCTCCTCCAGTGCCCTGAGTGTAAGTTCCGACAGGTTCCACTTTTTGTTGATTGCGGCTTTCTCATTCTGTGCGGCAGCTTGGTTAGACCAGCCCGGCAGTAAAAGCGTAAGGAGCAGGGCCAAGGCCGATGGGCTGACCTTCCTGTTGAGCCTACCCGGAGCTTTGTAAATGGAGTACAGTATGGGAAGCACGACTAGCGTGAGCAGGGTGGCCGTTATCAGCCCCCCTATCACAACGGTGGCCAGGGGGCGCTGTACTTCAGCTCCCGCACTGGTCGAAACCGCCATGGGAAGGAAACCGAGTGCCGCTGCAGAGGCCGTGAGCAGAACCGCTCGAATCCGGTCCCGGGTACCCTGCTTGATCAGGTCGTCCCAGCTATCGAAATCGCTCCTATTCAGTGATTTAAAGTGCTCCATAAGTACAATACCATTAAGAACCGAAATACCGAACAGCGCAATGAATCCGATCCCGGCGGATATGCTGAAAGGCATGCCCCGAAGCCAGAGTAGCCAGACTCCACCTACGGCAGATAAGGGGATGGCGGTAAAAGTGAGTAGTGCTTCCCGGAAGGAGGAAAATGCAAAGTAGAGCATGATGAAGATGAGCGCCAGGGAAATCGGAACTGCAATGGCCAGGCGTTTTCGCGCGTTCTCCAGATTTTCAAACTGACCTCCGTAGGAAACTGAATATCCAACCGGAAGAATGAGTCTTTCGTCCAGTATAGAACGAATATCGTCTACTACGGACTGCAGGTCCCGGTTGCGAACATTAACACCGACAACAATACGTCGGCGTGTTCCGTCCCGGGATATCTTGGCGGCCCCTTCACCTAACCGGATATCGGCCAGCTCGCTTAAGGGAACCTTTCCTCCGGAGGGAAGGTCGATGAATAGATTTTGAAGGCTGCTCAGGTCTTTTCTGTTGCTCCCTTGCAGGCGTACCACCAGATCGAATCGCCGCTCTCCTTCAAATACATCACCCGCTTTACGTCCAGCAAAACCCATAGATATCATATCATTCAGTTCACCAATGCTCAGGCCATAGCGGGCAATTTTATCCCGGCGGTAATCGACAAACATCTGGGGCAATCCTTCTATTTTCTCTACCACCACATCCTCGGCTCCCGGAACGTCCCGTATCCAGGTTTTAATGCGCTCGCCTAAGCGGGCCAGTTCACTGAGATCGTCTCCGAATACCATTATGGCGATGTCCGCCCTGACGCCTGTGATGAGCTCATTAAACCGCATCTCTATGGGCTGGGTGAACTCGATCTCCATACCCGGAAATACGGACAGGGCCTCCTTGAAACGTTCCGCCAGTTCTGCCTTGGAATTACCGGAAACCCACTGATCCCTGGGAGCCAGCCGGATGATCACATCGCTTTCCTCCATGGACATGGGGTCGGTAGGAACTTCGGCGGCTCCTATGCGGGTTACCACCTGTTCCACTTCGGGGAAGCTGTCCAGTAGAATGCGTTCCATACGAGTGGTAATATCGATGGTCTTTCCCAGTGAGGTCCCCGTCTTCAGTACAGGTTGGATGACGAAATCTCCCTCATCCAGGGTAGGCACAAACTCGGCTCCAATCCGAGTATAAAGAAAAATAGCGCTGATCAGCAATGCGACCGCTATTCCCAGGGCCGCGCGTTTATGACGTAACCCGGTTTCGAGTATCGGGTTGAACAATCGATTGATGGCTCCTATGATGGCCTGTGAGATTCGTGCAGGGCCCTTGCTTTTTACCCTCAGCAGCAGAGCAGACATCACGGGTACATAGGTGAAACAGAAGAGCATGGCGCCCAGGAGGGCGAACATAAAGGTCAGCGCCATGGGAATGAACATCTTGCCCTCCACTCCCGATAGCGAAAGGACCGGAATAAAGACGATAAGTATGATCAACTGGCCAAAGACGGCCGATTTCATGAGCTGTGATGCCCCTTGTATGGTTACCTCGTCCCGGTGCTGCTGGTAGCTGTCCTCGGAAAGCGATGCCTGCAGTTCTGTACTCTGGCTCAGCCGGAAGGCGATAAACTCGACTATGATCACCGATCCATCTATGATGATGCCAAAATCGATGGCACCCAGGCTCATCAGGTTGGCATCGATTCCGAAAAGGTACATCAGTGTCAGGGCAAAAAGAAGACAGAGCGGAATGACCGAGGCGATGATGAGTCCTGAGCGGTAGTTGCCCAACAGCAGCACAACCACAAAAATCACGATCAGGCAACCCAGTAGCAGGTTTTCGCCTATGGTGTGAGTAGTGCGGCCAATGAGTTCACTCCGGTCCAGGAATGCATTGATGTACACCCCTTCGGGCAGCATAGTGGAGATTTTCTCTACCCGCTGCTTTACGGCTTGTATGACCTTCCGGGAATCTGCGTCCTTGAGCATCATAACCTGACCCAACACCTTTTCACCCTCTCCATTTCCGGTAATGGCTCCAAAACGCAGAGCCGATCCGTAACGTACCTGTGCCACATCCTTAATGAAGACTGGCAGGCCATTGCGGTTTATAACTGGGGTGTTTCGAATGTCTTCCAGGGACTGAACCATGCCATCCCCCCTAATAAAGTAGGCCTGGTCGATGCGCTCGATATAGCCCCCGCCGGCTACGCTATTGTTCTCCTCGAGTGCCCGGAAAACCTGCTGTGCACTGATTCCCATGGCCAGGAGCTTTCCGTTGTCCAGGGCTACCTCGTACTGTTTGAGGTAGCCTCCCCAGGTATTTACCTCCACCACTCCGGGGATTCCGGCCAGTTGCCTCTTGACGATCCAGTCCTGTATGGTGCGCAATTCAGTTGGAGAGTAGCGATCCCTATATTCGGGCTTCACATCCAGTACATACTGGTAGATTTCTCCAAGCCCGGTAGAGATTGGCCCCATTTCCGGTTTGCCAAATCCAGCAGGTATTTTCTCCGCTGCGGATTCGATTTTTTCGGCTATGAGTTGTCGGGGCAGGTAGGTCCCCAGGTGGTCTTCGAATACAATGGTCACTACCGAGATGCCGAATTTGCTGATGGATCGGATCTCACGTACCCCGGGCAGGTTGGCCATTTCAAGTTCAACCGGATAGGTGATAAACTGTTCCATATCCAAAGTCGAAAGGTTGCGCGAGGTGGTGATGACCTGAACCTGATTGTTAGTGACATCGGGTACGGCCCCGATGGGAATTTGGGAAAGGGAATAGAGTCCGACCAGCGCTATGGCTGCGGTGAGTAACAGGATCAGAGTCTTGTTTCGGACGCTGAAAGAAATAATGCGGGCTAGCATAGAACAAAAAGAGATTTCGGTAAGTAACGGGATGCCGCTTGGGCGGCTGTGTTTCCGATATAACAAAAGGTGTTCTAAGTTAGTCGGGGAGGCTGGAAAATTCGAGGCCTGAGCAGCATGTTGTAGAACTCGGGGTGATAGACTGGGCAAACCTGCTGATCAGGTACTTCAGTAAATTGAAATCCGGTATAGGGATAGTTGGTTTTGTCCAGGACAATTACTTGCGCCTGGCTGGTCTGAAAGGGAAGTTGTTCATGATCGTCGCCTTCTTCCCCCTGATGCTGGTGACCTATACCCCGATGTCCATAGTGATGGGCAAGGAAAACCCAAAGGCTATCCCCGTGATGTTCTCTGTGGTATCGGGCGTGTTGGACGAGGTTGTCGAGTTGCAATAGGTCGTTCACGGAAACGTCCATGCCCTGAAGGAGCATCAAGCAACCCAGTAGAAGTGCAGATATCCTCATTAGAGACGCTGGATATATGTTAAAAGTACTAAAAGAAAGAAGATTACAATGTGACAACGGTCACCTTGGGCGATTCAGGACTCGGTAAACTTTTGCCGGTTCAGGCACAGTATTTGCCCTCAAAGTTCTTGTGTCTTAGTGGAATATAAAGTAAATTTCTGGTGTTTTTCTGAAAACAAACGAGAACAGGCCATGAAAAAAAACAATACAGCAAAAAGCTGGACGCAGCTCGTATTGATGGTGATCGCGAGTACTGCGCTACTATCGGTTGCGGTTTCCTGTAAGTCCACCCAGGTGACCTCCGGGCCGGTGGATTCGAGTGTCGGGGACACCGACACCAGTAGCCCGGATACCGGTGAGGTTGTGGACGAGGATCTCCCGCCTCTCGAGATTTTCTTTATCGATCGTGAGGAGCTACCGGCCGACGATGGCACACCCGGCACCTCGTATACGGCTACCGTTTATGTGCTGGATAACGAAAACAACACCCTGTACGGTCCGTTCAGGGGGAGTACCTATCCGAATACCCGGGAAAATCCCGAAGGATCGGATAAACCCAACCGGGTAAAAGAAGGTCCTCATTACTTTAACAATCGAAACGGACACAAGGGGCAGACCGTGCGCGGCCTGAACCTGATCGATAGTGTGGATGTACGGATTGTTCCGGGGTGGAGCTGGACACTGCAACCCAGTGTAGTACAGTATGCCAATGTTCATACGGGCTTTTCCGATCGTGGAAATTACAACAGCCGGGGGTCGCAGGGTTGCCTTACCCTGCATCCGGACGAGAACGACGACTTCATGGACATATTCGACTTCAGCCTGCCCAACTATCAGTCTCCGCCTAAATACACCCTGGGAACCTCTGAGGGGGTGGTCTATGTATTCCGGGAAGAGGAGGCCATACGAAACCAATTGATAAACGAATTAGAATCACTCGATGAATAGGATAATAACACTTTTGATGATTGTTTTCCTGGGCGCAAGTCTGACATGGGCACAGGAGAAACGAGTAGTGAAGCAAGTTGAGCAGGACTCAATCAAGCGCCCCTTATTGACCCAGATCCGCAAAGAAAATTCGAAGACCTACAAGAAGGTCAAGGTGATGCAACGTACCCAACCCAGGATTCGCAGTGTAGAAACCCGATACCGTTTCCAGAAATGTACGCCCTGCGATACCCGGTACGTCGCTCAGCTGCTTGCGAAGGACGAACCCCTGACGAAGACCGAGCTGAGCAACCTGCTGTGCACCTACCAGCCGCAGTGCCGGGACAATGCGGAGTTCATGCCCATGTACAACGAGTTAATCCACAAGGCTATCGACCGAAGTCCGGCGAATTTCTTCGACGAATACGAGTCTCCGGAGCGCTCCCAGTACCGGGGGATCATAGACGACATCATGATGAATCCCGTGCGGGACGATGTCGATAAGCAAAGAATCATCCGCACCGTTCGCAGTCGAATCGATCAGAAAAGAAGCATTCGAACCCGCAGCACGCAGAATACAGGCAGTCGCGTACTGCTGGAAAACCTGCAGCAGAAACTGGAAGCGGATGTGGAGCGCAAGCGTCTGGACGTCATTCGCAGGAAGAACGAGCGGAGAAACTAGGGGATAGAATTATCTATAGTTCCCTGCAAGGCTGGTTTATGCCAAATCGACCTTTTTTCAAGGCAAACCTCATGGGATACGGAAATCTGGGTTTGGGACTGGCCACATGTTTTTTGTTAGTCCTGACTACAAGCCTGCTTGCCCAGGGAAATTACCGACTAGACAACTATGGGAATACCTCCATACTCCTGAACGGTGCGGTTACTGGTACCGCAGACGACCTGGGTCTGGTGTATTACAATCCGGCTCGTCTGGCTCTGGTGGATACTCTGGGTCTCAGTATAAACGCCAAGGTCTTCGAATTGGTGAACTACGAATTTCGAAATGCCCTGGGCGAAAGCGAAGAACTTCGCAATTCGCGGATGAGGGGGTTACCGGGTATGATTGCCAAATCCTTCCGTATTAAAAGCCTCCCGGGCCATCATTTCGCCTATTCCTTCCTTTCCCGATATCGCGAAGATTTCAGTCTTAACTACCGGTCCGGACTTCGAGCCGAGGATGTATGGGGAGACGAATTGTCAGAGGAGTCTCAAACCCGCGCTAACCTGACTTCTCGCTATCACGAAGAATGGTTGGGGGTCAGCTGGGCTAAGGAAATTCGTCCGGGTTTCAGTCTGGGCGCTTCATTTTTCGCTTCCCTTTACGATCTCCGATCGGATGCCGTGATCGATCTGACGGCAGAGGATCAAAACGGAAAACTGTTGTATTTTGAGGAAGGACTCGGTTTTAGTCAGCGTAGTTACGGAGTGTTTCTGATCCTGGCCTCGGCCTGGAAGTGGAAAGGCGTAGACATGGGGGTAAATATGATTTTGCCTCATATCCGGATAGCCGGTAACGCCCGTTTGGACGCTGATGAGATTCTGGTTACCCCCGAATTGCCTCAGGCTGGTGTGTTCAATACCCTGGCACTGCAGAACCTTGAAAGCTCCCGGCGAACTGCACTTCAATTGTCTTATGGTCTGGGATTTTCCATTGCTTCCCATCGCTTCCATTTCAATGTGGATTGGCACGCTCCGGTCGGGACGTACGAGAGAATATGGGTGAATGAAACCGACAGACAATCGTTCCTAGCTCAGGATCTGAGGTTTCGCGAAGAATTTCGAAGCGTGGTTAACCTGGGTGTGGGAACTGAAATTGTGCTCCGACCTGAACTCAGGGCTATCGCTAGTTTTTGCACGGATTTCTCAGCCTACAGACAAAGCCTGAATACATTTACTTTACTTAATGCACTGGATCGGGAAGTGGACGATTCCTCGGACTTCTATCATTACGGTCTGGGTTTTCAATGGGGCTCCGAATGGGGTAAGATAACCATTGGTACCGTGCATTCAAGGAGCCGTTCCGATTTCCCGAACTCCTTACAGTTGACCAATTCGGAGCGGTCGATCCCTGTCGATCTGGTGCAGTTCCGTCAGAATCGCTGGCGTTTCCTGTTGGGTTTTGAATTACCCTTACAGAGCAATCGCGTGAAGAAAACCCAAATTAGTAACAGATAGGTTGATTAAATTTTTTGCTGAGCAAACCTCTTTTTTCCTACTTTTAAATTCAACTTTAATTTTAACACAATGAAAAAATTACTATTTATCGCAATTGCGTTCTGCGCGTTCACCCTGTCTGCTCAGGACGACGATTTCGACGGACACAAGCACTTCAAGATTGGAGCCCACATTGGAATCCCAATTTTGGATGCTTCGGACTTCTACAGCGTCGAATATGGAGCCGATGCTTATTTCATGTTTGGCAACATCGACTCCTGGGTTAACCTGGGGGCCGCCGCCGGATTTAGAAATTTCGTCGGAGACGAAATTGATGTGCTGGGTACTACAGTTGAGGCCGAGGACGTGCAGTTCCTGCCTGTTGGTGCTGCGGCCCGTGTTAAACTCTTCGGTATAATCGAAGGGGGCGTGGATGCCGGCTATGCTATTTCACTGACTGATGGAGTAGATGGAGCTTTGTGGTTCCGCCCCGTTGTTGGTATAGATGTGGCCGATACCATTGAGATCTTTGTGGCCCATGACTTCTTTCTGCCCGATGGAGGAACCTTGGGTTCGCTGCAGGCAGGTATCCTGATCGAGCTGTAAGGCATTCAATATGAAATTCGATTAAGGGTAAGCGCAGGCTTACCCTTTTTCATTTACATCCATATCATGAAAAAGACCATCACTTATTTATGGCCGGTCGTATGTATTCTTCTATTGACTGTGTCTTGTAAAGGAAAGAAGGAAGATCCATCGACTAAGGTCGTGCTTCCCGCCGTCGGCGAAACCTTTTATTTTGCCGAGACTTCCCGCGCGGAAGGAATAGACGGTAGTAATTATCAGTTTTTCAGCTTCCAAAGGGGCGATGATACCGGGAGTGAGGCTGTAGTAGGCAGTGCACTTTCTGCTCCCTATGGAACCGACGGTATGCGGGCATCCTTTAAAGGGATACTAGATACTTTAAAAGGAGAAATACGAACGGAAATGACCTATTTCGCCGAAGGACAACGGGTCAATGAGACCCGGGATTACCGGATACAGGCAGACTCCACACTGGCCTTCGTCCGGGCCGACGGCACGGTAGAAGCCGGGTCTGCGCTTACCCGGGTCAGTCAGGAGGAGTACGATCGCCTAAGTACTGAATTCCGACAGCAATACCTGCGTGAGGTAGTCAATACCAGCGATCGCAGCCGTCTGGAAAAAGTGGAAGAAATCATGGCTGACCTGATCCCTGAGGATCTGGAAAATCTGAGTTTTCTCGAAGTTGCCGTAAACCTGGACAACGATTATAAAACTCAGGAATATCTCCTGATGGTACTGGGGTCCTTGTATTGTGGGTCCGGCGGATGTTCCCTCTTTATCATCAATGAGAATGGGGAATTGCTGTCTCGTACCTCAGTGGTTAAACTTCCTATTTACACTGTACTGCCTACTATCGAAGAATCCCAAGCGGGCAAAGGCGACTGGAACGACCTGTTCGTATGGAGTCGTGGGATGAGGCGTTTGGTGGCGGACGAACAGGGAAGGTACACCTCCAACGCCTCCATGGGTGAGGAGGTGGAGGAGTCCCAAATACTGGATCATCCGGAACGCTACCGTCTCCTTCTGGATTACCTGGAGGAGTAGAAGTTTTCTTATCGATTATAAACCCTTTATCTGATTCAGGTAAAGGGTTTTTTGTTACTCCGATTCCGCATTCCGTTTCGGATTTTTTATAAGGGGTATTTTGCTATTTTCGTAGAAATGCCCCCTTATGAAAAACATATTCGCATCCCTGCTGCTATTGGCTTTCCTCGGATTAAGCGGACAGCAAAGTCTCAGCCTTACGGATTTGTCAGCCTTTCGTCCCCAGGCGGGTAACTGGCAGATCGTGGGATCGGTAGACATGCATCCCTTCGACGAGTTGATTTCGGAAACGGAAAAGGTTCACAAGCGCGGGAAGCGCCGTAAATCCATCAAAAAGAGAGTGAGTCGGAATCCCTCTGAACCGGTGCGATTCGAGCCAGGAACAGGGATCCTCCTCAACCTGAATACGGAAGAGAAAAAAGATGCCCTCCTCACCCAGTGGGAGCATGGCGACCTGTACCTGGAAATGGAGGTGATGCTGCCGAAAGGTTCGAGTTCGGGCATATACCTGCAGGGGCGCTACGAGGTTCAGCTGTTCGACAGCTGGGGGGTTCGTCAGCCCAAGTTTTCGGATATAGGAGGGGTGTACCGGAACTGGAAGGAGGCGCCCGGCGAGAAATTCATGGGGATTCCTCCCTCGTCCAACCCGAGCAGGGCACCCGGACTCTGGCAGCAGCTTAAGATTCACTTCAGGGCTCCGCGATTCAACGATTATGGTGAAAAGATCGAGAATGCCCGATTGGTATATGTGGAGCTCAACGGCATTACCATACACGATAATATCGAAATCCCGATGCCTACAGGAGGGCCTATTTCGGACCAGGAAGTAGCCATGGGACCCCTGATGATACAGGGCGATCACGGACCCGTTGCCTTTCGCAACATAAAGTACGTACTCTACCAGCTCTCACGGGTAAGTCTGAGCGGGCTGCGTTATCGGGCCTTCGAAGGGGAGATAGAGAGTCTTTCACAGCTGGATAGCCTGGAGCCCATGTACGTGGGCGAAACCGACAAGATCGAGGTGGGTGTGGTTCAAACCGAAAACAATTACGGGCTCATCTACGAAGGGCTGCTGGAGATACCGGAGCCCGGTGATTACACCTTTGAACTGGGATTCACCGGTGGCGGCCGCCTGATTATAAACGGACAGACCTTTATCGAACACCCCACTTCCTGGGATCATGGCGTTTTGGATCACACCCGAACCTTCGAGGCCGGAAATTACCCTATTCGCATTGAGGCCATAAAGACGGCCGGCTGGTACCCCCCCAGACTCGGACTTTGGGTAAAGACTTCGGATACGGAACCCAAGGCCTTTCATACCGAAGAATCCCTTCCGAGAACGTCGTATGTGGTTCCCCGTATACCGGTGGAGCCCGGTTTACGTCCCCGATTGCTTCGCGGATTCGTGCGATTTAAGGGGGGGAATGATAAGCGGTCCCACACCATTGCGGTGGGCACCGGCCAGGGAGTACATTATGTATACGACCTCAATAAGGGGAATGTACTGGGTATGTGGAGGGGCGATTTCGTCGATGCAACCCCCATGTGGCGTGACCGGGGAGACGGTTCCTTTGAACCCGGAGGAAGTGTTTGCTGGACCCATTCTGGTCAGTCTTTATTAGCGCCTGGAGATAAGAGCGTCGAATTCGCAGAAAAACACATGCATTCGGATTTTATTCCTCTGGGATATCGGCTGGAGCCGGAGACGGGACTACCCGTATTCGAGTACCGCTACGGGGATTTCCAGGTAGTCCATAAGGTCAGCCCTTCGGATGAAGGACGCTCCATCACGCAGGAGGTTCACTTCCATACCGACAGCCCTCCTGAGAACCCGGGATCGGAACTCATGGGCGGAACCGAACCGTCCTATGTGTTTAAACTGGCCGAGGGTGCGGTGGAAATGCTGGACGCCCGAACCTATAGAATAAACGATTCCTACTATGTCCGTATACACGAGGGGCCCGAGGCTTTTGCCAGAAGTACCGAGTCGGGAACTGAGCTATGTGTACCCGTTCTGGGAGAATCCGTGAAATATGAAATACTTTGGTAATGAGTGGAGAGCATAGATCGATGTCAATACGAGCAGCAATAGGAATTGTTCTGCTGAGTACCTGGGTATTGACGGCACAAGAAGAAGAGTATTACCGCCTCACCACCATACCCGTCCCTGAGGGCATACACCTGGAAGGTGGCGGAGTGGAGAGCCTGCCTGACGGAAAGGTGGCTGTGGCCACGCGCAGGGGAGATGTCTGGATCATTGAGAACCCCTATATGCAGGGCGGCAGGAATCCCCGATTCCGTAAGTTTGCCGAAGGCCTGCACGAGCCCCTGGGGCTATTGTGGAAAGAAGGAGCACTCTACACCGCCCAGCGTGGGGAGCTTACTCGTCTGGAAGATACCGATGGGGATGGCTATGCCGACTCGTATCGCACGGTCTATGCATGGCCGCTCAGCTCGCATTACCACGAGTACTCCTTCGGTCCGGTACTGGCTGAGGACGGTAGTTTCTTCGTGACGACTAATGTGGCCTTTGGGGACATGGAATGGTGGCGGGGAGAAAGCCGGGTACCCTGGAGGGGCTGGACGCTTAAAATCACAGAGGATGGGAATATGGAGCCCTGGGCCACGGGCATGCGATCGCCGGCGGGCTACGGCCTGTATCAGGGGGAACTGTTTTACACGGACAACCAGGGAGACTGGAAGGGGATCCGGGGGTATCTGGCACCTGCCCAAGGGTGTGTTCAGTGGTCATCCGGCAGGACTCCGCTGGACCGGTTTACCGGGATCTCCCGTAAAGCTTACTGCTGAGGAATTCTATGCCCGAGTTGACAAGAGACAACGGATGACGGAAGGACGGTACATCAAACCGGAAAACATGCAGGACGAACCCAATCCGGACTTCGAATACGCCTTACAGCAGCACTTTCCGGAGATACAGCCTCCGGCCGTGATCCTTCCTCATGGAATACTGGGCATTTCCAATACACAAATCATCGAGGATAAGACCGGAGGAAAGTTCGGTCCGTTTGAGGGCCAGCTGTTTGTAGGGGACCAGGGTCAGAGCAAGGTGATGCGGGTTGTACTGGAAAAGGTGGATGGGGTGTATCAGGGCGTCGCATTCGATTTCCGTTCGGGTTTTCAGTCCGGTGCCATGCGTATGGATTTCGATGGACAGGGGAATATGTTCGTCGCCGAGACCAACCGCGGCTGGGGTTCCGCGGGCACCCGAAACGACGGTCTGGAATACCTGACCTGGACGGGGAAGATGCCCTTTGAGGTTCGTACCGTTCATTCCCGTCCCGATGGATTCGAACTCGAGTTTACCAAAGCCGTCGACCGGGAGACAGCGGAGCTGTTGGACTCCTATCTGGCGAAGAGTTATATCTACAAGTTCCATCCCGTTTATGGCAGTCCTCAGACCAACCTGAAGGATATTGGAATCAAGGGAGTCCGGGTAGCCGAGGATGGCATGAGCCTTCGTCTGGTAGTCGATGAGCTTCGGCCGTATTACGTGCACGAATTCGTGCTTTCTGGTCTGAGATCCAAGGAAGGCGAGCCTCTTTTACATCCGGCCTTCTATTTTACCCTCAATCGCATACCGGAGGGGGATAAGGTTCCGGCCGATCAACTCTCCACCCGGAGGAAGCCCAAGACGAAAGTGGTACCCAGGCAGCCGAGAGCCAGTGCCCGGGCAACTAAGTCCAGCAGGGTCTCCGTGCCCTCCTATGCAGAGGTCGAAACCTTGCTGCGAAACAACACCTGCGTGGCCTGTCATCAGGAGAAAAACCGCATGATCGGACCTTCGTATCGGGCCATTGCCGGCAGAAACTACAGCAACGAGCGCATCGTAGAACTCATTTATAATCCGGAACCGAAGAACTGGCCTGAATTCGCTACGCCTATGGCCCCGATGCCCCAGGTCCCCAGGGATGAGGCGCTCAAGATTGCGGCCTGGATCAACAGCCTGGACGATAAGCCATAGGTGGGGGGCTGCCAGAGTAGCGGGATTGTCAATCTAAAGATGCATCGTTTTTAGTTTACTGAGATCTGTAGGGATTTCTCCAGTAATTTCGACTCGATACGTTTCACCGGGGAGGACATCAAAGTAATTATTGGAGAAGTGCAAATCCTTTCCAGGCAGATTCAGGTATAGATTCCTAACCAGTCGATCTGTACGCACCTCAATAAAAGCATTCTTCCCTTGCTTAACGAGTTCAAAGGTCAAACTGGGATTGCCCAGCATAAGATCTTTTGGCTTTTCGAAATAGTGTAGGTTTGAACTCAGGAGTGCCCCAGAATCATTTCGGAATTCCATAAGCAATACTGTTTTTCGGGAATCGGCTTGTCCCAATACCTTTTCTCTCGGCATTTCAAGTATTTGTACACTGTTGTTACCATTCAGGGTTACCACCTTGCTCGATTTCCACAGTTCATTTCCCGAGAAGTCCAGGAGTTTTAGCTGAAGCATTCCCTGGGTGTTAGTGAGACGGTCCGATATGCCGTGGATGATCAGGGAAGTATCTGTGGTATGTGTCGTGATCAGTATAGGCGCAAAAGCCTCCTTGACCCGGTAATGCATGGCCTTCCAGCGGTGGTAGTAATCCGTGCTGCTCCAGCTGGCCACAGGCCAGCAGTCGTTAATCTGCCAGTACAGTGAACCCATGCAGTAGGGCATGGCCCGACGGTGAGATTCGATACCCATACGCATGCCCCGGGCCTGCAGAATCTGACTCACGTAGAGGAATTCCTCAAAGTCTTCGGGTACACGGTAGTCCTGGGCCATATATTCACGGATCCTCAGATTACCAATTCCACTGCGCTGGTGCCAGGCCATAACTTCGGATTCTATGTTGAAGTCCTCGGGCAGCGCGTATTTTTTTACCGTCTCAATGTCCGGGAAGGACTGGAATCCGTATTCGCTCATAAAACGAGCCTGATTTTTTTCGAAGTCCTCGAAGGGGTGTTGGGCATGCCATACCCCCCAGTAGTGCATGTCGCCTGAGGTAAAATTGGCATGCATTTGGGGCGCATAGCCCGACTGGGGAGAAGAAGGCCAGTAATCCGTACCGTCGGTATAGTCGCGGACCACCTCAGGAAGCAGCTCGTGAAACAGCTCCTCATAGGCGGTGTTGATTTTTTCCCTTTCCCGACTGTTGTATCGTTCCTTCCAGCCCCAGCCTCCTTCGGAATAGTAATTCCAGGCCGTGTTGATCTCGTTGTTCCCACACCAGAGTGCAATGCTGGGATGATTGCGCAGGCGGACTACATTATCTATGGCCTCCTGCCGAACATTCTCCAGGAAATCAGCATCACCGGGATACATGGAACAGGCAAACATAAAGTCCTGCCAGACCAGTATGCCCTTGGCATCACAGAGCTCGTAGAAATAATCATCTTCGTATATGCCCCCTCCCCAGATTCGAAGCATATTCATGTTGGCATCGACTGCATCCTGAACGACCTTTTCGTAATACTCACGGGTGACCCGGTTGAGGAAACTATCGTTGGGAATATAATTGGCACCCTTTGCGAATACGGGAACCCCGTTGAGTTCGAAGTAAAAGGACTCGCCTATGCTGTCCTTTTCCCTGACCAGGCGGATGCTCCGCAGGCCCGTAGTTATACGTTTCCTGGTTCTGATCCCGGATTCCGGATCGAGTACCACTACATCAAAGGAATAGAGATGGGGTTCTCCCAGGCCATTGGACCACCACAATCTGGGATTGGGAATGGAAACGGGAATACGCAGGCTATTCGTTCCGGAATCCAGCTCCACCGTGCTTTCGGCCAGTATGTCATCACTCTGGCTTTCTTGCACTAGTACGATCCCGTTTATCGCCCGTTCTACCCGAAGCTCGATTTCGAATTCCAGTTGGGCCAATTCTTCAGATACCTGAGGCTGACGGACGAATACATCGGCTATGCGCATATCGTTCCAGCTCTCCAGCCTCACGGGTCGCCAAATTCCGGAAGTGACCAGTCTCGGTCCCCAATCCCAACCGTAGTGGTACCCCGCCTTACGCGTAAAAACGGAGACTTTTTTGCTACCCAGGCCCCCATTTTCGGACTGATCGTTACTGGCCGGGTAAGGATAGGGAGAACGATCGTACTTCTCGAGCCCTTTTTTGATAGGGGAGTGGAGGAACACCCGAAGGGAATTGGTTCCTTTAACCGCCAGGGGTTTTATACCGATCCGATACGTTCGGAACATATTTTCGGATTGAAGTACCAGGCTGTCGTTGAAATAAATGTCGGCGTAGGTATCGAGTCCTTCGAAGACGAGATCCAGATGATCCTTATGAAGATCCTTCCGGCTCAGCTCAAAGGAGGTTTCGTACTGCCAGTCCTGCTTATCGATCCACTGCAGATCCTTTTCGTTGGTGCGGAAAAAAGGGTCTTCGATCAGCCCTTCGCTCAGCAGGTCGGTGTGCACCGAGCCGGGCACCTGACCCGGGGTACGGATCATGCCCTGAAGATCGCTCAGGCGCCAGCCGGTGTCCAGTGGAGTTCGTTCAGGGATAATTTCTTTCATGGGTTTGCAGGCCTGGAAAATAATAAGCACACTGAGAAACCAGAACCCTGTTTTGAAAGTGTTGGTGTTCGGAAACATTGGCGGATGGATGAATAACTGTTCAGAGAGAATCCTCTCAGAAAGTTACGAGAAATTGAAATTTAAATTCCCGGATTCCTCCAGTCCTGTATGCCAATATGGATACTCGATATTGTACTAAACGATATTCGAATCCCAAAAAAAATGCCTTATTTCTCGCCTAAGCCAGATACAACTTTTCATAGTACTCCCGGGCCATGCGATCGCTGGAAAAGGGCTCCGAGACGTCTTCTATGGCCTGGAATACGATCTTCATCCATTTCTCTGGATGCTCGTAATAGGTAGGCACCACCTTTTGCTCCAGTATATCGTACAGGTTAGCGCAGTCGAATGTATCCTGCTCCTCTACGGGCAGGGTGTGGTCCGTCTCCGGCAGTATAAAGCCGTTCTTGCCGTCCCGGGCAAATTCCGGCATCCAGCCGTCGTTGACGCTGAGGTTAACCGATCCGTTCATCGCAGCGGTCATCCCACTGGTTCCCGAGGCCTCACGGGTGATCCTGGGAGTATTTAGCCAAACATCCGATCCGGTCTTCAGGATACGGGAGAGATCGATCTCAT
The DNA here is from genome assembly GCA_964552195.1 of uncultured Flavobacteriaceae bacterium. Classification (GTDB taxonomy): domain Bacteria; phylum Bacteroidota; class Bacteroidia; order Flavobacteriales; family Flavobacteriaceae; genus CAZKAP01. The sequence goes on from CAZKFM010000004.1 coordinate 219,474, forward strand.
AACCCGTTAATACCGTGAGATTGGGGTAGTCGCGGGTAAACTGGATCAGGTAATTGAACATATTGATCGCTCCTCCGTCCTGAGGATAAGGCTTACCAGCCCAGATAATCTGTATGGGCTGTTCGGTATTCTGGACCAATTGGTGAAATCGTTTCATGTCCTGCAGCAGCAGGTCCGCCCGCTTGTAAGCGGCGAATCGTCTCGCCCATACCATGGTCAGTACATCCGGATCGAAGAGCTTGCCGGTCTGGTCGAGTACTTCCTTGAAGAGCTGTTTTTTAAGTTCCTTTTTGCGTTTGACGAACGATCGCGCATTCTGGTTTTTCCAGGCCTTTCGAAAGGTCTGGTCCTGCCAGAAGTTCAGGTGCTGGGCATTGGTAATGGGGATGATTTTCTTGGCCCCGGCATGTCCGTTCCACATGTTCCTGCTCACTTTGGCGTGCAGTTTGGAAACCGCGTTTACTTTCTTAGCCATCCGCAGTGCGGATACCGTGTAATTGAGGTGATGCCCATCGACCATCTCCTTTTGAAGTTCCTCCCAGGACAGTTCGCGATGGAAAAAGCCGAAGCGGTTGAGGAGTTCTCCGGAACGCTCTTCATTTCCACCCTTCTCCGGTGTGTGTGTGGTAAACACCTTGAGTGCCGCGGTAACACCCTGCTCTTTCAGGTAGTAGAAGGCAGGTAAACCATGGCCCTCATTGAGGTGGTAGACGTCTGAACCACCCAGAAGCTCTACGATTTTAGCACCCCCTATACCGAGTACGATGCTCTGGGCTATACGGGTGAATTCGTTGTTGTCGTACAGATGATCGGTGATGGATTGCGAGAGCTCGTCATTTTCGGGTACCCGGGTAGAGAGCAGGTAAATGGGAGCCGTTCCGAATGTCTTGGGCTCGAGCAGATAAGCCCGAACCTGTACGTCGGGATTGTCGAAGATGCGCACCGAAACCTGCAGGCCGGTGTCCTTTAGAAAGGAGTATTGTTTTTCGATGGATTGCACGCTCAGGGTATGGTCCTGGTTGCGTCCCTGATCGTAGTATCCGTACCTCCACAACATACCGATACCGATCAGGTTTTGCTTGAGGTCATGGGCCGAACGCATGTGCGAGCCGGCGAGAAATCCGAGGCCTCCACTGTAGATTTTCAGCCCCTGATCCACTGCAAATTCCATACTGAAGTAGGCGGTACGTTTTTCAAATTCGGGGGAAGGTTTGTAATTCAAGGCGGAGAATGGTACAGGCGTTGATTTCTTCTTGGACGTCATGATTGTTGATTGATATCTGCACGCAAAATAATCCCGAAAAATCCGATTTATGAATGTGATACGAGAGAATTTTCTTCTGCCGGCGAACCTGCGTATGCGTATGGCTGGTAAACGCTAGGATCCACAGGGAGAAGATGACAATATGTTTAACAAATAACGTAAGAAATACCTTTCGGATTGCCGTCCGACTAAATAATTAACAATGAGGCGACTAGGCTTATGGTCGAAGATTTAATTCATGAGAGGGGTAGGAGTTATTGGCCTTGTTTTGGTTCAATCCTTGGAAGGGAAGATCGGATAAGATCGAGAACATGAATCCTTTAACAGAGAATAAAGAACTTTTCTTAATTCACGCGAACGTTGTAAACCCTTTTCAGGATGGTATCACATATTGTGACACCCTTTTGCCAATAATCGATGAAGTTAACCAAAGGAGATCTTAGAATAGCCGAATCAGTTATCCAACTCCGAGGCGATTGAGTCATTCTCGACCTTCATTTGGCTCAAATGTACTAAGTAGAGACTCGTGCACTAAAACACTAGTTATAGATTTGCCCCTGATGAAGACAAGCAGGTATACAAATGCGCTGATTTTGGCCGTGCTCTAAAAGACCGATAAACGATCACAAGATTTCCATGCGAAAAACAGAAGTGAATAGCATTAAAAAGCATTGCTATCCGATTCAAAACTCCACCGCTTTATTCTTACCTTCAAGCATCAATTCTCTAGTTGCGAAATGAAATACCTCGACTTTATCAAAAACCTGCCCGAGTTATCGACTGGCAACGATACGATTGATCTGGTCATATACATCGTCTTTATACTTCTGTTGTGCTGGCTGATTTCCGGGATACTACGCTTATTTCTCAGCCGGTTTATTAAGAAATCCACCAGTCAGCTGAACATCGATCCCACACAGTTCGTGTTTCTAAAAAATGGCCTGAATTTCCTGGTCTACATGACGGGCTTTATCGTCATCTTTTACTCCATTCCCAATCTCAAGCAGTTCGGGGTTACCCTTTTTGCATCAGCAGGTATTTTGGCGGCTATCATTGGTTTCGCATCCCAGGCGGCATTTTCTAACATAGTCAGTGGTCTCTTCATCGTAGTTTTCAAGCCTTTTAGAGTAGGAGACACCGTGATGATCAGTAAGACGTATTTCGGAAACGTCGAGGATGTCACGCTGCGCCATACCGTGATCCGGGACATCGAAAACAAGCGCTTTATCATACCGAATTCGGTAATCAGCACTGAGGTCATTCACAACTTTATCATCGGAGATGAGAAAGTGAGCAACCAGATCCTGTTCGGGGTGTCCTATGAAACCAATATTGACCGGGCTTTTGAGATTATACGGGAGGAAGCCATGAAGCATCAGTTTTTTATAGATAACCGCTCTCCGGAAGATATAGCTAAAGGCAAGCCCGCTGTAGTTATGAGAGTTATGGAATGGGCGGAGTCTTCCATACAGCTTCGGGCCACCGTCTGGACACGGACGCCCGGTGAAGGTTTTGATTTAAAATGCGACCTGTTGAAATCCGTTAAGGAACGGTTTGATTCGGAGGGCATCGAAATCCCGTATCCCCACCGAACTGTAAATTTCAAGAACGCAGATGGCCCGCTTTTTAAGTAAACGGGAGAAGAAACTCTGGACGGCACCCGGAACTGCGGTCTTTGTCGGCGAGGTCCATATGGAGGAGCCCCAGGTAGAGGTGATCTCCTATGACGAATCCAAGATCGAAGACCAGACAGTGGGGATAGATGGATGGAGTGCGCACAAACCGATCCAACTGAAATCCCAGTGGGTAAATGTGACCGGAATACATCGCATTGAGCCCATCAAGGACTACCTGGACCAACTGGGTATGCATATACTTACCCAGGAGGATGTATTCAACACCACTCAGCGGCCAAAGTTCGAAGAACACCGGGATTACTTGTTTGTCGTGCTTCGCATGATCTAAATAGACGATCGACAGGAGCAAATCGATAGTGAGCAGATCAGCATGATTCTGTCCTCCAAAGGACTGTTAACCCTGCAGGAACGACCGAAGGACGTGTTCGGCCCAGTTCGGGATCGACTGCTAAGGCCAACCACGCGGATCCGTCACCGGGGTACGGACTATCTTTTGTTTGCCCTGATTGATACCATACTCGATCATTATTTTATGGTGGCTGAGAAACTCGGGGAACGCATCGAGTCGCACGAAGAAGTACTATCCGATAATCCTACGGAACAGGACCGTGCACTCATCAATAGGTATAAACAAGAGATCAATCTGCTTCGCAAGCATATACGACCCGTAAAGGAAGTGGTACTTCAGCTTAAGAAAACCGAATCCAGGCTTATCGGAGAGGAAACACATCCATTTCTCAGGGAACTGGACGACAATCTGAACATCGTACTGGATGCCCTGGAAATTTACAGGGAGCAACTCAACGATATGATGGTGCTGTATAATTCCAAGCAGGATCAGCGTCTCAATGAGATCATACGGGTGTTGACCATCTTCTCGGTCATCTTTATTCCCCTGACCTTCCTGGCGGGCATATACGGAACCAATTTCAAGTATTTGCCGGAACTGGAGTACCGCTGGTCCTATCCGATCTTCTGGGTCGTACTCCTTTCCATGGCAGCAGGAATGATCTATTATTTCCGAAAAAATAAATGGTTTTGATGAACTTTGCAGAGTACACTGAAAGGTCCCATCATGAAAAAGCTCAATATCTGGCTACAGACTACCTTCTACGTAGTCGCCGGGATTAATCATTTCCTGAATCCCGACTTTTATCTCGAGCTCATTCCTCCTTATTTCGGAGAGCCGGAACTGATTAATTTGCTATCCGGTGTAGTGGAAGTGATACTGGGTATTGGCCTTCTCATTCCAAGGTTCCGGATGTTTGCCGCCTGGGGAATCATACTCATGCTGATTTCCTTTATTCCCTCGCATATATACTTTGTCGAACAGGGAAGCTGCATCAAGGATGGAGGGCTCTGTGTACCCGATTGGGTGGGTTGGGGAAGACTCCTCGTTATTCATCCCTTATTGATGCTGTGGGCGTGGACTGCCCGCTGAAAGCAGGGGGGTTCATAACTTCTAAAGTCCGACAATTTCGCGGAGGTCGGGTTTACGTACACTTACCTTGCTAATTGGGATGGCCTATGCGATTACCCGGGTATATCTCAAGCCTTGCGCTTGTTTTTTTCACAAGCCTGATCCAGGCCCAGCATCACCTTGATACAGGAACGCACCGACCTTTTCACGTTTCCTTTGTACTGGCTCATACCTATCTTCCGGAGAGTACGGTGAATGGAGTCGAAACGCTGGCACTTTCATCTTTTGGTCTGGACATCGAATACTGGTTCGACACGAAGTTCGGTCTAGGGCTGCACAACGACCTGGAGCTACTGACTTTCGAGATTAAGGAAGGGGAGGATGCCGTTATTACACGTAATTATCCCCTATTGCTCACCATGGACTTCTTATGGAGGCCCATGAAGGATTGGGGGGTATTCCTGGGGCCGGGAGCCGAATTTGAAACGGAGGAGGACTTTTTGGTTTTCCGCATCGGGACGGAGTACGATCTGTCCGTTAGTGACCGGATCAGCGTGAATCCCATTGCCTTTTATGATTTTCGTTTCGGTGCCTGCAACTCGCTTTCGATTGGAATCGGCCTGAGCTATAAATTCGGCAAGTATCTGGAGTAACTAAAGACTAGATTTTACTCGCGCATAATCTTCTCCATTTTCCGACCCCTGGCCAGTTCGTCCACGAGTTTGTCCATGTAACGGGCCTGCCGGGTAATGGGATTTTCGAGCTCCTCAATCCGGTACCCGCAAATGACGCCCTTAACTTGGTGTGCATTCGGATTGAGCTCGGCCTGCTCGAAAAAGGACTTGATAGTCGTCTTGGCGGCGATATGCTCCCGGATCCTGCTTTCGTCATAGCCCGTGAGCCACTGCAACACCTCGAGCAGCTCCTTTTCTGTCCTGCCTTTTTTCTCCACTTTGCTTACATAGTGTGGATAAACGGAACCGAACTTGAGATTGGAGACGTGTTCAGGTGTAGCTTTCATGGCATCGTAGATTACTCTTTCAAGATTCTAACCTTAGGTAAATATGGCCTTGGAGGCCAGGTTTATTAGTAAGGCATGGGCCTATTGCGATTCCGCAATAATTTGATCAATGAGAACTGCCGACTCATCCACTCGCTCTATGATCTTTTGATGCAGCCAAAGGGAGTTGTCCAACAGGTTTTCAAATTCGACTCTTTGAAACAGAGGGTAGTAATCCGGTTTGACTTTCGAAGTTCCGGCCCAGCTGTAATTTGCATGCTTGTCCATTTCCCTGAAGGAGATATAGGGCAGTAGGAAGGGAAGAAAGTGATCGTTATTCCAGGAATCGAGCTTATCAAGGCGCACCTTTCGAATCTCCGACAGGGAATTCCATTGATGGAGAAGATCTAAAATCCGATCGTCCTTGAGCTGGCTTAGTCTTCCGCTTTGCACGATACTGATAATGGCGTTATCGGAAAAGGCCAGTTCGTTGGACGGAAAGGTCTCAAACAACAAGCGGTCCAGATCGTACTGCTCCAATTCTTCTTTCGATGCACCGACCAATTCGATCAGCTTTTCGGCCGATTGCATAGCTTTTTCCTCCTCTTTTCGGAATGCGAGCAAGACGTTTTTATTGGCTTTGAATTCCATGTTCAATTCAACGAGCAGTTCGCGTTTTTCCTCTTGCGCAATGCGGTTGGCATTCCAATTGTTGAGCTGAAGGGCGATTAGGATTCCGATGACAACCAGCACGATTTCCCCGGAGGCATAGGCGAGGTATTTCCCGGGTTTATTTTCCTCGAGCAGGCTCAGGCGGATATTGCGAAAGAATTTGATCATGAATCAATAGAATTAGGCTGAATCGAAAGTTAGGAAAGATGTACCGGAATGTGGTTGGTATTTCACTATCCGAGATTCTCTCGAAATTCATGAAGTGATAATCACGGAAGGCTTCAAACGCAATTAAACCCATCATTTGAGTAACTTCTCATTCAATTTTCATTACTATGCGCATTACCATCATTCGCGTTGCGATCCTGGTCTTAACCTCGATCGCATCGCTCCATTCTCAGGAATCATCCGGCATTATTTTTCATGAACCCGAGAATCCAGCAAGGGCCTTGGCACCTTTTAGCGAAGCCGTGCAGGTAGGGAACACCTATTACCTTTCCGGGCAGATTGGAATGGATCGTTCCGTAAACCGATTGGCCGAGGGGGGAATCCAGGGCGAAACCCGGCAGGCGATCCGGAACATACAGGGCGTATTACGGTACCATGGGATGGATCTGGGCAATGTGGTGAAGTGCACGGTCATACTCAGGGATATAGATGATTTCAAGGCGTTCAATGAGGTATATGCGGAGTACTTCCCCAATAAGCCCGCCCGCACCACCTATGCTGCCGCTGGTCTCGCTCTTGGGGCTAAAATCGAGATCGATGTGATCGCCGTGAAGACGGAATAGGCGTCTGCCATCCGAGAGCAATACGCACCAGGCATGAGTTGCATAATTTACCCCTTAAGACTCGGCAGGGCGGAAGCACATGGCTAAAGACTCTTTAAAAAGGTCAAGACAGCATCGAGACTTGGTCCGGGGCATTCCTCCATGGGCAGATGACCCGCGTTTTCGAGAACAACCAGAGTACTGTTGGGCAAGTCTTCATGAAATCGGTAGGCCGATGCAGGAGGGATGAGTTGATCCTCTTTTCCCCACAACACCAGCGTCGGGCATGAAATAGAGGGTATCTCCTCGTAGGCCTCGGAGCTTTTTGGGTATTCCATGCGATCTATAAATGCCTGTCGATTTCCCTTTCTGAGCGTGAGTTCAAAATACCGGTCCATAAGCTCCTGGCTGATCCGGCTTTCATCCGCATATACATTCCTGACGCTTTTTTCAACCAGGAATCTCGGGGTAATGTAGGTGAAAATATTCTTGATCACCGGAATTTTTGCCAGTCTGAACCCAATGGGTTCGCTCTTGGAGGGCAATGGATAGCCAGAGGCATCGATGAGAATCAGGCCGTTTACCATATCCGGGTGTTCCAGGGCGAAGTTCCAGGATATCTTGCCTCCGAATGAATTACCCCCGAGTATACAGTGCTTTACATTCAGCGACTTTAGGAAGTCGTAGAGGAATTCGGTGTATCGCTCCAAGGCATAATTGCGATCCGGAAAAGGCCCGGTAAGGCCGTAAGCGGGCAGGTCCATGCGAATAACCCTGCGTTGCGATTTGAGCTCCCGGGTCCAGTCATCAAAGGTGTGCAGGCTGGAGCCTGTACCGTGAATGAGGACTATGGGAATGGTATCGTTCCGATTCCCTTCATCGCGATAATGCACCTCCATTCCCCAGAGGTCCATAAAGGAGGATGGAGGCGCGGCGTACTTATCCTTGAGCTCATTCAGGGGGATATCCCGATACCCGAAAATTACTATTACAGCCAGGCAAAGTAGTACGATAAAGCCGAGGCTGCTTTTCCAGTATGTTGTCAGTCGCTTCATGGGTATCGGGGTTTAACCGTAATGAGCACGGGTTGCAATCTAACGGACGTATACAGGCAGAACAGATTCCGCCCCATTATAGAAATTCGTCAGTATCGAATGCATTTCCCGCAATCCTCGATTGATGTCGTCTATGATCGACCAGGTATCCTCGGATATCAGGGATTGTAGTGGCTGTTCAAGTTGCCGGATTTTAGGGAATACCCTCTTGATTTTTGAGTCCCAGACACGGTGGTACTTCACCAGATCATCGGGGTAAACGATCTTTCTCCGGGTTCCCTCATCCGCAGCCCGAAAAGGCCGGCTTATGTTCAGGTATCCGTAGTCATCGGTCAATTGTTCTCCGGGCATAATATCCCTGATGGCAATTTCAAAATCATAGGCGGTGGACAGGCAATTGGCATTAAAGCTGTGATTCACAAACCGCGCGTTGTCCCAGCACAGCACAAAATTACCCTTATTGTTACGGTAGGAATACGTATCGAGTATTTCGATATAGATCTGGTCCATATCCAGAAGGTGTTCGGGGCTGAACTCCCGATCCAGTTTGTCCAGGACCCATGTAATCGTACCTGCGGGTATGTAGTCCGTGGCTACCACGCCATACCCTATCTCTTTACTGATGAATTTTAATTCGGTTTTTGGATGTATCATCTTCTTACGTTGCCCTTTCTAACTGGCGCATACTAAAGGTATTAAATTCACGATTTGGCCATTCCATTAAATGCACAGTCCCGGTAATAAAACCCGACATAGTTCGAGGAAGTTGAGTGGCAGTGAAATACCATGCTGTAATGAGGCCATGTCTCCTTGCTGCGAGATCAGGCAGAGGTCATAAATCCATACGGGGTAAGCAATTTGCCCCCGCGCTCATTCGTAGCGAGCTTAAAATAGTATACTCATTTGATATTATTAAAAAAACATTAATACGTTCATGAATAGCATTGATTTTATGTAAAGTGTACAGATTGCGTTTCTGCCTGGAACCACAGTAACCTGAACATCACATACCCCCGGTATTTTTTGCGCAGCATGCTCAACAACACATAGTACTGTGAAAATTCATAACCTACTGGCATTCTTTTTCGTTAGCGCCGCACTCTTTCTTTCGGGCAGCGGTCCGAACAAAACAAATGACGGCTGCGAAGGCATTCCTCTGGGATATAATTTGTTAGAATTGAACTTGGAATCCATGATGGGCATGTTCTTATGGCAAACCGGACCCTTAGATGGATTTCGCACCTATCCTAGTGGTTTTTTCACTTCTCAAAGTTATATAGCTAAATACCAAATACCCGAAGCGTCAATTTAGATAAGACATATATTTACACAATGAAAAAATTCAAAGTTGTCCTAATCATCCTGTTTGCCATTCCGTTAATGACGGCTTGTTGTAATGAGGATACTTACGAGTTAACTATAACGGGTGTGGAAACAAGGGCATTCATCCTCGATGAGAACAATGCTCGTTACGAGTTTGATCGGCAGGATCCGATCGATAAATCCGACTTAATCCTCGCAATTGAATTTACTGAAGTCGAGGAAATTACCTCAAATCAGGTTTTGGACAAGGAACGCACGGGAGTCCGTGTTATGGACGCAGCTGTCGTTCCCTACTGTGAGGATCAGGTTCTTATTTATAAAAACAGCGTTGAGCGTGTCAAGATTGAAATTATCGACACGGAAAATAACAACACCAAAATGGATATCACGGATCAGTTCGTAGTAATCGGCTCACAAGTGTCAATATCCCAGTACATTTCTGAAAATATTCCAGGCCTGAGGGGATTTGAAGTCACATTAACCGATATCCGCAATATTCCCGATCGAATCGAATATGAAATCGAAGTCACCTTGGATGACGGTTCTCAGGTGCTTGCATCCGGAGGAGAGATCCGTTTTAATTAACCGATCGCGGTGGATGGGATGCGGCGCAATTACACCGATGCTCATCCGGAAACGACCAGGTGATGCCCCCTTTCATCTCGTACTACCAGAAATCAGAATTCGATTCTTTCAGTTTCACCAGTAAATGCAAATTGAGAATAATTCTATCTTGATTTAATTACAATCACTATTTTTGCAGTCCATTTTTCGGGATGTGGCGCAGTCTGGTAGCGTACACGCATGGGGTGCGTGTGGTCGCTGGTTCGAATCCAGTCATCCCGACCTCTGAAACCCTCAGCATTTGCTGGGGGTTTCTTCATTTAAGGGGTGTTAGTGGGCTGTCCTTGTTGAGATTCTAAATGGACAATTTGCACCAATTTTGCACAGAATATGCCATTATGTGTACATAATGAGAAAATGTAAAGGGTACAGTACAAGGTGCAGTATTTCTTGAAAAACACTTGTGCCTTTTCCCTCCCCCCCCGGTTTACTTTTAAATTTTTATATGTAACCAATGGTACGAAATCTTGGGAGTGTTACAGTGTTTACAGGTGTACTGGCTGCCCTTATCGGAATTGATGATCTCCGGTTTTCCGTAACGGGCCACACAGTCCCTAAGCAGCTCCGTCTGATTTTCCTTCTCCAGGGTATTGGAAATCTGCCAACCGACGATAAACCGGCTGTAGAGATCGATCACTGCCGTGAGGTACATATGCCCTTTGCGCATGGGGATGTAGGTGATGTCGATGGCCCAGACCTGATTGTGGCTATTTCGGAGTGATGGTGCCACCTGTTTCGGTCAAATGGTGCCACTTTGA
>CAZKFM010000005.1:0-134541 GCA_964552195.1 uncultured Flavobacteriaceae bacterium
CGTCTGGCAACAATCAAAATACGGCCTTTACGGCAACGCTCCTTTTTTTATGACCGATTTTTAGCGTTTTGGACGGATGTGCATTCGCATAGTTTAAATTCTTTTTGCTCCGACTCCATCATAACCAAAGGCAATTTCTGTCGATCCATTCGAATATTGTCTAAAACTATTGATCCAGGTGGGAGGGTAATCTGAGCAAAAGAATGGGAATTATTGCTGGGAAATTTATACTCACTTCAAAATAAAAATACTTTTAGAGTGTTCTTGTGAGGTGGTCTATTTTTCATTTTGAACGATACTCCAATGAAGGTAGGTGATCTCTGGTATTAAAAACGAATACTTTGGATGGCGCAAGGGATATATTACGCTGACTTTAGTCATAATTTGAGCCATTGTCACAACCCTTTGAAGTCTCACTTCTTGCACCAAATAAAATCAGCAGTTGGTAAGAAAATGAGAAGAAATGGACGATTTGATCGAACATTGGCCCATATGCATCGAATTCTAATCAAATAGAACCTAGAACCTCGGAAAATTTTACAACAGAAAAATATAAAAACTATTATCCTTAGTCATGACAAATCCATATCGTGTTCTTCTGGTTTGTTCTTATGCCCGGTCGCTGATTAATTTTCGCGGTGATCTGATCATGGATTTAATTCAAAAGGGATTTGAGGTCTACTGTGCAGCACCTGAAATGGATGCCGAAACTCGGGAGAACCTAAGCCAGATGAAAGCTGTTCCGCTGGTATTCAAACTAGAGCGAAGGGGACTCAATCCTATAAAGGACCTGGGCAGCATAAGAGAGCTCAAGCAGCTGATTAAAAAGCACGAGATCGACCTGGTTTTCCCATACACCATTAAACCCGTTATTTATTCATCCATAGCCGCAAGGCAACTTGGCATTCCCGTGATTTCGCTCATTACCGGACTTGGGTATACATTTACCGGTTTGGGAACAAAGGCAAAACTCCTACAGCAGGTCACCGAGCAATTGTATCGCAATGCTTTAAGAACCAATGCCGTTGTGATCTTTCAGAATAAGGATGATCAGGGTCTATTTATAGAGAGGAAGATCATCACCTCGGTTCAAAAGTCTGAGGTGGTAAACGGTTCTGGTATTCACCTCGACCGTTTTCCATACCGGGAACGAAAAATAAACCCGGGGGAACCCATTCTTTTTTTGATTATCGGAAGGCTCGCACATGAAAAGGGTACCGGTCTCTTTCTTAGATCAGCGAAGGAGGTTAAACCTAAGCATCCGGAAGTTGAATTTCATCTGATTGGTGAGCCACCGGAGGATGGCCCCATTACCAATGAAGAATTAAATAGCTTACATAATCAAGGTTTGATAAAGTACCATGGATTTCAAACCAATGTTGTGCCCCTGATGTCTCAGTGCGATGTGTTCGCACTGCCTTCCTTTTACCGTGAAGGCGTACCACGATCCATCCTTGAGGCTCTGTCCCTCGGCATGCCGATTATCACTACCGATATGCCCGGGTGCAGGGAAACGGTAAATGGAAAGAATGGTTTCCTGTTAGAACCTCAAGCTTATGATCCTTTGTTAAAGGCCGTAATGCATTTTATTGAGCATCCGAAGGATATAGGAACCATGGGGGACGAAAGCCGTAAGCTCGCCGAATCCAAATTCGATGTGAGATTGATCAATGCCCAGATTATAGAATTGATCACTTCACATTTACCACAACATGGAGAGTAAGATCGATAGAATGGTGTTGTACGTAAAATTCTAACCATGATTAAGTACCTGTACCGAGTCCTGATCAAACCTGCCGGAGATTTCTTCGTTGCCTCGGTCCTGTTGCTATTGGCATCCCCTGTCTTCCTCCTAACCTGCTTGGCTCTGTTCGTCGCGAACCGGGGCAAGATATTCTTCTTCCAGGAACGACCGGGAAGGGGTGAGCGTATTTTCAAGATCATGAAGTTCCGGTCGATGAACGATCGAAAGGATGCTCAAGGAGAATTATTGCCTGACGAGAAGCGCTTAACCGCCGTAGGGAAAATCGTGAGGAAAACCTCAATCGACGAAATCCCACAACTCATTAACGTGCTCAAGGGCGATATGAGTCTGGTGGGGCCCCGGCCCTTACTAGTGAGATACCTTCCGCTTTACAGTGAACATCAGCGAAAACGCCACCGGGTCAAGCCGGGAATAACCGGTTGGGCGCAGATCAATGGTCGAAACGCAATCTCATGGAAGCAGAAGTTCGATTTTGATGTTTGGTACGTAGACAACATCTCCTTCTGGCTGGATATGAAAATCCTGATACGCACGATCAGTCGAGTGGTTAAGAGAGAAGGCATTTCGTCTTCGACCAGCGCCACCATGGAAGAGTTTAAAGGTACTAATTGAGAGAACCAGCTATCACCCTATATCAATATGACATTGAGCATTAAAATACCCTGCCACTTCTTAAAAATGGTTTGCCCCTTCTCCTCGGACAGCGTACACCCAAAGTTGATCAGGTGGGAGATGATAAGAGTATTATGGCAATCATTATTACAATGGACTAGCTCATCCACGGGGACGATATGCGTTACCCCGTTTCTTTAATCATTAGTTTTGACTAGCGCAATAATTGAAGTATTAGATTCACCCGAACGAGTATGAAAACAGTAATGATTTTAGGTGGAACCAAAGGGGTCGGTAAAGAAATCCTGAAGTCGTGTTTAAAGCGAGAATACAATGTGGCTTTTTGCGGGAGAAATGCTGAGTTAGGGAATGCCATTATTCAAGCCGAAGGATCTCCGGAGAAGCTGTACTATCATCAATTGGATTTGAATAGTATATCTGAGATTGAGAACTATTATCTCCAAACCATTGCTCGATTTAAAGGGATAGATGCATTGGTTTTATATGCCGGTATAACACCTATTGCCTCCCTTTTGGATACCGAGGAAGAGGTGTACGACAGTGTTTTTAATGTTAACCTAAAAGCCCCGTTTTTTCTACTCAAACATGTATTAAAGTCGATGATCGCCAATACCTCAGGCTCCATTATATTTTTCGGTTCTGCACACATGGATTACGGGCAAATTGATCGTGCGCCGTACGCTCTGACTAAGAGCACTCTCTATACTCTGTCCAATCATATCGCACATCACTATGCTAAGTACAAAATCAGATCGAATTATCTGGTTATGGGATGGACAAACACGGAAGGGGAATTGGAACTCAGAAGAAACGAAGGAATTGATGAATCGGAATTGAAAGAAAACGCTGCAAAAATCCTTCCTATGGGCAGGATGTTGACTACTTTAGATCCCATACCGGCGGTCATGCATTTTATTTCTGATGATTCGGCCATGACGACGGGTTCATTGATACGAATAACCGGAGGAGAATATATATAACTGCATATGGAGGCTCCATCCTTAATATTCGAGTCCGGGACGGAATTGTTAGAGGGACCGGTTTTTGACCGTGATAACCACCTGCTCTACTTCGTCTCCATTCTTGATTTCCTGGTTTACCGCTTTGATCCCGCCACCAATGAAATGCTCAACGTAAAACTGGATTCTCCTGTGAGTTGCATTTTTCTTTTAAGCAAAAACACGGTGCTGGCAGCTTCGAAAAACGGATTCTATGAAATTAACTTCAATACACTGCAAAAGAAATTTGTTTTTCAAATCGATATAAGCTCTTCCGTTCGATACAACGATGGGATAATGGATTCGGAAGGACGAATTATTATTGGTACCATGGGATATCCGGAAGTCAAGAAGAACATTGGGAAGGTATATTCGTATCAGAAGGGTGAGTACAGGATAATTATAGAAAACACAACCATTTCCAATGGCTTGGCATTTTCTCCTGATAACACCTCGCTCTATTTTGTGGACACCCCTACGATGAAAGTGGCCCGGTACCACTATGACATACAAAGTGGCGAGGTGATGTTCGACACGTATGTCATTGAATTCACAGGTAATGGTGTGCCGGACGGCATGTGTATGGACCCTGAGGGCATGCTTTGGATCGCAGAATGGGGAGGGGGTTGTATATCCAGATGGAATCCCTTAAATGGTGATAAACTGCAGGAAAAGAAATTACCCTGTATAAACGTCACGTCTTGTTGTTTTGATAATTTTTACAATTTGTACGTAACCACCGCCAAATCAGACTCTCTAAGCGAGCAATACGGCGGAAGCTTGTTTTATATTGAATTGAACTAAAATTGAATCCGTTGAGTACTCCCCTTATTAGCGTAATAGTACCGATCTATAGAATAGAAAAGTATTTACCGCAATGCGTTGACAGTCTGTTAAGTCAGTCCTTTACAGACTTTGAACTCGTATTAGTAGATGACGGCAGTCCGGACAATTGCCCCGAAATCTGTGATGACTATACACAAAAAGATTCGAGGGTTAAAGTGGTTCACAAGCCTAATGGAGGACTACTTAGCGCAAGGAAGGAAGGGCTGAATAATGCTAGCGGTAAGTACATCGCCTTTGTAGACGGTGATGATTGGGTTGATCCGTTCTATTTGGATATTCTTTATCACCTGGCAGAAGCCAATGCTTCTGATTTGGTAGTTACCGGCCATTTCAGGGAGTTTGATGGCAAAATTGAAACGATAAAGCCCGTCGAAGCCGGCAATTTTGACGAAAATGATATTCAAAATACGGTTCTTCCAAACGCCATATATAACGGCCGTTTCTGCGAGCATGGAGTCTCAACCTACGTTTGGAACAAGCTTTTTAAAAAAGAGCTGCTGAAAACCATCCTTTACGATGTACCCAACGATATAATAATGGGCGAGGACGCGGCCATAACCTATGCCTATCTTTCAGTCGCTAAACGCATGACGGTCAGCCGAATCCCATTGTATTATTACAGGCAGCGTCATGATTCCATTGTAAAGTCCATTGAAAACCCGAAAATGGAATACTATCGATTGGGGTTGTTAATGAATTATCTGAAAAATCAACTCCAGGATAGGCTGGACCAGAAGAACTTAAACGATCAAATCACCTATTATCTATACTCACAGATCCTGGTACGATCTGGTGGTATAATATACAATGAAGAGGAGGGGATCCTATTTAACCCTTTTCTCAATGTAGCTGCTAATTCTAAAGTGGTAGTGTACAGCTCGGGCTCTTTTGGACAACATATACTTTCTACAAATGTCAAAACCAACTTTTTTCACGTACGGGAATGGATAGACATCGATTATCATCCGCTTAGTATAGGAGGAAATTCTGTAAAACCGATAAGCGCGATTACTAATTGCGATTTCGACGCTCTAATCATTGCTACAATTAATCCCTCCAATCACGATGCCATTGAGCAGGAGTTAAGACTCTTTGGAATTGATCAAGACAAAATCGTAAAACTCAACACGGATATAAACGAAATAAGAAAATTATTGCTTCAGTTAGGTTTTGACGATGTCTTTAACTTTAAGCTTTAATTCCCAAATGCAAGGGGTAATCCCTTATCCAAAAATCATCACAACGGCCTAAACCGAAGCAAATGAAAAAACTTATAATTCTTGGTGGAAATCCTGAAACAGCAGTATTGGTAGAGACGGCAATTTCTATGGGTATACATACCATTGTTGTCGATCCGAATCCAAATGCTCCTGCAAAAAAATACGCTTCAGAAGCCTATGATATAGATGGCTTTGCAGTTGACCAGATTGTTGCATTAGCCAGGAGGCTCGAAGTTGATGCAGTATTGGTTGGAGTGGCCGATATATTGGTGAAACCATATCGGGAAATATGCGAGAAGCTCGATGTACATTGCTATGCCACTAAGGAGGCTATTGAGGCTTTCAGCAGTAAGGATGGGTTCAAGAGATACTGCAATGCATATAACATTCAAGATATCCCGGGGATTTACCTGGACGAAGCATCTGGAGTGGACAAACCCCAAAACCTGAACTATCCCCTAATGATCAAACCTGTTGATAGTGGAGGTGGCGTTGGAATGAAAATCTGCAGGGACGACAAGGATTACAAGGCGTCGGTACAAACCGCATTACAGCACTCTAAAAAAGGAGTAGTTCTTGTCGAAAAATACATGGATTGTGACGATATGGCGGCGTACTATACCTTTCGGGATGGTGTTCCCTACATATCGGCTATTTCGGATAGGTTTACCACAAAAAAACAAGGGGATTCCAGTCCCGTCTGTATCGGAGCCGTATACCCCTCCAAGTATTCCGATCAGTTTGTGAAAAAGGTTCATCCTAAACTGGCAGAGCTCTTCAAAGGACTGAAAATCAAAGATGGAATACTCAACATTCAGTTTTTCGTTGAAGATGGAATCTTCTATGCATATGATCCGGGTTTTCGACTGCAAGGAGAGGCGCCCCATATTCCCATTGCCCATGTAAACGGATTCGATCACAGGAAAATGCTCATCAATTATGCGTTTACAGGGAAATTCGGCGATGATGATTTTGCGGAAAAGAACGATTACACCTTTAAAGGGAAAAGTGCCTGTACCATTTGGGTGCTACTCACTGGAGGTGAAATTGGAAGTATTCAGGGAATACAAGACATTAAAACCGACGAAAATGTAGTTTTTGTCCTGGAGCGCTTTCAAGAAGGCGATCAGGTGAGAGAAGAATGGCTGGGAACGGAAAGACAGGTATATGCCAGAATATATGTAGTTGCAGACACAATTAGAGACATCAATAAGAAAATCGTAGCCTTCAAAGACCTATTGAAAATTACGGATCTCAATGGCGAAAACATGATACTGGAATGGCTGCAACCCTTTAATGAAGTAGATTACAGCTAAGTAATTGATCCTTATTCCTGAATAAACTCCAACATGGTCTTCAGAAAAAACACATAGAAATGAGGTTTGCAGCCTAACAGTTATAAGAAATGAAACTCAGTATACTCATTCCTTTATACAATAAGGAAAAATTTATCACCCGTTGCCTGAATAGTCTGCTTGCACAGGACCTGTCCGCAGAGGAATACGAAATCATTATAGTCGATGATGGATCTAAAGATTCAGGAGCTGATATAGTCGACAAGTTCAGTCAAGAGCACGATAATATTCATCTGATCCGTCAGGAAAATCAAGGGCCAAGTGCCGCAAGAAACAGGTGTCTGGAATCGTCAAAAGGAGAATACCTATACTTTCTCGATGCGGACGACTACCTGGCTACCCATGTTTTAAATATGCTCCTGGAATTAGGTACACAGCACCAGCTTGAGATACTTGAATTTAACACTAAGGAAACCACAAACGAAGCCCCGACTGATACCGTCTCCCAAAGCCCTAAGGAAATAACCGTAGATGCCATGGATGGTCTGTTGTACATGGGTGAGTATGGATTTAGGAATGAAGCCTGGCGATTTTTTGTCAAAAAGCAGCTTCTTGAAGATACTGGCATTAAGTTTATTGAAGGCACCCTGTATGAAGACGCCATATTTACAGCCAGTCTAATCTTAAAAGCCAAAAGGATGGCCAAATTAGAATTGGACATCCATCGCTATGTGGTCGTCGAAAATTCGATAGTCACAAGCAAGGATCGCGCACACAACCTCAAGTTTATTAAAGGCATGGAGAATGCCATCGCGCATTTTCATGGGCTAATCAAGGACCTCGACACTAATCACCCGAGTTATTCTAGTGCAGTCAAGGTTTTAAAGGGAAGACAGCAGGCATTTGTTTTCGCCCTAATCATTAGGACGTTAAAATTCAACCTGCTCAGTTTTAAAGAGCTCAAAGAAGTACTGGGCAGATTGAATACTCTGGACGCCTATCCGATTGACCCAAAGATTGGAGGAATTGGACAAGGCAGGACCAATAAAATTCAGAATCGTATTTTCATTCCCATTTTTAATAGCAAGGTGATGCTTTTTCTTGGTCTAAGCCTTATGCGACTGCGTCCATCTTCTTGAAAATAATGACCCCTTGCTCGCGATTCACCGGATTGATCCTTGGAAGAGCCTTCAAGGGATTGATGTTACTTAACTGCAACTTACCGCATTAAAGAGTCCCAGTTGCCATCCCAAATGAAAAAACCTTTCTTGTAGCTAGAGGATATTGAGACTCCTGGGAATTAATGATACTCTGGGAGCTGGTGTGATTATGGATGGTACCGACCAAAAGTAATTATTAGTATTGCTTTCTTTTAAAATCTATCGAATGGAAAAGAAAGCCCCCGCGAGTGTAATAGTTAAAGATTTGAAGGTAGAGTACCCTGCATCATTTAGGCAAGTTACGCTTTTAATAACCCAAATCTCTTTGCAATTGAATCCATCTTTTTCACCAACAACAAGGCCGAGCTTTCTTTTCCATTCGTCGGCCATCCCTTCGAAAGTCTGTACTAGGTAACTTAATAAAAACATTGGGTGAGCCTTAAGAATCCATCACGGCCCAAAAACGTAACCATTGAGTGCTAAAAACAAGTTTGAATAATTCTAGGATTGGCAAATACGCACCAAAGGTTTCGGTTTTAGGTTAATTTTGAATCACATTTATGGTGGCTAATCCTTCCGAAGCGAATACGATTATCGAATCGATTGACACATAATCTCAATTTAATTTTTTAGGTCGTGAATAAGAAAAAAGCACTTATAACCGGAGTTACCGGTCAGGATGGGGCATATCTGAGTGAATTCCTACTAAAGAAGGGGTACGAGGTACATGGGATTAAAAGAAGATCCTCAATGTTCAATACAGATAGAATAGATCATCTCTATCAAGACCCGCATGTAAAAAATCGCAATTTCATTCTGCATTATGGGGATATGACCGATAGTACCAACCTCATCAGGCTGATTCAGGAAATAAGACCAGACGAAATCTATAATCTGGCTGCCATGAGTCATGTACATGTCTCATTCGAAATACCTGAATACACGGCTAATGCTGATGGATTGGGAACACTAAGGATCTTGGATGCTGTTCGATTGCTTGGTCTGGAAAGCAAAACAAGAATCTACCAGGCTTCTACCTCTGAGCTTTACGGAAAAGTCCAGGAAGTGCCTCAAACGGAAACAACACCTTTTTATCCCAGAAGCCCCTATGCAGTTGCCAAGATGTATGCTTATTGGATTACTGTGAATTACAGAGAGGCCTATAATATGTTTGCCTGTAATGGGATTTTGTTTAATCACGAATCACCCATTCGAGGAGAAACATTCGTAACCCGAAAAATCACTCGAGCTACGGCTCGGATTGCCTTAGGTTTACAGGACAAACTCTATCTTGGAAATCTTGATGCACAACGCGATTGGGGTCACGCAAAGGATTATGTGCGAATGATGTGGCTCATACTTCAGCATGACGAGGCTGAAGATTGGGTAATCGCGACTGGAAAAACAACCACTGTAAGGGAATTCGTTCGTATGAGTTTTGTACAGCTGGGAATTGAGCTCAGTTTTAAAGGACACGGAATTAACGAGGTCGGTATAGTCAAGGCTTGCCATAACCCGGAGTTTCAATTGGAAGAAGGTCAGGAAGTGTTAGCTGTGGACCCGAAATACTTCCGTCCTACAGAAGTCGACCTCCTTATTGGTGATGCGTCCAAGGCTAAGGAGAAATTGGATTGGGAACCCGAATATTCCCTCGAAGAACTCGTAAAAGACATGGTCGAAAGTGATATAAAATTGATGCGTAAAGAGCAATATCTTAAGACCGGTGGCTATCGAATTATGAATTATTTCGAGTAGTCTGATGAAAAAAGACTCTAAGATTTATGTAGCGGGCCACCGAGGCCTGGTAGGAAGTGCAATTATTAACAGACTGAAATCGAACGGTTTCACCAACCTCGTTTACCGATCACGGTCTGAACTTGACCTGACCCACTTCGATTCGGTCAAAAGGTTTTTCCATCAAGAGCGACCTGAGTACGTATTTCTGGCAGCAGCAAGGGTAGGTGGAATAGTGGCCAATAATACGTACAGGGCTGATTTTATTTATGAAAATTTAAGTATTCAGAATAACGTTATCCACCTATCATATTTGACAGGCGTAAAAAAACTACTGTTTCTGGGTAGTACGTGCATTTATCCCAAAATCTGTCCACAACCCATGAAGGAGGAATACTTGCTAACTGATGTGTTAGAGTATACCAATGAGCCGTACGCAATTGCCAAAATAGCAGGAATCAAAATGTGCGAGAGCTACAATTTACAGTACGGTACAAATTTCATCAGCGTGATGCCCACTAATCTCTATGGTCCAAACGATAACTTCGACCTGGAAAAGTCTCACGTGTTGCCTGCTCTGCTCAGGAAGATTTTGTTAGGTCGAGCCCTGGAAAACGATCAATGGAATTACATTAGACAAGATCTGAATAACTTACCCCTTAATGGTATAAACGGGAAACACACTAAGGAGAATATTTCCAACGTACTAGCCAATTACGGCATACAGAAAGTTGGAAATGCAGTTTCGGTTGAAATATGGGGCAGTGGTAAACCCCGACGCGAGTTTCTTTGGTCTGAAGATATGGCCGACGCCTGCGTGTTTATAATGAATAATCGCGAGTTCAGAGATACGTTTGTTCCTGATCAGCCAGAGGTTAGAAATACTCATATTAATATTGGAACCGGAGAGGATATATCCATTAAAGAATTAGCCGAATTGATAAAGTCTCGGGTTGGATTTAGTGGTGAATTTGTGTTTAACACTACAAAGCCTGATGGAACTATGGTCAAGCTTACTGAAGTAAGCAAACTAAATGCTCTGGGTTGGAAGCACACGGTTGACCTAAAAGATGGAATTGAGAGATTGATTCGAATATACACTGACTCAAACAGATAATTCTTTGTGAGGGTTTACGATGTTCTTAATCATCCATTTACACATTTCCTCGTTCCTCAATTATTAGCTTAGACCGCATCATTATGGGAACAGAATTCTAGCAAACGCAGCAATCATTTTAAACGAGTGTTGCCAACAGCATAGAAGGTATTGACATACCTGCGCTGGCATTTAAAGTTGTTCGCGCTGGCCTAGACATCAATTTACCCCTATTAGACAAAACAATATTTTCTATTGCTATGGAAAGTCCTAATTTCCCACTGAAATTGAAGATGAATGGAACTGGAAAGCCATTATGCCACAGCAGTTAAGGCTGCCATTGATGCAGGAAAAGCCATACTGGAAGTCTACCATAGGGCCGAATTCGAAACCCAATACAAAGAAGATTCCTCCCCACTGACCGAAGCGGATCTGGCATCCAATCGAGTGATCATGGAGTACCTGGACAGTATGGATATCCCGGTGATCAGTGAGGAAAACAAGGAGTTTCCCTACGCGGAACGATCCGGTTGGAATCGGCTATGGATGGTTGATCCCCTGGATGGCACTAAGGAGTTTATCAAGCGCAACGGTGAATTTACCGTCAATATCGCGCTGATCCACAATCAGCGTCCGGAATTCGGGGTCATTTATGTACCTGTAAGCCGAGAACTCTACATTGGTCTGGGACTACAGAAGAAAAGTCTGAAGCTTCAGCTGGACTCCGAGCACCGGTTCTCCATGGAAATGCTGGAGCAGGCCACTGAACTCCGACCCGCCCCCCCCAATCCCGATAAGATTCGTGTAGTGGGGAGCCGTTCACATATGAACCAGGAGACTCAGGACTTCATCGATGAACTGCAATCCCGGTATAAAGAAGTCGAGATTGTCTCCAAAGGCAGCTCGCTTAAATTTTGCCTGGTAGCCGAGGGTTCGGCCGATCTCTATCCCCGATATGCACCTACTATGGAATGGGACACAGCTGCCGGACAGGCGATATGTGAGGCCGTGGGTCTGGAAGTGATCGACAGGGCAACGGGATCTCCTCTTCTCTACAACCGGGAGAATTTGCGCAACGGACACTTCCTGGTACATTAAATGGTGCTGAGTCGCATTAAACATAAAAGGCACATTGCCAAGACCATTACCTGGAGGGTAATCGGCACCCTGGACACCATTGTCTTGTCCTGGCTGATTTCCGGGGATCCAACCATTGGCCTACAAATCGGTTTTTCAGAATCCATCACCAAGATGGTCCTGTATTACCTGCACGAACGGCTGTGGATCAAGGTCTACATGGAAAACAGCCAGAAACGGCATGTCATTAAGACCATTACCTGGAGGGTCATAGGAACTACGGACACCATACTGCTATCGTGGTTGTTTACAGGAAACCCCTTCACCGGACTGAAAATTGGTGCGGCTGAAGTCATTACAAAAATGCTATTGTATTATCTCCACGAACGCTTGTGGTATAAGATAAATTTCGGATTGGATAAACGCATACGCGCCCGCAAATGGAAAAGCACATCGTAAAACACAATTACAAGATCGATCGCTCAGATCGGGAATCTGCCCTTGGGCAGAAATCACTCCTGGTGTTCTTCACTGGTCTTTCGGGTAGCGGCAAGTCCACCATCGCAAACGGGCTCGAGCAACTGTTGTTCAATAATGGATACAGGACCTATGTGCTGGACGGGGACAACGTGCGTTCCGGTATTAACAAAGATCTATCATTCAGTCCCGAAGACCGGTCCGAAAACATCCGGAGAATAGCCGAGGTATCCAAGCTCTTCGTGGATGCCGGACTGGTTGTGATTGCGGCTTTTGTCGCTCCCTACGAGAAAGACCGCTCTTTTGTCCGGGAAACGGTCACCTCAGAGCGATACTTCGAGGTTTTCGTCAACACCAGCCTGGAGGAATGCGAACGACGTGACGTTAAGGGACTCTACGCCAAGGCCCGGGCAGGCCAGATCAAGAACCTTACCGGTGTATCTGCCCCGTACGAAGCTCCGGTAAACCCTCACGTAGAGGTGAACGAATCCCTTACTTTTGAAGAAGCAGTGAACAAGGTCTACGAAGAACTGATGAATTTTATTGAAGGTATATCCTGATATACTGTCCATTATAAAAGACACCAATACCGAACCCATGAAGAAATACTTTCTCAACTACCTGGACGAATTGGAAGCCGAAGGGATATTTGTCCTTAGGGAAGTCTGGTCTCAATTCCAGAACCCGGTGATCCTATTCTCCGGAGGAAAAGATTCCATAGTAGTTACTCACCTGGCCCGGAAGGCTTTCGCACCGGCAAAAATTCCATTTGCCCTCATGCACGTGGATACCGGTCACAATTTCCCAGAGACCATGCAATTCCGAGATAATCTGATATCGGAGATGGGTGCTCAACTCATAGTGGGTTCCGTACAGGAATCCATCGATCAGGGTCGTGTCGCCGAGGAAAAGGGTAAAAATGCAACACGGAACGCCCTTCAGATTACCACTCTGCTGGATGCCATCGAAGCCAACAAGGTAGATTGCGCCGTCGGTGGTGGACGCAGAGACGAAGAAAAAGCCCGCGCCAAGGAGCGTTTCTTTTCGCACAGGGACGATTTCGGGCAATGGGATCCCAAGAACCAGCGTCCTGAACTATGGAACCTTTTTAATGGCAAGCATTTTCAGGGTGAACACTTCCGGGCGTTTCCCATAAGCAACTGGACGGAACTCGATGTCTGGAATTACATCGCAAGGGAAAATATCGCCATACCTTCACTATATCTGGCCCATGAGCGACAGGTGGTCTGGAGGAATGATTCCTGGATACCGTATTCCGAATTTCTCGAGCTTCGTGAGGGTGAGGAAATAGTTACCAAGAAAGTGCGTTTCAGGACCCTTGGGGATATCACCATAACCGGTGGTATAGAATCCGACGCGGATACTCTGGAGAAGGTTATACAGGAGGTGTCGGCCATGCGGCATACCGAACGGGGCAACCGAAGCGACGATAAACGTTCGGAAACGGCCATGGAAGATCGAAAAAAGCAGGGATATTTCTAAAAAACTAAGGCAACTGAGATGATAGATAACAACCAGTTATTGCGATTTACCACCGCAGGAAGCGTGGATGACGGAAAAAGTACGCTTATCGGGAGGCTCCTCTACGACTCCAAGTCGATATTCGAAGACCAGCTGGAAGCAGTCGAGAATACCAGCCGAAAAAAGGGCCATGATGGAGTGGACCTCGCCCTGTTTACCGACGGACTAAGAGACGAAAGGGAACAGGGAATTACCATAGACGTGGCCTATCGGTATTTTACCACTCCCAAAAGAAAGTTTATCATTGCGGATACGCCCGGCCATGTGCAGTACACCAGGAACATGGTTACCGGTGCATCTACGGCCAATGCCGCCCTGATCCTTGTCGATGCCCGTCACGGGGTAATCGAACAAACCAAGCGTCACTCCTTTATTGCTTCCCTGTTGCAGATCCCTCATATCATCGTCTGCATCAATAAGATGGACCTGGTTGATTTCAAGGAAGAAGTCTACGACCAGGTAATCGCACAATTCGAAGAATTTTCGTCAAAACTGCTGGTTAAGGATGTGCGCTTTATTCCAATCAGTGCGCTACTGGGAGACAATGTGGTCAACCGATCGGAGAACATGGAATGGTATCAGAGCGCACCATTGCTGCATACTCTGGAGACCATGCATATTAGTTCAGATGTCAATAAAGTGGACCTCCGATTCCCAGTACAGACGGTAATCCGTCCGCAAAGCCAGGAACACAGGGACTATAGAGGATATGCAGGTCGGCTGGCCAGTGGTATTGTTAGAGAAGGTGACGAAGTAACAATTATGCCTTCGGGCTTTACCTCACGAGTTAAAGGAGTCGAACTGGCGAATCAATCCCTTGAAGAGGCTTATGCCCCCATGTCCGTGACCGTTCTGCTCGAGGACGATATCGACATATCCAGGGGAGATATGATTGTTCGATCCAATAACAAACCCGAGCCTACCCAGGACTTGGAAATCATGCTATGCTGGTTGAACAGCACACCCATGCAACCTGGATCCAAATACCTGATACGACATACGACAAACGAACAAAAGGCCATAATCAAGGAGTTTATTTACAAGATCGACATCAATACCCTGGAACGAAACACAGAGGATAAGGGACTGACTATGAATGAAATCGCCAAGGTAAAACTCAGAACGACCAAGCCCCTGATGATTGACCCGTATAGGGAAAATCGGGCCACCGGTAGCCTGATCCTTATAAACGAGTCCACCAATGAAACTGTGGCAGCAGGAATGGTTGTTTAGAGCAAAATCTTTCCGAGGCTACTTATAGATTTTAGCGAATAGCAAACAACAGAAATTAGTAACGGATTAGCCCACCCAAGTCTGTATAAATCTGTTGGGCTTTCAAAAGAATATCAGGATTAATCTGACTAGTATCGTAGTCAGGAGGGGTAAAGGGTTCAATCTGTGGAGACGGAGAATCAATATCCAAATCAGAATACAAATAGGAATACACTCGATTAG
The DNA here is from genome assembly GCA_964552195.1 of uncultured Flavobacteriaceae bacterium. Classification (GTDB taxonomy): domain Bacteria; phylum Bacteroidota; class Bacteroidia; order Flavobacteriales; family Flavobacteriaceae; genus CAZKAP01. The sequence goes on from CAZKFM010000005.1 coordinate 15,299, forward strand.
GGTCCTTTATCAGGTCTTCAAAACACACTAATCGATAGGCTTCGTTATATATCTTGAGTACCTCAGCGTAGTAGTTAATCCAATTCAAAACCCAATAATCCATACTGTCTTTGGGATGACTCAGGAATTCGGGCTTACCCTCGAAAACGAATGGTTTATGGTTGAGTCCAAACTCATGATGCCCCAAATAATTGAAGTACTCCAGTATAAACGGATCTTCCTTTTGGGATTTCATAAAGGACTTATGCAATTTGAAAAGCGAGGAAGCATGATTAACAGGATTACGATATACAATAAGTATTTTACTGTTTTCTATGCCGTTTAAAGCACTTAGCCTTAGGATGTTATTGTTATTCTTGGATAGATATCGGTTTTTCTTTTTCGATAATGCGATCAGCTGTGTGTAAGTAATGAACTTATCCATCGTTCCCTCGTCCACATCATGTGCTTTGAGAAAATGCTCATGGATAAACGAATCATTCAGGTAGGCCTTCCAAAAATACTCATCAAACTCTTCAGGTGAGTTTCCATCGACGATGATCCCGTCATTATGCGCGCGTTCATGGGCTGCAATTTTACTCTTCCTCTTCCACATATTGGGCATAAACAGATAAGGCATATTTGAGTACTGAAGCGAGGCATATTCACGAGTATTAAACAATTCCCTCATCACGGCTGTTGTGCCTGCACGTGCCAAACCGGTCACAAACACTTTTTGCTCTACGCTCCATTTCTTCGCCCTTGCACCATGGATCGATTCTTCAACCTCAAAGGACGCCTTAGAAACACTATAGTTTCCCAAATACGTTCTGTGTAAGAACTTATCCGTTGCGGAATACCCTGACCCTGCCATATAATCTCTTGATCATAATGTAAATAAATACTGCGATAAACGAGATAGCTACTCCCCGTATGGTCATTAAAGCACTTGCATCGAAGACATCTATATAACCGTCGGCTAGCACAAGAACCAGGAAAGGTGATACGAATAGCACAATCAGAACAAATAGGATTCCTATACCTTTTAACTGAGGGGAGATTAATTTCAGTAATTCCCTTTGTTTATCCAGCTCATCCATGTTTTTGTCAGCCATAAGGGAAAACTGCTGTTGGTACAGTCCAGTTAGTTTAGACACGTGAGCAGGTAGCTTAATGAACTCGAAAATGACAATGGCCAGCAACGTTGCTAAGAAAACGATGATATCAGAAATAGTTACTTCCAAAGGAGTGCTAATCTTTCTTTTGTCTGATCTTCTTAAATGTTCTTTTAATTGGCAACCAGAAAACTGCCACCAAGAAAGAAAAAATTGTGAGGAAAAATCCTGTTATAAGCGCGATTACTCCTCCTCCTAAACCGGGTCCTATGTACCAATTCATAATTCTAAAAGTTTTATTTCAAAATTCGGCTCCAGAACAAGCTGGAAATATACTTATTATCTATTCTCTTAGTTAGTTCTGCCTTTACACGAACTGAATCCAGAATAAGGATTCTTCCATTATTCGTATCCTCAACCATTAGATCTCCATTAGGCAGAAGATCGCAGCGACCAGAAGTTCTAGTTGAAATCTGCTCGTTCTTCAATAATGCGGTGTACGGAGTCCAAACACTATCTTTAATAACGTTATAAAGGTATATTTCATTGTGAGGTTGTTTCTTACTGAAAAAAAGATTCTCATTAGTAAGCTTGTCTTCATTAACGCTCTCTTCGCGAATTATGTCATTTCCAAAAATCATAATAGTCTCATCATCGACAACATCAATGTCATGCTGATTCATCCAAGGACCTTCTTTAAGCCAGAGTATTTTATTAGTTAATGGTCTATACAGAAATACGACATTTATATTCCTGCAGGATATGAATAAATCTCCTTTATTCCAAAGCTCGGAATCCTCAAAAACGGGTTGAATGTCATTTAGGTGAATAGGGTCACTGATAACCTGTCCTTTATTTATTATTAAATCACCATACCCGTTATCCAGCAGAATATCAATAACTGGCCTGGACCACTCCGTATTCCCAGTATTAATATCGACTTTCGAAATTGCATCATCGAGTAAAATTGACTCGTACTGGTCATAATTATCACTTAAAAAATCGTAGCTATTAGCCGAAAAAGGGCGTGTACAGCTATATAGGTAGCCGTCTGGACCCAATTCGAGTGTATGATGATAGACCTGATCAGATTTAGTCCACATGAAATCGCCATTCTTGTCAATGCGAGCAAGTATACTGCTTAACTGAACGGCCATGATCAGGGAGCTATCATTTAGCATTAGCGGATGCAGGGAGTAAAGGTCACTGCCTTTAGGTGGATTGTTGGGATTCTTCACATTGTAGGCTGCCTTGTAGAGTTTCTTATTATCTGGCTCCCACGTTTTCAGGACCTCGCCTGAGCGCAAATCCAAAAGGTCAACTTTTTGTTCAAAACTACCCGTCTTGTAAGTAAAAAGCATCTTAGACCAGCCTGAGCGAGATTCCGCTCCTTCACGTATACTTAAGCCATCGGCTGAAGTTGAATTCTCAATAAGAAACTCAGGCCTATCAAATGATCTTTTTACTTGTGATGGTATTTGTACGGCGCTATTGACAACATTTCGAAAGAAATTATTACTATTATTGCCTTTCGCATCAAAAAGGACAACATTTCTTACCACGCTCCCATAAATAATGGAGAACAGAATAAATCCTACTACCGCGATAAATAACTTTCTCGGATTCTTAATCATGGTAAGACTATTGCCAAGATTTCTAATCACTTTTTCTAACCCAAATCTTTCCATTGACAAGTTTAGCTATTTAATTATAGAAGTTGTGGACAAATAAAGTAAAAAAGACCTCAGGATGGATGAACTAGTTGAATCTAACTTAAACATTTTAACTGAGGCCTTTACATCCCATTACTCAGACCGATCCTATTCGATGCGGAAATCCACGCGCCGGTTCATGGCGTGCTCGCTTTTGCTGCAGGCTTCACAGGAGATCAGTGGCTGATCTTCACCCATGGCGCGAACGTCCCAGTCTGAGGTATCGATACCTTCGGAGGACAGGAATACGAGTACGGACTTCAACCGTCTTTCCGAGAGCAACTGGTTATAAGCATTGCTGCCGCGTATATCGGTATGCGCACGGAGTACCAGGGTAACGCCTTCGTGGTCCTTGGCAAAAAAAGCCAGGGCCCGCAGGCGGTCCAGGGATTCAGACTCGAGCTCGCTGGAATCGAAAGCGAAGTGTATGCGCTCGTAAGGCAGAGAAAGCACCTCCCGCATGGGAACGGGGAACTCCGCCACCACGGGCTCAATAACTACCTCATTATTAATGATCACCTGATTCGTTTCTGCAGAGTACACAGCACCAGCCACTTCGGTCGGATTAATGGATGCCTCCACGGGTATATTCGATTTCTTCTCACCCCAGCGGAAGATCACTCCGAAGCTGTACTGCAGGTGGTTTGAGGTCTCCAGTTCCAGGGCGAATTTAGCGGTGGAACTCAGGTCGATACCCCACTTATCGCTCAGCCAGAATCGCGAACCGATCATGAAGTTACCCGTTGTGGATGTCCGGTTATTAACGTGGGAAACTCCCAGGCCGGCGCCGGCGTAGGGATCCCAGAATCCCGTTTCACCGAATGCCTCATTCATATCGTAGATCACAAAACCATCCAGGGAGAAGTAATCGGTGGTCGTGGCAATAGGACTGCTGTCGATGATCGTGCCTTCCGTGTAGCGGTTGTAAGCACCCACAGCCATGATTCCCAGACCGTTGCCGAATTCCCGGCCCACGGCTACGCGTGATGGATAAGGGGTGATGTTCCAGTTATCGAAGAGATCGCTGAACCGGCTCAGTTCCGAACCGTCGTCATCCACGATGTTCCAACCGACACTCAGGAACCAGACGGGATCCTTGTAGGGATAGAACGCATTGGTACTGTTGTCGGTACTAATATTTTTGTTGTTGGAGTAAACAACTCCGGGAGCTCCGAGCTCCTGAGCGTGAAGCTTGCCATTCAACTGCCCTAACAGGCTGAAGACCAGCACTAAGGTTAAAATTCTCATGTCTGTAAAATTTGGGACAGCGTAAAAGTAGGGCAACGGTTACAGAAAGCGTCAGAATCGGGTTAGGACGCATTTTTAATCGTTCAAACGCCTTTTGAAGGGCATAGAAACGGCCTGTTACGCGCTCGAAATACTAGTAAGCGTTCTTAAAGCGCCTGTCGTAGGCCTTCTGGTAAATGCGCTCGTACTGTGGGACTATATTGGGCAAATCGAAGGTCATGGCCACCTCCAGCGCCTGTTTCTTGAAGCGTTCAAGTTTATCGGTATCCTTTAGTAACCCGAGGGCGTTAAGGGCCATATCCTCCACATCACCAACTTCACTTAAATATCCGGTACGGTCGTGAATGTTTACCTCGGGTATGCCACCGGTATTGGTGGAAATGATCGCGGTCTCGTTCATCATGGCCTCCAGGGCGGCAAGGCCGAAGCTTTCGGTTTCAGAGGGGAGCAGGAATAGATCCGAGAAGCAGAGAATTTTATTGATCTGGTTGCTCTTTCCAAGAAAGAGTACTTTTCCGGCTATGCCCAACTCCCGGCAGAGGCGTTCCGCCGCAATGCGTTCGGGCCCCTCCCCTACCATGATCAGCTTAGCGGGCACCTCTCGGACCACCCGCTCGAAGACATGGATCACATCGGGTATACGCTTCACCTTTCGGAAGTTACTGATATGGGAAATGATGAATTCGTGATCTTCCGCCATCATGCTACGCTCGCACTCCGTAGGCTTATCCCGGTATTTACTCATATCGATGAAGTTGGGTACCACATCGATGTCCACCTCTACATCGAAGGTCTCCAGGGTCTGCTTCTTCAGGCTTTCCGATACGGAAGTCACCACGTCGGATTTATTGATGCTGAAGGTGACCGCCGATTTATAAAAGGGATGTTTGCCTACCAGGGTGATATCTGTACCGTGCAGGGTGGTAATCATCGGGATGTAGATGTTATCTTCCTTGAGCATTTTCTTGGCCATATATCCTGCATAGGCATGGGGAATGGCATAGTGCACGTGCAGCAACTCGATCCCGTAGAGCTTTATGGTATCCACCAATTTACTGGACAGGGCCAACTCATAGGGCTGGTAATGGAATAGCGGATAATCGGGTACGTGAACCTCGTGGTAGTAAATGCGAGCGCTCAGGTGTTCCAGGCGCACGGGCTGTTTATAGGTAACAAAGTGAACCTCGTGTCCCCGGTCCGCAAGTGCGATGCCGAGTTCGGTGGCCACTACGCCACTTCCCCCGAAGGTGGGGTAACACACGATGGCTACTTTCATAAGCTGCAATTAACGGCTGTTGAGCTATGGTCGAAACAGCCTGTTAAAACTAACGGATTTTTTCCAGATCAGGGCTTCACTAGTCCAGCAGCGCATTGTAGATCACCTGTTGTATGCGGGTACGAAGCTCCGTGGTGATCAACAGGTTGTTCCGGGCGGAGGGGTAAGTCCGGTTGGACAGAAACACATATACGATATCCTCTTCGGGATCGGCCCAGGTGTAGGTTCCCGTAAAACCGCTGTGTCCGAAACTCTTGCGCGAGACGCAACCGCAGGTCGGCCCCCGGTCTTTAAGCTGCGGCTTATCGAATCCCACTCCCCTTCGGACGTTTTTATCGCAGAAATAACAGGTGTTGAACTTGTTTATGGTCCGGGAGTTCAAATAAGTCTTTCCCCCGTAATAGCCCCCCTGCAGGTACATCTGCATGATTTTGGCTACATCGAGGGCATTACTGAATAATCCGGCATGTCCACCGACACCCCCAAGCATGGCAGCCCCCTTGTCGTTTACATACCCCTGAATCCGGCTGTACCGGAAATAGCTGTCTTCTTCCGAAGGAACGATTCTAGCCCGGGGCACCCGGGTCAGTGGGTTGAAGAGGGTATTGGTCGCCCCCATTGGGCGGTACAGCAGGGAATCGGCCAGGCGGTCGAGCGACATGCCATAGATCTGTTCGATATATTTTTTGAAGACGTAATAGCCCACATCGCTGTATCGGTAGCGGTTGGATTTCAGTTCCTGATCGGCAATGCGGACATACATACTGTCCCGATAGGAGTCCATCAGGTACAGGTTTTCGTTGACCCTCACGCTAAAGCCCTCAGCAGGCTCATATCGGTACAACTCACGGGAGGGGCGTTTTTTGCGGTCCAGGGTGTTGGCGTAGAAGGGAATCCACGCGGGTAGTCCCCCGTAATGTGTCAGGGCCCTGAGCACCGTAACCTTCCGCAGGTCGGAGGCCCTGAATTCGGTCAGGAGTTCATCAAAATGATCGTTCAGATCAATCTTCCCTTCCTCTTCCATCTTCATCAGTATGGGAAGTGTGGCCAGTATCTTGGTCAGTGAAGCCAGGTCGTACAGATCGTCCTCTTTTACCTTTCGTTCTCCCACATAGGTATAGCTCCCGAAAGATTTGTTGTAGATGACCTTACCCTTGCGAGCGACAAGTAGCTGGGCTCCTGGAAACATAGCCGAGTCCAGCCCGTGTAGCACAAGAGTATCCACACGGGCAAGGGTCCGGCTGTCTATGCCAACCCGTTCGGGCAGGCTGAATCCCAGCCGATCCAGTGCTCCTCTTCTCAGGCCTGTCCCGGCCGGTTCTCCTTGATAGATGCTTACCGGTAAGCGACCCGTGATTTCGATGGCCCCGAAAACGGCTTCGGCGGCCTTGGCCTGGGCCAGTTCCGAATTCTGATACGCACACAAAATGGCATCGAGCCCCTCCATAAACTGCACATCGGCGAGGGCGTAGGGAGAGGCGAAAGATACCAGCAAGGTGTTGCTGCCTTTATGTTCGGCTATGGCCTTGAGCAGCTGGAGATCCTTAGGCCTGAAGGTATAGGGAGCATAAGGCGATCGCGAGTCCGTATGGTAGCCTACAATTATTGTATTGTAATTGTCCAGTAATTGGGTATTCCCTCTCAGGTCCTCGGCTACCAGGGCCGTTACCTCCGTATATTTCTGCAATTGTTTCATGAAAACATCACCACTGCGATCACCAATGCCCACATAGGCAACTTTACTTCGTTCCAGGGATCGTATGGGCACCAAAGAGAGCGGGTCCCGGACCAGTGTCATGCTGGATTCCACGAGCAGCTCATTAAGCACCTCATATTCGGGCAGGTCGAGATCGGCAGGGCTGTCGCTGGAAAATGTAAAGGACGCCAGGTCCCGATTCAGCCCTGCCCTCGCCTTGGCCATCAGTATCTTCTGCACCGAAGTGGTCAGCCTGAGGTCACTGAGCTCGTTGGCCCGCACCGCTTCCACGATTCTACCGTGGGCGCGTTCGGCATCTTCGGGCATCAGCAGTATATCGTTACCGGCCAAGAAAGCCTCCAGCTCCACGTCCCCCTTGCCGGCGAAATTGGCAGCGGCCTTCATATTGAGCGCATCGGTGATCACCAGACCCTTGAATCCGAGTTCACCCAGGAGAAGTCCGTTGATTACCTTCCGGGATAGAGAAGAGGGAAAACCAGGCCGGGACTCCAGCGCGGGTATGCCCAGGTGGGCCACCATAACTGAGGATACGCCCTTTTTGATCAGGGCCCTGTACGGATAGAGTTCTACCGAATCCAGCCTCTTGCGGTCAGCGGCAACATAAGGCAGTTCCTTATGGGAATCCTTTGAAGTGTCTCCGTGCCCGGGAAAGTGCTTCAGACAGGTCAGCAAGCCTTCCGACTGCATGCCCGACATGAGTGCAGCCGCGCTTTGTGTAACCCAACGGGGGTTCTCGCCGAAGGAGCGGTTTCCGATGATGGGATTGGCAGGGTTGGTGTTGATATCCACTACCGGGGCAAAGTTCAAATGAATCCCCATGGAACGGCATTGCCTGCCGATCTGAGCCCCCATTTCATAGAGCAGGCTGGTATCCCGTACGGCACCCAGCGCCATATTCCACGGATAGGCGGTGGTTCCCGTAAGCCTCATGGCCAGCCCCCATTCGGCATCGATGGCAATGAGCAGCGGTATGTTGGCCACCTTCTGGAATCGTACGATCAGTTCCCGAACGCGCTGCGGTTCGGATTTGGAGAATAAAAGCCCTCCCACTTTTCCTTCGGATACCCAGGTCTCGATCTCCTGAAGCCGGGTCTCACTGGCACCTGACGGGACCTGTATCATGAATAGCTGCCCAACCTTCTGTTCGAGAGACATTTCAGGCAAGACACTCTGCACCCAAAGGGCCTGACCCAGGCTGTCCGCTGCAACCAGGGGATGCCTCTGGGCCTGGGTGCCCAGGGCACAAAACGCAAATATCAATAGCAGGTAAAACTTCCTCATCCTCTAATGCTAACCATGCAACATGTCAATTATTGTTGTTACCGCACAAAGCTGCGTTTAAAAAACCAAATCCGAAATCAGAAGAAGCGGGCGTGCCAGCTCTCCAATGCAGAAACCTCCCAGTTTTCAAGGTACTCGCCCTTGGTATTTACCAGGTTGTTAAAGACGATGGTAGTAGGCGATACGGCCCGGTCAGCGGCCATTTTGCGGAAATCTTCCAGGGGCTTATGGGCCAGATATTCCCCCTGTTTATAGGTGACGTTCATGCGATCCATCAGCACCAGATCGAATTGCCGCTCCAGCTCTTGTATAAACCGAACTGAAGAATCTATGGAACAGCCCGAAGCGGCGTTCTCCGATTGATCCAGGGCAATCACAATAAAACGCCGGTACGGTAAATCGTACCCTGCCCTGAGGTTGGCCCCGTGAACGGTCCACTGTTGCAGAAACTCCCGGAGCCTCCTCTCCAGTTCGGGCAATTCATCTTCGGTAAATGGCCGGCTGGATGGGTAGATCCAGACCCGGGCTTGGTCAGGCAGTTCTTCGAAAGGAACCCACATGTCAATTGGCTTTATAGAATTCGATTACCCGGATTTCACCCGGGGTTAAGGAAGTTGATCAGTTAGCTGCGGCCTCATCCGCATCTGTAGACTCTGAGGCAGTTGCCAGTAATTCGGCTACATCCAACACCTTGATCTGGGCCTCTTTTTCCTTGTTCTTCACTCCATCGGTCATCATGGTATTGCAGAACGGACAGGCCGCAGCTACGATTTCGGGCTGGGTCTCGATGGCCTGTTCGGTACGCTCTATATTGACCTCTTTGTTCCCGGGCTCTGCCTCCTTGAACATCTGTGCTCCTCCGGCTCCACAGCAGAGCCCCCGCTCCCTGCAGTTCTTCATCTCCACCAGTTCGGCATCCAGCTCCCGGATCAGTTCTCTGGGGGCCTCGAAGACGGAGTTGGCCCGCCCCAGGTAGCAGGGATCGTGAAAGGTAATCCTCTTGCCCTTGAAGGCTCCACCTTCCACCTTAAGCCGGCCCTCAGAGATCAACTGACGCAAGAAGGTAGTGTGGTGCAAGACCTCGTAATTGCCACCCAGTTCCGGATATTCATTCTTCAACGTATTGAAGCAGTGCGGACAGGTGGTCACAATTTTTTTGACTTCATAGCCATTTAAGACCTCGATATTGGCCATAGCCTGCATCTGGAACAGGAATTCATTGCCGGAGCGCTTAGCCGGATCGCCTGTGCAACTCTCCTCGGTTCCCAAGACGGCAAAGGATATATCCGCCTTCTGCAAAAGGGAAGCAAAGGCGACCGTGATGCGCTTCGCCCGATCGTCGAAACTACCGGCACAGCCCACCCAGAACAGCACCTCAGGGACTTTTCCTTCCGCGAAGAGCGAGGCCATGGTTGGTACGGGTTTATTCAGTTTCATAGCTATCTGATCTAAGAGGCACTGTTATCCGCCCATTGCAGGCGGTCCATCTGGCTGAATGGCCAGGGAGCCCCGTTGTTTTCAATATTCGACATCATGTTGTTCAGTTCGGAAGGTGCAGCCGACTCCTCCATCACCAAATAGCGCCTCATCTCCAGGATAATGGACAGGGGGTCAATGCCCACCGGGCAAGCCTCCACGCAAGCGTTACAGGTCGTACAGGCCCAGAGCTCCTCCCTGCTGATATAGTCGTCCAGCAACTTCTTGCCATCGTCCTTCCACTCTCCTTTATGAGTATCCAGCACCTTACCGACCTCCTCGAGCCGGTCCCGGGTATCCATCATGATCTTTCGGGGAGAAAGCAGCTTCCCGGTCTGATTAGCCGGGCATTCTGAGGTACAGCGACCGCATTCGGTACAGGTATAGGCATTCATCAGCTGCCTCCAGCTCAGGTCCATAACATCGGAGGCTCCGAATCGCTCCGGGGCTTCCTCTTCTGCGCCTTCTTGCATAGCTCCCCCAGAAGCGAAGGGGTCCTGGTTCGGATCCATCATCAGGGCGACTTCCTTTTTCACCGATTCCATGTTGGTGAACCTGCCTGCCGGTTCCAGATTCGCAAAATACGTATTGGGGAAGGCCAGCAATATGTGAAGGTGTTTCGAATAGTAGAGGTAATTCAGGAAAAGAAGTATGCCCACGATATGCATCCACCAGGCCGTTCGCTCAATGGCGATGAGGGTACCCTCCTCCATTCCGGAAAATATCCCGCTGAGCAGACTGGAGATCGGATAACTCCCGGCCTGTATGTAGTGGTCCGCCCCTAATTGCTGGAGCTGGTAATCCGCCGCGTTCATAGTCAGGAACAGGAACATGAGAACCCACTCAATATATAAAATGGCATTGGCGTCATTCTTGGGCCAGCCCTCCATTTCAGGTTTATGGAAACGGGTGAGTTTGCCGATATTACGCCTCCACCAGAATACCCCTACGGCTACTACCACCAGAAAGGCCAGGATCTCAAAACTACCGATCAGCAAATTGTAAAATCCACCCAAAAAGGCAAACACCCGGTGGGTGCCAAATAGACCATCAATGAGTATTTCCAGTACCTCGATGTTTATAATGATGAAACCGACATATACGATAATGTGCATCAGGCCCGATACCGGGCGGACCACCATTTTCGACTGGCCGAGTGCGATACGGGCCATGTGGGCCCAACGTTCCTTAGGGCGGTCCGAGAGGTCGAGCGGCCTCCCAAATCCGATGTTCCTGCGCAGCTTCCCCACGTTTCGGGCAAAGTTGCCTATGGCCAATACCAGTATAAGCAGGAATACTATATTCGGTATCCAATTCATCTTTCCTAAACGATTTATTCGTTATTGCCGCGCTCGGCCGGATCATCCTCCGGGAATACGTAGTCCTTCTGCTTCTTCCCGAATACGGATACATTTACGTACCGTTTGGGATTCAGTCGGAAGTCCTGTAGCAGCAGGTCGAGTTCTCGCGAAGCGTTGTTGAGGTTATTGTACAATTCCTCGTCTTGAGTGAGTTTACCCAGGGAACCTTCTCCTTGTTCGATTTGTTCCAATATGTCATTGAGCCGGGTAACTGTAGTCTGCAGTTCGGCTATGGTCTGACCCAACCCAGCCTGGTTCAGCGAATCGGAGAGTTGTGAAAGGTTATCGGTAATCTCTTTCACATTAGTAATGGAAGCCTCCAGATCGTCGGAGTTATCGGCAAGTATGGTATTCAGTCGGGCCGCAGCCTGTTCGAAATCCTGCATGCCCGACTTAAAGCTGGCAGCACTCTGATGGATGTTGATTCGCGTCTGCTCGTCCAGCAGCTTATTGACATTCTGCAGGGTGGAGTCCGCCGTAGAGAAAGCTCCTCTCACCTGTATCAGGGAGGGCTCGATCTGATCGATGAGCCCGCCGTACACAGAAGTTGGCAGGGTATCACCCGACTTGGCCATCGGCGCATCGTCGAACACCTGCACCAGTTGTATTCCCTTACCGCCAAGAGGATTGGAAGAATACAATTGAATCTTGCTGTTACGCGAAAACTCAATGTTCTCTGTAAAGATGACCTTAACCACCAGCTTTCCGCTGTTGTCTTTGAAATAGATATCGCCCACCTTTCCCACGACGAACCCGTTCATGGAAACCTGAGTCCCGGGATTGAGACCTCCGACGTTCCCGAACTCGGCATAGAAGATCTTGGAGGTGGAAAAAATAGGGGATGACTTCAGATAGCTGTAACCCAGTATAAGGAGGAAAATGCCGCCTACGGCGATGATTCCTGTTTTTAACTCTCGGCTTAATTTCAAGACGGAACTATTTGCTGCTTTAAAATTAGAAATAAATTCCCAGGGGACTTTATACCCTCAGGGATCAGGGATACATGCGACGAATCTGGTCGGTCAACCTGACCCGCTCCCCTATCTTATATACCACTATGTAGGCCTCACGGTAACCCCGGGAACGCGCTACGCTCTGCAATTCCAGTGCCTCCGCATAGGACGAGGTACTCCCGTACATGTAGCGGTGGTAGTCTCCGAATTTCTCGGTAGACAGTATGTCCAGGCCATTGAATTCCGACGATCTAAGGGGTCGGGGGACCTTGGATGCCATGATCTGAACCTTGAAAATTACGTCCGAGGCAGGGCGCTCGGCAGCCGGACGGCTAATCGGTTCCGCATTCTTCTCCACGGTAGCCGCAGGACGCTCGGTTTTAACCGCGGTCCCCTCCGGGGATTCCTTGCGTTCAACCGAAGCTTCCGGGCGCTTCAGCGTACCGCCGGAAGGTCCGTCCGATACCGGCGTCTGCTTGGGCTGATTACTGGCATTGCCCATGACCTCAACGCCAGCTTCATCTACCAGGTTGATTACTATGCCCTGGGTGTATTCGATGACGGCATCGGCCATCGCCTGGGCCATTTCCATTTGCCCCTTCCTGGAATTCAGGTATTCTCCTTCCTTCTTGTTGGTCAGGAAACCAGTCTCCACCAGGACACTGGGCATGAATGTCTGGTGCAGTACGATAAACCCGGCCTGCTTTACCTTGCGGTCCTTTCGCTTGAGGTTTTGCCTGAAATTTCTTTGTACCAGACGGGCAAATTCGATGCTCTGATCCAGGAATTCCTCCTGGAGAACCGTCAAACCGATAATCGACTCCGGACTATTGATATCGTACTGCGCGTAAGTCTCTTCGTAGTTTTCTTCCAGATAGATCACCGAGTTTTCCTTCTTCGCCACCTCAAAGTTTTTCTCATTGGCATGGACCCCGAGAACGAAGGTTCCGGCCCCATAGGCATCCGATGCGTGCGAATCGCAATGCACGGAGATGAAGAGATCAGCATTGGCCTGATTGGCGATGGCACCTCTTTGGGTGAGTTCGACGAAGGTGTCGTCCTTTCGGGTATAAACCACCTTGATTTCCGGCCGCTTCTCCAGTATTTTTCCCGCGAAGAGAACGATGTTGAGTGCTATGTTTTTTTCTACGTAACCGTTCCCCATGTTGCCCGGGTCCTTACCGCCGTGACCGGCATCCAAAACAACTACAAACTGAGGCTTGCCCGGCCCCATCTGGACGACTTCAGCGCGCGCATCAGACCCAATAACAGAAACCAGGGTTATGACCAGGCCCAAGGCTATGATTCTTAACAGTGACTTCATACAATCCCAAATTTACTACTCCTACGGGGTTAAAAGTTCTATAATGCCAGAACTCAGAACGAAAATATACGTAAGTTTGGTTTCCAAAAACCGCACCAGAACATTGCAAAAGTAGGTTTTTCGTGTTGAGTAGGATTAAATGGACAGTATTAGCGGTTTTGATTTGCGCACTCACCGTCCAGACCGGAAAGGCTCAGGAAAACCCGTTTGAGTCGCGCCCGGTAAAACTTTTTCAAGACAGCCTGACCGCCCCGCGCATTCCCTATACCATACTGCCCGACTCCCTGCAAAAGGACAGTACCTTACTCGCTGGAAATGCCCGCAAGCAGGTTATCGAAGGAACCATCTCCTACAAGGCCAAGGATATCGTCCGCATGAATCAGCGAACGAAGACCATTTACATGTACAACGAGGCCGAAGTCAAATACCTGGATACGGAGATCAAGGCTGGGGTTATCGTACTCAATTACGAAACCAATGAAGTCTACGCCGGTCGAATAAAGGACGAGGACGGCAAATACAGCCAGTTGCCCGAGTTCAAGCAGGGACAGGATCTGATCATCCCGGATTCCATTCGCTTCAATTTCGATACGGAACGGGCACTGATCTGGAATTCGCGCACCGAGCAGGCGGGTGCACTGGGAGGACTGGGAGGCGCGGAATCCATGAAAATCCTGGCTTCTCTCACCAAAAAAGAGAACGATTCGGTCTATTTTATGAGAAGTGGCCGGATTACCACATCCAAGGACACCATCGATCCGGACTACTACATTAAGATCACCAAGGCGAAGCTGGTCCCTGGCAAGAAGGTAATCGCGGGTTTCAGCAATATGTACCTGGTGGATGTCCCCACTCCCATTGCCCTGCCCTTCGCTTATTTCCCCATGTCTGCGGGACGCACCGGAGGCCTGATCTTCCCGACATTCAGTGAGGATCCGCAGCGTGGATTCTCCATTCAGAACGGGGGGTATTACCTGCCGATCAGCGATTATGTGGACTTCAGCGTGATGGGGGATTTCTTCACGAACGGCAGTTACGGCATCCGCCTGCGTACGATGTACAAACAACGATATAAATTCGGGGGAAGCATCGACTTTAACTTCGAAAACCTGGTCAATAGCCAGAAGGGGTTCGACGACTTCAGTCGAAGTACCATTTACAACCTGGTGATCTCCCACCGTCAGGACCCCAAGGCCAATCCGAATTCGGTATTTTCGGCCTCGGTTAACCTGGGAAGCAGCTCGTTCTTCTCCAACTCGGCCAACCAGCGTAACCTGGCCCTGACCCAGAATAACAACCTGTCTTCGAGTATATCCTACCGGAAAACCTTCCCGGCCTATCCATCAGTGAATCTAAACCTGACGGCCTCACACAATCAGAATACCCGTACCCAGCAGGTGCAGCTCACGCTGCCCACCCTGCAGGCCAGCGTCGAACGAATATTTCCGTTTGCAAAAAGGGACGGGGTCAAGAAGGGGTTAATCCAGAATGTGAACATGCAATACAACGTACGGGCAGAGAATCGAATCACCACGACGGACTCCCTCTTCCTGACACCGGCCATGTTCGAGGACGCCCGCATAGGAGCCCGTCACACCATACCCATCAGCACCAATTTCAAGGTGGCCAAATACCTCAGCGTGACCACCGGGGTCAATTACGAAGACATCTGGTCCTTCGAAACCTTCACCCGGGGAGTCGCTCCGGACGATCCCAACAACCGGGAAATCGTACTGGACACGGTCAAAGGCTTCGATCGCTTCAATCGATACTCCTTCAACGCTAACCTCGGTACCACCCTGTACGGTACCTATCAGTTCAAGGAAGGAAAGAAGTTTCAGGCCATCCGGCACGTGATGCGTCCTTCGGTAGGCTGGAGTTTTGCGCCTTCTTTCGAGCGGCTGTACGACACCTATATAAATAACGACGGGGAAGAGGTGCTCTATACCCGCTTTCAGGGAACGCTAAACGGGGGGCCGACCCGTAATAAAGTCAATACCATGACCTTTACCCTGCAGAATACCCTGGAAGCCAAGGTCAGGGATAAGGACAGCACGGTGACGGAACCCAAGAAAATCTCGCTGCTGAGCAACCTGAATTTTTCGACTAATTACAATTTCGAGGCGGATTCCCTCCGGTTGAGCCCGGTAAATTTCAATGGGGCCACCGCCTTTTTCGATCGCAAATTCACCGTTAATTTCTCGGGCAGCATGGACCCCTACGCCATCAATAACAACGGGCAGAGAATCAATACCCTCAACATTCGGAAAGGAGGCGGATTGTTCCGGCTTACCCGCTTCAACCTCAACCTCGGTTTTTCACTGAATAACGAGACTTTTAAACGGGAAGATAAAGACGAAGAAGACGAGGATCAGGGGACGGGTCCGGGAACGGGCGGTCCACCAGGGGACGATGACTATCGCGCCCAGCGTGGAGGGAGTCCGGACGACCTGTTTGGTTTCGGAATCAACGATCAGGGCGGTGGTGGCCTGGGTTCCCGGGACGACGTGGAAAACCCGGCCTACGGCACCAAGGTACCCTGGGACCTCAGGCTGGCCTTCAATTCCTCCTACAACAACAGCAACCGGCAGAAGGAATTCACCAATAACTCCCTCATGGTGTCCGGCAATGTGGAGCTCTCGCCCCGCTGGCGCGTGCGGGTCACTACGGGTTATGACTTTAAGAACAAGGGCTTCAACCTGACTCAGCTGGGCTTTACCCGCAACCTGAAGAGTTTCGATCTCCGGTTCAACTGGGTGCCTTTCGGCAGGAACGAACGTTGGGACTTCTTCATTGGCATCAGCAGCCCCATACTGAGAGACCTCAAATGGGAGAGCAGAAGCCAGCGGAACATCAGCCGCTTCTGATAGGAAAGATGTAATGAATTATAAAATCTGAAGATGAAAAAAATAGTCAACACTCCCAAGGCTCCGGCACCGATCGGCCCCTACAACCAGGCCGTTTGGGCAGGCCCCTTCCTTTATGTGTCCGGTCAGATTCCCATCGACCCCTCCACCGGGGAGCTCGTCAATAGCGACATCAGCCGGGAAACCCGCCAGAGCATGGAAAACCTGAAGGCCATTTTGGCCGAAGCCGGTCTTACCTTCGAACACGTGGTAAAGTCGACCATCTTTCTCAGCGACATGGATCTGTTCGCTCCGGTAAACGAGGTCTACGGCTCCTACTTTAGGGAAGGCACGGCCCCTGCCAGGGAAACGGTTGCCGTTCGGCACCTCCCGAAATATGTGAATGTGGAGATATCCGTAGTTGCCTATAGACCCTGAAGGCTCAAGGGATTATGACGTAATGAGGTGGGAGTCTACCTAGATGATGCTTCGGTGGAATTCTACCAGTCCGTCTATGGGCCTTCTTTCGATCCGGCCAAGTACCAGGTCGTTACGTTCAACTACAGTGGTCAGTTCTTCCTTAAGGAAGTGCGCTATACTACCTACGAAACTCACGGGAACCTTGGTGGCCAGCTCGAATTGCATGATGTAATTATTGACGAATTGCTGGAAGCCCTTGTCGATCACACCTCGGCAATAGGGATGTTCGCGGTGTTCAATGATAAAGCGCGCAAAGGTCGCCAGATAGGTGTTGGGATTGGGTTGCTTGTACAGGTTATCCTTAATCACGTCCGCGTCCAGATCGTATTCCTTGTTAAAGCGCATGCCCAGGTCCTGGGGCATCTTATTGAAGTAGTAGTCCCGGAGGAGTTTGCGCCCGAAGAAGTTTCCGCTGCCGTCGTCCATGAGGATGTACCCTAGAGAGGTGACCTTCTGGAATAGCTGGTTTCCATCGTAGTAGCTGCAATTCGATCCCGTTCCGAGTATGCTCACTATGGAGGGCTGACCGATCTTGGTGGTGGCGTAAACCGCAGCATAGGTATCTTCCCGGACTACTGCCTTGGCCTTGGGAAAAAAGTCCTGGAAGATTTCCCTCAGGAACTGCTTCATCCGGTCTGTTCCTGCGCCCGCTCCGTAAAAATACAGGTGGGTAACGTTCGTCTTGTTCTTGGATATTTCAAAGTTATTCGCCAGGCGGTCTTCGATGATCTCCCGGGAGAGCACTTCCGGGCTCAGTCCCAGGGTCTGGGTTACGAAGAGCTCATTACCTCTATTGTCCAAGGCTATCCAGTCCGATTTGGTCGCACCACTGTCTACTACTAGGATCATATGTTAGGTTTTAAAAGGGCCACACCCGTGGGGGTGCGGCCCTGTAATCTCAATGAATATTTTAGAGGGCCGAAATGTGTTGGGCCAGGTCTACCAATTTGGCTGAGTATCCATACTCGTTATCATACCAGCTGATGAGCTTGAAAAAACGTGAGTTCAGCTCGATACCCGCCTTGGCGTCGAATATACTGGTACGCGTATCTCCCACAAAGTCCTGGGAAACCACATCTTCCTCCGTATATCCGAGTATGCCCTTCAACGGTCCTTCCGAGGCCGCCTTAAACACGGCTTTGATCTCGTCATAAGAGGTATCCTTGGAGAGTCGTGCGGTCAGGTCCACTACAGAAACATCGGCATTGGGCACGCGAAACGCCATACCCGTCAGCTTGCCCTGAAGGGCAGGAATCACCTTGGTCACTGCCTTGGCAGCACCCGTAGAGGCTGGGATGATATTCAGCATGGCGCTACGTCCTCCACGGAAATCTTTCCTGGATGGTCCGTCCACCGTCATCTGGGTAGCCGTAGTAGCGTGTACCGTAGTCATCAGGGCCTCTTCCAGACCGAAATTATCGTGCAGTACCTTGGCCAGCGGCGCCAGGCAGTTGGTCGTACAAGACGCGTTGGAAACTATGGTATCCGTCGGCTTGACTTCGGTGTGATTGACACCCATAACGAACATGGGGGCATCCTTGGAAGGCGCCGAAATGACAACCTTTTTCGCACCGCCGTCGATATGCTTCTGGGCCATCTCCAGAGTCGTAAATATACCCGTACATTCTGCGACGATCTCTACCCCTGCACTATCCCAGGCCAGATTAGCCGGATCTCTCTCCGCCGTGATGCGCACCGTTTTTCCATTAACCAAGAGGTGGCCGTCTTTCACTTCCACTTCTCCGTCGAAGCGGCCGTGTACGGAGTCGTACTTGAGCAGGTATGCCAGGTGATCCACTTCAAGCAGATCGTTGATTGCCACAACGTCCACGTCGTTGCGTTTCACACTCTCGCGGAAAACCAGGCGGCCGATACGACCGAAACCATTGATTCCCATTTTTAGCTGTGCCATTATTTCAGATTTAGCGTTAAAAAATTAGGTTGTCATTATATCGGACACCCGGATCAGCTCCTTATCTACTGGAGTATGGGCACTGATGGCCTCGCTGATAGGTGTCAGTATCATTTCGTTGTTGCGTATGCCGACCATATAGTTGGTCTTGCCTTCCAGCAGGGCCTCCACCGCTCTTACTCCCATGCGGCTAGCCAGTACTCGGTCGAAACAAGTCGGGTTGCCCCCGCGCTGCATATGACCCAGTACGGAAACCCGCACATCGTAAATCGGGAGGTGCTCCTCCACATATTCCTTGAGCTGAAATACATTCTTACCGATCTTGTCCCCTTCGGCTACGACAACCAGACTGGAGGACTTTCCGGATTTCTTGCTGCGTTTCAGAGATTCCAGCAGTCGTTCCAGCCCCAGGTTTTGTTCGGGTATAAGGATTTCCTCGGCCCCGGCCCCTACCCCGGCGTTCAGGGCAATATGCCCCACATCGCGACCCATGACCTCCACAAAGAAGAGCCGGTTGTGCGAGCTGGCCGTATCCCGGATCTTGTCAATGGCTTCGACCACGGTATTTATAGCGGTGTCAAACCCTATGGTATAGGCCGTGCCCAGTATATCGTTATCGATGGTGCCCGGTATGCCGATCACAGGAAAGTCGAATTCGTTATTGAAGTGCATGGCTCCGGTAAAACTCCCGTTACCCCCGATAACCACGAATGCCTGTATGCCGGCCCGAACTAACTGCTCGTGGGCCTTTCTTCGACCCTCCGGAGTCCTGAATTCTTCACAGCGGGCCGATTTGAGTATGGTCCCTCCCTTATTGATGATGTTATTGACACTACGGGCATTCATCTCCTTGAAGTCGCCCTCGATCATGCCCTGGTATCCCCTGTATATGGCCACACACTCGATCTGCTTGTAGGCACAGGTCCGGACTAAGGACCGTATGGCGGCATTCATGCCCGGACTGTCCCCTCCTGAAGTCAGTACGGCTATTCTATTGATACTGGTTGTCATTCCTTTTCTTCCAGTAAACAAAGCTAGAAATTTTAACCCTTTCGGCATACATCAAAGCCCGTTATTCGGGTCTGCGGAAAGAAGGCCCGGCGCGGGCCGCGCGTCGGTTGGCTGGAATGGTGTCAAAATCCGTAGCCGTGTCGGTGCTATCCCCGCTTTTTCTGCCGAAAATGATCCGCCTGAGCAGCTCCCGGAAACTGTTAAAATCCACCTGGTAAGAAAGCCCCATACCCTGGGTATAGCCCTGTCGTTCGGAAAGGAACTGTTGAATTTCGTTTTCCCGGTTGAAAATCTTGGCGCTGAGACTGCCGTCTTCATTCAACAGGAGCTGAACCTCCACATCTCCGGCAACCAGTGTCTCCGACACCCCGCCTACCGGCACCCCGACCCGGCCATTCACGAGAATCCGATCCGAAATCTGCGTGCTTACTGTGAACCCGATTCGATTCTCCGTCTGGAAATCCGCATTCGGATCGATGATGCCCGGTTCGTACAGAAAACCGATGTCGAGTTTATCATTGCCCCCACCCAGCACCTCGTTGAAGAGGCCGAATCCCGTTTGAAGCAGATTACCCGTTAAGGCTTGCTGGGTCAGGCCCAGCTGCTCATTGACGAATGTGCCCTGTGCCAGCAGAAAAACCGCGTTGCGCTCCTCTATGGTGGGATCCTGCAGCCGGTAGGCCAACTCGGACCTTACAACGGAACTGGTATTGGGAAACTCGATATCGAAATCAATATTGGGTTTCTCCAGCTCTCCGTCTAGTCGAACGACTACATCCACCGGGATCCTGCCGGTGAAGTTGGAATTGTCCAATAATGGGGAGGGGTTGGCACTCAGGGAATAGACCGCCTCGAGGTCGAGCTGGGCGGTCCAGGGATTGCCGTCCCAGGTGATGTAGCCACCCGGCCTCACGGTAAAGTCTTTGTCGATCAGCCCGCCGTACTTGTAGTTGTAATCCCCGGTAACGGTGGCAAAATCCCCGTACATATTGAATTTTCCATTGGTATTGATCTCCATCAGCAGGAGTCCTTCTCCCGTGCCCTTAAGCGAACTGCCGGTCTCAGGATCCACCACGACTTCGACCTCGGCATCGGGGGTCACGGCCAGATCGAAGGCCATTTCCAGTCCTTCGTACTCCTCCTCTACCCGGGGACCGGTCTCACGATCGAGTCCGTTGGCATTCTGTATGAAATTGATAAAGGAATAGTCCCCTATGCTGCTCACGTCGTTCAGCGGAATCTTAAGCGAGGTACCCGGGCCGGTCGAACCGTCAAATGAGATATTCAGCGCCGAAACCGGACCGCGTATGCGGCCGCTCCCGTTTACGAAGGCCGTACCGTAATACAATGCGTCTTCCTGGAATGGAGTATTCAAAATTAGCAAGCGGTTTCGCCGGGTGTCCAGATCCAGGTCGAGTTCCCAGTTGCTGAAGTAGGAATGTGAAATCTTTCCGTTAAGCCAGGCCGCGGTCTCGTATTCCGTGTCGGTCAAGGGCGCGTCACGGAACACAAAATCCCGACCCTCAAAGTAAATCTTCTCGGTGGACTGGAAATCGTAGTCCACATTGAGGTAGGGAAAGTAGAAGCCCCCACCCGACATTTGCAGCTGTCCTCCGATGAGCGGATTGCCAACGGGCCCCGTCAGTTTCACCGTGCCGCTCAGCCCACCCCGTATGCGGGAAATTACATCCTCGCCCAGGGGCGAAAAGGGTTCCATCCGGAAGTCGTCGAAGGTGGATAACAGGTCCAGTGTGGTTACCCCATTATCGCTGAGTATGTTTCCGGTTATGCTCCATTGCTCTTTCCCTCCCTTGGACAACCAGCTATTGACCCCAAATCGGGTCAGATCGTTATTTCCAAAAACCGTAATCTGAAGGTTTCCGAGGGGAATGTCGTTGACCGTGAACTTGGTGATATCCAGACTGGAAGTAGGCAAGTAACGCCCCTGCCGCTGCTGTATGTTCAAAAAACCATCTACCTGTCCGTCTATCCTAAGACTGTCGATGACCGGGGTTACTTTCTCCAGGGTCACAATCTTGAAGTTGACTTCGAGATCCTTGTAGGTGCTGTCTGCCAACATGCCGTTGATCCGGATCTGTTCCTTATTGGCATTGTCCAGTTCGATCTGATCGATGCGAATACTGTCCAGGGTCCTGTTGATCACCACCTTGTTCCGGGCGTTCCGTTTCTGATTGATCACCCATTCATTCCCCTTGACAAAAAGAGAAGACTTCTTGAGCCCGATAATGGATTCCTGTGCCTCGTTGAAGGTGTGATAAAAATTGAGTTCATACCGATCCTCGAAACGCCCCCTGCCCTCAAATTCCGCACGGAAGAACAGGGTGTCCTTGAGCTTGGTGTTGATCAGCCGGAATTTCTCCAGATCGTAATACACCGTATTCATGTCTCCCACCGATACGTAAGTATTGAACAGCTTATTGTCGTTGTCGATCAGCACCTCGATTTCCTCCAGCTTATTGTCGTAAAGGTCCAGGCTGGAAGACTCGAATTTCAGATTGAATTCCTCGCTTTGCGCACCGATCTTGCCTTCTATGCGGGTATCGGGTCCAAAGGCCACCTCGGGAAAGAACACATCGACTATTTTGTTGTCTATACGGAAATTGAAATCCACGAACTGGCCGGGCGATACCGGCTCGGGGCGGTAATTGGTGTAGGTACTTCCTATGGCATTGCGGAGCAGGGGGCCGAGTTCTCCCAACTTGTAGACCCCGGTCATGTAGCCATTGATGATGTCCGGCGATTCCATGGATATGGTGCGAACAGAATCCGCCGTAAACCGGGATTCAACGGCGAAATCTTCGAACCTATAGGTATCGATGGAATTGGTATAGATTGTATTGGAAAAGGTCACCGCCCCACTCAGATTGTCCACATCGTTACCGGTTACCTGCATGCCCAGGTCGCCCTTGAACAGTGCCAGGGTATCCTTCATGAACCGCAACTTATGCAGGTTCGCCCTGTCTATACGGGCGGTGAAGTCGAAGATCCGCTGTTCCCCGCTCATGTCCGCCAGGCCGTTGAAGACAAACTGTGCATTGGGATCCTTGCATTCCATAAACCCTTTGAAGCGCCCCTCCTGGAAGTTGCCCGAGATATCCGTATCCTGATAGGCATAGCCGTTAAACTCTATATATTCTATGTTCCCGGATGCCCGCGTGTCGAGCAGCTCAGGGGTAAATCCCTTCCCGTTTACTTTCATATTCAGGGAAGCCCGCCCCCATTGCTTTTGCTCTAGAAAACGGCCCAGGTCGAAATCTTCCATGGTCACCACCCCATCGTACCGGGCCTCGTCGATGGCATCGATTTGACTCAGGGTCAGGTCGGCCCTGCTCTTACCGATTTCGGTTTGTATATCTACTCCTGCTACTACCTCGGTCGGACTGATCTCTGTATCACCTATGAGGGTAAACTGGCCGAATTGCTCAAAGGACGAGGGTATGCTTTTTCCCAGTATATCGGGTAACAGGCTGCGGAGCTCATTGTAGTTACTGGTGACCCTTCGCATCCCGGCCTTCATTCGAAAAGGCTGTATGGAATCAAAAAGATTGTAAAAACGAAAATCGCCGTAAATCCGGGTGCGAAGTGAACGCATGCGCCAGTCCTGCAGCTCGAGGTTGTTCAGGGTACCCGAAAGGTCCCCCTGCAGGGATACTTTCTTGTTCGGGCCGAATATGGGCAGGTACAGGTTCAGTTCGTTCAGCGCGACCACCGAATTCTCGAAATGCGCTTTGAGGCGCACCTTGCGGGTAAAATCCTTGAGCTCCTCTCTCTGGTATTCAAACTGAATCCGGCCCTGCAATTCGGAATTCAGGGTCTGGATAAAGAGGTCCTCGAAAGACATGCGTTCCCGGCTGTAGTGAAAATGGGTGTCGAGCCGGTCCAGGAAAATGCCCTTGTGGCTCAGGGCAGAAAGACCTTCGATCTTCATATCAACCTCGGGGCCGAGTATCAAAAAATCCCTGGCCACTACATTGAGTTCTCCAAAATCCAGTAAAACCGAATCCCTTTGCCGATCGTCGATCAGGCGATAACGACTGTCATTGACCTGCACGTCCGAGGAACTCAGTCGAAAAGGCGGCTTGTTCGGATCTCGCGGCTGGCCATCATCGAGTTTGGACACGATGATATCCAGGTTCGTCAGGCTATCTCCCCGGTGAGTTCGCATGATCATGTTCAGCCCATCGATATCGAAAGCACCCAGATCCAGGTTTCCCTCGGCCAGCTGTCTGAGCTGGGTAACCGAGGTCTTAAGAGAACGAATGTAGATCAAGGTGTCCTTGCGGTGGTCGGCCAGGTAGATTTCCTTAAAACGGGTATCCATGGTGAGGGGGACCAAACGCAATTTACCGATGGACAAATCCGTACCGAATTCCTCATTGAGATAATCCGCGGCCTGACGGGCCAGGTAAGTCTGCACCGGCGGAAGTGAAAGCAATACGGTGACCACCAGTAATGCTATGAGCAAAGTGGCCGTTATCCTGCGCAGTATGCCAAGGAATTTCTTAATCGCTGAACCGGTTTATATCTTTACGTTCAATTTACATTCCAAATTTCGTTTTAATAATCTAAAAGTGTACATAATCGGAATCGAATCTTCCTGTGACGACACTTCCATTGCCGTATTGGAGGATCACAGGGTATTGAGTAACATTACCGCCAACCAAAAAATTCACGCCCAATACGGTGGAGTGGTTCCGGAGCTGGCATCGAGGGCTCACCTGCAGCACATGATCCCTGCCCTGCACGAAGCCCTGGGTCAGGCAGGCATAACCCTAAGTGAAGTAGGCGCGATCGCCTTCACTCAAGGGCCGGGATTGCTGGGCTCTCTGCTGGTAGGCACTTCCTTCGCGAAGTCCCTGTCCTGGTCTCTAGGAATTCCACTGATTTCGGTGAATCACATGGAAGCGCACATACTGGCGCACTTCATTGAACAGCCTGGAAAGACACCGCCGTCGTTCCCGTTCCTTGCCCTCACGGTAAGCGGCGGTCACACCCAGCTGATCCGGGTCAATGGTTACAGGGAGTTCGAGATTCTGGGTGAAACCCTGGACGATGCGGCCGGCGAGGCCTTTGACAAGTCTGCGAAACTGCTGGGGCTCCCCTATCCCGGTGGCCCCCTGGTGGACCAATGGGCCCGCGAGGGCAATACGGAGGCCTTCACCTTCCCGAAGCCCAAGGTGGAGGGTTTGCAATTCAGTTTCAGCGGACTGAAAACCAGCATACTCTATTTTGTTAATGGAAGAAAGGAGTCGGATCCCGACTTCATCGAAAAAAACCTGGCTGATATCTGCGCATCGGTGCAGCACACCATCATTGGCATATTGATGGACAAGGTGCGGCTGGCCGTAGAACAGACCGGACTGAAAACCGTCGCTGTCGGGGGCGGTGTAGCCGCCAACAGCGGACTTCGGGCGGCACTAAAAAGAGCCGGTGAGGAGGAAGGCTGGGAGATTCATATACCGCAATTCTCCTATTGCACGGACAATGGAGCGATGATAGGAATTGCAGGCTACTTCAAATATTTGCAGGGTGAATATACCGAGCTCGGCGAGGCGGCCCGGGCTCGTTTCCCCATTGGCTCATGACGCAACTCTTCCTCCATAAGCAACTCGACGAGAACAGCGAACACATTGGGTTCGATTCGGAAGAGAGCCGGCACATTAGCAAGGTTTTGCGCAAGAAAGTAGGCGACCTGCTCGATATCACCAATGGCAGCGGAATGCGCTTTCGGGCCGAGCTGACCTCGGCTAGTCCCCGGTCCTGCACCGCAACCATACGCGAACGCAGCATCGTTTCCCCTCAGCCCTACAAACTCCATCTGGCTGTAGCCCCTCTGAAATCCAACGAGCGTTTCGAATGGCTGCTGGAGAAATGCACCGAACTGGGGGTCACCGAGATCAGTCCGGTATGGTGCGAACACTCAGAGAGGAGAATAGCCAAACCAGAGCGCTGGCAACGCATCGTTGAATCTGCCCTGAAGCAGTCCCTGAGGGATCACTTGCCGGTATTGAATGAACCCGTCGAATTCCAGGATTGGGTGAGGGCCACTAAGAGCCATACACGCTTTCTGGCCCACTGCCGGGATACTCCCCGTATGGGGCCCCTGAGCTGGCTGAAGAAGGTGGATAATTCTCTGATACTGGCCATAGGGCCGGAAGGGGACTTCAGTCGGGAAGAAATCGACCTGGCGGAAAGTGTTGGATTTAGCTCCATAGAGCTGGGAAACTACCGCCTGAGAACCGAGACCGCTGCTATCTGTGCCGTTGCCCTGGCCATTAATGCCCTGCAGGGAGGTAGGTCCTGATCCGGATTTGGTCAGCGTATTCCAAACCAGAAAGGAAAACCCTACATTTGAGGACATGAAGTCACTGCTGAACATACTGATTTTTACAGGGTTTTTTCTGATCTCGGCTGCCGCTTGCGGGCAGAAGATCGCCGTCCTGAAATACGGTGGTGGCGGTGACTGGTATTCCAATCCTACGGCCCTGCCCAATCTGATCGAGTTTTGCAACCGGGAAATACAGACCCGACTCAACCCACGTCCCGACAGAGTGGAGGCAGACAGTCCCGATATTTTTGACTACCCCTTCCTGCACATGACCGGACACGGAAACGTATTCTTTTCAGAATCAGAGGCCGAAAACTTGAGGATTTACCTGCTTTCCGGCGGTTTTATACACGCCGATGACAACTATGGAATGGCCCCCTACCTGGAAAAGGAAATCAAGAAGGTATTCCCGGATCGGGAATGGGTGGAACTGGGATCCGATCATCCCATATTCAATAGAAAATTCACCTTCCCCAACGGACTTCCCAAAATACACGAGCACGACGGAAAGCCACCAAAAGCGATGGGGATATTCGACGGGCCCAGGCTGGTATTTCTGTTTACTTTCGAATCCGATCTGGGAGATGGATGGGAAGACCCGGAAGTACACGGCGATCCGGAAGAAGTTCGCCTCAGGGCCTTGCAGATGGGTGCGAATATCATAGATTACGTCTTTAAAAACTAAGGGAAATGAACGCCAATACAATAGCCAATGGTATAGTCAGGGCCATACTGTTCCTGGCGGGTCTGGTCCTCCTGGGGTACTTCCTGTATGCTATCCGATCGGTCCTGGCCTATCTCGCCATAGCGGGGGTCATAGCCTTGCTGGGTAAACCCCTGGTCTCTTTTCTCAACAACCGGCTGCGTTTTCCGAGTACCCTCTCCGTCATGCTCACCCTGTTGTTCTTCTTCGGCATTTTCGCAGGCCTGCTCGCGCTGTTCGTTCCCGTCATAGTGGAACAGGGCAAGAATTTATCCCTGCTGGATATCGAGCAACTCAAATCGGACATGAACATCCTTTACGCCCAGATCGTAGAGTACTTCAATGCCAATTTCCGCCAAGTGGAAGAAGCCGTGGAGACCAAGGTATTCGATCAGCTCGTGCAGGAACTCAACCTGGCGTTTATCCCCAACTTCCTCAATTCATTTATCAACATCCTGAGCTCTTTTAGCGTGGGTCTGTTTTCGGTGCTCTTTATCTCGTTCTTCTTCCTTAAAGACAGCAACCTGCTGCAGAATGGCATACTGACGTTCGTACCCCAGAAGCGAGAGGCGGGAACGATAGCCTCCATAGACAAAATCAACAAGCTGTTATCCCGATATTTTGGCGGCATCCTGCTCCAGCTGACCATACTTTTTGTCATTTACACGGCGGTACTGCTCATAGTAGGAATAGAAAATGCCATAGTCATTGCCTTTATCAGCGCGTTGTTCAACATCATCCCTTATGTCGGGCCGATCATCGGCGGGGTGATCATGATTACCCTGACCATGACCAGCTTTCTGGGTTACGATTTCAGCTCCGTAATTCTACCCAAGGCCATTTATGTACTCATCGGTCTGTTCATAGGGCAACTGGTGGATAATTTCTTTTCCCAGCCCTTTATATTCTCGAATAGTGTACGGTCCCATCCGCTGGAGATTTTCCTGATCATCATCATAGCCGGTTTGCTTTTCGGCATCGTTGGCCTGGTGATCGCCGTACCCGGCTACACGGCCATTAAGGTTATCCTTAAGGAATTCCTGGCGGAAAACGAGGTGATCAAGAAATTTACTCGGGACGTTTAGCCTTGCCTCTCCATGAATCCTGACTTATCTTCAAATGAAGTAGAAGATTACCTCAGAGGTCATATAGATCTGGATAGCAAACATATAGCACTTCTTAAATCCCCATTTGAATCGGTGTCTTCCAGTGAATTGGCCACCCAGCATATGGGCCTGCAGTTTGCTCGGAAAAGTGTTCCTGCCTGGTACGCCAAACGCGGACTCATTTACCCCAAAAGCAGAGCACTACAGCAAGCCAGCTCGGAAGCAACAGGACTGTACAAGGCGCAGCTGGCAGGGACTATCGAAACGTTTTGGGACCTGAGTGGCGGTCTCGGTATTGACACCTACTTACTGGGCAGCCGTTCCACCGAATCGCATTACGTGGAGCCCCAGGATGAACTCTGTACGCTGGCGCAGCACAACTTTCCCCTACTTGGGCTGGAAAAGGTTCACATCTACCAGGGAGAGGCCCGGGAATTCTTGCGCACTCATCATGGAAAAGCCGATCTGGCCTTTGTGGACCCGGACAGACGCGACTCCAGCGGCCGGAAAAAAATACTCTGGAGGGACTGCCGTCCGGACATGGAAGCCTGTATCCCGGCTTTAGAAGGCAGGGTTCATCGACTGCTTGTGAAGGCTTCCCCCCTTCTGGACCTCAGTCGAGGGGCAGAAGAACTCAACGCATACTCCCCAACCCTTCGGGTAAGCGAAATACATGTAGTGGCACACAAAAGTGAGGTAAAAGAGCTGCTGTTCCTGATGGAATACCGGAATGTCCCCACCGAGAAGGCCCGGATCGTAAGTACTGAATTGGATCCCGACCGGCATTTCCGGTTCGAGCATACCCTATCGGAGGAAGCCGAATCGATGGCATCAAACGCAGATCCCCGACCAGGCAATTTCCTGTACGACCCACATCCTGCACTCAGGAAATCGGGGGCGTTCAAAACCCTGTCGACCCGATTCGGCCTGGGCAAACTCCATACGCAGACCCATCTGTACACTTCCGAAGCGCAGG
Organism: uncultured Flavobacteriaceae bacterium; assembly: GCA_964552195.1. GTDB lineage: Bacteria > Bacteroidota > Bacteroidia > Flavobacteriales > Flavobacteriaceae > CAZKAP01. Next base: position 44,124 of record CAZKFM010000005.1, read on the forward strand.
TGGAATTCCCCGGAAAGACGTACCGGATCAAGGACGTATTTTCCGCAAAAGCTTCGTCTATGAAGGCATGGAAAAATCGGAGTGCCCGGATTATTTGCCGGAACTATCCTGCGGAACCTCAGGCACTCAGAAAAAAGTACCGCATAGGCGAGGGTGAAGAATCTCATCTGTTTTTCTGCCGTTCAGCCGGGAATGAAACCCGGGTAATAGAGAGCGAAGAAATCCTTTAGTAGGCATCTTCTGCAGGACAGTCCCATCGAAAATCAGTCAGTGGAAAGGCAGAAGCCGCCTGCAGGTTGTAGTGCCACCATTCCGTGCGTATGGTCCAAAATCCATGGCGTTCCATGACCGTTCGAAGGAGCAACCGGTTTTCCTGAACTTCAGGAGAATGGTCCGGATATGCATGGTGTGCCTCCTCACCAAAATAATCGAATGGGGTCCCCATATCCAGTAAGTTGCCACTGCCATCGGCCAGTCCTATATCCACGGCCCCTCCCCTGCTATGAATAGAACCGCGTCGGGGATTGGCGACATAATGAGGGTCGGGGAGTATCTCCCACATCAGCTCCTGCACCGATTGGGGCCGGTAGCAATCGAAAAAATGGATGTGATACTCCCGGGTCAGGAATTCGGCATTGGCCGCCAGCAGAGCCCGTGCAGTATTGGCCCGCACGTAACACTCCCCGCATTCATAGACGGCTTTTTTCAGGAAATTTTGTTCGCCGGCGTACTTGAGATCGAAGCTGAAATCTTCGCTGTAGTCGGCCAGTCGGACAAAAGCCGTATCCGGTAGCGAATCTAAAGGAACCTGCTCACCTGTTTCGTTTCCAATAGGCAGTCCGGTTAGCTCCTCCTTAACGGTCGAGGAGTCCGGAATCCCGGGGGTAGACTTCTCGACTTCCACCACTTCCGGTCTGTCACCGGCCGAACGGCTGAGGCCTAAGGTCCTGGATACTTCTTCGCAGCCATACCCCCAGAGCAGGATCGAAAACCATGCGGCTAAGTAGTAGCGCGAATCCTTCATTCCGCCTTGCTGAATTGCTGAAACCATTCGAAAAACCCCGGACTGCCATAGGCGAGATCCCAGGAATTATGCCCCACTCCCGGGTAGCGGGTATACTCGACCTCATGACCCAGTTCGCGAAGGCGGGCCACCATACGATCGGACTCAGCTACGGGAATGACCGGGTCGGCATCGCCGTGATACACCCGTATACCTATTTTAGGATCAATCCAGTGCGCGTAGGGTTCTGGAGTCAGTCCGCAAATAACCGCCATGGCTGCGAAACGCTCGGGATACTGGGTTGCCAGTTGCCAGCAGGCGGTTCCCCCACGGCTAAGTCCGGTGATATAAATACGGTTCCTGTCTATCGGATATTCATCGAGTATTCGATCGAGCAGGGCAACCACGGTATGTATGTTCCACCACTTGTCTTTTTCGGGATTCTGCGGCGCCAGTACATAGAAAGGAAACTGCATACCCTCGGCCATCAGCCTGGGAGGTCCGTATTTCTGAAGATCCGTTAGCCGATGCCCGGACTCACCGCCTCCATGAAGGAATAGCAGCAACCCGTAAGTTTCCGGAGTCGTTGAGGAGGCATCTTCCGGTTCGTAGAGATAATAATTGAGCTCCTGTTCGCTGCGGGCCAGATAACTACCGTCACGAATACTCCCCTTCTGAGACTGACAGGAGGAAAGCCAGAACAGGGAAAACAGCCCGATGGCTGCATGCCGGGCTCGTGTCAGCAGGGGGTACAGGTTGGCATTAACCGCAGACATCACAACAATATTTTTGCCACTTCATCCCAATTATTGACCCGCTCGAATCCGTTGGTCCGGGCATTGTGAGGCGAACTGAAGAGCAGGCCCCTGCCGCGGAAGTTCAGGAGGTTTTTCTTCCTGTCGTCGATAAGTACGTCTCCGAGTAAAATGTGCTTATACCCGCAGAGAATCCGGTTGTGCCAGGGGATAAAAGGGAAGTGTTCGTCGAGCCACTCTGCCTTTTCCTTCAGGGAATCGTGAAACTCCATGGCTGCCGATGCTATGTAGATATCGTTCTTGCTGCTGAGTTCTTGGACGGTTTCCACGGCTCCTTCTATAGGCCTGAGGGTACGAAAGAAACCGGGTAGGTGGCAATGACCCCGCACTGCGGATACATGCTCTTCAGGCACGCATTGCCACACTTCACGCCCTTCGCATTCTTCCAGCGTAAGACTGGCTCCGAAATCCCGGTTGTATAATTCGACATGGGCCGTGTAGGTATCGGCCAGGACTTCGTCCATGTCAATAAAGATTACCATGGGTAGCTCTTTTTATTTCAAAGCTAATGGAAATCGGCCGATCTATATGCCCGACCCCATCAGAGGGGAGTTGCCTTTAGGTTAAGAATAGCAGTCGGTTTGCAGAATCGCAAATCCCGGTGTATTTTTCTGGCTCACACCGTTGATGAAATCGGTGCATCATGAGCAATAAACGCCCGCTGAACAAACAGGAACTGATCCGCTTTCGCGCCTCTTTCACTGAAGAACAGAAAATCGCGATCGTTGGCAGCCTTTTCCGGATGGCCTTCGCCGACAACGATATGGCCGAGGAGGAGGTCGAATTCGTAGCCGCGGTCTGTGAACTACTCGGCTATACCGTGTACGAAGAGGAACTTCGCCGGTATGTGGCCGACCCGTTGTACTATCTGGACGCCCTAAGAGAACTCAATCAGGAACAGCAGATCTGGTATTGCAGGGCACTGTATTTTATGATCGTGATGGATGGAAAGGTCGAGATACGCGAGCTGGATAAGCTACACGAATACCTCGAAATCATCGGAATAGACGAAGCCACCTTTCGTCTGTATGTCGATCAGGATTAGATCGCCTTTCTCCATTATTTTTTCTGAAATAGCCCGAAGTATTCCCTCCCCAGCCGTGGCGGTATGGAGTTAAGAGCAATACCCCATTGCCGGACTTCGAACCAGGGCAAGAGATAAGACATGTACTCCTGTTCGTCTCCACCGTAGGGGGGTCCGCCGTGGAGGTCGAGCGGAAAGTTGAACCACAGCCCCGCCAACAGCCCCGATTCCGCAAGCAATTCATGCATGTGCCGGGCATAATCCGGTCGCCGTTCCGGAGGAAGGGCACAGAAGAAGGTTTGCTCGATGATCAGATCATAAGTCGCCGCGCCATAATCGAAGAAGTCCGACCTTATCAGACGATCCTCTGGGAATTCCGGGACGCGTTCCATGAGGTTCTCCAGGGGCTCCGGAGCAATATCCAAGACATATACCCTTGAGAAACCCATTTGATGCAAGTATTCCACCTCGTATCCATTTCCTGCACCCGGAACCAGTATGCGGATATCTTTATCTTCCAGGGAGTCTGCGAATTCCTTGATGGGCGTACTTACATATCCGATATCCCAGCCCGTGTTCCCCTTGCGATAGCGATCTGACCAGTGCTCTTGATTCATAAAGTGGATTTGCTTGCCCAAATGTAGGTCGTTAGGCCGAAGTAATTGCTTCAGGCTAGCCCGGCGCCTCGAATGAGGTTCCCTTAGTCGGTACTGAAGGGTATGGGCGTTACTTCTGAACGCAAATACAGTGGGTGCCTGGGTGTTCCTCCCATATTCAGGCCCAGGCAAAAAGCAGGCCTGCGTTTAAAGAATTCATAGATCTTCCATGCGGGGAGAGCCTTCAGAACAGGTGCATTTCCCCAGGCACAAATGAGCAGCTCGCTCTGTTGCAGCATGGCGATAAGATGTTGTCCGTTATTTCGCCCCCGGGGTCTGGAAGCCTTGAGTAAATCTTCCGGATTCGGGCTGACCAGTGGAAAGAGGTTGCCTACATATATTCCTCCGTACCCCCAGCTTCGGGCAAAACCCACGACACGACGCAGGGTCGGATCATCACTATACTCATCGGCCCGGGAAGGGTTAAGCATGACGAAAAAAACGGCGGGAAGCGATGCATCCCAGATCCGCCACAACCGATACCTGTATTTTCGGTCGCTCGAAAACACCGCTCCACATTCCATCAGGGTTTCAGGGGTTACGATATCCGGGGCACTGGTCGGCATAAAGAGAAACTGATATACTGTAATCGGATGAAGACTAAGGTAAAAAACAATCCCGATCTTACCCGGAGCCTCTCGCATGGTCCCTAACTCACATTCATTTAAACCGACTTGCGTATTTTTGTTGTACCTGCTTGACTCTCAACCTAACCCGCTACGATGGATCATGACACTAATAAGGCGAATGCCATGGCGTTTTATCGCATGGCATTCGAAGGAGAGCCCCGGCTGGCGGCTGAACTTTACGCTGGAGACCACTACATACAGCACAATCCCGATGTGGGAGACGGTATCGAAGGTTTTATTGAATACTTTGAGCGCATGCAGCGCGAGTATCCCGAAAAAGAAATCAACTTTGTCCGGAGCGTAGCCGAAGGCGAACTGGTCGCTCTTCATACCCATCAGCGCTGGCCCAATAAGGAAGAATACATCACTATGGATTTCTTCCGCTTCGATTACCAGGGCAAAATAGTGGAACACTGGGATGCGATACAAAAGGTTCCCGAGGTCATGGCACACAACAACGGCATGTACTAGGCCGGGAGCGATTCACTCATTCGCAGCGGGCAGCTACCTGCCTTGCACGGGGTTCCCCCCACTTGGGATAAAAAGGGATATCGGAAGAGAATTCCCCGAATAACTCCAGGGAGCGCTTGACCGCACCGCAGTAGGGCGTAGTATCTTTTCCAAAATACCGGGCGGAACCCATTTCCCAATCGGCCTTGGAGAACACCACCCGCGGGTTATTCGGGGCGAGTTCTATGGCCTTTTGGTATAATTGGTTATTTGCAGGTGACAAAGTCATACCGTATCGACGGCCATCGAATGCGATCCAGGCCGTATTGATCATGGCGCGTACTACCAGAATTTCAGGATTATCGGGCGAAATGGATTCAGCCATATCTATGAAATCCGTGGCCTTGTTCAGGCCTTCAGTCAGTGCCACTTCATCTTCCTCTCCGAATGCACGGGTGGCATAAATCAGGGCCACATAGTACGGGGGCAGCCATTGTTCAGGTTCTGCCTTACTGATCCGTTCGAACAGATTGGCGGCTTCTATAGGTTGATCAGCAGACCAGAGTTCCATGGCCTTCTGCATTCCCGCAGTGTACCGATCCTGTGAAAAGCCCAGGGTAAGCCAGGCGGCTAACAAAAGGGTAAATGACTTTCTCATTGTAATCAATTTGAATTTGAATTATAGGGTTTAAAGATTGTCCAGTTGATTGGCCTTGTTGTCTTCACTCAATGTCCAGAAGAATCCCACGAAAAAGAAGGTGTCGGCTGGCGGACGAATCGCCCGACGCTCAAAATTTCCCAGTACATCAGGTGTATCGCTGTACTGAAAGTTGTTGATATTGCGCAGTCCCAAAACATTATTCACCGAGAAGTAGAGAATCTTTTGCTGGTCGATCAGATATGACCAGTTGATGCTCAGGTTGTTGAAATCCGGTGTGAGTTCGTTTTGAAAACCCGGACGATTGGGATTGGTGTAATACCGACCGGAGTGATAGTTGTACGAGAAGCCGATCTGTGATCGCAGTGCATCCACCCAATACTTGATTACCAGGGAAAAGTTGTGACGCGGAGCAAAATTCGGTGTGCCGGCCTCTGGAAAGTTGCGAAATTCCCTTTGGGTATCCAGATAACTATAGGACACCCAGTAGTCCAGATTCTCTATGCTTGAGTTATCCCGCCAAAAGATATCGAGGCCGGCGGCATGTCCGTTTCCCAGATTGTCGTAGCGGGAATTAAATTCAGGGAACGGTGTATCGAAGCGCACCAATCCAGAGTAATCCTTGAGATAGCCCTCTGCCCTGAAGGTTCGACCCTGGTTAACGTACTGATAATTGGCTATGTAGTGGCGGGTTCGCTCCCACTGCACATCGGGTCCGAATCTCAGTACATCCCGGTTGGGATTCTGATAGAAATCTCCGTAGGCCAGTGAGAATTGCCCGTGCTCCCCATTCTTGTAAGCCAGTGAGATTCGTGGAGAGATGTTCGATCGATCCAGTACCGAAGTGTATTCGGTCCTCCCTCCCAGCTTCATAGCCAAGCGATTGCTGAAAAAAAGATCTGCTTCGAGAAAACCGGCATACAAACGGTCGCGAAAGCCGCTGTTGAAACGATCGCCTTCGGGTATCAGGAATTCTTCGTCGTAGTCCGTATCGAAGAATTCCACACCGGCCTGCATGCTAAATCGATTGCTGAAGCGCTTCTTGACCTTTGTCTTGATATGAGCCGCATTTTCGCGGGAATCCAGATCGCCCATTATCAGATTGATCGCATTGTTATCCATGGAATAGCTGGTGCCGGCATACCAGGTCCAGTCGTCCTGAAAGAAATGACGATAGGATGCGTTGAGATACAAGTTGGAGTTCCGGAGTGCGAATGGAACAAACTCTTCGAAATTGATGTCCTCTTGTTCGATGTCCAGGGTAGCCCGATTAAAACCTGTATAAAACTTGAACAATCCCCGGTCGTGCTTACAGCGGAAAACGGATTCCCCGGCTAATGACTCATACGGTTCGCGCCATCGAACACCCTGAGTGGAGGGAATCAGGCCTTCGTAGGGGGCCAGGTTGATGTACTGGGTATTGAGGCTAAGCGAGGCATCTCCCCAGATTTCGGTATGTCCTATTCCCCCTCCCACAGACATCACAGAGATGTCGGTCTGCTCCTGAGCCGGTACATCATTGGTATTGAGCAGAAGGACACTGGAGAGTGCCTGCCCGTATTCTGCCGAATAGCCTCCCGTACTGAAGGTGATCCCCTTGAATAAAAAGGGTGAAAAGCGGCCCCGGGTCGGTACATTGTTCGCCGTGGCATTAAAGGGCTGAAACACCCGTAGTCCGTCAATAAAAACCTGGGTCTCTTCCGCACTCCCACCGCGGACGAACAGTCGACCGTCTTCGTTCACGGAAGTCGTACCCGGAAGGGTCTGCAGCGCGGCGACGAAGTCACCGGCCACTCCTGCCGTAGTCACTATATCAAGGGGTTTAAGGACCGATACCTTGGAATTGTCCCCGGCCTCGAAGGTTCCTGCAGTCAAAACTACCCCTGTGAGTTCGTTGATGGCCTCACGCAATACGACTCTGATGTTCTTAAAGAACTTGATATCCCCGGTTTCGTAGTGGGTTTCAAAGGAAAGCCCGGAAACGACCAGGGTCTGTACACCCGTTTCATCAGTCTCAAAGCGGAAATTTCCCATTTCGTCCGTGGATGCACCATCATAGGTTCCATCCAGGTACACATTGGCTCCCGGAACGGGTTCTCCCGAGCTGTTGGTAACCGTACCGGTTACCGAATTCTGAGGAAAAAGGGCGGCCCAGGCGATTAGGTTCAGCAGGAGTAACAGTGATTTCTTCATGGCTACAGTCTTGAGAGATTCTATTCCCTTATTGGATAGCCCAAAGTTCTCCTTGCGTCACTGCCTCTCCTAAAAACACATACCGAACTGTAGAATTCCTGCCGCGGATTGTTTGGGTTGCGGTATCCGAAAGCTCAGAAATCAAATTCGTACTCTGCAGTGGTCATGGGTATATTATAACATATACACAGTTTACAGGTGTTTTTTTTTAATACATTGCAGCGTATTAGTCGATTTACGCATAAAACGACAAACCACAACAACCCTAACCATTACCTAGAGAAAAGCCCGCCGGAATCGGCGGGCTTTTGATTGCATAAAAACACTTAGAACAAAACACAATCACGGTACCGGGGATATGTCTCTGCACTATTTACCCCACTGGCTACCGGTAAAATGCTCAATCCCTGACTACTTAAAGTTAGGGCTAATTTTTCATAAAATACTATTTAATCTTATTGTTATTGACATAATCGGATTTTATACATCTCAGTTCTGGCCATGAGTCATTCACGAAACGGAACCGAACCAATGGCGCCGACTTAGTACCTTTAGTACTCAAAAATATCCAAGCATGAAAATCACTTACCTGGGACATGCCTCCCTTCAGATCGAAACCGGAGGTAAAACGTTAATCGTAGATCCTTTTATAACGGCAAACGAACAGGCCGGCCATATCGATGTGGATGCCCTCCAGGCAGACTTTGTATTGATCACTCACGGCCACCAGGACCACGTACTGGATGTGGAGAGGATTGCAGCCAATAATCCAGGGGTAGTTTTGATTTCCAACTTTGAAATCATTTCCTGGTTTTCCCAGAAGGGGCTGCAAGGACACGCCATGAACCACGGGGGGCAATGCACCTTCGATTTCGGAACGGTTAAATACGTGAATGCCATTCACTCGAGCGTTCTTCCGGATGGTTCGTATGGTGGCAACCCGGGAGGTTTTGTCATCCAGTCGGACGGATTGACCCTCTATATCGCCGGTGATACGGCCCTTACCTACGACATGAAACTGATACCTGAAATGGGTTACAAACCGGACCTGGCCGTCCTGCCCATAGGAGATAATTTCACCATGGGGTACAAGGAAGCCGCACTCGCCTCAGATTTCTTGGAATGCTCTAAGGTTCTGGGGTGCCACTACGATACCTTTCCTCCCATAGTCATAGATAAGCAAAAGGCGCGGGCCCATTTCGATTCCCGGGGTAAAGAATTGCTACTGCTGGAAATCGGGCAGAGCATAGACCTCAGGGAACGGCCCAAAAAACAAAAAGTCTAGATCAGAGGGCTACCCCTCTGCGAGCCAAGACGCTCGTCGTTCGAGCGGCATGGAATGGATTAACTGTGGTGTCGAACGAATTACGGCAGACGGATCGTGGCGGATGCGTGGCCTGATGCTCCGAGTCTCTCATTTACCGGACTGGGAGAGCAGCCACCCACAAGGAACTCGTAATCCCCGGGGAACAACTCGGGCTCTCCCAGCTCATTAATGGAAGCCAGATCGGCAGATGAGAGGGTAAAGTGATAAGTAACCGTTTGCCTGGCGGCTACCCGGATCCGCTGGAAGGCCTTCAACGCCATAAGCGGCTGTTCCGATCCTGCGTCTATTCTCCTGAGGTAGAGCTGGATGACCTCATCGGCATCCCGCTCACCCGTATTCCTTACGGAGCCCCGAATCTCAATCGACAGCCCATTGGGCAGACTCTTCCGATCCAGGCTCAAATTCAGGTACTCAAAGGTGGTATAGCTCAGACCGAATCCAAAAGGAAATTGCGGCTCCTTCTTCATGTACCTGTAGGTTCGGCCTCGCATGCTGTATTCCTCAAAGGGAGGGAGATCATTAACGGATCGCACGAAGGTGACCGGAAGCCGGCCCGATGGGACCGCATCTCCGAAGAGAAGGTCGGCAAGGGCATTACCGCCCTGTTCACCGGGGTACCAGGCAAAAATGACTGCGTCGGCCAAATCGTACACCTCCTGCAGAGCTATCGCACTGCCCCCTGTGACCACAACGACCAGCTTGCGGGAGCTCTCCCGCAGTGACTTCAGGAAATTCACCTGATTCGGAGGCAGTCCGATATCCACGCGGTCACCCTTATGACGAGAGGCGATGGACTCCCCCTCCTCCCCTTCAATGAGCTGTGAGAGCCCCACGCAGGCGATCGTTACATCCGCAGTGGCGGCGGTACCGGTAAACCAGTCTATGGGATTGCGCTTCTCCTCGTCCAGTAGAGTTCCCTGGCTGTATTCGACGGAGGTAGCCGCTCCCACCTTACCTACTATACCTTCCAGGAAGGTCACCATCCCCTCGCTTAAACCGTAGTAATTGGCAAGCAGTCCCTGTATGTGTGTGGCCGTAGGTCCGACTACGTAAATCTTCTCCAAATCCTTGTCCAGGGGGAGCAATTTATCCTGATTCTTGAGTAAGACCATGGATTTGACCGCGGCCTCACGGCTCAACGCCAGGTGTTCGGGACTGCGAATAAGCTCGGGTCCGATAGTGTTGAAAGGAACCCGTCCCGGCGGGTCGAACATTCCCAGACGAAAACGGGTTGGCAGTAACTGACGCAGGTTTCGGTCTACCATGAGCTCATCGGTAAGCCCCTTTTTGATGGATTCCTCAAGCAACCTGTAGGTATCCCCGCAATTGAGGTTACACCCGCTATTTAGTGCCAGGGCCGCAGCAGCTTCCGGTGTATCCACCACGTCATGGCCCTCGCAAAAATCGTGCAGGGCCCAGCAATCCGATACAACATAGCCCATAAAATCCCACCGTTTTCTGAGCACCTCCTTCAGCAAGTACTCATTCGCACAACAAGGCTGACCGTTGACCCGATTATAGGCACCCATAACGCCTTCTACTCCGGCTTCGGTCACCAGTGCCTCAAACGCCGGCAAATAGGTCTCCCAGAGATCCTTCATGCTCACTTCGGCATCGAAACTGTGCCGCAGACCTTCGGGTCCGTTGTGTACGGCAAAATGCTTGGCCATGCCCCCCGCCAGGAGGTAATCCGGATGATCACCCTGCAGCCCCCGGACGAAGGCTACCCCGATTCGCGATGTCAGATAGGGATCCTCCCCATAGGTTTCCTGTCCCCTTCCCCATCGTGGATCCCGGAAGATATTTACATTGGGGCTCCAGAACGTGAGTCCCATATATTGTCCCCGTCGGCCCTCTTTGGAAAAGGCGTTGTACTTGGCCCGTGCCTCGATCCCGATGGCCCGGCCAATGCGTTGCAAAAGCTCCGGGTCCCAGGTGGCCCCCAGCCCGATGGCCTGTGGAAAAACAGTCGCCCTGCCGGCCCGAGCCACACCGTGCAGGCATTCGTTCCACCAATTGTATTCCGGTATCCCCAGGCGTTCTATGGCCGGCGAATCGTATCGCAACTGACTCAGTTTTTCCTGCAGAGTCATCCGTGAAATCAGGTCGTCCACGCGCTGTTCGACGGACAAAGAGGGGTCGAGATAGGGGTATTTGAATTCCTGGGCTTTCATTACTTGTATACCACTTAGCAGGAAGATGACCAGAAGGAATACTCGTCTGCATTCATGATTCATTCTATAAGTATTGGTTAATGATGCTCTCGTACAGTTCCTGTTTCCCGCTTCTTTGTTCGGGCTCCCCTCGCTGACGCGCATAGTCGGAAAGGTCGGATAGGTCCAGCTCACCCGCCTCAAATCGGGCACCCCAACCGGAATCGAAGGAGGCATATCGACTGTTCCTCAGTTCACGGTAAGCCGAATCCCTGAGAATGGCATCGGCCGTGATCAGTGCCCGGGCAAAGGTGTCCGCTCCGGCTATATGGGCGATAAAAATATCTTCCAGGTCGGTGGAATTACGCCGGGTCTTGGCATCAAAATTTATACCCCCACCCTGCAATCCGCCCGACTCAAGGAAGACCAGCATAGCCTCCGTACACTCGTAGAGGTCGATGGGAAACTGGTCGGTGTCCCAGCCGTTTTGCATATCACCCCGGTTGGCGTCAATGCTACCGAGCATTCCTGCGGCTGCTGCGACCTGAAGCTCGTGCTGAAAGGTATGCTGTGCCAGGGTGGCGTGATTGACTTCTATATTGAGCTTAAAATCGTCCTGCAGGCCAAATTCCCGGAGCATGAGAATGGACGTGGCCGCATCGAAGTCGTACTGATGCTTCATAGGCTCGGCCGGCTTGGGCTCGATCAGAAAATTGCCAGTAAATCCGTTTTTCCGGGCGTAATCGCGCGCCATAGTCAGAAACCTCCCGATATGCTCCTGTTCCCTTTTCATATCGGTATTGAGCAGGGACATATAGCCTTCCCTGCCTCCCCAGAATACGTAATTCTCACCTCCCAGGGCGATAGTAGCATCGAGGGCAAGCCTGACTTGCGCACCTGCCCGGGCGAGTACGTCGAAATCGGGGTTGGAAGCGGCCCCGTTCATGTAGCGGGGATGTGAAAACAGGTTTGAAGTCCCCCAGAGCAGCCGTATACCAGTGGCTTGCTGTTTCTCTTTGAGATCATCAATCATCAGGGACATTCGCCTTTCTGACTCGGCCAGGGATGCCCCCTCCTGTACCACATCCACATCGTGAAAGCAGTAGTATCCGAAGCCGATTTTGGTCAGGAATTCGAATCCGGCATCCGCCTTATCCCTTGCCGCCTGTAAGGAGTCGGAGGATTCATCCCAGGGAAACTGTTTGGTGCCCGGTCCAAAAGGATCTCCACCCGTTCCGCAGAGCGTATGCCAATAGGCCATGGCGAACTTGAAATGGTCCCGCATCGACTTGCCTGCGACCACGCGATCCGGATCGTAATATTTGAATGCCATAGGGTTGTCCGATTCACGGCCTTCATAAGCGATCCGTCCTATTCCCTTGAAGTACTCCCTGTCTCCTGTCAGTACCATAACACTTAGTATTCCAATTGTTTTTCCAATTCTGTTTTCCATTCCCGGTAGATCCCACATATGGGGCTTGGCCGGTCCTCCGGCTCAAACAGCCGTATCCGCTCGCTGCTTAACTGTTCGCGGTAATCATCAAAATGCCCGAGAGACATGGCGCACGCCCTGGCGGCTCCTGCCGCCCCTGTAGTACTGAATACCTCGATGGGGATTCCCAGTACATCGGACACACAACGCGCAAAGACTTCCGAACGAAACAGATTGTCGTTACCAGTTCTGATCACCGATGGGTCGACCCCTTCTTGCTTGAGGATTTCAAATCCATACATAAAGGCGAATGCAATGCCTTCCAGGGCAGCTCGGCAGTAGTGCTCAGAACGGTGGCGGTTGAAATCCAGCCCGGATATCCGGGCCCCGACATTCACATTATCCAGCATGCGTTCCGCCCCATTTCCAAATGGGAACATCCTGAGCCCATCGGATCCAAAGGGTGCAAGGCTGGCCAGCGCATTCATTTCTTCATAGGAGCCCAACTGAAACTGATCCCTAACCCAGCGGTACTGTATCCCGCAACCATTGATGCATAAGAGTTTTCCGATGCGGGTTTGCTTATTCGGCCTGTGATTGACATGAAGAAAACTGTTAATCCGGCTGAGCTCTCGTGCATTTGCCGTATCGGTGACGGAGTAAATCACACCGGAAGTACCCCCGGTGGCGGCAGTCTCTCCCGGTTCCATGACCTGAAGGCTCATCGCATTATTGGGCTGATCACCTGCGCGGTACAGTATGGGGGTTCCCGCCTTTAGTCCGCTCTCTTCTGCACCCTTGCTATTCAGGCTGCCCTGATGCCCTATGCTGGGCATCCAGGACGGGAGCATCGCGGGGTCTGCTCCTATGGCCTCCAATACTCGGTTTGCCGGTTTTTCGTTGACAAAGTCCCAGTATATACCCTCCGACAGGGCCGTCGGGGTGGTCGAAAGGGTTCCGGTAAAGCGCCATACCAAATAATCGCCGGGCCATAGTGCATGAGCCACTTTGGAAAAGAGTTCGGGTTCGTTTCGCCTGACCCAGGCCAATTTGGAAGCCGTGAAATTCCCAGGTTCATTAAGCAGTATGTCGCGGCAATACTCTTTTCCAAGTAGGCCGGCCAACTCCTTCCCATCGGCTACGGCACGACTGTCGCACCAGATGATCGCATCCCGGAGCAGGTTTCCATCCTTATCGAGCAGTACCAGGCCATGCATCTGATAGGAAATACCGATACCCTTGATATCCTCTGCGGGAACCGAGAAGTCCGAAAGTATTCTTTTAATTCCTGTGCATGTATGGCCCCACCAACTTTCAGGAGACTGCTCGGCCCAACCTTTGTTGCGGGAAGTAATGGACATTTCCTGCCGGGGTTCGTGGATCACACCGAGCGCTTCGCCCTGTTCCTTTCGAACGAGCGCAATTTTAACCGAAGAACTGCCCAGGTCGATTCCCAGATAATACATAGCGGTGCTTCCATAATGTCCCTGGCCCAAGGCCAATAAAGGGATGCTTTTTCACCCTTAATTTACCACTAAAGCCCGAGCTGTAGAAAGAAGCCTCGTATAAATGGAGTCGGTTTTGTAATTTAATAGACATGCAGGACAAACGAAACACACCCCCCGGCATCCTTCTGGCCCTGTTGCTGATCGTACTCTTGGGTGCTGTTCGTTTCTTTCTGGTGATGGACGGCTACCAAAGCGGGCGTTCGGGTCCCATCGCCCTGATTTTCGTTGCCATGATCGCGCTTAGCTTGTTCCTGTTGCGGGGACAGCATCGAAAACAGGCGGGATTCGTGCGTCCGAAATCCCCGTGGTGGCTGATTGCCGCTCTTTTCGACGGTGCCCTTCTAGCACTTTTGATAGGCTGGCTTGGAAGCTGGCTGTACGGCAGTGAGATTTCTAACTGGTATGCCTATATCCGTAATGCCTATCCCCTTCAGCCGGGCATGGATGCCGATGCCTTCCGCATTCTGTTTTTGGTGTCCGCGGGCACCAGTATGATTTTCAGTCCTCTTGGAGAGGAGTTTTTTTACCGTGGGCTGGTGCATCATGCCCTTAGAAACCGGCTTTCGGAAGGGTTTTCTACGCTGATTGATTCGGCTGCCTTTGCCCTCACCCATATCTGCCACTTCGGACTGGTGTTTCACTTGGGTTCCTGGGAACTCCTACCCGTGCCTGCGGCCATTTGGGTAGGTCTGATGTTTATCGCTGCCGTGCTTTTCTCCATTTACAGGAATCTCAGCGGATCGATTTGGGCGGCCGTGGTCTGCCATGCCGGGTTTAATCTGGGGATGACGTATTACATTTTTTATTTGCTCTGAATTCTCATCTCAAAAAAAAACCATGTGCTTACGGGCACATGGCTCTTAAGTTTGAGTAGTTATAGGTTCAAACGGACGCTTAGTCTCGGTTTATACCTCCTCCCGGATCGCGGCCTGCGCGGCTGCCACTCGGGCTATGGGCACCCGGTAAGGAGAACAACTCACGTAATTGAGACCGTTGTTGTGGCAGAACTCGACAGACGAAGGCTCGCCACCGTGCTCGCCGCAAATTCCCACTTTGAGGTCTTTCTTAATGGATCGGCCCCTCTCGGTTCCGATTCGGATCAACTGACCGATACCCTCCTGATCCAACACCTCGAATGGATCGACCTTGAGGATGCCCTTTTCGATATAAATCGGCAGGAACTTCCCACTGTCGTCTCTGGAATACCCAAAGCCCATCTGGGTCAGGTCGTTGGTGCCGAAAGAGAAGAAGTCGGCGTTTTCGGCGATGCGGTCGGCCATGAGGGCGGCCCTGGGGACCTCGATCATGGTTCCTACCTTGAACTCCACTCGGTCCTCGTGCTCGGAGAAGACCTTTTCGGCCGTTTCCAGAATCACTTCGCGCTGTACCTCGAATTCATTGGAAGTACTCACCAGGGGTATCATGATTTCGGGTATGACCTCCTTACCTTGCTCCTTGAGATTCAGCGCAGCCTCGAGTATGGCGCGGGTTTGCATCTCTGTAATTTCCGGATAGGTAATGCTCAATCGGCATCCCCGGTGTCCGAGCATGGGATTGAACTCTTCCAGTTCGGCGACCTTGCTCTTAACCGCTTCCAGGGAAATGTGCATATCCTCAGCCAGTTCCTTCTGGGTAGCCAGCTGGTGAGGTACAAACTCATGTAGGGGTGGATCGAGCAATCGTATGGTTACCGGGAATCCATCCATGGCCTCGAATATACCCTCGAAGTCCTCGCGCTGCATGGGCAGTAATTCGTTGAGGGCCATCTTACGCCCCTTGATGGTATCGGCGAGTATCATTTCACGCATCGCCCGTATGCGGTCCAGTTCGAAGAACATATGCTCGGTGCGGGTCAGGCCGATTCCCCGGGCACCGAAATTCCGGGCAATTTGTGCATCCTTTGGTTTATCGGCATTAGTCCTGACCTCCATACGGGTAAACTTATCCGCCAGTTCCATGATTTCTCCAAACTCACCACTAAGCTCGGGCTCGCTGGTAGCGACCTTTCCTTCGATGATATTACCGGTAGTACCGTTCAGTGAAATCCAATCGC
This sequence comes from uncultured Flavobacteriaceae bacterium, assembly GCA_964552195.1. GTDB lineage: Bacteria > Bacteroidota > Bacteroidia > Flavobacteriales > Flavobacteriaceae > CAZKAP01. The sequence continues at coordinate 60,025 of CAZKFM010000005.1, forward strand.
CCTGGTGGAACTCCTTACCGTCGACGGTCATGATTCTGCGCTTGTAGTTGATCTTAAGCGCCCCTGCTCCGGAAATACAGCATTTACCCATACCCCGAGCGACTACGGCGGCATGGGAAGTCATGCCTCCGCGGGCAGTGAGTATGCCCTTAGCAATATCCATACCTTCCAGGTCTTCCGGGGAAGTCTCGATACGCACCAGGATCGAATGGCGGTATTTATTGGCCTCGTCCGCAAAGAAAACGATCTGACCCGTCGCGGCTCCCGGTGATGCAGGCAGTCCCTGGGCGATCACCGTGGCGCGTTTCAGTGCTCTGGGTTCGAATACGGGGTGCAGGAGCTCGTCCAGCTTGTTGGGCTCGATACGAAGGAGGGCTTCCTTCTCACTGATCATACCTTCCTTGAGCAGGTCCACGGCGATTTTTACCATGGCCGCTCCGGTCCGCTTCCCTACCCGGGTCTGCAGTATCCAGAGTTTGCCTTCCTGTATGGTGAATTCCATATCCTGCATGTCCCGGTAATGCCGCTCAAGCAGGTCCTGATACTCCATCAATTCCTTAAAAATATCGGGCATGAGTTCCTCCAGAGAAGGATAATCAGCCGCCCGCACCTTTTCTTCCACCTGCGCCAGTTCGGCCCAGCGCTGGGAACCCAGTTTCGTAATCTGTTGAGGCGTGCGTACCCCGGCCACTACATCTTCTCCCTGGGCATTGATCAGGTATTCGCCGTTGAAGACGTTTTCGCCTGTACCGGCATCACGTGTAAAGCACACTCCGGTACCCGAGGAATCACCCATGTTCCCGTAGACCATCGCCTGTACATTGACGGCGGTGCCCCATTCGGCCGGTATGCTATTGATGCGTCGATACACCTTGGCTCGATCCCCGTTCCAGCTGTTAAAAACCGCAACTACGGCCCCCCAGAGCTGTTCCCAGGGATCCGTAGGAAATTCGACGCCCATCCGTTTACGCACGGCATCTTTGAAGTCGTAGACCAGATCCTCAAGGTCCTGTACGGTAAAGTCCGTATCCTGAGTGATGTGGCGCTTGTCCTTGAGGTGCTCAATAATTTCCTCGAAGGGGTCGATATCGTCCTTCAGCTTGTTCTTCATTCCCATGACCACCCCAGCGTACATCTGTATAAAGCGGCGGTAGGAATCCCAGGCAAAGCGTTCGTTACCGGTTTTGGCGATCAGACCTTCGATGACTTCGTCGTTGAGCCCCAGGTTTAGTACGGTATCCATCATCCCCGGCATGGATACCCGGGCGCCGGAACGGACCGAAAGCAGGCAGGGGTTTTGCGGATCTCCGAAGGTGGTACCCATGATGTCTTCGACAAAAGCAACCGACTTTTTGAGTTCTTCCCAAAGGAATCCTTTAACGGCTTCTTCTCCGAGTTGGTTGTACTCTGTACATACTTCTGTGGTAATCGTAAATCCAGGGGGTACCGGTATCCCCAGCGAACTCATTTCCGCCAGATTAGCCCCCTTACCTCCCAGGAGGTTTTTCATTTTCGCGTTTCCATCGGCCTTCTTATTCCCGAAGCAGTAAATCCGGGCCGATACATCCTGAATGGTTTCCATATGTGTTCTATTGTGATAATTCTCAATTCAATTCCACCAAAGTTATTCTTATGACTATGAGCATTTTATGACATTTATCAGCTGTGGATAAAACGCTATGCCCTGGCAATGAGCACCACAGCTTCAAAATCTTAGTATTACAAGGGTCCCATCCAAAGCCTTTCACTATCTTGATGTCATGAAGATCACACCCTCGAAACCCGGTCTAACGCTTTTCGTTTTCCTGCTGCTTACATCGTCCATTAATTGGATTCGGGCCCAGGAAGACGTCTGGGAACGATTAGAACAAATCGCCATTGTAGACGAAAAAGTGATGGTTCCCATGCGGGACGGCATTCGTCTGGCCACAGACATCTACCGACCCAAAACCGATAAACCCGTCCCTGTCGTCTTTTCGCGTACCCCGTATAACTTTAATAATTGGAGGGACGGAAAGCAAAACAAAAGGACCGCAAGCCGGGCCATTCCCTGGGTGGAGGCCGGTTATGCCTATGTGGTACAAAACGAACGCGGCCGGTATTTTTCCGAAGGCGAATGGGATATACTAGGCACACCCCTGACCGATGGATACGACGCCTTTACCTGGCTGGCGGAACAACAATGGAGTAACGGCAAGGTGGGCACCATAGGCTGCTCCTCTACTGCAGAATGGCAGATGGCCGTAGCATCCATGGACCACCCGGCACATGCGGCTCTGATCGCTCAGGGCTTCGGCGCCGGTGTAGGTGATGTAGGTCGCTTTCGAGAACAGGGAAACTGGTATCGGGGCGGTGTCCATCAGATGCTGTTTACGGCCTGGTTGTATGGCGTAGAGCACGATAAATTCAAACCGCGTATCCCCGCAGGAGCCACACAGGAGGACCTGCAGCGGATCTCAAGATTCTACGACCTGGCTCCGGATAACCCGAGGGTAGACATGAAGCAGGCCCTGTCGCACCTGCCCCTGACCGAACTGATTTCCAACATGAACGGAAAAAGGGAGATTTTCGATAAAATGATTGTACGTAAACCCAATGATTCGGCCTGGTATCAGGGAGGACTATACCACGAAACCATGCCCTTCGAAAAGCCTTCTTTCTGGTTCGTGTCCTGGTACGATGTATCCACAGGCCCCAACATCGAACTCTTCAATCACCTGAGAAGCAATGCCCCGCCCGAGGTCGCAGACAATCAATACCTCGTCATAGCGCCCACCCTTCATTGCGGATATACCCGGGCAACGGAAAATACCATAGTCGGTGAGCGCAGTGTGGGGGATGCCCGCCTGGACTACCAGGAAATGTATAGTGACTGGTTCGGCGTCTGGCTCAAGGGAGATTCGGAAGAAAACATCCGGTCCATGCCCCGTATTCGTTATTACACCATGGGAATCAACCAATGGCAGACCGCCGAGGTTTGGCCCCCTAAGGGAACGCGTATGAAGACCTTATACCTGGATAGCGGCGGTGGTGCTAACACCCGATCTGGTGATGGAACGCTCAGATCAAGGCCCCCGGGAACGGATCGGCCGGACAGCTATGTATACGACCCGATGAATCCGGTAGAATCCTATGGGGGCAATGTCTGCTGTACGGGTAACGCGGTTCGAGGAGGCGCCTACGACCAGAGCACTATGGAGATCAGGGAAGACATCCTGGTTTACACTTCCGAACCCCTGAAAAAAGACACGGAGGTAAGCGGCTTTATCGAGAGTACGCTCTTCGTTTCTTCCGATGCAAAAGACACGGACTTTACCATAAAACTCATCGATGTGTTACCCGACGGCACGGCATACAACCTGGACGAAACCATCCAAAGAGCTCGTTACAGGGATGGATACGATAGTGAAGTATTTATGGAGACCGGAGAGGTTTACAAACTGGAAATGAGTCCTATGTCTACCAGTAATGTGTTTAAGAAAGGACACCGGATCCGCATAGAGGTTTCCAGCAGCAATTTCCCCCGATTTGCCCGAAACCTGAACACAGGGGGAAACAATTACGACGAAACCGTAGGGGTAATCGCCACCAATAGTATTCATCATTCGCGTAAGTACCCCTCTCAGATACGACTACCGATAAAACAATAAATCCATGAATGCATGCATTTACACCAAACGTCTCTGGTCCCTGCTGGCCATTGCCTTCGCTTTACTCAGCACCCCCTGCCTGTTGGCCCAAAGCGAGGCAGACGCACTGCTGAATGAACTCGTCCGTGATAAGGGAAATATCGGGGCCGCCGCTGGATATGTAATCGATGGGAGTTGGAAATGGCAAAACACTGCCGGTTTTGCCTGTCAGAAATCCGCCCAACCCTTTACCGATACCACCCTGACCCGAATTGCTTCGATCAGCAAAAACATGACGGCAGTCGCCATCATGCAACTCCACGAATCCGGCAAAATCGACCTGGATGCCCCCATACAGACCTATTATCCGGGTTTCCCCATAAAACCGGAGGGAACCATAACTACCCGACATCTGCTCGCACATACCTCAGGCATACCGCAATACTTGGATGAAAGCGAGATTGAAAATAGTGTTGAATACCCTACCCTGGAGGATGCCGTTGCTGTGTTTAGGGACCGCCCGCTGAAGTTCAAACCGGGCTCGGACTACTTCTATACCTCCTACGGCTATGTGGTCCTGGGTCGCATTATAGAGGAAGTTTCGGGTCAGTCTTTCGGGGAGTATATGAAGGAGCACATTTGGGATAAGGCGGGTATGACCCACACAGGGATCGAAGAATTCGGTAGTTCATATGCGGGTAAGTCCTGCCTGTACAACAAACAAAGGAAAAAGGCACGACTGGCCGAACCCAACAACCTGAGCAACCGGGTTCCTGGGGGCGGCTTCTATTCTACGCTGGTCGATCTGTTGCGTTTCGGCCAGGCCGTACTCGACGGTCGGCTCATCGCCAGGGAAACCCTTGAACTCATGCTGGAAAGCCAGCCGGTGGACTACGATGGTAACCAGTACGGCCTGGGCTGGTATTTCTATGGACCAGAAGGTGGTGAGAATCTGGTCATCGGCCATAGCGGTGGACAAACGGGCTGCACCAGCCAGCTTTTCCTGATTCCCAAGTCCGAAACCGTAATTGCCGTCTTGTCCAATACTTCCCGAACCTATCCCGATGTGGCCACCCTGGCCTCGAATCTGGTTCGGATATCCGAGGCGGAAAAGGAAGATTAGTTAGTTCGACCGGTCATGACGATTATTCGAGGCCTGAACTACAGCAGTTTGAGACGAATAGTCTGCAAACTTAGAGTTGAATTGTGTCTATGGCTACAAGTGACTTTGAGACTGGCTAGAATACGCTGCGCATACAACCCTTAACCCGGTACTGATGGTCATTCAGGCCTTATACTCATTTTATCCGTAATTTTCGGATACTAATTTCAATTAACACATGAAGAACTACCTGCTCTACGGACTGGCTATTGCATTCCTTTGCTTTAGCCCGGACTCCATGGCACAACGCAACAAGAAAACGAAGAATTCTAAGGAAGACAATAAGATATCCCTGAGCGCATTCAAAATGCGAAATGTCGGTCCCGCTTTCCTATCCGGCCGAATCGCTGACATCGCCTTCCACCCCGATAACGAAAATGTCTGGTATGTAGCCGTAGGTTCCGGAGGAGTCTGGAAGACGGAAAACGCCGGAACCACCTGGAAACCCCTTTTTGACAGTCAGGGCTCCTATTCCACGGGATGCATCACCCTGGATCCATCCAATCCGGCACGCATCTGGGTTGGAACCGGAGAAAACGTGGGTGGCAGGCATGTCGGTTTCGGTGACGGGATCTACCTGTCCGAAGACGGAGGGGATTCCTGGGAAAACATGGGCCTCAAGAAGAGCGAACACATTTCCAAGATTGTGGTCCATCCGGATAACCCGGAGGTGGTCTGGGTGGCTTCTCAAGGGCCCCTGTGGAGTTCCGGTGGAGATCGCGGCGTATTTAAAACTACGGATGGAGGTAAGAACTGGAAACGGGTACTTGGCAATGAGGAATGGACCGGTGCCACCGACCTCCTTTTAGATCCGAGGGATCCTCAGGTACTTTATGCGGCATCCTGGGACCGGCATCGCACGGTAGCCGCCTACATGGGAGGCGGACCCGGAACCGGCATTTACCGGTCCACCGATGGCGGCGAGACCTGGACAGAACTCAAAAACGGATTGCCTTCCTCGAATATGGGTAAAATAGGTCTGGCACAGTCCTATAAAGATCCCGATGTGCTTTACGCTGCCATTGAACTGGATCGCAGGACCGGGGGCATCTACCGCTCCGAGGACGGCGGAAATTCATGGACCAAGATGTCCTCCACGGTATCCGGAGGCACAGGACCGCATTATTATCAGGAACTCTATACCAGTCCCCACAAATTCGACCGGCTTTACCTGATGGATGTCTACATGAAAGTATCCGAGGACGGAGGTAAGACCTTCGAATCCGTGTATAATCAACGTTTGCATTCCGATAACCACGCCATCGCCTTTAAGAAGGACGACCCTAATTACGTGATGATCGGCACCGATGCCGGCATATACGAAAGCTTCGATCTGACCCGTACCTGGAGGTACATCAAAAACCTTCCGCTCACTCAGTTCTATAAGGTAGCAGTCAACGATGCCAGACCCTTCTATCATATCTTCGGGGGAACCCAGGACAACGGATCCGTGGGAGGACCTTCCGCCACGGATGAATCCGCAGGCATAGCCAATCGCCACTGGTACAAAACCCTGGGTGCGGACGGCCATCAATCGGCTACGGACCCCGTCCACAATGAACTTATTTATGCCGAAACCCAGCGAGGAGGGTTGTACCGGATAGACCTGACTACCGGAGAGCAGGTCTCCATACAACCCCAGTCGGATCGGGCCGACCTGTACGAACGATTCAATTGGGACGCCCCCATACTGGTTAGCCCGCATAAGCCTGAGCGCCTGTATTTCGCCTCTTACAGAGTTTGGAAATCGGAAAACCGCGGAGACGACTGGACAGCGATCTCCGGGGATCTGACCCGTGGGGAAGAGCGGTTTGCACTACCGATAATGGGGCGGCAACAGAGCTTCGACAATGCATGGGATGTCAACGCCATGTCGGATTACAATACCATTACCTCACTTAGTGAATCCCCCGTCCGGGAAGGGCTGCTGTACGCAGGTACGGACGACGGCTTTATTCAGGTAAGCGAAAATGGTGGAGGATCCTGGACATCCATACCCGTGACCCGCCTGGGACTTCCGGAGCGCAGTTTCGTGAACGACATCAAAGCGGACCTGTACGATGAGAATACGGTGTACGTATGCCTGGACAATCACAAAGAAGGGGACTTCCGACCAATGCTCTTCAAGAGCACCGACAAAGGTCGCAGCTGGACTTCGCTTTCCGCTGATCTCCCGGAAAGAACAATTACTTGGAGACTGGTTCAGGATCATATCGACACTAAGCTGTTATTTGTAGCCACCGAGTTCGGCATTTACACCTCCCTAAACGGGGGCAGCGAGTGGCAAAAACTTCCGGGAACTCCGAACATGGCTTTCCGTGACCTAACCATACAGAAGCGGGAAAACGACCTGGTGGCCGCCTCTTTCGGACGTGGATTTTACATACTGGACGATTACAGCCCACTGCGACAGATGAATAAAGAGAACCTGGAAAAGCCCGGAATCTTGATCGCCCCGGAGACCGTTAAGTGGTTTAGCCCCCGAAACAGCGTGGGAAATACCGGTTCGGATTTCTATTTCGCAGAGAACCCCGAATTCGGAGCCGTCTTCACCTATCATCTCAGCGGAGACTTCAGCACGCCCGCAGGAGATCGTAAGAAGAAAGAAAAGGAACTGATCGAAGAAGGCAAGGATGTTCCCTTCCCGGGTTGGGAGACTCTGGATAGCGAGAAAAATGCTTCAGCGGCCCAGGTTTGGATCAGTATAGAAGATCAGCAAGGGAATGTGGTGCGTCACCTCAGGGAGAATGCGTCCAAGGGAAGTCATCGTATCGCCTGGAACCTGCGCCATGCCAGCAGCAATGCGGTCAGACCCGGAAGATCGAACGGCTCTGGAAATGGCCCTATGGTTACCCCTGGCATCTACAAGGCATCCCTCTACCTGCAGCAGGACGGAAAAGTGGAGCTGTTGTACGGCCCGGTTTCCTTTAAGGTCGAGCCGATTCGCGAAGGTATTCTTCAAGGGGTGAGCTATTCCGAGTTCGATGCCTATCGCAGGGAAATTGCCAGCTTCCGCCAGGAGGTGGAAGTCCTCTTCGACCAGGCCGATCAGGCCGAGGAAAAACTAAAAGGCATGGAAACCGCTCTGCTTAGGACCCCGGTTCAACCCGACCGGCTTGTGAGCAAGCTGGAAGTAGCTCGTTCCGCACTTCAGGAGCTGGAAGCAATGATGGGTGGAAGCGAATCCAAGGCCGAAGTGGGGGAAGAAGAACCACAGAGCATCTACGGGAGGATTTCCAGTGCCAGCCGGGGACTCTATACCGCCTACGGCCCTACGCCACTTCACCGCAAGAGCCTGGCCATTGCCAGGGAGATGCTGGAGGATATACGCCCGAAGATCAAGCGTTTTGCTAAGGAGTTGGTGCCGGAACTGGAAAAGGAACTCCAGGACGCCGGCGCGCCCTACATATTGGGAGGTAGCGAATAAATCCCGGTCCCTGTATTGCAATGGCTACTTGGCCGCAGGGATTAATTTCGCCGCCAGTCTGATCAGCCTGTTCTACGGAGAGGGGGACCAGGTCGAAACCATCCAACGGCCCGCTGGAATGGCCTGCTGGGATTGATGCTAGGAAAAAAGGCGTTGACAAAACACTCGGACGAAATTATTCCGATTGCTTCCATATTCACCGTACACGACAGAATTTCCCCGAAGGCGGCATGAATACGTTTGGGCATATGGCAGGTGTCGGATTGGGAATCACAGACCGCGTAATACGCGAAATGGGAGGCCGGGTAGATTGGGAGAGGCAGGAATACGAGATTCCCCTCAACTGAACCAATTTTACATTTCTTTCTTTGATATTTTCTCAAAGCGCTGTTACTTTGCACTCCTTTTTGAAACATCCTGCGGATGTGTCGGAATTGGTAGACGAGCTAGATTCAGGTTCTAGTGCCCATTAGGGCGTGGAGGTTCGACTCCTCTCATCCGCACTTTGGTTTACCCTGGCAAACGCCGGGGTTTTTGTTTCCATTTCAACTCATTCTGTTCCGTACTTCCAAGCGTAAAATAGGTATATTCTTGGTTTAGTCACCTCCAACGAACTGTATGGGCCGGATCGTTATTCAGTATGGAAGTGGGCAGACTTTTTCGTATCGATTTCACAAGTTTGTTCAGCAGCTCTTCCCGGGAAAAGTACTTGTGCACCGCCAGGCTGATTTCCCGTACGGGTTGTGGGTCAGCGAATCGGACCACATTCGGGGCATCCTGTTCCTGATAGGATAGTTCAGGGACCAGAGTATATCCATTGACTTTTTGTATCATGCGTTTTAGGGTTTCTATGCTTCCTCCTTCCATGGTCAGATTCCGGGCTTGTCTCTCTTTATCGACTTTACAGAGATTCAGTGTCTGATTTCGGAAACAATGACCTTTGCGGAGCAGCCAGAGGTCAGCGGTGTCCAATTCTCCTGCCCTTACCCATGGCCTGGTAAGCAATGGATGCCTGTTATGGGCATACACAATAAAAGGTTCGTAGAATACCGGAACTTCACGCAAGTCCTTTTCAGTAAGTGGAGTTGCCAGCAGGCCAAAATCCAGATCGCGATTCTTCAATCGATCGATTATCGCCTGGCTTTGCAGTTCTTCAACGCTCAGGGAAATAGCCGGATGTTTCTCAAGGAAATCGGAGATGAAGAGGGGCAGCACACTGGGAGCCAGTGTGGGTATGACCCCCATGCGGAAGCTTCCCTGCAATGCGCTGCGCTCCTCTGCTACCATTTCTCTGAGCTCCTCTACCCTATTAATCACTTCTCTTGCTCTGGCCACAAAAGACCTGCCGATGGGAGTCGGTTCGAGCGGTTGACGGGATCGGTCGAACAATACCACGGACAACTCATCCTCGAGTTTCTTTAACTGCAGCGTAAGGGTAGGTTGGGCCACATGGCAGTGTTGGGCCGCTTTTACAAAATGACGATGGGTATCCAGGGCGATAGCGTAATGCAATTGCTGAAGAGTCATATATGTTTTTTAAATATATCTATACATATTATCTATTTGATAAATATAACGAGATGTTCGAATTTCGTAGGAGTCGATATCGTCCATAATGAAATAAAGACCCTTGAAAACAACAGCTCTTTTTAACGCCATACGCTCTGGAAACATTGAGTTAATCAGGAGCTTACTTACCGAAAGCCCCACATTGATTAATGAACCGGACCCGAAAGGCTTCCCCCCACTAATTATGGCCGTGTACATGGGACAAGCTGAGGTCGCGAGAGAACTGGTCGATCTGGGTGCGCAAATAAATAGAACGGATAAAATGGGTAATACGGCCCTGATGGGCGCCGCCTTTAAAGGCTATACGGACATGTTGCAGTTTTTGCTGGAGAATGGGGCCGATATACAGGCGGTCAATCAACAGCAATCCACGGCACTGATCTTTGCCGCCACCTATGCCGATGCGAAAACCGTCCGGCTGCTATTGGAAAACGGAGCCGATCCATGGGCCCGGGACCAGGAAAGTAAGACAGCCCTGGACCATGCCATGGCCCGCGGTGAGATGGCAGTAAAGGCCGTTTTGGAAGAATACGTACAATCGCCATAGGGTTTAGACAAATTGCCTTCACCCTATGGTTCATATATCCTAACTTTAAGTAAAATAACTGTTTTATGAATGGTTTGTCCGAAAACGGAACGGGGAAATGCCCCTTTATCCATGGAGGAAACACCTCGGTGGGCGAAAAGAGCCATCAGTGGTGGCCCAATAGTCTGAATCTGGATATCCTGCACCAGCATGATACCAAGACCAACCCGATGGGTGAAGACTTCGACTACCGGGAAGAAGTCAAGAAACTCGATGTCGATGCCCTGAAAAAAGACCTCAACGACCTGATGACCGACAGCCAGGACTGGTGGCCGGCAGACTGGGGTCACTACGGAGGACTGATGATCCGAATGGCCTGGCACGTTGCCGGTACCTACCGCATATCCGACGGACGCGGTGGTGGAGGAACGGGTAATCAGCGTTTCGCCCCACTGAATTCCTGGCCGGATAACGTAAGTCTGGACAAGGCGCGCCGGCTGCTCTGGCCCATCAAAAAGAAGTACGGAAACAAGATCAGCTGGGCCGACCTGATGGTCCTGGCCGGAAATGTGGCTTATGAGAGCATGGGACTGAAAACCTTCGGTTTCAGCTTCGGACGGGAGGATATATGGCATCCGGAAAAGGATATCTACTGGGGAGCCGAAAAGGAATGGCTCGCCCCCAGCGATGAACGCTACGAAAACGTTGACGATGCCTCCACCATGGAGAATCCGCTGGCGGCAGTACAGATGGGACTGATCTACGTGAATCCCGAGGGCGTGAATGGCAATCCCGATCCCCTTAAAACGGGGGCCCAGGTGCGCGAAACTTTCGCGCGTATGGCCATGAATGACGAAGAAACGGTAGCACTAACCGCAGGCGGTCACACCGTCGGTAAGTGCCATGGAAACGGAGACGCCAGCATACTCGGGCCGGATCCCGAAGCCGCACCCATCGAAGAGCAGGGAATGGGCTGGTCCAACCCGACCGCTACAGGAAAGGGACGCCACGCCGTTACCAGCGGAATCGAGGGCGCCTGGACCAAAGAACCCACCAAGTGGGACAACGGTTACTTCGAAATGCTGTTCAACCATGAGTGGGAACTGAAAAAAAGCCCTGCGGGAGCCTGGCAATGGGAACCTAAGGAAATCGCCGAAGAAGACAAGCCCGTGGATGTCGAGGATCCTTCAATCCGACACAACCCCATAATGACCGATGCCGATATGGCCATGCGCGAAGATCCGATCTATCGGGAAATTTCGCTGCGATTCAAGGACGATTTCGAGGCATTTTCCGATGCTTTCGCCCGGGCCTGGTTTAAACTCACCCACCGGGATATGGGACCCAAGTCCCGGTATATAGGACCAGAGGTTCCTGAGGAAGACCTGATCTGGCAGGATCCCATCCCCGCCGGTAACAGAGAATATGATGTTGAGGCGGTAAAGTCAAAAATCGCGGCATCAGATCTTAGCATAGCCGAGATGGTGGCAACGGCCTGGGACAGTGCTCGAACCTTCCGCGGATCCGATCTTCGCGGCGGAGCCAACGGTGCCCGCATTCGACTGGAGCCTCAAAAGGACTGGGAAGCCAATGAACCCGCACGTCTGCAGAAGGTACTCGGGGTACTCGAGCCCATAGCCCGAGAATTTGGCATTAGCGTGGCTGATACCATAGTCCTTGCGGGAAATGTAGGTGTTGAAATGGCTGCCAAGAATGCCGGATTCGAAGTTACGGTGCCGTTTACACCCGGAAGAGGTGATGCCACTCAGGAAATGACCGATATAGATTCCTTTGCTCCGCTGGAGCCGGTGGCCGATGGCTTCCGTAACTATCAGAAGAAGGAGTATATCGTATCCGGTGAGGAACTGTTGCTGGACCGTGCCCAGCTCATGGGTCTTACGGCTCCTGAGATGACGGTTCTTGTGGGGGGTATGCGTGCCATGGGTGCTAACTACGGCAACAATCCTCACGGGGTTTTCACCGATAACGCCGGTTTACTGACTAACGATTTCTTCGTGAATCTGACCGACATGAATTACATATGGACGCCGGTTGACAATGGATTGTACGAGGTGCGCGACCGACAGTCGGGCGATTTCCGATGGTCGGCCACCCGTGTCGACCTGGTCTTCGGTTCGAACTCCATACTCCGATCCTATGCCGAAGTATACGCACAGGACGATAACAAGCGCAAGCTGGTTGACGATTTCGTCAAGGCCTGGGCCAAGGTCATGGATGCCGATCGATTCGACGTTTAAAACTAAAAAGCCGCTGACCTCTCGATCAGCGGCTTTTTTCATGTTCCGAACACTTAGTCCAGGGTTCGAAGCAACTCCTCCACGGCCCGCTTGAGCTGGGGATCGTTTTTCTTTTCCTTCGCATCCGGCGCCTGTTCCACGATGATATCCGGGGTGGCCGGATTATTCTCCATATTCATGCCGGATTCCCGTACATACCACGCACGGAATGGCATGCGAACGCGTGAGCCGTCGATCAGGCCCTGTGCTCCGGTCGAAATCACAGCTCCGAAGGTCGGCGTTCCCACCAGTGTACCATGGTCCAGGGCCTTATAGGCATGAGAAAAGATTTCCGCATTGGAATAGCTGCCCTCGTTACACATAGCTATGGTTGGAATCTTGATATGTGGGAAAGGCAGGCGTTCACCAAAAGGATAATTATCCCGGAATTGAGGATGATTCTTCAGGTCATCCGTTGCACCCCTGGGAACCGTATAGGAATGCTGCTTGTTGTTGAGAATCGCCATGACCATGTCCGTTGTCCAGCCTCCGCCATTATTACGTACATCGATGATCAGTCCTTTCTTTCCGTGGGCACTCGCAGTCAGCTCGCGTTCGAATACCTCGAAACTGGGCCAGTTCATTCCCTGTATGTGGATATATCCCAGTTGTCCGCCTGAGTATTCATCGGTCAGGCGTCTGCACTCATCTACCCAGTCCTGATAAATGGCCGAACGCAGACTGGAGGCCGGCTCGATCACTACTTCCCGGTTTCCGCCTTTTCCGGATACCTGCAGATAAATTAGGTCATTGCCCGTACTGTCCAGGAGTTCCCAGAAGTTCGCAGTCGAATTGACTTCCTGCCCGTTCACCATGCGAATCCTGTCCCCTACGTAGAGCATACTGTTCTTGCGATCAGAAGGCGAATGACGGATCTTCCTGCTGATAACCACGCCATCCTTTTCGGGTTCTACTTCGATGCCCAAATAGCCCGTCCTGTCCGTCTGTGTATCTTCCGGGTCCGTTCCATATAGGCCCATGTGACTGGCATTGAGCTGTCCCAGCATCTCGTTGGCCATATCCCTGAAATCCTGACTAGTACTCGCTTTAAGGACACGTGGGGAATATTTTTCCTTCAGCGCCTTCCAGTCCTGCCCGTGAAAATTGGGATCGTAGAATCCCGAATTCAGGGCCCTCCAGGCCTCGTCCAGTATCTGCTGACGCTCCCGGGGATGGTCAATGGTCATGGTTGCCTCGAAAGGCCGGGCTTCGCTCTTTTTCTTATCTACGTCCAAAACGGCCAGTCTTCCTCTGGAAACGTGGTAAATGCTCTTGCCCTTCTTATCCCATTCCAATCCGCCGGCGCGAAAGTCCTTTACCAGCAGGGTCTCGTCGGAACCGTCCCACTTGACCTTCATCAGGGAACGATCACCCGTACCGGTAATACGGCCACCATTATTAGTCGTGTAATAGAAGTACTCTCCCTTGGGACCAATCAGCAGGCTCCCTTCGTTTCCATTCTGACTGGTCACGCGGACCAATCTGCGGTGGATATCCTTTAGATCTATGGTCACCGGTTTGACGGTTTTCTCCTTCTTGTCTTCCTTCGACTCGGTTTCTTCTTCCAGTTCCCGGGCAAGCTGGGTGCGCTGGTAGTCTTCTTCCTTCAACCAGACGAACCAGACATCCTGGTTCATATTGCTCCGATCGGAGAGGAATCCCAGTTTGCTTCCATCAGGGCTCCAGTATGGGCTGCCATCGCCGCGAGGGTGCATGCTCACATTCACGGGTTCACTCTTTCCGTCCGCTTTGTGGATATACACCTCGGAATTGAAGTCCAGATCACTGAGCGAATACGCCAACCATTGGCCGTCCGGGCTCCAGCTAACCCCGGATGGACTGTCCCAGCCATCGAGCAGGGTCTTACGCGAACTGATCTTGCCTTTGGCGTCGATATCACCCACATCCAGTCTGCCGCGGCCTATACGCATGGCAATTCGTTTTTTGTCGGGTGAGAGGACGTAGGAGTTGACTCCATCTTCGGTATCCGTGATGCGCTTAATACCTGTCTTCAGACTCAGGTAGATATCGGTCTGATTGGCATCCGAGGAGGCCGCCAGGTACAGGTTTTCCAACCCATCGCGGTCTGAGATAAAGATCAGGGTACTATCGTTGAGCCATCCCGCTTCCTGATCCCGGAAAGGATGGTCCGAGATATTGACCGTTCGCTTCTTGTCCTTGTCGTTGCGGGTAACAAATATTTCCCCTCGTACGTTAAAGACGATGTTCTTTTCGTTGGGTGAGACCGAAAAATCCCGAACCCCACTGGTGAATTCCATTTTTTCCTGGGGATAGAACCGGAAGTCCGAAGGTGCCGTTATCACCAGGAGCCGGGCCTGATCGTCGCCGGATTTTTTGAGGTAAATACCTCCATTACCCATAGTGTAGACCAGGTCACCACTGGCATTCACATGAAACGACCGAATCCCCTCGTCGGTGAAATCGGTTACTGCCCTGGGCTTTTCGAAGACTGGCTTGCCTTTGAGTTCGGTAAACTGAATGTAGTAGATGTTGTACCGGCCATTGCGGGCACTCAGGAAATAAAGTCGATTGTTATCACCCCAGACGGGCATGTGATCCTGCCCGTCGAAGTCGGTAAGTTTGGTATAGGTGTCGCTCTTACTGTGCCAGATCCAGATATCCCGATTGGCCGAGCCCCGGTAGGCTTCGCGAACCACCCGGCACCAACCACGTTCAAAGGCAACGAAATCTCCACCGGGGTGAGGCGCGGGATTGGCACCCATGCCCCCTAACATGCGCTTTTCCGTCGCCATGCCCTCCACAAACCCGAAAATCTCAGGGTTTCGCTCTGTCTGCTGCCAGAGTCTTCGGGAATTAAAACAGAGGCTCCCATTCGCTCCCCAACTCGGGGCCACGTCCTGACCGGAATGATATGTCTTGCGCTTGAGGTTTTGCCCGTTGCGGTCGATGACAAAGATGTCATTATTCGTATGCCGGTTGCCTTCAAAAGCGATCCAGTCGCCCGAAGGACTCCAGGAAGGTCGGGTCTCGTAGCTCTCGTGAATGGTCAGCCGCTGAGCCCTGCCGCCCGTAGAAGCTACAGTCCAGATATCACCCTGATAACTGAAAGCGATTTCATTCCCATTGGGCGAAATCGCAGGATAGCGAACCAGCAGTTCCTTTTCCTGTGCGCTGAGTCCGTACAGACTAAAAAGGCTGAAGAAGAATAAGACAATCTTTCTGAAATGCATATGCTGTGGATTTTATTTAGAAGCAGCTTCTAATATAAGCAAACCCTCAGGTTTGGCAGTAAGGAGGGCGATCTTGTCAACATGTACGTAACGGTTCTCTGTTTAATTCCTGCCATTTCTGGAATTCAAAGCGGATCAAACAAAGACCTGCTTATCAATAAATTGTGAATAAAACGTTAATAGTTCAGTGACCACCTACTTAAACAGAGCAAGATTAGGCTGTAATTTTGAGTATGATGAACTATATCACCAACAGCTGGTATAAGCATCAATTACTCGCTCGACTACGTAAACGATTCGAAAAGGAAGACTGGAAATCCCTGGTTATCGCCATGACCTGGGACGAGATCGAGGAGGAATTGCATGTGAGAAAGGCCCGGCTTGAACGGCTGGTCGAACAGCTGGTCCTCAATCAGGAGATCATAGCGGTTATGAATAATCAGGCCTATCTGCTGCACCCCGAAAAGGGCTATCAGGCGGCGAAACGCCAGAAATACATGCATCGGATATATCGGGCGGCCGGTGCTGCGACGAGTATGCTCGTGGGCATGATCGCGTTCCTTTAAACCGGTATTAAGGTATTCTAACGTCTTCTAGCGGACGAGCATGGATGCCCAGTATATTAACGGAACAGCCCGATATTCATTTCGAATCCAAGTCACCCTTTACGAATAAAGGCTAATCGGGAATCACCTTGCGCACCAACTTTTCTATCGTAACTCCCTGGATCAGTATGGAAAACGCCACCACAACATAGGTCAGAATCAGGAACATATCGCGGTGCATCTCCAGGGTGAGCGTTAATGCCAGGGCAATGGAGATCCCACCCCTCAGTCCTCCCCAGGTCATGATCAGGTGGGTCCGTGGAACGAATTCGAGCTTATTCTCGAATATTCGAACCGGCAGCCAGAGCGAGACGTAGCGACTTGCCAGTACTATGGGCAGGATCAACAGGGCCGCCAGAATGTAATCCGCTTCAAATACCAAGATCAGCATTTCCAGGCCGATTAGCACGAACAATATGGCGTTAAGAAGTATGTCGAGCAGCTCCCAAAATCTATCCACGTAACGCTCGGTCTCCTCCGACATAGCCGCGTCCCGCACCTTATCATTACCCACAATCAGGCCTGCCGCCACCATAGCCAGGGGCCCGGAAACATGGAGTTTATGGGCAACCACTGTCCCCACCATTACAGCCGCCAGGGTAATTATGATCTCAATACTGAAATCGTCTATGGCCCGCATCAGTCGGTAGGAAAGCCAACCGAGGAGCAAACCCAGGAAAATCCCGCCGAAGACCTCGCGTCCGAAGAGCTTGACGATATCCAGAGGCCCTACGGAATCCACACCAGCGGCGGCAATACCGAACAGGGTCAGGAAAATCACGACCCCCACCCCATCGTTAAAGAGAGATTCACCGACGATCTTCGTCTCCAGCTTCTTGGGCACCTTGGCCTTTTTGAGTATCCCAAGCACAGCTATGGGATCCGTGGGCGAAATCAGGGCCCCGAAAAGCAGGCAATGGATATACCCAACTTTCAAGCTCAGG
This sequence comes from uncultured Flavobacteriaceae bacterium, assembly GCA_964552195.1. GTDB lineage: Bacteria > Bacteroidota > Bacteroidia > Flavobacteriales > Flavobacteriaceae > CAZKAP01. Next base: position 77,396 of record CAZKFM010000005.1, read on the forward strand.
GCCCCGAGCAGATAATAGGTCAGGGTTCCCACCAGGAAGGTAGAGGTCAGTACCCCCAGGGTAGCGAACATCAGTATGGGCCAGCGCTGGACCTTGAGCTGCTGAAAGTTGGTATGCAGGGCCCCGGCGAAAAGCAGAAAACTCAACATATAGTCCATGAGCACGGATTCGAAATCAATCTGTCGAATGAGCAAGACTTCGGCATTGTACAGGGTGTCGTCGAAATAACCGATACCTATGCTGGCCAGGGAAAATAGTATGGCGATCAGCATCAGCCCAATAGCGGTGGGAAGCTTGATAAAGCGCGCATTTATGTATCCAAAGATGGCCGCCAGAAACGTCAGCGCGGTAAGGATTTCGTAAAGGTCCATGGTGTGTCGTTTTTCGCTGTGTAGTTGTCGGCTAAAGATCGAAAATTTTTAGGTATGCTATAGTCTGTGACCGTTGCAAACAATCGTTCTTCCCGCTGGGGATTTTACTCCCCGGGAACGGGATCTGCCTCCACCTGAGCCAGTTCCTTTAGATTCTTTCCGTAATCGGTCACTTTGATGCTGTCGGAAAGGACCTCATATAACTCGTTGTAGTCCTCGGGAGTAAGTACATCCTCAATGGTGCAAAAAGCAGGTAAAAGAGCACCGACCGTCGTATTGGAATGCTCGTATACATATTCCTTGAGCAGCCCCACCCGATCCTCCTGCAGGATCTTATTTAGTTGACGGGCGAGTTTCTTACGTGCTGTAGTGTCCCCGGCCTGAACGGCCTGATCATACTCTAATTTGAGGCCGTTCCACTGCTCCATGAGCGCATCGTCCTCTTTAAAATAGGCTTTGAGGACCCGATCGGATTCGGAACCGCTTACTCGTACACTGTCGTAGGCCACAGCGTTACCGCTCACCGAGATACGGGAATTCTCCAGCATGAATTCGGTCAGTTTAATGGTATTCGTATCTCCCTGCTTAACCATGAGCTGTACCAGGTAAGGTTCGTTAACCTCACCGGTGTAGGTGAAGGCATCATTCTGAGAAGTCAGGGTATCCAACTCGATGCCGCCGTTGACGAACTTGATCATGAGCAGTTCGGAGTTTCCGAGACCGTCTACCTCACCTTTTACTTCAAAGCCTTCGAGAGCCGGTTCCTGTTGCTTGCACCCTATCATAAGCTCCAGGAATAATGAAATAAACAGATAAATAGTTCTCATCGCCTTATGTGGTTTTCGATTAGCAAAATAACGCTTCTGGGGGAATATCTTTTACCCTTTGCCATGTCCAAAATAATCCACCAGCTGTTGGTCCAGGAAGAAAAAAAAACCGAATAGGATAAGTGAAAGGATGAATCGGAGAACAAGCTGACCCGAGGGTACCTTGGGGGCAGACATAGTCTTAATTAAACTGAGAAAGGCCTGCTCAACGTTCTTCCAGTTAAGCAACAGTATGCCTAGCAACATGCTGAAATACAAGCCGGCACTGGCCAGGGCGCCGTATTTGTCCAGGAAGAAGACATCGAATACGATGATGTTAACCATGATGGGAATTAAGATTACGGTACCCAAGAGTTTAGTCCGGTTGTGCAAGAGCAGTACTGCCCCGATCAGCTGTGAAATTCCTATGAAGAGGATATAACCGTACGATCTACCCATAAAAGACCAGGCCAGGTCGAAATTGGAGGCCGCACCAATAGCCGTTTCGGCTACGGAGTCGGGTATACTTGTCGGGGTATAAAACTGGCCGCCCATGAGCTTGCCCAGGGCATAGATGCTGAGAAAGACACAGACGTACAGCCGAAAGGTGAGTTCCAGTATGATTCTTGGGTGGAGTGCTTTCATGGTATGCTACTTTAGGTATTGGGTTGAGATTCACGGGGCCAGTTCCAGGCCGCATAAATGATGGATGCAAAAATCAAAAGCTCAACACACTGGTAGAGCACGAAAAAGCGCAGCCAGGGCTCGTCGTATGACGAGGCAATAATAAGCACGGAAATGAGTCCGTATAGGACCGCTAGGATGATATTTAACCAACGGCTAAGCACCGGTTTCAACATAAGAGAGGCCGGTATCATCAGGGCAGGAATAATCAAAAGAACGGAAAAGGCCATGAGTACTTCCGGGGTGGTAGGTCCCACTGGAGTCTTCAAGTCTATCATGTGGTTTAGGGCATCGGGTGTCATCAGGTTAAAGTAGTCCGCATAGATATACAAACACATGATGGTTGTCCACAGCAAGGACAGCTTAAGTCGGGTATGGACCTTAGGATTGGATAGCATAGTATATAATTTTTAGTGTAAGGTTTTTATAAATCGTAAAATATGATTCATTTGCTTTCTATAGTACCTCCAAAGAAGCAGGGAAATGAGCACTGTGAGTCCGGTACCGAGGGCTATGGTCCTGAATATGGAGACCGTATCGAGCTGCTCGGAGTAAACCCGGGGTACAATCAGAACCAGAACGGCCAACAGGATCAGATTAAAAATCATCAGCATGCGCTGGGCCCTTAGAAATCGTATACCCTGTGCGCGTATTGATTCAATTGTATCCCCGACAGGTCTGTCCAGTCGTCCCGAGCGATAATAATTGTAAAGGGCGGAAATATCCATAACAGGGATAATGAATAGCAGGACGAGCGCCAATACGGCAAGCGAGGTCAGCCAGAGTCCCGGAAAGAACTCAAAGAATACGAGTATAAAAAGGGCCAGATACGTATACAGGCCAGTCATCAGCAGCTTGGGAACCAACATGCGCAGGATTCGGCCACGATATCTCCGCCGGATGACGTCCTTGAGTTGGGATTCGCTTAGACCGGTGCTCTTAGGATCACCGGTATTCATGTTTTTCCACTGTGATTTGAGCTGATCAATGTCCATGGGAATTCGCATTTAGTCGTTTCCGGAGTTTCTGCTTAATGCGCTGAATCCGGGTACCCACATTAGTCTTGCTCAGATTTACAATCTCGGCAATTTCTTCGTGGCTATTTTCTTCCAGATAGAGCAAAATGATAGCTCTGTCCATCGCACCCAGTTTCTGAATGGCTGCCATAAGGGCACCGATGCCTTCGTCGGCCACGGCACTGCTCTCAACCTGAGGAATATCGAAAATTATGGGTACGGATACTATACTTGACTTCTTCCTTTTGTGCCGCTTAAGGAACTGCATGGCCGTATTTATGGCAATGCTGTACAACCAGGTATCCCGGGAAGAATCGTGTCGAAAAGACAAAAATGAACGCCATACCTGATAGGCGATTTCCTGCATCAGGTCTTGCCGATCCTCTTCCGTTCCCCCATAAAACGAGGCTATTCGAAAAATCCGTTCCCGGTTTTTATCGATGAGAGCTAGGTATTGGACCTGATTATCCGACATAATAATTACAAGCTACATATTGTAGGGTTATCATAATTAGTATTCGATCCGTGTTAAAAATCACAACCTAAAGAAGTATTTTATTAATCCATTTCAGATTTATACGCTTCTTCGGGAGATCGGCGCCATGAAATGTGGGATGTTAACTTTCTCGACTGATCGAAGTTCATTACCTTGAAAATCCTAAACTTTAACTAAATACTCCCACTATGAAAACCTGGATTTTTGCCCTTGGCCTGATGTGTTCGTTTGTCCTCTACGGTCAGAACGACTGCAGCAAGTACTACCCGTTTAACGAGGGTACGACTACCGAATACGAATCCTACGACAAGAAAGGTAAAACAGTCGCGAAGATGAAGTACACGGTGAGCGACGTCAGCAAAAGTGGCGGTGCGACTACCGCGACCATCAATACCGAATTCTACGACAAAAAGGACGAACTCGTGATGACCAATACTTTCGATATGAAATGCGACGGCTCTTCAGTAACCATTGACTTCAAGTCGCTCATGAACAATCCGGGCATGCAGCAGTTCCAGAATGCCGAAGCCACCGTTACCGGGACCAATCTGGAAATACCCAATAACCTGACTCCAGGACAGACCCTGAACGATGCTAATGTGAATGTTGCGGTGGATATGGGGGGCATGAGCATGAATATTACTACGGAGATTACCGACCGCAAAGTGGAGAAGACTGAGACCGTTACCACTCCTGCCGGAACCTTTGAATGCGTCGTGATTTCTCAGTCTTCCCAGGCCAAGATGATGGTCGGTAAGGTTAAGACGGTCGAAAAGACCTGGCTTGCAGCAGGAGTAGGTATGATCAAGACCGAAAATTACAATGCCAATGGAAAGCTGCAGGGCTCCATGGTCTTAACTTCAATCACCAAATAAGGAAATGAATTAAGCGTTCTCAGGCGCCTTCATTTTCTTGTAGGTTTACGGTTCCAATTATTCCGATTTGGATACTTTCGCGCCTTGAACGGTAGTAAATCGCAAGGCATGAAGGTGTTGCTTCGATTCCTGTTGTTAGTTCCCCTGATCCTCAGTGGACAGGCCCAAAAAAAGGATTCCATTACACCTGTGGACACACTCCGGCTAAAGGCTGATCTGGCGATAACGGGTTTCTATCAGGGAGGAAACGTTCAGACCCTGATATTCCGGGCGAAATCGGATATACGCTACAGGCCCTGGGACGATCTCCAATTTCAGACCAAGAATTCGTATGTCTATCAGGAATTTGGTAAGGTCAAGGCGGACGAGGACATACTAAGTCTGAATTTCCTGCATCTGTATCCGAAAAAGAAAGTGTCCCCACTGGCCCTGGCTTTTTTGAGTACCAACTTTCGCCGGGAAATCAACCTGCGTTATCTGCTGGGTGCTGGGGCTGCCATTAAGGTTTTACAGAAGAAACGCAACAAACTGGAGTTTTCCGTGACCTTCGAGTACGAGAGTACGGATTTCAAGAGTGATGACTTTAACCGGGACGAGTTCGATGGGGACAGCAGGCTCAACACCCTTCGGGGTACTTTATGGGTGAGTGGGCGTCACGAACTCTTCAAGAAGAAGGTTATCCTTTCCCACGAGAACTATTTTCAGCCCTCTCTGGAACAACAGGGAAATTTCAGATATCGGGCCGATTTCGGACTAGAATTACCGGTCTGGAAGTTTCTATCGTTTAAAGTGAACTACCTGAGGGCTCGTGAAAGCGTGGTTATCGAAGGACAGGTGCCACAGGATGAGTTCCTGACCCTGGGATTTACAGTGAAGAACTATTGACCACATAAGGGAATAGCCTGGATTCTATGTGTTTTGGATACTTGTTATCTTGCTTCCTGCCTAAACAACGAAGAATATGGAAGATCCTGGCGTACTCGGTCCCTTGATCGTTTTTGGAATAATCGCTTTTATCTGGCTTTTGCCCATACTGTGGATAATATCCTCTGGCAAAACGAATTCCAGCGAAAAGCTGGCTTGGATACTGGCTGTCGTATTCGTTTCTTGGTTTGCCTTTATATTCTACCTGTTGTTGGCTCCGTTGAAGCCGAAAAACTGATACGATAATAAAACCGATCCTCATTCCGCCGGTCCGGCATCTCTGCCTTCCAGGTGGTTGGCCTTTATATTTTCTGATGCTTTCCGGGCGGTTTCGTTGATTCGCTTCTCCCGGGTCTCCTTCCGCTTTGCCGACTTTATCCATTCCAGTATACCCCGTTTTGACGAATCAGGAAATCGATTAAGATAATACTCGGCTTTTTGGTGGCTTTTCAGCGCTTGGGCAAGATCTGGGGGAATTACCCCTTTCTCCACCTCATCTAGAAAATTCCAGGTTCCCGTTTTCTTGGCGTGTTCGACCAAGTCCAGGCCGGCAGGCTTCATCAGCCCCAGTTTCGAGAGTCGTTCGACGCGTTCCTTATTGGAGCCTGACCAATTACTCTTCGGATTCCGAGGAGAAATAAGGAGCATGGACTGGGCGTCGTTGAGCTTACGGGTATGACTGTCGACCCAGCCGAAGCAAATCAGCTGGTCAACGATTTCCTCGTAGCTGATTTAAGGCTTGCCGGATGCCTTTTTCCATCGTACCAGCCAGGTCGTGCCCCGTGTCTGGTGGTTTTCTTCCAGCCAGTCCCGGAGTTCCCTGGCGGATTCTATGGTGACTTTCTCGTATTCCTTCATAGTACATCAACGAGGTAGGTTTCACTAAGATATCTATTGATACACCTTATAAAAACAAAAAACCGGGGCTTCTTTTCAGAAACCCCAGAATATGCTTGGCTTATGCAATTGCTTACTGCCCCTGTCCGAGCGAATAACCGCGCTCGCCATCAAAGGTGTACAGATTCTCGGTCTTTATCGCATCGATTCCGACTTCCACAGCCTTGGTAAGGACCTCGAGTATATCCTCCTTGGAAGCTGTTGACCCTTCCTGCGCCTTGTAGCGACACCTCCAGTGATCCGTACAGAAGGTTTCCTTAAAGCCCTGTGGCCAGACCTTAACCCCACGGTTGGTGATCATGGTCAGCTGAAGGGTATCATTGTTCATCTTCTGCAGATCTTCGGCGATTTTATCCGGATCGGTTCCTTCCCAGTGTACAAATACATCGACTCCAACCAATTCCTTATTGGCTTTGGGCTTTCGCACATGTCTTGGAATCGAAATGGTGCCTGAGTTCTTTAGCTCCACTTTTTTCAACGTCTGCGGTACCTGACCCAGGTTGGCGATTACCGCTTCGGCAAATTCTTTCGTACCGACCTTCTGAGTGCTGACCCCTTCCTTATAGATGTCGTAGGTATGGATACCGTCTTCCATGGTTTTCAGCCAGGCGTTCTGTACCTTTTCTGCGATATCGGACTGGCCGATATGCTGTAACATCAGTATGGCACCCTGCAGCAGACCCGATGGGTTCGCCATATTCTGTCCTGCCCTCCTTGGAGCCGAACCGTGGATGGCCTCGAACATGGCATGGTCGTGACCGATGTTGGATGAGCCGGCCAAACCTACCGAACCCGTGATCTGAGCAGCGATATCCGAGAGCACATCACCGTACAGGTTGGGCATAACGATCACGTCGAACGCCTCGGGCGTATCGGCCATCTTGGCTGCCCCTATATCTATGATCCAGTGCTCGTTTTCAATCTCAGGATACTTAACCGCAATCTCATCGAATACCTTATGGAATAATCCGTCGGTCTGCTTCATGATGTTGTCCTTGGTGAAGCAGGTTACCTTTTTGCGGCCGTATTTACGGGCGTACTCGAAGGCATAAGTGATAATCTTTTCACAACCGGGGCGGCTGATCAGCTTCAGGCACTGCACCACCTCATCTGTCTGCTGGTGCTCGATACCCGCATACAGGTCTTCCTCATTTTCCCGTATGATGACTAAATCCATATCGGGGTGCTTGGTGGCGATAAAGGGGTGCAAACTTTTGCAGGGCCTGACGTTGGCAAACAGACCCAGTGTCTTCCTAGTGGTTACATTGAGACTCTTATAACCGCCTCCCTGTGGGGTTGTGATCGGGGCTTTGAGGAAAATCTTGTTCCTTCTTATGGTCTCCCAGGCCTCATCGGATATACCCGCCGTATTTCCTGCGAGATATACCTTTTCTCCGACTTCAATCTCATCAATGTCCAATTGTGCGCCTGCCGCTTTTAAGATCATCAAAGTGGCATCCATGATTTCAGGACCGATACCATCGCCCTTGGCTACAGTTATTTTTGTCACGTTTTTAATTTTTAGTTACTGCTTAATTTTTAGGAAGTTCCGCGAAGGTAACCCTATAAAAGCATTTCATAAAGGCAGAAACCCCTTTTCGTACCTAAAGACAGGTGCCGAAATGATCATCGATAGCCAATAAGCCGGAGTATTCATAAAAATTTAAGGCTTTGTGTGTATACGCGTAAGACACATAGTAAGTGGTCGGGCTTCATACGAAAAAGTTGTCCGATAAGACAACAAATGATATCTTTGGTTAATGTCGAAAAATCGAGGGCTATTTTTTTTCAAAAATTACTTTGAACAGTTTTATGACAGTCAGAATGACAAGGTCAAAAAGAAAATATTGTGGACACTTCGGGTTATCACTGAATTGGATCAAATCCCGGAAATCTACCTGAAACAGATCAAGAATTCTACGGGAATTTATGAGATCAGAGTCCAGGTCGGAAACAATATATTTCGAATCTTCTGCTTTTTTGACATCGACAATTTAATAGTCATTGGTCACGGTTTCCAAAAAAAGACTCAGAAGACACCAAAACAACAAATTGAGAGAGCCGAACAAATAAAACGAGAATATTATGAAAGCAAAGAATAAAAATCTGACGAGTCTGGACGAGTTCATCGACAAAAAGGTTGGTAAAGTCGGAACAGAAAATCGCGAGCTGTTTGAGAGTGAATATGAAAAGTTCAAGCTAGGGGCTCTAATACAGCAAGCCCGCGAAAAAAAAGGGTTAACACAAGAACAGCTCGCTAAACTTGCAGGAACCAACAAGTCTTACATTTCAAGACTTGAACGGGATTTAAAGGACATAAGATTCTCAACTCTTCAACGAATTATCAATGATGGACTAGGTGGGCATCTTGATATCTCAATTAACCTGGACTAACAAAAAAAGTACAAAAGTCCATCAATGTGTTTGGAGCATAGCCTCCTTAGGGTCGGCTACGACTCTATCCGCAGACCATGAGCTTACTACTCTGGGAAGCGCAGGGCAAAACGGATTTCATCCCCTGTACTCCGCTGGGAAAGGGCATTCATGGAATCTTCGGTAAGCTGAAGGACACGCGCATAACCCCCGGTGGTCTGGGCGTCCCGCATCAGTACAATCAATCGGCCCGAGGACGTCAGCTGGACCGTCCCCGGAAGCGTCACCGAGGTGACCATAGGCCGCTCATACGTTGATAAACGCTCCTTGATTTGATAGGCCATGCGATTGTTTTCCTTGGCAATGTGAAACGTCCGTTGGAGCAAATCGTTTTGCATTCCTGTCGGTAAATACGCCCATTCAGGTCCGGGAAGCACTGCTAACCGCTCGTATTTAGATGCTTCGGGACGCCTTAAGCCCCAGACCGCAGGAAGGAAATCGGGAGAAGGGATTATGCGCAGGAAATCGCCTTTCTGTATATACGCCTTCGGAGTCACCGGATAATACTGGGATCGGCTTCCCAATTTAAGCTCCGACCGTATCCCCCCCTGAACGGCCAGATAGGACCGAACGCCTTCCAGGCAACGGCCCATATCCAGTACATCTCCTTCCCGTGCCATATAGGGGGTGTTCATCTCCAGATCCCGACCCTCCAACTGGGCACTCAGTTTTGCCCCGCACACGCAGAAATACACCTTTTGGTGAAATCGCAAACGGGGCCCTTTCAGGGTGGCTTCCAAAACCCCATCTCCCTCGAGGTTACCCAGGAACTTATTGGCCAAAACGGCCGATGCCCTGTCCATGGCGCCTGAAACGGGTACACCCCACTTTCGGTAACCCCTCCTGCCCTGATCCTGCACACTGCTGAAGAAACCGGGATCGACCACCTCCATCATAATCCGCGGCGTATTTCGGGTTGATAGATTCCTTCCTTTACCTGTATCTCGATAAGGGAGAAGGTCGATGGATCGATGGGATAAAACTCGACCCCATCCCCCACCTGAATGGCACAGGGAGGTGACTGGTTTGGATCGAAAAACCGCAACGGGGTTCGTCCCAGCAATTGCCATCCTCCCGGGGAGGTCTGGGGATAAATTCCGGTCTGCTTCTCAGCCAGACCGACGGTCCCTGCCTCCACCTTCAATCGCGGCTCTGGTTTTCGCGGGAGTTGCAACGGTTCCGGTACATCGCCCAGGTACAGGAAACCCGGCAAGAAGCCTATTCCATAGACCGGATACACGTTCTGGCAATGGGTCCGGATCAACTCATCAACGGTCAAACCCAGTAAACTGGCAGACTCCTCCAGATCCGGACCGTATTCCGGGGAATAGCAGACGGGAATGCGCCAAATACCTCGGGCACCGGAATCCTGGCTTAAAGGATTCGATAACCGCGCCTTGATAATCTCCATATCAGCCTCCTCCACCTCACGTGTAAAGTGCAGGCACAGACTTCGGTAGATTACCTGACTATCTTCCAGGTCAGGAAGGTGTTTTATCAAATTTCTCTCCATGGCGATGATGTGCTCCAAGAGCCCCATGTACGAATTCTCCTCCCATTCCAGCAGAATGGATCGTTCTCCTTGTTTGAACACTCGGGGTTGCTTCATCCTTTCACCAGTTGAACCCCCCAAGTCGGGAAGTATGCATGCAAAAACCTCAACAGTTCAACGGAGGAAGCGTGTTCGCCGTGAACGCAATAGGTCTCCGCTCTGTTTTCCTTTAGGAAATACTCGCACTGATCCCGGGCTTCTTCCTTATCCGTGATCAATGCACCGGGGGCGGATCTTGGCAGAAGTTTACCCTCACTGTCATAACCCCGATCCAGAAACGCCTCCTCCCAAACCCGGACACCTCGATCTTCAGCCATTTGGGCTGCAGGCCAAGACTTGTCAGAAAACAGTGAACGCACGGGGTATTCCAGCAGGACTTCTAAGAACCACTCTCCTACTCCTTCCTTCTGAGCGATATCGTGATACAAGGCTCCGTGCGGCTTGACATGGTGCCAGGAGACGGAGGCTTCTTCCACCGATTCCGCAAAGAGGTCCAATTGGCGCCGGAGTTGGGTCTTGAGCTCCATCTCACTCAGCTGCAGTGATCTTCTGCCAAAGTGGTCCTGGTCCTCGTAGCCCGGATGGGCCCCGATGGCACAGGAATGATCAGCTGCTTTTCTCAGGGTTTTTTCAAGCAACACCCTGGAACCTGCGTGTCCACCACAGGCAATATTGACCTGATTAACCAATGGCATCAATGCTTCATCATGGGGAAAACCTTCCCCCAGATCGCAATTGATATATAAGTTCTTAATTTCCATAGTTTACCGCTCAACTCCAAATTCCCAGCACACCCATAATACTTCGCATACCCAGCATCAGTGTGATCAGGACAATGAGGCCTCCTAAAGCGTTTTGTGTCCGGGTATTGATCTGGTTCTTCAATAATGCCCTTTGGTTCATGGCCACCAATAGGACGATGGCAATCAAAGGCAGTAGAAGTCCGTTGGCGAACTGGGCTACCTGTATGATCTCTATAGGGCGGAAGGAAAACGAAAGCGCGAGAACTCCCAAGATAAGAATACTGATCCACACGGCTCTGAATTTCCGACTATGGGTACCGGATTCCCAGCCGAAACAGCCCTGAGCCACATAGGCCGCGGCAAGGGGTGCGGTCATGGCCGAACTGAAACCGGCCGCAACCAGACCTATGCTGATGGCAACTCTTGCTACACTTCCCAGAAGGGGCTCCAGACTTTGGGCCAGATCCAGGGCCGATTTCACCCGGGCTCCGGCCATGGGACTGGCGGAGATTACAATAGCCATGGAGATCAATCCGCCCAAAAGGAGACTGATTCCCATATCCCAGCGCACGGCCTTAAGATCACTCGATGACTTCCATTTTTCCTTAACCAGGGAAGCATGCAGGAAGAGGTTATAGGGAACTACGGTGGTCCCGATCAGCGCGATCACATAGAACAGGCTTCCCTGTGGAAGGCCGGGCACGAGTAACCCCTTCAATAATTCCGGTAAATTGGGTTTTACCAGTACGGCGGTGGTAACAAAACAAATACTCATTAACGCGACGAGCGCCATGAACAGGTACTCCAGGGAACGGAGTTTGCCCCACCACAATATTGCGAATGCGGCTAGGCCCACCCATAGGGGGTACCAGGTGGCATACTGCTCCCCTATCAGTACTTCTAGTCCCAGCGTGGCTCCGCCCAGATTACCGGCCTCATAAGCGGTGTTTCCGACGAGAATACTGAAGGCCACCAATCCAAGAATTCCCCGCTTCATCACGGGCGCTCTTAGACTGGATTGAATGGCCTCAGTGAGACCCAGCCCCGTTATAAGACCCAAGCGCGCCGCCATTTCCTGCAGGACCAGGGTTGCCATAATGGAAAAAAGCAAGGCCCATAACAACTGTAACCTAAATTGGCTTCCGGCCAGTACACAGGCTGTAACGGTCCCCGGACCTATAAAGGCGGCTGCAATCAAAAAGCCGGGGCCTATTTTTTTCATGTAATGAAACTTCAAAAAGCAAGAATAATAAACAAGTTAAGTATTTCCTGTATCCCATGCCTGTCCAATGGGCAGAAGGCCGGAGTATTGCTGTTCGAGGCGATTATCGACTATATTTGCGGGCTTTTTTTGTCAACGTGAACACCTGCCACCAGCTCGAGGACTGGCTCTCCTGGGTGGATGAGCTTTCCGAAAAGGATTATGTAGTCGTGGATGATTTTCTGGATTCCTCCCGGTTTACTCTGATTAGAAATTTTTTCATTTCCCGACTTGAGAGGTTTACCAAGGCCGGCATAGGTGCATTGGGGGATAATACCATAAGACAGGATATACGCGGGGACTTCACCTACTGGCTGGACCGTGCCCGCGACACCGAACTGCAGGAATTCTGGCATTTGATCGATGAGGCGCTGCACATCTACAATCGGTATTGCTTTCTGGGGCTATCGGGTTATGAATTTCATTTGGCTCATTACCCCAAAGGCGGCCACTACGACAGGCACCTGGATCAATTCAACCATCGAAACAACCGGACCATCAGTATGTTGATTTATCTGAATGTCGGCTGGCAGAAAGGAGATGGCGGTGAACTCGAGATCTTTCGAAAAGACGGCTCGACCATACTGGTGGAACCCATAGAGGCTCGTTGTGTGATGTTTAAAAGTGCCGAGGTACCGCATGCGGTTCTGGCATCCCATAAACCTCGCTACAGCCTGAGCGGTTGGTTATTGCAACAACCGTCTGCAATAGGTCAGTTTTTGGGATAACCCCACTCAGCGCACTTCTGGATAAGTTTATGGATATATCCGGTATATCTCTTAAAATCCGCTTTATCAAATAGAATGCAAGTTCACTAAAAGTCAATTGGCATTAATCTGTCCGGAAAACAGGGTAGTCTTTAAGAGGGTATAGCCCATTCCGCCGTCATACCCGACTTTAGTTTATTGCAAATTCAATTAGTGGTTCAATATTTCCATTATCCGCTTGCTTAAGGGAATTAATGTACTCACTCCTTGTTTCGTCTGCCTTTACCATATTGGATTGATGCCAAGAAAATACTTCTTGCCCGAATATGGATTCTACAATAACATCGGCCATCAGTCTTGAGTGCCTGCCATTGCCATTTGGAAAACAGTGAATGGATACTAGTCTATGTTTGAATCTGATGGCTATGTCCTCTGGTGAATAGGTGCCATTTTCAATCCAATATTTAGTGTCGTCTAGCAAGCTTCTCAATTCGATTCCAATCTGAGACCAGGGTATACCTAAATTTTTCTCAGACTTACGAAAATCGCCCGCCCACTTCCATACGTCGCTAAACATTCTTTTATGTAAATCCTTTACAAACTTTTCGGTCAAGATTTTCTCAGCCTTTAATTTTGTGCGGATGGACCATTCAACAGCCTTCTCTATGTTTAGCTGTTCAAATTCATCCAGTTCTTGCTGAGTTGTTATTGATTTTATTTTCAGACCTTCCTTTTCCTCTTCATTCAAAGGAGTTTGCCCTTGATCATATGTAATCTCTAATCCCATAAAGATTTTCTTACTTCTCTTTTTATTTCATTCGCAAGGTCTTTTATGGTTTTGTTGAGCTTCTCATCTCCAATTCCCTGGTCCTCTAGTTTCATATTTTGGTGGGTCCGCAGTACTATTTTTTTTGCCAACTTTTCTGCTTTTACTTGTATCATTTCGTCTATGGTGCCATCGATTGGTACCATCGAATAGACCAGTTTCATGTCCATCGCAGCGGCAACTTCCTTTAGTGATTTTATCGTTATCGTGCCATTTGCTTCCCTCTCCTCAATTTTCTTGACTCCTTGCCGAGTGATATTCAGTTTCGCGCCAAGTTGAGCCATCGTCATGTTCAAGGTGGTCCGAATGGTATAAATCCACCCTCTCTCTGGTACCAAAATCGTTCTTGTTTCAAGAAACGGACCTAATTTTTGGTCCAGCTGTTCAATCATTAATTTTCGCTTACTTCTCATAGCAGTGAAGGTTTGGATTGACTTTTTCGCAAATATGTAAATTTAAACGTTTACTAAAAACATATAAATGTAAACTTTTAGATTGACTTTTAATTACTTTTGTAAATATATACATTAACATAACTGTGTATTTGTATCCGATAAAGTTGACTTTTGAAGAATTTCAAAATTAAAGCCCGTGTAGCCCTCCCAGGAATCGGACAGGTTTTTTGGATTAAACCTTTTTTACAGCCTATACTTCGAACATCATCGCAAGAAGGGTACTAAAGTCCTATTGAAAAACGCCGCGCTGGATTGGCCTCGACTGCGCTCGGCCCTTCCTTTGCGCTCCGTAGTCTAAATGAAAAGCTCTAAACCTTCGGTTTTAGCCTTTTTCCGTTCTCACTTAAACACCTAAGCAGGCTTAGCGTTACGCTCCAACGAAAAAAGCCCACCGTACTGGCGAGCTTTTCATTCTTAAGTGATCGCGCCAGGATTCGAACCTGGGACCGTCTGCTTAGAAGGCAGATGCTCTATCCAGCTGAGCTACGCGACCTTATGCAAGTATTGCCTATATTCAGGCGCCGGCAAAGGTACGATTTTCGCTACGAAAGTCATGCCAGCTTTTGCAGCCGATCATTAAACGCAATGGTAAAACAGGCCCATGCAGTTAACCGGGTATTAGCTCTTATCAAAAGTTGGGATTTTGCGGGCCACGGTAGCGTATTGCAGGTAAAACATGTCCATGGCGGTAAAGAGAAGGGGGATGTTATACAGCAGCGGCTTCAACGATCGGGTACGGTTTATACCGCAATGGAACTCGATCTTATAGCCCGTAGCTTCAAACATGGCTTGTATACTGCGGGAAGTAAAAAAACGCAGGTGGGTATAGTCCATAACCCCTTCCTTGGCATACTTCCAGTCTTTCTTAACCACGTATTGGAAAAAAACGCTGTGGTAGCGGGCATTGGGAATGGAACTAATGATTACCCCATCAGGGGTTAGTTTGGAACGCATCGCCCTCAAAACATTTTCCGGACTGACCAGATGCTCCAGCACGTCATTAAAGTAGATCACATCGAAATAGTTGTCCGGCAGGTGTTCTATACTGTCTTCCGCCGTAGCCGTAATCACCTTATCCAGATGATTGCAGGCCTCCCTGGCTTCTTCCTTCATGAATTCCACCCCCCAGACTTCGATCTTCAGATCTTTTTTGATGCCCCGGGACATGGCCCCTTGTCCGCAGCCAACATCCAGCACCCTCTTTGCATTATCGGGCAGCAGTGCCCGCATCTCTGGCCTCAGGTTTTTATAGTAATTCTCCCTCTTGTTGTCGTACTGCATTTTATCAAGATACGCTAATCCCATAAAACTGTACCCTCAGCAATGCCAGTTGCGTCAGGTATGCTACAAGGAAAACAGGTACTTTTCGAGGGTCTTGTGGTCGCGCAGCATCTGCATGCCTTCTTCCCACTCCAGCACCGGATAGCCTGCGTCCCGATGGTAGCGACTGATGCGGTACATATATTTCCAGTGGCGAAGGATTTCCTTCCAGGCAAAGAAGATCGAATGACCCCGATCGTATATATGAGTGGGTTCGCTGCCTGCCCCATTGATCTCGATTACGCTGAGGTTTCGGCCCCTGGCCAGGTCAATCCAGTCATTGAACTTGATATCGAGACGGCCAAAATAAAACCCATAAACACTCCTGGAGACTTCATCCACGTAATCGGTCAGTTCCACGGTAATGTATTGGCTCATGTCCTGAAAGATGGCGCCTCGGGTATGGCTGCCAAAAGGGACCAGAACCACCTCCTCCCCTTCCGCGGGAACGCGATGGAGCCCTTTCCCCCATTCCTTTTTCAGCTGTCTGAGTTGTATGCGGGCCCTGCGATTCCGCATGATCAGATCGAGCAGACTCTTGTTCCCGTCTCCGGTTACGGTCAGAAAGTGTTTCGATACGATCCCCGTAATTCGCCCGTGGAATTCCCAGGGCATCCTCACGTAAAAGACCCCAACCTCAAGCGGATCCTTCACGTATTCCTGCAGAAGCACAGGGTGCTTGAACTTCGGTAGAACGGATTCGAGTTCGTCCCGGTCCTTAATCTTAAATACACCGAGCCCTCGAAGCCCGACGTCCGGTTTTACGATATATGGAAAATCCAGTCCATTTTCCAGGGCTAGCTTATCGATCTTAACCACATCTAAAGGAAGAGCGGAATAAACCGTTCGGGGAAAAACGGCCGGATCCATCTGCTTGTAGATATCGAATTTGGACTCCAGGGTAAGGCCGCCGAAGGGAATTCCGGGATTGGCATTGCAATAAAAGAACAGGTCCCTGCACTTCCAGGCATAGTACAGCCACACAGGCCAAAGCGGCGCATAGATCACCTGGTAGGGCCAGAATTCCCAGTGTACCAGTTTGTAGATGAAATCCTTTATCTGCGATTTCATAAGGCCGCTATATCCGATGTGCCCATAGAAATGAGTTATTCGGGTCCAAAACTACGAGTAAAAACAGCAAAACTCGGCCTATGCTACGGACGGCTATTCAAATCGGTGAACAATACTGCCCTGTTCACGTATCCATTGTACGCGATTCACGGTGCGGTTACCATCGGGGCGATCGATAACAAATCCTTCAGTCCCTCCCATTTGAGTTTCGGATTGAAGTGCCCAGTACGCCTCGGGGTCTGGTCGAGTCGGCTGTTGGAGAAACTCTTCGAACCGCCTCCTTCGGGCTTGCTGCTTCTTACGGTCGAAGAGCGTACAGGACGACCACATTAAGTCACCTTGTCCGGGATATTCCCGGAAGTGTTTATCCCTGCCATCCCAGCGAAGTTCAGTGGGCAAGTGCTCAAGCAATACAAAAGTAAAGGGCTCAATCCCGCTCAGGTCGATCTCCTCCATCGCAGCATATGGATACTCCGAGGACATCAACTCCAGCAATACGAGTCCCCGGCTCTTGCGGTATTCAGGCGCCCGGTCGTGAGCGTCGAAGGCGCCATTGAGCAGGACACCGATATGTCCCTGCCGATCGTGCGCGATCCAGCTGCCCCCTCCCTGAGGATCTTTCGGGAAATACAACTCCTTGCCCTGAACATTATGCCATTTGGGTGCGTGAGCCCGGGGTCTGTCTCGGTGCACATCGCGGTTGGAGGTGACTATGGTGCGCTGGTCCTGTAAGGAAAGGGTTAAAGTGCACATTTCTTCCTATGCGCCATGGTCGAAGGCGCCACGCCAAAGAATTCAGGAATTTCGTTCATGCCCAGTTCCCTGAGCGCGGGTCGTATTAATGCCAAATGATGGATGCAGTGCTCCAGGTTATAGAGTAATTCTCGCTCGTAATTCGAAGGGATGTGAAAGGTTTCTCCTTCGAAAGTTCCGGATAGGGTCAGGTCCTTGTCTTCTCTATGGAGCTGGGACTTAATATTTTCGAGGGCCTGCAGGGCAGAGTCACGGTCTTCCTCCAGGGCCGGATCGCGCCGGCGGGAATCGTAGCAGACTTCTCCTTGCTCGTATCCCTGGAATACACAGAGATACAGTTCAATGATGTGCCGGGTATGCTTGCCCACGGTACCGCCTTCCATCACTTCTACGGGTTGTCGGAATTGAACCGGGTCCAGGCCGGAGAGCACCTCCTGCAGCTGTCCGAGTATGTTTATACTGGTCGATATCATCGGGTTGTTACGGTTTTCATATGCTTGTAGCCGGCGTACAGGAAGTACAAGGCAAAGAGCCCGAAGGCCAGTGCCAGTACACGCTGAAACTCGGCGATAACGGGCTGCAACCGGTCCTGAAGCATATACCCCAACAGGGCATACAGTGTCAGGGCGAGGAAACTGCCTGCAATTATACTCGCAATATAGCTGGCCTGATTCCAATATTCATTCGTCAGCCAGCGGTTTTCTCGGAAAAAATGATGCCAGAGTAACCAGAAGGGTACCTGGAATGGATTCAGGGCACTCAGTACCAGACCCATGATCCAGGGTACTTGCAGCGACAATCCATTTACGGGAACCTCCATGGCGTCTATGGGCTGATAGGACCTCTGATAGGTCATATAGGCCAGGTAGATGAGCAGAAAAAAGGTAACGAAGATCATCCCGGTCTTCCATCGGCCTTCCAGGCCTAGTTTGCGACTAAAGTACAGGGCGGCAAAGGCCCAGCTACCCTCCACCACCACAACGGCGGCAGCAAACTGCAGAGCACTATCCATGCCCGAAGTGGAAGACCAGTAAAGCGAGCTTACGTTGAGTACGCCTACAGGCAAAGAGCCTACGAAACTCACCAGCAGCCCCAACACTGCAATCAGCAGGGGGCTCCCCTGCATGTGCGAAATTCCCAGGCTGCGTATGGTCAGCACATATCCCAGGTAGAGCCTTCTTCCATATGTCCCTATATCTGCCACACCGGTTATTCTCTCGTCAAAATACCTTTCCAATTTTCATCTACCTGCTCGAGCAGTTTCTCGGGTCCTTCTTCTTTCCATTTGTTCAGGGTATTGTTAATGGCCCGATTATAAAAAAGCAAAAGTCGCTGGTCTCTGATTTCGTAGGTCTGTGGATTTACAGGCACCTTATCCCCGGATTTGGCCATCGCATAGGCGCAAAAACCCCCGAATTCGGGTACGAATTTCTCAGGAGACAATTTAAACTTCTCCTGGTTTTCCACACTGGAAAAGTAGTACTTCACTCCTCGATGGCTATGTGTGTGTTGATCAGTTCCTTTAACAGGCTTTCCTGTCCAATAGGAAACCACATCGTAGCCGTAGTTGGCAATGTTCTTCTTTGAGTTTACCGGGCCCTCCTGGGCCTGGGCCTGGGCCGCCGTCAGGGACAAGGCGATCAGGGTGATGCTTAAGACTATGTATTTCATTTGTATTTATTGGTCGTAAATCGATGTCTGGTCCAGGAAGCGTATGCTGGTGGTATCCAGCGCAAAGTAGTTCCAGCTACCCCGGCTGGATACAATACCGGACGCCCTTAGTGGCTTACCCACGTGCTTCCAGAGAAACGCACTGGCCTCCTCTCCCGTATCCGTGGTAATCAGATAGAAATCCTCTTCCCCACTTTCCCTGAGTACCCGAAGTACAGGAGGAATACCCCCGGCTATGCATAAAGACGCGCAACTTCGATGTACCTTACCGAATCCCGGTTTCATCACCCCGAAAAAGCAATTGGGATCGACGATTTCACCTTGCAGCTCCTGCACACTGTCCCGGGACGCCAGAGGCAATTGGTGCCCAGGTCCGCTCCCTAGATTAAGGTCGCCGCTATCGTTGATCTGAACCAAAGTCTTCCCCTGATAGTAGATCAGGTTACCGCTGAGTTGAATGGGCTTGCCGTGAAGCCTGTCCACACCGGCGCTGCGTCCAAAGGGTTCCACGAAAGGACGCGCTCCGAATTTTCCAAACCCAAGGAGCACCAGATCCTTGAATTCCCCTTCCGCCACCTTCATCCTCAACATGGGATAGGGGGCTTCGTAATAGGTACCGCTCAACTGGGTTGGAGTGTCAAAATCGAAGCGGCTTGCCCGGGATGGGCGCTGATTCAGGGAAAAGAACAGGGCCGTAAGCAGTAAGGCCCCCAGCACCGTTCCCAGAAATAGGCGGATACGTTTGCGAGTCGACGGTCCGTTCTTTTCCGTAGCATAGCCAATGTAGAATTCGTCCTTTGGATCCATGGTCGATTACAACATTAAGGGTTCAACAGGGGTCCCTTCGGGCAGGGCCTCCGGATGGATGTATACTTCTCCCTCGATTAATCGGAGTCGGTAGGTATGAACTTTTTCAGTGAAAGGTGGAGGTGACTGACCGTTCCCTGGCAGGTACTGGTAGCCATGCCAGGGGCAGGTGATACAA
Organism: uncultured Flavobacteriaceae bacterium; assembly: GCA_964552195.1. Classification (GTDB taxonomy): domain Bacteria; phylum Bacteroidota; class Bacteroidia; order Flavobacteriales; family Flavobacteriaceae; genus CAZKAP01. The sequence goes on from CAZKFM010000005.1 coordinate 97,242, forward strand.
CCATCGACGATCTTCCCTTCCCCCAAGGGTCCCCCCTGATGCTTGCAGTAGTTATGAACCGCGGACAACTGCCCGTCGTACTTGTAAACCGCTACCCGTTCTCCGCCAACGGTGAATATTTTCGCCCGGTCATCCTCGATCTCATCCGGATGGCAGACTCGTAACCAACCCTCATTTTCAGCCGCCGCTCGTCTGCTGTCCATGCGGTATTCCTGTATGCCGGCCCTAAGATGCAGGGAGGCCACCAGGACAAAGCCCACAGCCATCAGCAGGGTCGTGCCCCAACTGCCCTCCTGTTGAAAGGCCCCCAAAGCCACATGTAACAGCAGCAGCGCATAGGCCACGTAAACACCCATATGCAGGGTCTTCCATACGCGAGGCGAAAGGTTCTTGAGAAAAAAGTCGTGACTGGTCGAGGCCATCACAAAGAGTATCAGCAGGGCGAAGAAACCCAGGGTCTGAAACGGAAAATCCAGCAGGGAGTTGTACTGCGGATTGGAGGTGAAAATGGCCTCTATGGGGTTGAGTCTGCCCAGCAGGTGAAATTGAACGATTGCCAGTACGGCGTGTATCAGGGCCATCAGGAACATACTCACTCCCAAATGCCTGCGATTATAGAGCAAGGGCAGATAAGCGGAGTTTAGGCGACATAGGGGTCCTATGGCCAGTATCACATGCAGCACCAGTATGGCCAGAGTACCGAAGGCGCGGATAAGAGCGGTCTCCGGGGTGGCCTCGGGATTCAAAGCGAAGGTGATGCCTAGGAACAAAACCAGGTACAGTACGTAAGCACCCGCTATATAGTTGTCATAGACCTTTTTGTTGCGGTTCCAGAGTACGTAAGTATAATTGAGTCCCATGCTAGAGAGGTATTTGATAGACCGTCTTTCCTTGAACCGTATCGAACAGCCATACCTCGCGTGCACCTGGGGGCAGTTCGAAGCGATACATGCCCGGGCCGGCAACCTGGCCGAGCATTATTCCCTTCGAGTCGGCTTCCGTTATTGCCCGCACCACCACGGCCGGGTACGAAAAAGATTCGGTCACATAAAGGTCCAGGACGCGTTCGTCTCCCATGCCCATGATCTCGTAATTCAGCGGGCTCCTCTGCTCTAGGGCCGATTCGATCAGGGGCGGGATCAGGGGTGCAGACTGCATACGGTCCTTAAGGGCGAAGAATAATACCAAAGGCACCCACACGATCCAGGCGGACCAGATGAACAGATGCGCCTTACGCTGAGTTTGCTTCATTGATATGCTTTTTGAGTTTATTGATCAGGAATGGCCAGGTGGCGACAACTCCGGGAAACAGGAGTGCCCTTACCCCCTTAGAGGTGTCCTTCATGAGAGGATCGATCCGGCTGGCCCCCAGCAGGAGGAAGTACAGCCCGAAAAGAAGGCCAATGGTTGCATAGGTTCCCAGGACGATCAGAAAGAGGTCTACTATCATAATGGGTAGGTTATATCAGGGCCGAATCTGCTATCAATTCAAGGACTGCCGGTCCGGGTTGCTTAAAGAGTTCCTCCATAGCCAGTTCTACTTCGGAATCCTTACTAACGGTTTTGCCCCACGCACCGCAGGAACGGGCAAATTCTCCATAGCTCGGATGGGTCAGTGCCGTTTTCCAAACGTCCCATTCCCCGGCGCGTTGCTCCTTGGAGATCTTACCGAGTTCCGAGTTGTTCAATATAATGAGTTTTACCGGCATCTGATAACGTACCAGTATAGTGATCTCCGAAAGGTATTGGGCGAGGCCTCCGTCTCCAGCCACAATCCGATTATCGCCTATGGCCTACAGTCTGCTCGTTTCCTAAAAACAATCAGGAATGGATACCCGTGGCCTCTTCGAGGCCATTGGAGGACTGTGTAGTGGACCCGTTAAATTTAATCTTGCGCTCGATTCCTTCAATCATCAGGTTGGCAATATCCTTGCCGGTGGCATTTTCGATGGCTTCCAGACCCGGGGAGGAATTTACCTCGAGCAGTAGAGGTCCCTTATTGGAGCGTATGATGTCCACACCGGCCACATCTAAATTCAGAATCTTGGCGGCCTTAACCGCCAGCTTGCGTTCTTCGGCCGTGATCTTGATCCGGCTTGCGCTGCCACCTCGGTGCACATTGGCCCGGAACTCACCTTTGGCAGCCTGACGCTGCATGGACGCCACCACTTTACCATTCACCACAAAGCATCGGATGTCCTGTCCGTTGGCCTCCTTAATGAACTCCTGCACCAATATGTTGGCATGAAGGCTCTTGAATGCATTGATCACACTTTCCGCTGCACTGCTGGTCTCGGCCATGACCACCCCCATGCCCTGAGTGCTCTCCAGGAGCTTGATCACCAAAGGTGCCCCACTCACCATCTGGATCAGGTCCTTGGTGTCCACAGGGGATTTGGCAAATCCGGTTGTGGGAATGTGAATATCGTTGGTAGAGAACAGCTGGGAGGCAAAAAGTTTGTCCCGGGAACTGGAGATCGACTCCGCCGTATTCTGACAATAGGCTCCCAGAGCAGCGAATTGTCGGATTAGCGCGCAGGCGTAGAAGGTGACTGAGGGTTTGATGCGAGGGATAATGGCATCGAACTTCTTCAGGTTGGTCCCTCCGCGGTAGCGAATCTCCGGAGACTGGGCATCCAGCTTCATATAAACGTGTTCCACGTTCAGGAATACCATTTCATGGCCCCTGGCCTTACCCGCCTCCATAATACGTTCGTTGCTATACAGTTTCTTGTTACTGGCCAATAGACCAATGCGAAGTCCTGATTTTTGACGTATGTGATCCTTGTACTGTCTTAAAAGATCGTCTTCAGATATGTCACCGAGTTCAAAACTCTTGGCCGGATCGACCAGGTATCTGCCCGTCATGGCTTCCCTACCCAGAAGCATGCGGTATTCCATCGTATTTCGGTGGGCCAGGGTACATTCGATTTCAAAAACGTGTTCCCCCATGCGGATAGGAGTTCGTATCACCAGTCTTTCCTCACTGATACCCATGGAACTCTTAATGTTCCGACGGTCCACCACTTGAGCCTGGCACCGAACCGAAATGCTGCGGTTATTCTGTAGGGGATTGACTTCGAAGCGGGCCCAGAGTTCGTTTTTGAACTTAAACGTTTGAATGTCTGTTGCCTGAATGGAAGAAGTTCGCGCGCCCGAATCCACCCGGGCCTTAATTGCCGGTATGCCTAATTCGTCAAAATGGCACCACTCCTCGCTGCCTATGATTTCCAATTGCTGTGTTTTTAGGAGAGTCCGGGTTGGTTATCTGCAGGACTCACTCGCTAAGTTACGGTCTTCGAACTGCCCAAAAAACTTCGGGTCTAAATAAATCCGAATCGTTCCTGTGCGCCATTCGTATAACAGGCACGACCTGCGTTCTAGTTTACCGTAACGGGAAAACTTACTTGAACGTCGGTTTCGCCACCAGCATCGGCCAATGTACCGTCGTTGGGTTTTTTGGGCTCGTGCAATAGCACTATCGTCAACTCCCCTGTACCTGCTGCACCCGTTTGTAGGAAGAATTGAGTACCCAACGGGTTGTTGTTCGAATCCACATTCAGGTTCTGAAAAGTCAGATTCAGTCCCTGACCGGGAAGAAAAAATACCTGGTGTTCCGCTGATTCGGCCTCGACCTCTTGGGTGATATCTTCAGCCGGAGCCTTGGTCTCGTCCAGGAATTCGATTGTGCCATTATAGCCGAAATTAGCCGTAAGATCTTCCGAAACCGTTATTGTAGGTTCACCGGAACCCGCACCGTCCAGATCCCGAAAAGTAAGTACGATATCGGTTCCACTGGTCACAGGACTGAGGGTTACACGAACCGTTGTGATCAATTCGCTCTCGTTTACCGGGGTTACCACCAATTCGTCATTACTGCAGGAGCCCAGCACTATGAGTACGCAGGAAAACAGCAGGATATGGAAACGTTTTTTCATCGCATTCTTTTTAAGGGCGAAGGCAGAAATACCTCATTCGGCCGCCACTGTAATTTTCCGCGAATATACGGCCAGACTGCGATTTGAGAAAACCGGACCCCCGGGAAGGGCACGCAGGAGACCGGTAAATAAAAAAGCCCCCGTTGGGGGGCTCTATAGCTGCACTTATAGGTTACAGCCTTGCTCGGTAAAGCACTGATGATTACTGAATAGTCACGGGGAAGGGTACCTCCACGTCGGTCTCACCACCAGCATCGGCCAGAGTACCATCATTGGGCTTATTACCCTCGTGGATCAAAGCAACGGTAAGCGTACCCGTGCTGGCCGCTCCTGTGGTCGCCGTGAAGGTCAGACCCAGTGGATTGCCATCTCCGTCCAGATCCAGGTTGGAAAAGGTGATGTTCAGACCAGTAGAAGGCAGGTAGAATACCTCGTGCTCGTCATCTTCTTCCTCCACCTCTTCGGTGATATCCTCTACGTCGTTGGGATCGGTCTCATCGAGGAATTCGATCGTTCCGCTGTAGGTGGTATTGGCCGCCAGTGTACCTCCGGTAATCGTAGGTGCTCCGGAACCCTCTCCATCAGGATCCTCAAAGGTCATGGTTACCGCAGTACCGCCTCCCTGGGGAGTCAGGGTAACATTTACCGTTGTAATCACCTCGGACTCGTTAACAAGTTCCGGGGCGTCGTCGTCGTTGTCACAACTTACTACGGCTAGCAGGCCGAGGATGAGTCCAAAAGAAACAATTAACTTCTTCATGTTTAAAAATTTAGAATGTGAATTAGAAATAGATTAATTAGAATTAAAAATTGAATTTTACTTGTAATTGAAAGTTCTGCCCCATTTCGTCAGCGTAAAAACGCAGGCGGTTCAAATAATTTCGATAGTTGGTGTTGAACAGGTTGTTTACCGATACACCTAACTGCCAGCCCAGACCATCACCCCCTGTCAGGTCCCAATCTGTACGGAAATGCCAGAGCTCATAACGATCGGGCGGTGTGCTCACATCAATGAGTTCTTCCTGCTGAGTTACTGGCACAAACACCGTGAAATTGGTATCCGGAAACTCATTCTGACGGAATACGTATTCGTTTTGCACAGACACCGACCAATTCTTCTTTCTGAGGAATCGATAGTTGAACGTAGTAATCGATTGAGCCGGTGGCACCAGGATCAGCGGTATGTCCTGAACCCGATCGTATCCTTTGACGAAGGAGAATTGATGGGTCCAATCCAAACGATCGGTTATGTCTCCCGAGGAATCCCAATCGAAACCGATCAGATAGGCATCCGTTTGCCGGTACTCCCAAACCTGAAAATTCCCGCGTATGGTCTGTTCAATCCCGGTGGGTTCGATCTGAATAAAGTCGTCGATTCGCTGAATGAATGGCGACAATTCAAAAGCCAGATACTTACCGCGTTTATTAAGGCTCAGACTAAGATTAAGGGACTGTTCGGGCTTAAATCGCAGGTTACCCAGTTCTATGCGGGCAGCGGAATGATGCAAACCCTCGCTAAACCATTCGGAGGGGTTCGGCACCCGGGTAGCCAGGGAGGCATTGAGTGAAAACCTATACTGGGAGCCGAAATCAAAAAACACCCCCGTACTAGCCGATGCCATGTGGTTTCGAAAAATGGCCTGCACCAGTAACTGATTTCCAAAATCCTCAATCACCAGATCACCGAAATCTTGCTGATACTCCCGGTCTTCCCAGAGTGAACGACGGAAAAACTTCAGGGCGTCCATATACTGGAAGTCGTAGCGTATTCCTGCTTCCCAACCCCAGGACCGGTCCCAGTTCGAATTCAATATGCCGTAGGCTCCAAAACGGTACGACTCGTAGTCCGGGATCAATCTCCTGACTCCGGTGCGGGGATCGGCAAAATTCTCTTGAAAACGCGCCTCCATCCCTGTTTTGAACAGCAGGTCTTTTCCGGTCGGGGAACGCAAATCGAGATTGACCATATGTGTGGTAAGCCGAAGATCCACTGAAGGTAAATCAGCGTCTTCCCCTCGCCGAATATCGAATTCGAATCGACGGTTCCTTTGGTAGCTGTACAGAAAATCCCATTTCCAGCCTCCGGCCGATCGAAAATACGCCTTGAACCTGCCCAACTGATGGGTCACATCCTGTTGGGGTGCGAGTATGTCGTAAGTGAAGTCCCGGATGATCAATGGTTCCGAGCTGCTGAGCGCTCGAAACTGATCGGATGCACCGCCCAGATGGGAAGCCCTCAAAATGGCCAGGTCCGTATGATAATAGGAATAGGATGTTTCCCAACCCCATTGGAACCCCTGCTTACCAAATCTTATACTACCGTTGGCTTCCTGCACCCCGGTATTACTCAAGATATAATCCGGTGCCTCCAGGTCCCCCATCCTTTTATACGAGCCCTGTATGTTGGCAAACCATCCTGAGGCCGCAGTGGTGGTATAGCTCGCCGTAATGGAACCGCCTCTGCCATTGGATTGTCCCCCGGTAATCACCCTTCCAAAGGTGCTATCCTTCAAGGCAATGGCCTGAGCTTCGGCCAGGACCAATCCCCCAACGGCATCTCCGGCATACTTAAGGCCAGAAGCCCCTTTAACTACTTTAAGGCTGTACGCACTATTGACATCGAGATTAGGGGCATGCTCCGCCCCCCATTCCTGGTCAGCCATACGTACACCTTGAGTAAAGATTAAGACCCTGCTGCTGTGCAATCCGTGTATTTGAGGTTTGGCAATGGTATTTCCGGTTCGCAAAGCGCTCACACCACTCAGTGAAACCAGGGCATCTCCTAGGCTACCGGAACTATAGCGCTCCAACTCCTGCGTAGAAATCTGATCGACGACACCCGTTTCCGTGGGTCTGTTCAATACCTTTTCAGTGACCTCTACCTCCTGCAATACTTCCAGGTGGTGTTCGAGCTTGAATGTTCTCTCCAGGTTCGACTGAATATTTATCGAAAAAATACGTGTGGCGCAAAACGGATGAGAAATCTGCAGTTGCAGTCTTCCGGCACACAGGGAATTGAGCACGAATCCACCTGAGGCATCCGTATACACCGCCCGGGATGTTCCTGCCACTATAATCAGGGCTTCCTCCAGGGCACTCTGATCGTGGGAGTCAATTACCATTCCCTTTAGCGAATACGAACACTCCTGTGCGCACAGGGATGTGCACAGGCCAAATAGGCATCCAATAAGTATTGCGAAAAATTTCAATAGTTTGTTTTTACTCCTGATAAAACCAGCAACAAGTCTAGCAGAAAGTAAAAACGGGCGGGCCTCGGTTGGTAGTTACCCCGTAGGTTTTTAGAAGTCGGAAATCAAATTCAGAAAACGATGGTTGATGATCGATTTTGACCCCTTCCGGTACGGCCGGACTATCGTTTGATAAAACAAAAGGTAACAGCTGAAGGGCTGTGACGTCGCAATCATCACACGCTTCATGATACTGGGAATCGCTCTGCGAATTCGCCCCGTGATCGTGATCGCAAACAGACTGAAGGTCGTGAAGTATGGAGGGAAGAGATAAAACAAAAACCAGTAGCAGGGCCCCTATAGACCTGAACACACTGGTGTTTTTATTGCTTTTCTTCCCATTCATAGCGGGCCAAATATACAATTTATCCGGTGTTAGTTGCTATAATCGACCAGGCATTTAAGGTACTATCAGGTTACTGCCTCAAAATATGGAAATCCATTGCCGTGAACTAACGAATTTGTTGCGGAGACTTTTTCCAATTATTATCCTCAGCGTACTGAAAACTGAATGGACCGGGTATCAACCGATGAAAGGAAATCCAATAGCCCATCGGAATCCATATATTCGAAACTGCGGCTTTGAATACTGAATTCTTTGTCAATTAAAACGTGTGCCGGTACCGAGAAGGGGCGATCCCGTCTACTGGCCAGAAGGCGCGGTATTTCATGGACCGGACGGCGCTGCCTGCCCCACTCCCGGTTCTCGTAATCCCTTCCTCCGAAGCGCACCGTGTCCGGCGACTCGGCATCCATGCGCACGGCATAGAAATTGGCGTTTATGGTCTCGATTACCTCGGGATTCCGAAATGCCGTCCGATCCATTTTCTTGCAGTAGGCACACCAATCCGTGTAGAAACTCAATAAAACAGGTCTGGGTTGCTCACTTAGGGCAACTTCCAGTTGCGAAAAGCTGATCCAGTTGATGCCGTCCTCCGTCTGAGCACTGGCCCGCTCATAACCCACCAACACCAGGAGCACGAACCATAACAGCCACCAAATGGCCTTGGATGGGGTCCCGGATTGTAACCGTTGTTTCATTTGCCAAGTGTTTTTAGTGTAGTCGCCCAAATTTTAATCCTAAGAAAACAGAACGCGGGAGTGCTGGTCCATAGACGTAGTCTGAATCCCGTTCCGGACCCACTTCGAAATCGCGCTGAAAGCTGTTGAATACATTTTTTACCCCTCCGAATAAGGTTACCATAAAATCTTCGGATATATCCATATGCGTTTCCAGACGGATGTTGATATCCGCAAAAACCGGTGATCGGTTCAGTTCCAGGAAACCGGTATCGCTGATTACCCTGGGCACCGTCATGGGGCCGGTAAAACTCCCGCTTACATCCAGGCCGAAAGAATCAGAAGGCGACCATGAGGCACTCATATACCCATACCAATTCGGCATACGCACGAACTCGTCGACAGCAATATCCGGCTCAGCAGGATTCCCCGTGGATTCAAAGAGTAACTGAGGCTCCTTGTAGTCCGCTGCCTGTATAGTTCCCCCCAACTGTAACTGCCATTGCGGATTGGGAGACAGACCCAACTCGAAATTGGTGCCGTATACGCGAGCCCCTACTCCATTCTGTACTTCTTCCAATATGGAGCCATTGTCGAGGAGTATGCCGGTATTGACCAGGGTAAACGGATCTCTGAGTTGGGTGTAGAACCCTTCGACCAGGGCGTCAAACTGAAGCAGCCCTTTGGAAATACTATAGTTCAGCGAGGACGTAAAGGCATCCGAAAATTCTGGAGCCAGCCCTTCGGATATGATTACAAACTGAGGTTCTCCACCCACACTGGAAATGTGAATGTCTTCGTTAAAGGCCTGTGGGGCTCGAAAACCCCTGGCGTAGCCTACCCGGTACCTCCAATTCTCATCCCATTTCCAATTCAGGGTGATACGGGGCGAAAAGGCCGTGCTCACATTCTGAATACTGCGGTCCAGATCCCCAAGCACATATCGGCCATCCACATCGATCCGGTCCAGTCTGCCTCCCATGAGAGCAGTAAACCGGTCGGATGGCTTCCACTCGTACTGGACGTAGGTAGCAGCCGTACTTACCTTCTGGTCAATCAGCCGGTTGTACCCCGGGATACGGTCCTCGGTTCGGTTTCGGGTGAATTCCCCGCCCAGGGTAAGCACGTCCTTTCCAAGCCTCAGCGTATGACGGGCGCCCCCAACCCAGGAGAAATCCTCGGTGTTACCGAAAGCGTTGTTGGCCAGGGTACTGTCCTGGGCGGTCCTGGCTCCGCCAAGCCCGCCGTAATAGCTGTTGCGAGCCGTGTACACGCCCGAAACATACAGTTCCCAACTGCGGCTGTAATCGGCATTATCGGATTGAAAATCCAGTCCCCCTAAGAAAGTATCGTGTTCGATTTCCTCGGTAATATCGGTAAACGGGGGTGCCAGCTCCAGCCGATCCCCTCCCCTGCGATACTCCTGTATGGCATTGAAATTAGCCCCGATTCTGCTTCGATCCGTGGGTTTATAGAACGACTTGGCGCCGATGGTTTCGTTGCGCAGGGTGACCAGTTCCGTGAACCCATCTCCATTGGCATCGTAGTCGTCCCGGTTGCGGTAATTTCCGTAAAACGTAGTTCCGGATCTGAGGTCATCGGCCACTACATTGGCATTGACCCCAACCTGACGGTCCAGTGTGGTTCCGTTAATGATTCCGAGGTTGGACTGGACCTCCCAAGTGTTTAATATGGGGTCCTTGGTGATGATGTTCACGGTGCCGGCTATGGCATTGGAACCGTACAGGGCCGAACCCCCGCTGCGGACCACCTCTACCCGTTCAATGGTATTGGCGGGAATCTGTTCGAGACCGTAAACTCCGAGCAAAGAAGTGAATAAAGGGCGGCTGTTGACCAGTATTTGTGTATATCCTCCTTCCAGACCATTTAGGCGTACCTGAGTGAAGCCGCAATTCTGGCAGTTGGTTTCCAGACGGACACCGGGAGTATAATTCATTCCTTCTGCCAGATTCAGGGATTGAGTGGCCGTAAGCAGATTAGGGCGTATGGTACTCACCACCACCGGAGCAGAGCGTTTTTCTATCCGGTTCCGGGTGGCACTAATCACCACTCCTTCCAAATCCAGAAAATCCTCCAGCAGTTCGAAATCCAGTGTTTTGCTTTCCCCGGCTCCTAGTACCACGTCCACGGTGCCCTGACGGTATCCCTGGGCCTGGACGACGATAGTATGTTCTCCGGGATTCAGAACCATTCGATATAGCCCGCCGCGATCGGCCGTAGTTCCCCAGTTGCGGTCAGAGGTATATACGGTTGCGTAAGGAACGCTTTGTCCATCCGATGAAATCCGGCCTTGCAGTATGGCCTGCCCTTCCTGGGCATAGCCCGAAATGGGCATGACAATCAAACAGACCAAAGATATTAGTAGGCGCACTTCTTTCTTCATTTCGACAAAACTAAAACCTATTTTAGACTTGTCTAAATATTTTTTTAAGAATTTCTATATACTTTTATACCAAATTGGTCTGTACCGTGACTCTGGCTGAAGAAAACTACCTGAAAACCATTTTTACCCTGGAACATGAAACGGGTGAAGGCGTTTCCACCAATGCGATCGCTGCTTATCTGGACACCAGGGCCGCGTCGGTATCGGACATGCTTCGGAAACTCTCGGATAAGGACCTGATTTCCTATCGCAAATACTACGGTGCCAAGCTGACGATTCAGGGCAAAAAGATTGCCCTGGGAGTCATCAGAAGGCATCGTCTCTGGGAGACCTTTCTGGTGGAAAAGCTCGGTTTCGGCTGGGAAGAAGTTCACGAGGTAGCGGAACAGCTCGAACACATCCAAAGCGAGCGTCTGGTCGATGCCATAGACCGTTTCCTGGATTATCCCAAAGTTGACCCACATGGTGATTTTATACCCGATGCCGAAGGGAATTGGACGCAACCCCAGACACGGCCGCTATCCGATTGCAAGCCGGGATTTCGGGGTACCATTATGGGCGTAAAGGATTCCTCCGGGGAGTTCCTGAAAATACTCAGCCGACGAAAAATAGCACTGGGTTCGACGTTTGAAGTGCTCGAGAGGGAAGATTTTGACGGCTCCCTGCGGGTATTCATGGATTCCGAAGTATCCTCCATCACACGGAAAATCGCCGAGAATATCTTTGTCACCTCGTCCGAAAACCCTACGAAATGAGCGGCGCTGACCTTTCGAATTATGCGATATCTTTGATCAAAAGACCTTTTAATGCGCATACAAGGATTTATTTTCGACCTCGACGGGGTAATCACAGACACAGCCGAATATCATTACCTGGCGTGGAAACAGCTGGCCGATGAATTAGGATGGGCCTTCGACCGGGAGGTAAATGAAAGACTCAGAGGGGTCTCCCGTATGGATTCCATACGCATCATCCTCGAACACAACAACACAAGTATGCCCGAGGACGAGCTGGCCAACTGGGCCAACAAGAAAAACGAAAACTACGTGGCCTCCCTGCAGAACGTCACCCCGGACGATTACCTGCCCGGTGCCCGCGAACTCCTCGAGGAGCTGAAGGCCGGTGGTTTTAAAATAGCACTGGGTAGTTCGAGTAAGAACGCACGCACTGTCCTGGATCGACTGCAGGCCCTGAGCTACTTCGATGCCATAGCCGATGGAAATAGCGTGAGTCGGAGCAAGCCCGCACCGGATATCTTCGAATTCGCGGCAGCTGAGATTGGATTGAATTCGCCGTCTTGTATTGTCTTTGAAGACGCAGAGAGTGGCATAGACGCCGCTAAGGCAGGTGGTTTTCCCAACGTGGGCATAGGCCCGGAGGAACGTCTGGGGCATGCCGATGTTCGATTCGATTCCATGGAAGAAGCCACACTTGCTGCTGTCAAATTAGCCTTTCCGGATCGGTTTTAGATCCCCATGCAAATATTTGACCGGCGCATTCCCAATCGTCCGTTCAAATACGTATATTCAACATCCTTTTTCGGGCAATTTATAAATGGCCTGAAATTGAAGGTAATTATTGTTGACAATTATAGGATAAATCTTACCAATCTTCATTGAACTTAAACGCTAAGTAGCCATATTTAAGGAGTTTAACCTTAAATACTGGTAAAATGAAAAGAGTATTGATTATTCTGGTTGCAGCAATGGGATTCATGTTAACTGCTTTGTCCTGCACCGATGAAACGAACCGAGAAGATCTTCAGACTTACAGCCCAGATCCGTCAAAAATTTGCCCGCCTGGAAAACCCGATTGTGCGAATAATAACGGGGATTAGTGCAATATCCCTGTTAATGATTGTGGCCCGCTTCGCCTATATCCCTTTTCTAGTCAACGATATAGAGGGCAATTTCGTTGGATTTCGATACCTGTCTTCCTTCCTTTACGCCTTCGGAGTGGAGTTCGCTATGCTCTGCATGGGTCTGATCATGTACTTCTCAACAAATTTCATGCTGGAAGGGGCGAAAGTGTACTTTCGCTCCATTTCCATCGTGTGCATTTCCATATCCCTCTACTTTCTGTGCTGGGTATTCTTCGGGGCCATGTCCTTGAGTATTTATATGGAAATGCTGTTCAGCCTGATGACCAGTCTGGCTATGACCTGGGTGATCCTGCAACTCACCCATTTCCTCCGGGACAGCTACAAGCGCCATCGACTCATCATCTCCGATGTCCTTGACGACCTGATCGATTCGGCTCCTCGTTATATGAGCGATAACGATCTGGAGCGCTATGACGAAGAAGTAGTCTGGCCCAGAATAAAAAAGGTGTCCGACGAACTGAATAAGTAGTCAATGAACGGGTCTAATTCTCGGGACTAACGCGGTAGGTCAGGCGCCGATTGGTAACAACTGTCCCCACACGTACCTGAAGCAGGACCGCATTGGAAGCAATGGCACCTGAACAATTCACGGCCGTATAGTTTACCAGTACACGGAATTGAGCGCCGTCGAGATGGATGCCGGGCTGATTTACCGTCAGACTGGACGTCGTGGAGCCCGAATATAAACCGCCATCCGATACATCACTGAAGTTAATGCCGTTATCGGTACTGACCTGCCACTGATATGAATTGGCGTCACTGGCAGAAGCGCTAAAAATCGCGTCGGAGCCTTCAACAACAACCTGATTTACGGGCTGCGAACTAATGGCCGGATTCAATACCGTATGGGTTAACTCCCCGCTGAGGTCATCACATCCACCGCCTGTGTTACTATATACCCGAACGCTTACGCGATCACCGTCTTCTAGGGTGCTGCTGGTGTACTGGGCCGAACCGCTCCTGGACTGGACCACGTTACCGTTCACATAAAATTCGTAATCGTCTCCCCCACTACCTGTAAAGGTCACGCTTTCTCCTGCACAGAGCATGTTATCACCATCTGAACTCGACAGCGCTGCCGTTACCGTACAACTGGGATTAACGGTTATGGTGAAGTCTTTGATGTCCCCCCAGCCCTGAGCCACGCCTGAACAGGCGTTATTCGCCGGCCGGTTATAGGAAACCACGGCTCTTCCCCGGAAGGTCGATGCCGCCGTAACGATGGGAACGCTGATTTCCAGATCCACCGTACAGCCTCCTTTATTGGGTTTATACCTGCAATCGTCCTCCACCTCGTACTCGAACACACCATCGCAATCCAAATCCAGAAAGACGTGCACATATTCCCGATCGTTGTTGGCGGCTTCAAATAGGGTACCCTTGACCACCCCCACTTCTACCACACGGGTCTCTCCGGATTCGAAAACGGCATCGGAGAGGTTTCCTATATCTACCTGTTCGTAACGCGGATCATGATTGCCCTGAGCACAGGTGGAAGGACCGGAGCACTGCCCTCTCAGAACTGGTGTTGCAAAGAGCAGCGAGAAATAGATGGCTAAGGCGGAAATTCGATTCATGGCGAAAAGGATGCTTCCCGTATCAACATTACGCACTATTGATCAAAACTCCCAATGGATGTTGTGAAGCTTAGCTTTTTCAATATAAACGTCAGATCCAAAGAACTTCTTCATGAATATACGATCATCAATTCAATCAATAAGTCGAAGAAAATGAGTCGTCTGTCAAATGGAAAAAGAGATTTCATATTACTCTCATAACTGATTTAAATCAGCTTTTAAAAAGCAGGCCTCGCGTATCTTTATTTACTGCGTCGCGCAGTACGGAACGAATTCTGAATGCGATGGACACTACTCACACCCTCTACCCGGTACAGACCCCTTTACTGGAGCGCCTTCGAAAAGAAATTGCGCTCCGCAACTCCCAACAGCATGAGCTGCAGGAAAAAATTATCAAGCTCAAAAAAGAAAAGAACGCCGTAATCCTGGCGCATTATTACCAGCGACCTGAAATTCAGGATATAGCCGATTATGTCGGGGATAGCCTTGGCCTCTCAAGAAAGGCAGGGGAAATCGATGCCGACATCATCGTCTTTGCCGGCGTGTCCTTTATGGCCGAGACGGCCAAGATTCTGAACCCCGACAAGAAAGTACTGATCCCGGAACCTTCAGCCGGCTGCTCTCTGGCGGACTCCTGTCCTCCGGAGACTTTCGCCGAATTTGTGAAGGCCCACCCGGATCACCTGGTGGTCACCTATATCAATTGCAGCGCGGAGGTAAAAGCTCTCAGCGATTTTGTCTGCACCTCTTCCAACGCGCTGGAGGTGATTCAGTCCCTTCCGGATGACAAGCCGGTTATTTTTGCACCGGACCGTAATCTGGGGAAATACCTGATGCAATTCTCCGGAAGGGATTTTCTTCTCTGGGACGGAAGCTGTTATGTGCATGAAGCCTTCGACATCGAGAAGCTGGTCCAACTGTGCCGTAAATACCCCGATGCCTGGATCATTGCCCACCCGGAATGCGAGGAGGATATCCTGCATGCGGCTCACTTTATCGGATCCACGGAAGGGTTACTTTCCTTTGTGAAGCGCTACCCGGAAGACACCTTCATAGTGGCCACGGAAGTGGGCATCCTTCACGAGATGCGCAAGCAGGTCCCTACAGCTACGCTCATTGCCGCACCAGCTGAGGGCCCCGATGGCTGTAACTTCAGCGAATGCTCGAACATGAAGATGAATACCCTGCAGAAAATCTACGACTGCCTTTATCTGGAAGCTCCTCAGGTTCTGCTTTCCGAATCCATTATGGATCGGGCCCGGGTTCCGATCAGACGCATGCTCGACCTGACTACCCCGGTGGATGACTACCGTTGATTACCTGGTGATCGGTTCGGGTATAGCCGGACTCACATTCGCCATTAAGACGGCCGGTAAATTTCCGGATCGTTCGGTGCTGGTAGTCACTAAATCCGACGACGACGAATCCAACTCCAAGTACGCACAGGGAGGGGTCGCTTCCGTATCCAACCTATACAGGGACTCTTTCGATAAGCATTTACAGGACACCCTGATAGCAGGCGATGGCCTGTGCGATCCTGAGGTAGTCCGAAGGGTGGTTCGGGAAGGTCCAGCTCGCATACAGGACCTGATCGACTGGGGGGTACATTTCGACCTGGATACCCAAGGGGAACCGCACCTGGGTAGGGAAGGCGGGCACTCGGAGCACCGCATCCATCATCACAAGGATCATACTGGTCAGGAAATTGAGGAAGTACTGCTAAGGCAAGTCGCCAAACTCGAAAACCTCAGCCTGCTCCAGCAACACTTCACCATAGATGTAATAACCGAACATCAACTCAGTGCCGGCCTGCCTGATACGCCCACCTGCTTTGGTGCCTATGTACTGAATACCGAAACGGGTGAGGTAGAAACCATACGCGCACGAGCCACCATACTGGCAACAGGCGGTATAGGAACCCTGTACGGGCATACGACCAACCCGTCCATAGCCACAGGAGACGGGGTCGCCATGGCC
This sequence comes from uncultured Flavobacteriaceae bacterium, assembly GCA_964552195.1. GTDB lineage: Bacteria > Bacteroidota > Bacteroidia > Flavobacteriales > Flavobacteriaceae > CAZKAP01. Next base: position 113,288 of record CAZKFM010000005.1, read on the forward strand.
TATCGTTCCCGGGCTCGTATACGCGGCATGGAGTTCGTGCAGTTCCATCCCACAGTCCTGTACGACAATCGGGAGGGTAAGGCCTTTTTGATTTCTGAAGCCGTCAGGGGTTTTGGAGCATATTTGCGTAACCGAAAAGGAATACGGTTTATGCCGGCTCAGGACGAGCGGGCAGAGCTTGCGCCCAGGGATATCGTGTCCAGAGCCATCGACCGTGAACTCAAGGTATCCGGCGAAAGCTGTGTCTTTCTAGACTGTACTCACCTGGATATGCCTGCTTTCCGCAAACACTTTCCGGGCATCTACGAGGAGTGTAAGCGCTGCCACATCGCCATCGAAACGGACTGGATTCCCGTAGCTCCTGCTGCTCACTACCTGTGCGGGGGGATCGAAGTCGACCACTGGGGACGTACATCGGTGAATAATCTGTTCGCCTGTGGGGAATGTTCCCATACGGGACTGCACGGGGCCAACCGGCTGGCCTCGAATTCCCTTTTGGAGACCCTCGTTTATGGGCATGCCATCTTCGCCTACCTGTCTGAGCACGAGCCGGCCATGCCCGAGCTCGATATTCCGGACTGGGACGACACCGGTACGGTCATCAGTCGGGAACACGTGCTAATCAGCCATAACCTGCAACGACTTCAGGCCCTGATGCGGGACTATGTGGGTATAGTGCGAAGTACCCGGCGCCTTAAGCAGTCCATGCTGCACCTGGATCTTATATACCGGGAAGTCGACCAGTTATACCGGGAATCACGTCTCGAGGTATCCCTATGTGAACTGCGCAATATGGTCAACGTCGCCTACCTGATCATTAACCAGTCCCTGGAGCGAAGGCAGAACCGCGGTGGGTTTTACAACATGGATCTGGACTAAAACCCGCTCTTAAAGGGTATTTCAAAAGGAATTCCGATACTTGCAACTGCTTAAGCTATCAAACCATGAAGAAATTGACCGGAATTCTTGCCCTACTCGTAATTTGGGGCTGTGCCGAAACCCCAAAAGAAGAAACCCTGGAAGAGAAAGCCCGACGCATTCACAATACCGTAATTACCCTGGATACCCACAACGACTTTAGGGTGAGCAATTTCACCGACAGCGTCAACTACACCCAACGCCTGGATACACAGGTCAACTTACCCAAGATGAAGGAAGGGGGCCTCGACGTCTCCTGGCTGGTCGTCTATACGGGTCAGGGAGACCTTACGCCAGAGGGCTATGCCGCAGCCAGGGAAAATGCCATGGCCAAATTCGATGCTATAAAGCGTTTGTGTGAGGATTACGCCCCGGAACAGATCGAACTCGCCCGCACTTCAGAGGACGTCCGAAGAATTCATAAGGCGGGCAAACTGGTGGCCATGATCGGCGTCGAAAACGCATACCCAATAGGCGAAGATCTTTCTCAATTCGAGGAATACCACCGTAAAGGGGCCCGATATATCTCGCTCTCTCACAACGGACACAGCCAGTTCTGCGACTCCAATACAGGCGAGGACGACCAGGTCTGGCTGCACGACGGACTTAGTGAACTGGGCAGGGCGGCCGTTGAGGAAATGAATCGCCTCGGCGTCATGATCGATATCTCCCACGTCTCGAAATCCTCCATGATGCAGATGATCAAACTCTCCAAGGCCCCTGTCATTGCCTCGCACTCCTCAGCGCGGGCCTTGTGCAACCACACCCGTAATCTGGATGACGAGCAGCTTGCCCTGATTAAGGAAAACGGCGGTGTAGTGCAGACGGTGGCCTTTAAACGGTATCTGAAATCAGATCGGGACGAATACCTGGAGCCCCTGTACCAACAAGTAGCCGACTCCATGGGTGTGACCTGGTACAACAGCAATCAGATGCGCCATATCGCTAAGGACAGTCTGGAGGCATTCCGGGAAGTCCGGGGTACCATCCTGCAAAGAGTGCGGGAGATGACCTCCGACGACCCCAACCTGCCCCCGGTGGCGACTGTATCCGATTTCGCGGACCATATCGATTACCTGGTAGAGAAAATGGGCATCGACCACGTGGGCATCAGTTCCGACTTCGATGGAGGAGGCGGAATTGAAGGCTGGGAGGATGCTTCGGAGACCTTTAACGTTACCCTGGAACTCGTACGCCGGGGATACAGCGAAGAGGAAATCGCCCAGCTATGGAGCGGCAACCTACTCCGTGTCCTGGACGAGGTTCAGGCAATCGCCGAGGGCCTGCAGTCCTCGAACTAAGGAACGGAAGGGCTCCCCTCCTCCAATACGAATTCGGCCCCGAAAAGTATCATCAGGTTTTCCCCCTTGATGTCCTCTCCCTTGAACACGAGGTAAATGTCACTGGATTCACCCGTGATTAGCTCCTTGCGATCAATCGGAAGCCGCCACTTCCTGTTGGCGCGCTGCTGAGCGGGAAGTTCCTTCCAGGGCTTCACGTTAACGGGATCACCCAAGAGCGGTCCGTCGGGGCCATCCCTGCGAAGTTCCACGAACCCTCCCCGGGTACCCACGGCAAATAGATCTACGGCCTCTACGCCTTGTAGATCGACCTCGCTAATTGAAACGTAGGAATCGGTGGAAGAAACGATGGCATACGGTTCTTCGTCGTTTTCGAACTCGAATTTAACCACGGCGTAATAGGTATCGAAATCGAAGGGGTGAATGCGTGCGTTCTTCAGAATCAAGGTTTCCTCGGAGCCTATAGAGGCAATGTTCCCTGCACCGCGATCGCGGTAAGCCGCCCGGAGTACGTAGAATCCCCTTCCGGAATCACCCTCGGGTAGGTCCATGCGAAACCGGCCCTCGGTCGGCAGCCCAGGATCGTCTTTTTCGTCTGAAGCCAATTCCATGATGTATTCCGCCATGAGCCGGGATTCCGAGGGCCCGAATTGAGGGTGGGCCGCCATAGGCGTTTCCCCCCAGACTCCTCCTCCGCCGCTTATGATCTTACTGCTAAGGTATTCCACAGCCTCGGAATCGTTCTGATATCGCCGGGAAACCTCCAGATAAGAGGGGCCTATGGACTTTTCTTCCATCTTATGACAGGCAAAACAATCACTGCCATCAATAAGCACGCGTCAGGGATGTGCAATTGCGGCCTCATCAGCGCTACGGTGACCCTGTGCAATCTGTATCTGGTCGAAGCCTATGGGCTGATAATCCACGGTCACGGCAACCTGCGATGGATCGATGCCGGTACCTAGTACGCCGTCTTCCCCGTCCCGAACCCGAACGGAGTATTCCAGGGTCTCGCCAGGCACAAAATAGGTGCGGTTCGGACGCGACAAATCGAACTCCACTATAGGGGGTTCGTTTCCTACGGTCACCTCCATGGTCCGGGCAACCCGGCCACCGTGGGCATCGTCTACGGCGAGTTCCACCTGATATATCCCGTGATTTGACAGCGTAAACGAGGGGTTCATTCCCTCCCGGATCTCCCGGAAACCCTCCGCCCCGCTAACCGTCCAGCTGAACGCAAGGAGGTCCCCGTCCGGATCCTGTGTCCCTTCAGCGCTCAGCTCCAATCTAAAGGGTGCTTTCCCTCCTTTTTTATTCGCTTTCAGTGCAATTTGGGGTTGGCGATTACCCCCGTTGTATTCTATGCGGACCAGGCGGGCATCTTCGTTCTGCAAGAACCAGCCTCCTCCGTATTCCAGCAGATAGAGGTCGCCGTTGGGGGCGAATTCCATGTCCATGGGATTGCTGAAGGTATGGGAAGGCATGAAGGTATGCATGGTCTGGTAGTCCCCTTCTTCGGTCATGCCCACGACCTTGATCCAGCCCCTCATCCACTCATAGATAAACAGTTTGCCGTCATAGTAGCTGGGAAAGGGGCGCTCCGCATCGGTAGAACCATCGGATCGGAAAACGGGCCCCGCCATGGCCGTCCGCCCTCCGGCCCCCATCATGGGGAATTCCCCGGTCTCGTCATAAGGGTACCAGATAAAGGCCGACTGGGCAGGTGGGAGCTCCTCGAGCCCGGTATTGTTGGGGGAAGTATTTCTGGGTGATTTCGGATCCCATCGGTACAGGCTTTTACCGGTTTCGTATTCGTATTTGAAATAGGCCTGGTTATTTCCTACGAAATAGGGCCAGCCAAAGTTCCCGGGACCCCGGGCCTGGCCGATCTCGTCGTAGGCCATGGGACCCCTCAGGGAATCGGCCTTGGAGGCATCCGGACCTACATCCCCCCAGTAGAGATATCCGTTTTCACGATCCACTGAGATACGGAAGGGATTCCGGTGCCCCATGGTGTAGATTTCGGGACGAGTCTTCTCCATCCCGGGAGGGAATAAATTGCCTTCGGGTATGCTGTAAGTTCCGTCCGGTTCGGGATGAATCCGTATGACCTTACCCCTCAGATCGTTGGTGTTGGAGGAAGACTTCTGGGCATCCCAGGGGGAATTGTCGGGCCGCTCATCCGAAGGGCTGTACCCTTCCGAGAACCAGGGGTTGGTATTGTCCCCGGTTGACAGGTACAGGTTACCCTGGCTGTCCCAGGCCATGGAACCCCCCGTGTGGCAACATTGCTTTCGTTGCACGGGTACCTTCAGGATTTGCTTTTCGCTCTCCAGAAGGAGCTCGTCTCCCCGCATTTCGAAACGCGATAGGACGTTAGCGGTGTCTTGAGTCGTGGAATAGTACAAATAAATCCATTGGTTCTCCGCAAAATTGGGGTCCCGGGCCAACCCCAGCAAGCCGTCCTCGGCCGTACGCTGATCTCCATTTTCGTCCTTATCGTACAGGGTGTTTACCGGTATTCGTGCTATAGTATTGATTTCGCCGGTTTCCACGTCGAAGAGGCGCACTTCTCCCTTTCGCTGAATAAAGAGAATTCGCTTGTCATCCAGGGCGATCAGCTCCATGGGTTCGTCCAGGTTCTCTGCGAGTACCACCTTGGTAAAGCGATTTTCCTCGGGCCGAGAACGCGAATAATCCAGGGGATGGGGATCGTCTCCTCCCAATACATACCTCAATCCTGCCCAGATATGGTTGAGGAACAAGGGTTCTGAATAACTCTCAACCGTATGCCCCATGGCGGTATAGAACGATCGTCCCCCATCGTATTGCTGATACCAGCTCATCGGATGGTCCTTGCCATGTTTCCCTCCCTGATAGGTCGTTTCATCTATGGTCAATACCACTTCGATATGAGGTGAGAGCTTCCGGAAATTGTAGAATTCATCTTCCCTCTCGAAGGAATCGGTCATATCCGAGGTAGCCCAGTGCCCGGTTTCCGTGACGCGAAAGGTTCCGTTTTGCACGTTACTCGGGCTGTCGGGGTGATCGAGAAAATACCCCCCGGCCAGTCCACCGTACCAGGGCCAGTCGTATTCGGTATCCGCCGCGGAATGTATGCCCAGAAAACCGCCTCCAGCCTGAATAAAGCGCTCGAAGGCCTCTTGTCCGTCTTCCTGCAAGACATCGCCCGTAGTATTCAGGAAGACTACCGCCCGATACTGACTGAGGCTATCTTCCACGAAGTAAGCCGGATCTTCGGTAAAAGTGACTTCAAACCGCCGATCCTCGGACATCCTTCGAAAGGCTTCAATCCCAGCCTCGATGGACTCATGACGGTATCCTTCGGTCTTGCTGAAGACCAGCACTTTAGGACGTGAACGGGTACAGGAGGCCAGCAGGACGCTAATGGCCAATAGGTAAAAGAAGATTTTGGGGCTGAAGTATGGGCTTTTCATGAACGTTACACCAGTTTTGGTTTGAGCTTCAGATTATTAAGTTGAAGGAAGACAACGGTCAGACATCCGACCGGCCTGCATTTCACAGGATTTAATGGGCGGAAAAGTAAGAATTTATTAATTTTTAAAGCTGTTTGATACTGGTTTTGCATTGAAAAGGAGATTGGGAGGTATGGAATTCCGCACCTATATGATCGGAGGATTACTCGGCTGCCTGCTAGTTCATTTTGGGTGGGTAAATGCTCAGTCCGGCAACCAGCCCTCGGTAACCGCTAACGGCGACCAATCCTACTGCCTCCAAACCTCGATACCCGTAGTCACGGACTTCTCCATCACAGATCCGGCCAGAACGGGCACGGAGCAGTTCTTCGTCCAAATTGCCCAGGGTTATGAAGAGGGATTCGATGTGCTTGAACTCACCGGTAATCACCCCAACGTCATGCCCGAATGGATATCCGAGGAGGGCAAACTCGCCTTGCGCGGCCAAGGCGGACAGCCCATCCTTTATGCCGACCTCATAGCCGCCGTAAAGGAGATTGTATTCCGGTCCACATCCCCCGATCCACCAGAAGAAAAACGGTTTTCCCTTACCCTGGCTTCCGCCAACTACCTGCCCGAGAACGGGCACTATTACGAATTCGTTTCCGATGTGGGGATCAGCTGGGCCAACGCCAGGAGTGCTGCCGAGGCCAGGGAACTGTACGGCATGCAGGGATACCTGGCTACGGTAACCTCCCGTGCCGAAGCCGATATTACCGGGCTGCAGTCCAGGGGAACGGGCTGGATCGGAGGATCGGACCGGCAGTCTGAAGGGATCTGGCGCTGGGAGACCGGTCCGGAGCAAGGAACGGTGTTCTGGAACGGGGGGCCGAACGGAAGCAGTCCGAATTTCGCCAATTGGAATACGGGGGAACCCAACGATCTTATGGACGAGGACTATGCACACATCACCGATCCTTCGGTAGGTCGGCCGGGATCCTGGAACGACCTGCAGATCAATGGAGACCCCGGCGGCGGAGCGTATCAACCGAAGGGATATATCGTAGAGTACGGAGGTATGGAAGGGGATCCGGAACTGAACCTCTCAGCAACTACCCGGATCACGATTCCCAGAATCCCCACGACGGTAAACCCAATTAGCCGGTGTGGTCCTAGCGTAGTCTCTCTGCAGGTTAATCCCACAGGCAATACGAATCTGGCCGATCTGGATATCTACTGGTTTGAAACCGAAACCAGTCCCGATCCCATCGCAACAGGTTCCAGCTTTACCACTCCCCTGCTGGAAGAATCCCGGGATTATTTCGTTTCCGCATCTGAAAATGGGTGCCTGACCGGACCCAGAACCCGCATCCCGATTGAAATCTACCCCCTTCCCCCTATCCCGGACAACACCACACTTACCAATTGTGACGGGGATGGTACGCTCGATGGTTTTACCCGCTTCAACCTGAGCTCATACCTGGAATCCGGAATTCCGGAAAGTGCGGACTTCCTCATTAGCTATCACCTGAGTGAAGAGGAGGCCCAGGCAGGCTCCAACCCGGTAGACGGTGAGTCTTTTGACAGCTCGGTATCGGATCGGATATACGTTCGACTGGAGAATGCGTTCGGTTGTTATGAGTACTTTCGTTACGACTTACAGGTAACCACAACCTCGGTGCCCGACGGTTTCCAGGTCCTGCTGCAAGAATGCGACGGAGACGATGTAGATGGCATCTACGAATTCGATCTGCAGGAGGCAGTGGACGGAATTCGCGACCAGCTGCCACCGGACGAGGATTTGCTGATTTCGCTCTTCGAAAGTACCCAGGACGCCCTGTTAAGGAACAATGCCATTGAAACCGAATTTCCATATCGGAACCTGCAACCTGAGCAGACATTGATTGCCCGAATCGACCATCCCGATAATGAATCCTGTTATGGTCTGGGACCCTATGTGCGCCTGCAAATCCCACTCATTGACTTTGAACTCAACCCGTCCACCGTAGTATGTGAGGGCGGTACGGTACCGCTGACTGCAAGCATTAAGTCCCCGGGTGACTATGTCTACGAATGGCTGGACGAAACTGGCGAGCTGCTCTCCCTGGATGAAATTTTTGTTGCCAATCGCCCCGGCACCTATTCGCTTCGATTGCTGGGCGAAGAGGGTTGCTATTCTCCCACCCAGCAGATCGAAGTCCGGCTTTCTTCTCCACCGGAATTGAATGCGGCCACCGTGGAGGTACTGGACCTGGCTCCTGTAAACTCCATTCGGCTTCGACCGGAATTGATGGGTCCGGGAGATTACGAGTATTCCCTCGACAGTTTTGGTAATACTTTTCAGGATTCCCCCGAATTCGCCGAGGTAGAACCGGGCTTCCACATACTCACGGCACGGGATAAAAATGGATGTGGTCAGCAACAATTCCGTGTGGGTGTGGTAGGTGCACAGGCCTATGTTTCACCCAATAACGACAACATCAACGACCAGTTCAAATTACTGGGCCTGAGTCGGGATTACTATGCCTCAGGAGAATTGTACATATACGACCGCTATGGAAAACTATTAGCCGCCATAGATCCCTTTTCCGAAGGCTGGAACGGCACCCTTCAGAACCGTAACCTGCCTTCCACAGACTATTGGTTTCGACTGCAGCTTACCACTTTTGAAGGGGAAGTACGCGAAAAGAGGGGGCACTTTAGCCTGCTGCGATAAGACCCCTAGTTCTAAAAATCGGGCTTAATGGTGAGGGTTACCGACAGGAAAACTACCACATCAAACTCGACAGGATTATGTGAGGCTATGCCACGGTATCGGATTCCAACGGATCCAAATCCTGCACTCTTTAGGTTCTGCTCCAGATCAGAGTAATCAGCAATCAGGGTAAAGGACTCGTTATCTAAATCTGCCTGCCTTAGACGGGTCCCGAAATCAGGAGTTTCATAACTAAATACGTTCATAAAACCCAGCAGATCGATCGTTCCTGCTTCCACAATAAATGCATCCGGGTCTCCTACATAATTCGAATATGAATACCTAACGCTATTAATCTTGATGGCGGTGATTTCGTCTCCTTCATTCATCGCGTCCATCACATCGGGGTCATTCAAAATATTGTAATAGCCTATTTCAGACTCAATAGGTATGCTCTGCAATGGATTCCCTAATTGGTCGCTGACGACGCTCAGACTACCATCAAATGCAATATTTACATCAAATTCCGGAGCGACGAGTTCCTCAACGATTTCACAACCGGAAAACAGGCCAAGCACGCCCATAAGGGCGACAATTCTAAGTGTTTTCATGGTGGTTCGGTTTTGTTCTTTAACACCAAATTAAGAAATTCACTGACATAGGCCCAAAGTACAGTCAAAACCAGGTAAGCCACTGACAGTGTTTGGATTATCGGTTATGGGTTTAAACGCTATAGGCCGGCTGCCTATAAAAACCGATCCGGCGAAAAGGGAGCCAAAGAGAGCTCGGGCAATTCCCCATTGATCACCTGGGCGACAAGCAGTCCGCTGATGGGTCCGAGACTCCAGCCCATCATCGCATTTCCGGTGGCTATCGTGAGGTTGCTGTACGCCCGGGTCCTGCCCAGGTAGGGCAATCCATCAGGGGTTATAGGCCGGAGACCGGCCACCGCCCTATCCTGTTCTGCGGGTGTGAGTTTCACGTCGGTGTAATAGTTCTCCACGGCACCCACTATTGCCTGAACCCTTTTTTTCCGAATGATGGTATTGTTGCCCGAAAACTCCATGGTACCGGCGAAACGGGTAAAGCCGGACATGGGGGTAACCGCCACCTTGGCCTCCGATAAAATAGCCGGGAGGGTAATGCCTGTAGGCCGATGTACTTCCATGCTGTAGCCCTTACCTCCCTGCAGCGGCAATCGAATATCCAAAACGGAAGCCAGTTCCCCGGTCCAGCTCCCGGCGGAAAGAACGACCTCATCGGCTTCAAATAAGGCATCTTTGGACTCAACGAAGCGTATGCGCTTATTCTCGGTAAGGAAACCCTTGATCTGCTGGCCCCGCTCGAAAACCACCCCACGGGCCGACAATACTTTCTTAAGAGAATCCATGAAGACAGTAGGTGTCATATGGGCATCCGAATGATAATGTACCGCCCCCAGCACTTCGCTGGAAAATGCAGGTTGCAACTCCTGAAGTGATGAACCCTCCAGAAGCTCGACCTGCAATCCTTCCTGCCTGGCGAGTTCGGCCATCGTGCGCTCCTCTTCTTCTCCCTTCGAGCTGCGATAGACCATAAGGAGTCCCTTCCTTTCGTAGTGAAATGGCAACTCCCAATCGTCTCGCATCTGCTCGTAAAGCGTTCGGCTCCTTAGGTTGAGTTCCTTGAGTACGGGGATGGATTGCCTTACGTGAGCGGCCGTGGAAGATCTTCGAAACAGCATTCCCCATCTGAAAAAATCGGTGTCCCAGCGAGGTTGAACGTAGAATGGACTGGAAGCATTCAGCATCCATTTAAGGCCCTGAGATACTACCCCGGGGGCTGCCAGAGGAACGAAGTGACTCGGAGTGATGTAACCCGCATTCAGGTAGGATACACCGCTGCTCATATCGCCGCGATCCAAAACGGTAACACTATGCCCCGCCTTACTCAGGTAGTAGGCGCAGCAGAGCCCCGTGATGCCCCCTCCAATAACGATTACATTCTTCATGCTGCCACCCGTAGCTACTTCAAGTGATCGGGCAATAACGACTTTGGAAACGCCTGAAAACTAATGGGTCGCAACCATCGTTTAATCGCATGGACTCCCACTGCAGTAAAACGCGAATCAGTAGAAGCCGGATAGGGTCCTCCGTGTTGCATGGCCGGGCAGACCTCGACTCCCGTAGGCACGCCGTTAAAAATGATCCGCCCCACCCGGTGCTGCAGCACATCGACCAGTTTGGGAAGATTCAGAATATCGTTTTCCTCGGCGATCAGGGTACCTGTCAGCTGCCCCTCCAGGCTTTCGATAATGGCGTATAATTGCTCTTCGTTCTGGCAACGGACCACCAGGGAGAAGGGTCCGAAAACTTCCTGGTGCATACGCGGATTGGCCAGGAAATCCCGGCCCACTACCGTTGCGATAACCGCTTCGGCCTCATTGGGGTTCAGTTCCCCAGTATAGCGCCCGACCTCAGCAACTCCATCCTGGCTCAGCACTTCGGCTCCCTTGGTATCATAACCTTCCTTGATCTTCGGGTGTAGCATGGTCTGAGGAGCGAGGGCAGTGGTCTCTTTCGCCAGAGCATCGATAAAATCCGTGGTATGCTTGTCTTCCACGGTTAACAATAGCCCCGGATTGGTGCAGAATTGGCCGGTTCCCAGCGTAATCGAGCCCGCATAAGTCCTGGCGAGCTCGCCCCCCCGCTTGGCCAGGGCCATCGGACTCATGACGACCGGGTTTACACTCCCCATCTCGGCGAAAACGGGTATGGGCTCCTCCCGCTGGGCGGCCAGGTCAAATAGTGCGCGCCCTCCGGCGATACTACCGGTAAAGCCGACGGCCTTGATACTGGGGTGTCGAACGAGCCGTTGGCCCGCCTCTATGGCTCCATTCAGGCTGGAGAATACTCCATTGGGCATGCCGGTTTTACAGGCTGCTGCGATTATGGCCGTTGCCACGAGCTCTGAGGTCCCGGCATGCATGGGATGCACCTTCACCACCACCGGGCAGCCGGCCGCCAGGGCACTGGCCGTATCCCCTCCGGCCGTGGAATAAGCCAGAGGGAAGTTGCTGGAGCCGAATACGGCTACCGGGCCTAGCGGGATCAGCGTTTTTCTCAGGTCAGGCTTGGGCAGGGGTTCCCTGTTGGGTTCCGCAGCATCGAAGGTATTCTCCCTCCAGTCCTCGTTTTGGATCAGCTCCGCAAAAGACCTTAACTGGAATACGGTACGGTTCCGCTCCCCGTCTGCCCTTCCTTCGGGCAGCCCCGATTCGAGCATGTAGGTGTCGATCAGCTCCTGTCCGAGATCCAGCATATGATCCGCTATGGAGTTTAAAAAGGCGGCTCTTTGCTGACCCGTTATGTTCCTGTACTCCCTGAAGGCAACCCAGGCCAGCCGGGCGGCCTCATCGATCTCCTGCGGGGTAGCCTCAGTGAATTCGGTGGTATTAGATTCGTTCTTCTTCGGATTAAAGGTCTTGAAAACCCGGTCTCCTTCGGCACTTAGCCTGCCTCCTACGTAATTCTTTCCTGTTATCATCATTAGTGCGAAGCTTGTAGTTTCTTATAGTCCGGAAGTGCGGGCCGGTTGTTGACTCCCTGCTCAATGATTTCCAATACCCGCTGTCGTTCCGCGCCCCCCAGGGGGAGTCGGGGAGGTCGAACGTGTTCCGTTCCAATCCCTGTGGCGACTTCTGCGAGTTTAATATTCTGAACCAGTTGGGGATTAATATCCAGTTCCAGCAGGGGGATGAACCAGCGGTAGATCTCCAGGGCCTCCTCTATCCGTCCGGCCCTGACCAATTCGTAAATAGCTACGGTTTCGGCGGGGAAGGCACAGACCAGTCCGGCTACCCAGCCGGAAGCTCCCATGACCAGGCTTTCCATGGCCAGCGTATCGACACCGGTAAACACCTTGAAGCGATCGCCGAACCGGTTATGCAATCGGATTACGTTGGTAATATCCCTCGTAGATTCCTTGATCGCCTGGATGTTGCTGCATTCGGCCAGTTCCTCGAACATATCCATGGTGACCTCGATTTTGTAGTCCACCGGGTTGTTATAGATCATGATGGGCAGGGAGGTAGTATTTGCAACGGCCTTGAAATAAGCCACCGTCTCGTAGTCCGTCGCCTTGTAGCGCATGGGGGGTAGTAGCATTAGTCCATTGGCTCCTATCTCTTCGGCATGCCGGGCTACCTGTACCGCTTCACGAGTGCTGCTCTCGGCGATGTTGATAATCACCGGTACCCTGCCGTCGGACAGGGTGAGAGACTTTCTTATCAGGCGTTCCTTTTCCTCATGTGTCAGCGTACTGGCCTCTCCCAGGGTTCCGCCGAGTATTATTCCATGTACACCGGCCTCAAGCTGGGCCCGAATATTGGTTTCGAACATGTCCATATCCAGTTGATCGTCCTGGGTGAACTTGGTTGTAACTGCGGGCATGACGCCTTCCCATTTTATCATAGTCGTAGCGTGTTAGTCTATACAAATGTAGACGTATTGAATCAGAGCGGGAAGACAACAAGTATAAAGAACTGGGATGACCGGATCAGAACATGAAACGCGTTAATTTCATAACCTGATTAAGGCTACAGCGCGCTCAATTATTCTACTACCGCATGCATAAGTATGTTATTCTTAAACCTACTGGGGTTGATAAGTATATCGTAGAATTCATCTACGTAAGCCTTGGCCTCCAAATAATTGTCCGGGCTCTCAAAGTGCCGCTGCAATCGCGCAGCCAAAGCTGAAACCTCGCTTTGCTTGTCGATATATTCCTTTCGCATCTGCATACAGAACTCTTCGGGGCGACGAAAACCACGGTAAACGCGTTCGGTAACCTCTTCGATGCCCGTACGCGAACTCAGCCAGTCGTGTACGTATGATTCAGTAGTTTGAAAATTCGATCAGCAACTGCTCGGTCTGTACGCTCAGCCGATTCAGATCGTGTATATGGATGTCTGCGATCAATTTTCGCGTGATCAAGTGGTTGAAAAATTGCAATCGGTTCTCTTCCTTATTCAACAGGCGACTGCTTATTTCGGCAAGTTTATTTTTAGAAGATTCCGAAATATAATCCTTCTGTTCATCTCCGGGTTTTCCGTATGATTCCCGAAATCTCACTATATCCCGTTGAGTCAACACCCCCAGTCTCGACATATTTGGCACGAATTCCTGGTCCACAAACAGACTGTTATTCCGGGTAATGATCTTTTCCAAACGATCCAGTTCCTGGTAGTATAGTATGATCTGATCCTTCATATACTCATTCCGAATCAGGTCAATATTCCCAGACGAGATGAGTTCGGTATAGGTAGGATTGGTAATCACGAAGGTTGTTCGGACGCAGAGATTTGCGACGGCATCTATCTGAGTACTATCCCAAGCAATTTCGTCCCCTCCCATATATGCATCAAGCACACCCTTGGCACTCCGACTATAAAGTGCTTCATCGCGGAGCTGACGATCAATGGCTTCCAATTGATTACTTAAATCCCGTTTCAGATTGACTACAAAGCCCTGCTCCTTAATGCCGTCGATACGATCCGAATTCCAGTTGTTGAGTTGCAGGGCAATCAGAATCCCGATCACCACTAAAACCACTTCCCCGGCTGCATACGCCAGGTACTTACCGGTTTTGCTTTCGGCTATCAGGCTCCTTCGGATCCGACGGAAGAATTTGAACATCAGCAAGCAGAATTGAAGGTTGCGTTTGTAAGGTAGCAAAGAGTCGCTTAACTTTCGTTCAACCCTTTCACAATTAGCGGTAGTGTGCATTGGACAATTCCGGATTATGGACAAATTTTTCCGATCCCTTCGTCAGAAGCTGTTAAGCGATAACCGAATTCGCAAATACCTTTTATATGCGATGGGCGAAATTGTACTGGTAGTGATTGGGATTCTGGCACCCGAAGCCGCGATCGATGGAGAAGAGGATATACTTAACGTTATCAGGCCGATCAAAACCTATTATTAACAAACTCTGTAAAGGTTATGGAAACACGTCTCTTGCTTCTTTTTCCAGCACTGATTTTATGCAGTTCCTTTAACCTGTTTTCCCAAAAGAACTATCAGGCCAATGACCATGTCGGATACCGAGTCGCTGTGGAGGGTGAAGACTATGTGATCCGATACACGTTCAGGGATCACGAGGAAAACACCTGTTCCATCACCTGGAAGCTCAATAAGCAACAGACGGATCGGGATATTCAGCTATTTGGCATACCCCAGTCGATGTTCGATCCGTATCCGGTAACTCCGGAGGTAATGGCTTCCCGCAGGAGAATACTGGAAGAAGGAATGTTCATGCGCAGGGGAAATTCACTGGTGGTTGATAAAAATGCCATGGTGAATGCCTATAGCCCGTACACAAAGATCGTCGCCGACTGGATGATCAACTATCTGAAGGAGTACTATGTCGATACCCGACAGAATCGCATTGACCTGGCCATGAGCTTCGTTCAGGACATACCTTATGGAATTCCCGAGGACCTGGATCCCAACTGGTACTACGGAGGAGTGATAGCCACACCCAACGTCTTTACGTGCGGCTATGGAGATTGCGATACCAAGGCCATATTGTTTGCGGGTATACTCTGTCACCTGATCGATCCCGGGGAAATAAGGTTTGCGGGAGAACCCGGGCACATGTATACCATCATTAAGGCCGATGAATCCCGGGTGAACATCGGCAGGAATACGGCCTACTTTAAACTAGACGACGGCAAGTATTTTGTCGCCGAGACCGCAGGGCCCGGAAGACTGAATTTTGGGGAAAAAGGGCGATTTCGATACCGAGGAGCCCGAATCGAAGAAGTCGAATTCGTGAAGCGCTAGCGCTTTTAAGTCTCCATCACGAAAAACTAAACATGAATTAATGTTCAAATTCTTCCGCAATATCCGCAGAGGGCTTCTTAAGGAAAATAAGATGGGTAAGTACCTGGCTTATGCAACCGGGGAGATCGTGCTGGTGGTCATTGGAATCCTTATCGCCCTGCAAATCAATAATTTGAATGAACAGATAAAGTTGAATGTAACTGAGAAAAGCTTGCTTCAGGAGTTGAAAATCAATCTTCAAACCAATGTTGCCAATCTCAAGTCGGATATTCAAATTCAGGAGGAGGGAATTTCAGCGATGACCTATCTTCTGGATCATTTAGACCAAAAAAGACCCTATAAGGACACCCTTGATTATCTATTTGTCGTCGCAGACTATGCGCCAGACGTCGTTTTAACCTCATCGGGCTTTGAAACCTTAAAATCTTCCGGGCTTAGCATTATTCAAAACGACCAGTTAAGGACTGAAATAATCAATCTTTTTGAAAAGGATTATCCCCTACTTATGCAGGAAACCCGTCGAATTGAAGATCAGGTGTGGCCCAGTGTTGTAGTCCCACTTTATCAAAAGCATTTTCGCAGAGAAGAAGTGAAGCGTGCTTATCCCACAAATTATGGGGCATTACTGGACGATGTGGAGTTTACCAATATGCTTAGCTTTCGCTTAAACATGAGAAAGAGTTCTTCTCAGCGTAAGCAAAAAGCAATTGATCAAACCACTCGGGTCATAGCGCATATTGATAAGGAACTTAATTAATCACGGAAAACTATACAGCATGTTCAAATTCTTCCGCAATATCCGCAGAGGGCTTCTTAAGGAAAATAAGATGGGTAAGTACCTCGGATATGCGGTCGGAGAGGTGGTACTTGTCGTTATTGGGATTCTGATTGCACTTCAACTCAATAACTGGAACGAAATCCGTAAAAGCAAGCTGAAGGCCGGAGTATATCTGGATCAATTTCATGCAGATATTAAGGAAAATGATAGTCTTCTTTTGCTAACCCTTGGTCAGCTGCAGGGCTGTAAAAATGCGGCGATTGCCCTCATGGAATTTACGGAGAAGGGATTTAATTCGCATCCCTACCCCGCTGACACGTATTTTACTGCGGAGCCTGTATCTTCCAGATTAAAGGGATTCTCGCTGGACGCAGTCGTTGATCAATATGTGCCTGTTTCGGATACCCTCACCCTGGTCAGAAACCTGAATCGGGCTGGATTTGTGATAACATTCAGCATCAATATGCCCACCTGGGACGAGATCATTAGCAACGGTCAGGCAGACCTGATCGATAATGACTTGAAAAATGAATTGCTGACCCTACAGCGCTTTTCAGAAAGAGCTCAACTTCTTGATGTTGAAATTTATATTCCTCAAATCAGAGATTATGTCAATTACAGGGATAGATTCTACAATATTACCCGGTCGGCTTCATTCGTGGTGGATTCAACCGATCAATACCCCATTGATATAGAAGCCATACGAAGCGATTCAGAACTGCAAAGTCATTTACGAAGATTATACCGCGCTAACCATGAGAAGCAGTTTGTACTGGCCTCTTTACTGGGAAATCAGTTGCTGGCGCTAGAGCAAACCATCACGAATTAAGTGGCCATGCACGCGGCTATCTGGATTTACACCGTAGAGCTGGTTTTCCGATTCCGCCACTTCCTAAGCGCTCCATGAACAGCCTGTAGTAAGTATGATCGCTAACGCACATTGACCTTTCTTACCAAACCAGCCATTAGACCGGGAAAAAATCGTTTCAGGTATACTCCGGCCAGTTCCTTGGTACCTGACGGATAGATTTCTCGTTTTCCCTTTTTGATGGCCTTAATCATAAGCCTCGCACACTTTTCAGGCGAAATTCCGCTGGCCTGGCCGGGATCCATGGCATTCTGAGGGCTACCATCCCCAAGTACAGCATTATACGAGAGGTTCGTCTTTACATAGCCAGGGGCGACGATCAATACCTGCAGTCCATCCTTGTGATGCTCTGCCCTGAGTGCATCCAGGAAGCCGTGTATGGCGTGTTTAGAAGCGGCATATATACTCCGTAAAGGTGTCCCGTACTTCCCGGTAACAGAGGTAACCCCAACGATCATTCCAGATTTTCGTGCGACCATATCGGGCAAAACCTCCTTAGTCAATCCCACAGTACCAAAAAAGTTGACATCCATAAGTCGATGTATAGTCGATGTATCCGTGTTGATAAAGTAATCACGCTGACTTATGCCACCGTTATTGATCAGTATGTCCACCTGCTGAAATCGTTGTTTCACCTTGAGGTAGGCAGATGGAAAGCCACTCTCATCGGCTAAGTCGAGGGGAACGATCAGGCTTTGCTCTTCGGGTAGTCCCGCCCCTTTCCGGACGCGCTCAAGCTCCCCTTCCCTTCTTGCAGATAGGACCACAATTGCTTTTTGTTTTGCCAGCTGATATACCAGGGCCTCACCTATACCGGACGAAGCACCGGTTACCCAAACTACTTTTCCTTTGAGAGTTTTCATGCCGTTATTTTGCAGAAGATACTAAAGTTGGGGTTCAGTGTAAATGACTTGGTTGTTTTAGTGTACTAGCTCCCTATTTCTTGGATAGTCACAATCAGGGGCTTTGTATGCGAATTGTGTGCATACAAAAAGTGAAGGAGAATCTGGACTAGTCCTGGGCCGGATTCGCTCACTTGCGTTCGCGCTTCCTGTAGTGGGGATATTGCTCAACAAAATCCAGGAGGGGTTTCAGCCATAAATCTCCATCCTAGCAAACTCTCTTCGCTCAGCGTCGATATATTCCGTTCTTTAAATTCAAAAAATCATTGGCTAAATAAGACCAGTAGATTTCTTGCCAAGTGTATAGATTATTGCCGGTCAGGCTCCCCCCTAAGTAATTACCGTTCGCGTCATAACTGCCGCCGGTTCGCTCTCGGTTGTCGAACGTCATTCCATGTAAAACCACAAAATCAGGCTTTGTCGTTGCATCTGCCGCGCTATTTTTATCCAGGCCAACCAAATCCTCGAAGTTGTCTGCAATGTGATCCGAATCCGTATCAGCCCAAATTAAAGCAGAGTTTTTTGTTGGAATATACCACGTGGACGGATCTGGATAGGAGCTAGGCCCGTTTTCTTTTGTTACTTCGTCCACATATTTCTCGTCGAGAGAGTCACGAACGTCAGTGCCAAGGCCATCAGTTCCAGCTGACCTTGTATGTCCAACATGAGTTAACAGAGAGTCTTTCAGTTGATTGGCAGTCAGCAGTCCACCTGGGGCAAACTTTGCGCTTGATTGCCTGGTAGTTATAAAAAGAGAATCTACAAGAACGTTATTCTTGGTTGTGCCATCATTACTAAAATAATATCTCCACAGGTCTTTTTGTGGATTTTGAGCGACACTTGTATTAAATCCTTCGATGATATTCCCGGTAGTGTATATACTGACCTCGTTTTCAAATGTTCGATTAGCATAAAGCCACTTGTTCGTAGCGTTAGGATTAGGAGTTAAGTTTCCCTGTATGGCTAGATTGGAGTGCCAATCGACTTTCACATTTCCATTTACCCTCGATAACTGATAATTCCAGCTAGAGATAATGTTATTATAAGATTCCAAATATCCGCTATGTCCAGAAAAATTAGGGAACCTATGACTAATGAGATGGATTACATTTCTCGCGTAAGTATAGTTTCCTACTGGCAGCGTAATATCCGTGTCGGTTTGGCTTGCGAAAATATGCCCTGTATTATGATCGGGGTGTGCCTGAGCGATTAATGAATTAGCCAGCGTTCCCCTTTCTAATCCATCAATGGGAATGCCATAGTTTGCTAACTTTCTTGAATAAGTCGTGAAAATTTCGTCTTGTGCGTAAGACATACTCAGGTGGTCAACATAAAACCCCTTATCGATAACTTGAGTTTCCAGAATATCCTCTACGCTTGGGGTTCCTCCATCTCCAAACCTAGATGTAAAATGTCGCATGATGAAGTTGTCTAAAAAAGCTCCGTTTTTACCAACATTCAATATCCGCAATCCTTTTATTTGTAATCCGTCTCCAGGCGCTGTTTGGCCTATTATTGTAAAATCAGCGGGGATGTCTTCGATAATTCCGAATTCATAATCTACAGTACCATCCACTTTAATTAGGATTATTCTTGAGCCATGCGCTTCTAAAGCCCCTCGGAAAGTACCAGCTCCAGTACCCGTTGATTTAGAAGTTACTTCATAGATTGCGCCTCCGCGTCCCCCTTGTATGTAAGCTCCTTCTCCAAAAGCACCTGGAAAAGCTAAAAGCTCTCCGAGTACAATAGCGTCCGTTGAGGTTGAAACTGCTCCACCATCTTGGTTGGCTAAAACGTCTGGCAATTGCCCTTGCACAAAATGGACTAGGAAAGCATTTAGAAATATTATGATCAAGGTATTCTTCATGACCTAAAAGTATGTAACCCTGCCTGAAATCTAACAACCTGCCTGAAATAAAACATTTTCTTAAGCCTGCTTTTCCTGCAGTAACTACATGGTTGCGTCCATACTATGTAGCAAGTGAAGCAAATGCAGGGGGTTACAAAATCGTTCTTCTCTGCTTTGAGCTGGGCATCTACTTCTTCCAATTCTTGTGCCCTAGCTAATGTAACAGTTTTCCTACCTTACATACTCATCAACCAAACTCGATCCAACTATGTTCAAATTCTTCCGAAACATTAGAAAAGGGCTACTTAAAGAAAACAAGATGGGTAAGTACCTGGCTTATGCCATCGGGGAAATAGTACTTGTAGTTATAGGTATTCTTATTGCACTTCAATTGAATAATCTAAACGAGGAAAGGAAAAACCAAATCGCAGCTGAAGCTTATTTGGAGAGCTTCCCAAAAGAAATTGAAGACAACATCTCGGTAATCAATAACTATTTAAAGGGTTATATGCGAAAAAGAATGAAGCCTCACGCCAGCGGCCGTTGGGATAAGAAGGCGTCTTTGGATTCGATTCTTGAAATATCCAATTTTGAAGAATTACTTCATTTCCGTTATTACCCAGGGGATGTGCTAGGATATAGAATCAATAAAACCGCGTATAACCAGCTGCTTATAAATGAAAATCTTCTGAGTGAGAAAGAAAAGGAAATTCTGGAGTCCGCTCATTTGGCGTTTCATGTCGATAATGTAAAGGTCCTTGAAGAGTACGAATCGATGAAGAGGTCCGCTCTTGTCTACGAGGAACTCCTGACCAAGAATATCAATCTCGAGTCTAACGAAAATGTAATAGACTCCTTGAAGTTTAGAAACTTTCTTCTTAAGGACTTTAGGTATCGAAATGCCTTCTTATCCATTTCTAGTCGACAGTACTACTATTTAATGGCGATAATTGAACAGAGGGAAAATATTGCAAATTGCCTGAGGCGATTACGACAGATTCAAGGGCTGGGGCCATCCGATGTAGATCTAATTGAACCACAATTTTTAGGAAAATACATATCTACCAAAAGTAAGTTCAGGGATACCATTGAGGTCAGGAACCCGGGGAATGATCCTTTAGAAGGTAACTCCGGCGTAAGCCCAAATTATCTTCGTTTTACACAACTCGATAGTACCTTGTTTATTAACCAATATGGATACTTCGAATTCGAACAAGACAGTGTGGGTGTTCGTATACTAGAGGACGATGGTGATATCTGGGTGAAGGTTGAATGATTACATAAGACCATAGAACATATTGTGCATTCCAAAATCAATTCGTACACTTCTCCCCCTCATGATGTAACCCTTTCCAAAAAAGTGAAGGCTTCATTCATAGAGGAAATGTCAAAACAACGGCTTTGTATGCAAAGCAAAAAAAGTCGTAGAAGAAAATGCTCCTAAGACTCTGATAATCAAGTCGGGGTGACAGGATTCGCTCACTTGCGTTCGCGCTTCCTGTAGTGGGGGTGTTGCTCAACTAAATCCAGCTGCCGAGCTTCAGCTCGGTCTGTCTTTTTTGTTTGCTACCGGCTCGAAAGCAAGCTTTAAGACAATCCTAATTAATAACCAGGGAATCGTCTTGGGCAGGATTCGCTCACTTGCGTTCGCGCTTCCTGTAGTGGGGGTGTTGCTCAACTAA
>CAZKFM010000005.1:134641-228166 GCA_964552195.1 uncultured Flavobacteriaceae bacterium
ATCCAGCTGCCGAGCTTCAGCTCGGTTTGTCTTTTTTGTTTGCTACCGGCTCGAAAGCAAGCTTTCAGCCGTTCGCAAACAAAAAATCCAGCTTGCCTTCGGCTAAGCTGGATTTTGTTGGTCGGGGTGGCAGGATTCGAACCTGCGACCTCCTGCTCCCAAAGCAGGCGCGATAACCGGGCTACGCTACACCCCGTGACCTTTGGCGGAGAGACTGGGACTCGAACCCAGGCAGCACTTACGCGCTGACAGATTAGCAATCTGCTCCGTTACCACTCCGGCACCTCTCCTGAATTTCATTAAGTTAAGATCGATAAGCACTGATCGATCCGGTACTGCCTCACATAAAAGGCGGGTGCAAAAATACTTTTTACCCCGGACGCTCGCAACAATTTCATCAAATAATCAACTCGGGCAACATACTCTTCCAGCGAGCTCAAGGTTCTACTCCGGGTACTCCACCCGCAGGTGGTAGATATTGGTCAGCTTCTGCTTCAGGACTTTTTTCACCTGTTCGATTTCCTTAAAGGTGATGTCGGCATTCATAAACTGGTTGGCCTGCATCTGGCCGTTCACGATCTTCTCCACGAAGTCGTCGATCATGGCATAGGTGGGCGATTTAAGGCTCTTGCTGGCAGCTTCGACCGAGTCGGCCATCATCAGTATGGCCGTTTCCTTGGAAAATGGTATGGGTCCGGGATAGCGGAAATCCGCTTCTTCCGTATTTTCATCGATGTCCTTCTGCTTCTTGTAGAAATAGTACACCAGACTGGTTCCGTGATGAGTACGCAGGAAGTCAATGATCCGGTCGGGCAGCCGGTATTTACGGGCAATCTCAATACCCTTGATCACGTGGTCCAGGATGATACGCGCACTCTCCTTGGGGGGCAGGTCATCGTGGGGATTGATGTTGGTGGTCTGGTTCTCTGTGAAATACGGGGGGTTAGTCAGCTTGCCAATGTCGTGATACAAGGCTCCCACCCGGGTCAGCAGTGCATTGGCACCGATTTCGTTGGCCGCCGCTTCCGCCAGGTTGGCCACCTGCAGGGAGTGGTGGAAGGTTCCCGGTGCGGCATCCGACAACCTCTTGAGCAATTCGCTGTTGGTGTCGGAAAGCTCGAGCAGGGAACTGTCCGAGGTCAGACCGAATATGCGTTCGTAGCCGTATATGAGCGGGAGTACGAACAGGGTAAACATGCCATTGACAATAAAAGTCAGAAATACGGGCCACTTCTCGAAGAGATTGTTCAGGGTACCCTCATTTATGGTGTGAAAGGCCAGGTAACCGATCAGGTAAATCACGGTAATCTGCCCTACGGCGATAAACAGATTGGCACGCTTGTAGAGCTCGGTCACCCCTAATATGGTCACGATACCGGCGACCAGCTGCAGGAAGATGTATTCGAAACTGTTGGGGACCACGAAGCCGAGTATAAGCAGGGTGATCACATGTACGAAGAGTCCCAGGCGGGCATCGAAGAAATTCTTGAGCACCAGGGGCATTATGCAGAGGGGTACGGCATAGACGAAGTCCACCCTCCAGTTGATCACCGCCGTGGTGGCCAGGACCATCAGTATAATATTCATCAGGATAAAGGTGATCCGGTTGTTGTCCTTATAGATATGAGGGCGATAGCGCTCCAGGAACAGGTACAGCATCATCAGCACCAGGGCGACCAGTATGCCGTATCCGACGAGGATCAGCCGCTGGTTGTTGCCCTTGTAGAGTTCGGATTCATACTCGAGCCGTATGGATTCCAGCTTGCGGAACTGCTCCGGGGTAACGTTGGTACCCTTTCGGATAATAGATGCCCCCTGAAGGACTGAACCACGGGTCTGGGAAATGTCCGAACGCACCTCGTTGTAGATCTGTTCGGTCAGTTCCTGATCATAGAGGGCATTGGGCTGCATGATCTCCTTGAGATAATCGATCAGCAAATCCTCTCCCCTGCTTCCGGGCACATCGGCGAAGAACCCTCCGAGTACGGCATCGATGTTACCGGGGTACACTATGGCTTCCTTAAGTAAGGGTATGGCCTTGGTATCTTTTATTAGATTGATATTGCGACCGGGAGGTGGTTTCTCGAAATAGCCGTTGGGATAGATGCGCTGTATGGCCGACTGTCCGGCATCGAAGAGTTCGCCCTTGCGGCGGTTGTCTAGGTTGCTCAGGTCGAAACGCTGTTCGAAGGTCTCGTTGAAGGTCTTTAGTACCTCATCAAATATCCCTTCGTCGTACTGATAGTAGAATGTTTTCCCTTCTTCCAGTTCCTGCAGTTCCTTCTCGATCTCCTCGGGTGATTTCCTAAGGGCAAAATCGAAAGGGGCATAGTAATCCTCGTACTGCCAGGGTCTGCCCAGGCTGTATTCATACTTAAATTTCCCTCCCTGGGGAAATAGGCTGATGATGACCACCAGGGATACGATGTACAGGAAATACCGGTAAATACGGGACTGGTGCTTAAGAAGATATTCGATGATTCGAGCCATAATACCTATAGGGGCTCAAAATTAGACAATTAAGGCTTTACAGCCGAAAGCAGCGGGCCCCGCCAGACTCAAAGGTAAGCCGAGCCTCGATTTTTCCGTAATTTTGAAGGCAAAATAGCATACCATGAAGGAAGTTGTCATTACCGCCGCCGTGCGTACCCCCATAGGAAGTTTCCTCGGACAATTCGCCCAGGTTCCTGCCACCGATCTAGGGGCGGCAGCCATACGGGCCGCCCTGGAAAAGTCTTCCCTGAAGCCCGAGCAGGTGAATGAAGTGTATATGGGCCAGGTGGTTCAGGCAGGCTGTGGTCAGGCGCCGGCACGACAGGCGGCTCTTAAGGCCGGCATACCCGATAACGTACCCTGTACTACGGTAAACAAGGTATGCGCCTCGGGAATGAAGTCCATCATGTTCGCAGCCCAGTCGATTGCCCTGGGCGATAACGAGGTGGTGATCGCCGGTGGCATGGAGAACATGAGTCAGATTCCGCACTATATGCATCTGCGTCAGGGTACCAAGTTTGGTTCTGCCGAAATGGTGGACGGCATGCAGAAAGACGGATTGGTGGATGCCTACGACCAGCAGGCCATGGGAGTATGCGCGGACCTCTGCGCCACAGAGCACGAGTTCACCAGAGAAGAGCAGGATCAGTTCGCCATACAGTCGTACACCCGTTCGGCCGAAGCCTGGTCTACGGGGAAATTCGCGGACGAAGTCATACCCGTTTCCGTACCTCAGCGCAAAGGTGACCCCCTGGTCATCTCCGAGGACGAGGAGTACAAGCGGGTTTCCTTCGATAAGGTGCCTCAGCTGAGACCGTCCTTCACCAAAGAAGGTACGGTTACCGCGGCCAACGCCTCCACCATTAACGACGGTGCCGCGGCCCTGGTTCTCATGAGCCGCGAGAAGGCGGAGGAACTCGGGTTGGAAATCCTGGCTGTCGTGAAGAGTTATGCCGATGCCGCCCAGGAACCCAAATGGTTTACCACGGCTCCTGCCAAGGCCGTACCCAAGGCACTCGCTAAGGCTGGCCTGGACCTGGCCGACGTGGACTACGTGGAACTCAACGAGGCCTTTTCCGTGGTGGGGCTGGCCAACATAAAACTGCTGGGGCTAAATCCCGAAATCGTCAATGTACATGGAGGGGCTGTTTCTCTTGGGCATCCTCTGGGTTGCTCCGGTGCGCGAATCACGGTGACCCTATTGCACGTGCTGCGCCAGCATAACGGAAAGTACGGAGTCGCCGGAATATGCAACGGCGGTGGCGGAGCATCCGCCATCGTCCTTGAACGCTAAACGAATAGGTGAAGAAGAAGCATTCCTACGGAATCACCCTGCTGAGTGTCGTTTCCCTCTACCACGAACCCGGTGCCGAAAGTCCGCTGCTGGTGCAGTTGCTTTGTGGCACGCACTTTCGTATCAAAGAAAGGAGATCCCGCTTCAGTCGTGTGGAACTGGAGGAATCCTCCCTGCAGGGTTGGATCCGAAACAATCAGTATACCACGGTTGAGGAGGAGTTCTTTACCCACCACTGCCTGAATAAAGAGCGCCGCTATTCCAATGATTTGATTGGGCACGGCATCATGCCCCAGAACGGTCAGTTGGTTCCCCTGCTCATGGGCTCACGGGTCGATTTTCTTCAGGAACTGGGACTGGAATACGAGGGAGAAACCGTATCGGTACCCACCTTGGAAAAATCCGAAGCTATCCGTAAGCACCTTGTGGATAGTGCCCTTACTTTTCTTAAGGCGCCGGAATTTATAGGTGGCCGTACCCCCTTCGGCATAGATGCCCCTGGACTGGTCCAATTGGTCTATCGTATCTACGGGATATCCCTCCCCTTCGCGGCACGGGAACAGGCCCGGAAAGGGGAAGTGCTGAGTTTTTTGGAGGAAAGCCAGCCAGGAGACCTGGCTTATTGCGAATCCAAGGGAGGGGACATCAGCCATGTCGGAATTCTTCTGGGCAATAACTACATCCTGCATACACACGGTCAGGTACGGGTGGACCGCATCGACCATACCGGTATCTTCGACGTTCAACGACGCCGCTACTCCCATACCCTACGGGTGATCAAGACCCTGCTGTAGAACGTCAAAAAAAGGGAGCAAAACCCGCAGGCTCTGCTCCCTTTTCTGAAAAAGGAAATGGAAAAATTCCTTACTCTCCGAGCATTCCTTTAATCCGCACAAAATTGTCGGTGTCCCCCAGCGCTCCATAGAGGTTCTTCAGCTGGGAGAGTATGCTCTTGTCGTTCGGGTTGTCCTTCAGGGCCGCCTCGAGGACCACGGCCCCTTCCCGGAACAAGTCGTCCTTCTGTTGCTTAAGCTTGTCGTATTTGGCGATATCCTCCTTTCTGTAAGAGGAAGAGAGCTCATTCATCTGCTCGATCAGATCGTTGCCCTCGTTCACATAGGTGGTGGACAGGTTAAGCAGTGCATTGGTATAATTAGGGTCGATCTCCAGCGCCTTGCTGTATGCAGCACGGGCCCCTTTGTAATCCCTCTGCTCCATGTTAATCACGCCTATGTTGTACAGCAGGTCAGGATTATCGGGTGCCATCTTAGAGGCCTCTTCCATCAGCTTCTTGAAGGTCTCCTTGTCACCCATGTTGTAGTACAGATTCGCCTTGTTAAGCACCAAATTCACATCGTCAGGATTAGCAGCCATAGCGTCCTCATAAGCCTGCAGGGCCTCATCCGTCTTACCCTGCTGCTGAAGGATCAGTGCGATATTCTTCACGATCTCCGCCTTCTTGGAAGGAATCTTCTCATCCTTGGGGTTGGAGTATGAGCCGGACTTCACATACAGATCACGGGTCTCTTTATCGAGTTCTTCGGTCTTACCGGTCTCTACATTGACGGCGGTGTATGTCATACCACTTCCGTCATAACCGATTTCCTTGAGTTCCCTGTAGTACTTCAGGGCCCCTTCCAGATCGCCCCCGTTCACGGAGCTTCCCGCCGCATAGTACAGCCAGAGAGTATCCTGTGGGCTCATCTTGTATCCGAGATATAGCTTGGACGCGGAATCCACAAACTTGGATTCGTTCTGATCCTTGATAGCAGCATTAACCAGATCTGCGGCCATTTGCCTGATGGCAGTCGCTGCATCATCGGTATATCGGGACTTACCCGACTGTTTTTCAACATCCATCATTTTGTTGTATGCGTCCAGAGACTTCTGGTAAGCCTCGGTGTCACCGGCCTTGGCCAGACCAGCGTAGGCCTCACCCAATAGATTGTAGTACTGAGCCTGCATTTTTTCATCGGCAGACCCGATGGTAGAAGCTGCCTTGTCCAGTTCGGTGACTGCTGAAGCGAAGTTGCCCGATTTCATAGCTTTAGTAGCCTCTTTAATCTCATCCTTCTGAGCCCAGACCGCAACGGAAAGGCCAAGCAGAAGCACGGTAAAAATCTTGGTTTTCATTGGTTTATTTTTGTGTTTAAATACCTCGTAAAGGTATTATTTTCTATGAATCCGTATCGAGGCTTGTGCCATCTTCTTCGTTGACCTCTATATCCCTCACATCCACATCCTCGACGGCCTCGTCATCCTTTAAGACCTTGGCGACGGCAGCGATGGTGTCTTTGCCTTTCAGATTGATCAGTCTGACACCCTGAGTGGCTCGTCCCATCACCCTCAGATCTGAGACTTCCAGACGTATGGCAATACCCGACTTATTGATGATCATGAGGTCATAGGAATCCGTGACATTTTTAATGGCCACCAGTCCACCAGTCTTCTCAGTAATGGAAATGGTCTTGACCCCCTTGCCTCCCCGATTGGTGATCCGGTAGTCGTCTATGCTCGAGCGCTTTCCATATCCGTTCTCAGACACGACCAGAATATCCTCGTCAAAATTGTGAACCGAGACCATGCCGATCACCTCATCCTTATCATGGGCAAGTGTAATCCCGCGGACTCCGGCCGCACTCCGGCCCATGGGACGTGTCTTGCTTTCTTCGAATCGAATCGCTTTACCGGATTTGAGCCCCAGGAAGATTTGACTGTTACCCGTGGTGAGTTTGGCCTCGAGTAGCTCGTCTCCCTCTCTGATGGTAATGGCGTTAATACCGTTCTGCCGCGGACGGGAATACTGCTCCAGGGAAGTCTTCTTCACGACCCCCTGCTTGGTAGCCATAATCACGTAGTGACTGTTTACATAGTCCTCATCCTTGAGGTCCTGGGTACAAATGAACGCCTTGACTTTGTCGTCGGGTTCGATCTGGATCAGATTCTGTATGGCTCGCCCCTTGGAGGCCTTGGTGCCTTCGGGTATTTCGTAGACCCGCATCCAGAAACAGCGGCCCTTCTGGGTAAAGAACAGCATGTATTGATGGTTGGTACCCACAAACAAATGCTCGAGGAAGTCCTCCTGGCGGGTGGACGAAGCCTTCTGTCCCACTCCACCCCTATGCTGTATTTTGTATTCCGAAAGCGGGGTGCGCTTGATGTAGCCCGCATGCGAAATGGTGATCACCACCTGTTCGTCCGGAATCATATCCTCTATGCTCAGATCGCCACCGGCGAAATCGATGTCCGAACGGCGCTCATCGCCGTAATTCTTCCTGATCTCCTGGAGCTCCTCCTTGATGATTTCCATTCGGCGTTCCTTGCGCTCCAGTATGTCTTTCAGGTCTTCTATGGTCTTCAGCAACTCGTCGTATTCCTCACGCAACTTGTCCTGTTCCAGTCCTGTCAGCTGTCGAAGCCTCATCTCCACGATGGCCCTGGCCTGCACTTCGGACAGCGAGAAGCGTTCGATCAGGCTGTTCCGGGCATCTTCCACATTGGCCGAAGCCCTGATAATTGAGATTACCTCGTCGATGTTATCCGAAGCAATGATCAGGCCCTCCAATATGTGTGCCCGCTCTTCAGCTTTACGCAGTTCAAATTTCGTACGCCTGACTACGACCTCGTGGCGATGATCCACGAAATGGACGATCAGGTCCTTCAGATTGAGCAATTGGGGCCTGCCACCCACCAGGGCGATGTTATTTACGCTAAAGCTGGTCTGCAGTGCCGTATGCTTATACAGCGTATTGAGTACGATGTTCGGAATGGCGTCCCGCTTCAGTATGTACACAATTCGCATTCCCTTGCGATCCGATTCGTCCCGGATCAGAGAGATGCCCTCGATTTTCTTGTCATTCACCATGTCCCAGGTCTTCTTCAGCATCTCCGCCTTGTTCACCTGATATGGAATCTCAGTAACCACGATGCAATCCCTGCCGTTAATTTCCTCGAAGGTGGCACGGGCCCTCATCACTACCCGACCCTTGCCGGTATGGAAGGCCTCACGCACGCCGTCATAACCGTAAATGATACCCCCGGTAGGAAAATCGGGTGCTTTGATGAACTGCATCAGGCCGTCCACATCGATTTCGGGATTATCGATGTAGGCTATGGTCCCATCGACTGCCTCGGCCAGATTGTGAGGAGGCATGTTCGTGGCCATACCCACGGCTATACCTGCCGCACCGTTGACCAACAAATTGGGTACACGGGAAGGAAGCACGGTGGGCTCTTCCAGCGAATCGTCGAAGTTCAGGGTATGGTCCACCGTTTCCTTGTCGATATCCGCCAGCATCTCCTCGGCGAACTTGCGCATACGGGCCTCGGTATACCTCATGGCCGCAGGGCTGTCTCCATCGACGGAACCGAAGTTTCCCTGGCCGTCAATAAGC
Organism: uncultured Flavobacteriaceae bacterium; assembly: GCA_964552195.1. Taxonomy (GTDB): domain Bacteria; phylum Bacteroidota; class Bacteroidia; order Flavobacteriales; family Flavobacteriaceae; genus CAZKAP01. The sequence goes on from CAZKFM010000005.1 coordinate 142,823, forward strand.
ATATAGCGCAGGCTCCATTCCTGGGCCATGCGAACCATGGTATCGTAAACCGAGGTATCTCCATGAGGGTGGTACTTACCGAGGACCTCACCCACGATACGGGCCGATTTCTTGTAGGAGGTATTGGAACGGACTCCCAGCTCGTGCATGCCAAACAAGACACGTCGATGGACGGGCTTGAGACCGTCTCGAACGTCCGGCAGGGCACGTGACACTATGACCGACATCGAATAATCGATGTAGGCCGACTTCATTTCATCTTCGATGTTTATCGCTATCAGCTTCTCTCCGTCCGCCATAAAATCGCAGTAATTTTAAAATCGCAGCAAGATACGATAAATACTAGGCTCACCGGATGTGCAAGGTGGTATTAATCCAGTTTTTATTAACAGTTTTAACAGCCTTATTACGGGACGCCGGGCTTCATTTTATGGCCGCCAGGAGACCGGGTGATTTTCACCGCTTCCCATTGGCACGGTTTTGGGAGGTCCAAGATGGACAAAAAAGAACCCAAATCGCTAGTTAGCCAACTGAAAAACAGAAATTTCCGTAATTTTTTTGGGTCTGTTTCGACCTATGAAACTCGGGTTTCAACGAATGATGGTGGCCCTTTTTGATAATAATGCAAGGAAGTGGCGACAAAATAACAGGTTCAGGACCTTAATCCTGTTTTTTTTGCGTTAATCGAGAAAGGGTCTGCGAATTGGTTGCCCAAGGTACTTTTTATTAATTTTAGTAGCTGAATTACATTTTATGGACGATAATTTTTCTCCAAGGGTTAAAGACGTCATTGCGTACAGCAAGGAAGAGGCGCTCCGCCTGGGTCACGATTTCATCGGGACCGAGCACCTCTTGCTGGGCCTGTTAAGGGACGGCAATGGCAAAGCTATAAGCATACTCGATGCCCTGGAGGTCGACCTGGATCACCTCCGAAGAAAAGTCGAAATACTCACACCCTCCAACCCAACAACCACCGGCATACAGAAAGACAAGAAGAATCTGCACCTGACCCGACAGGCGGAACGGGCGCTTAAGACCACCTTTCTCGAAGCTAAACTGTTTCAGTCGTCTTCCATCAACACGGCGCACCTGCTGCTATGCATACTGCGCAACGAAAACGACCCCACTACCAAACTCCTTCACCGACTGCGCGTGGATTACGACGGTGTGAAGGAACAATTCAAATCTATGATCACAAGCGAGGACGATTACACCGACAATCCCACCTCCGAATCCTCATTCCCAGGGGATTCCGATTCCGAAGGGGAATCCAAGGATGGCGGGTACAGCTCCGGCTCCTCCGATTCCAAGAAAGGCACTAAGAAATCCAAGACGCCCGTACTGGACAATTTCGGCAGAGACCTGACCAAGATGGCTGAGGAGAACAAACTCGACCCCGTCGTGGGCCGGGAAAAAGAGATCGAAAGGGTCTCTCAGATACTCAGCCGGCGAAAGAAGAACAATCCCCTGCTCATCGGCGAGCCCGGAGTAGGTAAAAGTGCCATAGCCGAAGGGCTGGCCCTTCGCATTATCAACAAGAAGGTTTCACGCATCCTTTACAACAAGAGAGTCGTTACCCTGGACCTGGCGTCCCTGGTAGCCGGCACGAAATACCGCGGTCAGTTCGAAGAACGCATGAAGGCCGTGATGAACGAACTGGAGAAAAACGACGACATCATACTGTTCATAGACGAAATTCACACCATAGTAGGTGCGGGTGGAGCTACAGGCAGTCTGGATGCCTCGAACATGTTCAAACCCGCCCTGGCAAGAGGCGAGATTCAGTGCATAGGTGCGACCACTTTGGACGAATACCGGCAGTACATCGAAAAGGACGGGGCCCTGGAGCGACGCTTTCAGAAGGTCATGGTCGAGCCTACTACCGTTGAGGAGACCATCGAAATCCTGATGAACATCAAAGAGAAGTACGAGGACCACCACAATGTGATATACACCGATGAGGCCGTTATCGCTTGTGTGAAGCTCACCAATCGGTATATGACCGACCGATTCCTTCCGGACAAGGCCATCGATGCCCTGGATGAATCCGGTTCACGTGTGCACATCGTGAATATGGAGGTCCCTCAGAAGATACTGGATCTGGAAGCTGAGCTGGAGAAGACCCGGGAGCTTAAGAACTCCGTAGTTCGCAAGCAGAAGTACGAGGAAGCCGCCAAGCTCAGGGACGACGAGAAGCGAATCGAGAAGGATTTGGCCATCGCCCAGGAACAGTGGGAGGAAGAGAGTAAACTCCACCGCGAAACCGTATCCGAGTCCAACGTGGCCGATGTGGTTTCCATGATGAGTGGAATACCCGTTAATCGTATTGCGCAAACGGAAAGCAAAAAACTGGCCCGATTGCCCGACCTGATCAAGAATCTGGTTATCGGACAGGACGAGGCCGTGGCCAAGGTTACCAAGGCCATACAGCGAAACCGCGCCGGACTCAAGGATCCGAATAAACCCATAGGTTCGTTCATTTTCCTGGGGCAGACCGGTGTCGGTAAGACGCAGCTGGCCAAGGTTTTGGCCCGGGAGCTCTTCGATTCGGAAGATGCCCTGATTCGCATCGACATGAGCGAATACATGGAAAAATTCGCCATATCCCGACTGGTGGGAGCCCCTCCCGGATACGTGGGATACGAAGAAGGTGGACAGCTCACCGAGAAGGTGCGCAGAAAGCCGTATTCGGTTATCCTGCTGGACGAGGTGGAAAAGGCACACCCAGATGTGTTCAACATGCTGCTGCAGGTGCTGGATGACGGCTACCTGACCGACAGCCTGGGGCGCAAGATCGACTTCCGGAATACCATCATTATCATGACCTCCAATATCGGAGCCCGTCAACTGAAAGACTTCGGGCAGGGCGTCGGATTCGGAACTTCTGCGCGCAAGGCACAGGAGGACAGTAATCAGAAGAGCATAATTGAAAATGCTCTGAAAAAGGCCTTCGCCCCCGAATTCCTTAACCGTATTGATGATGTAGTCGTGTTTAATACACTGGAGAAGGAACACATCTTCCAGATCATAGATATCGAGTTGATGAAGCTATATGACCGACTCAAGGAGAACGGTTACAACCTCAAGCTTTCCGATAAGGCCCGGGATTTTATAGCCGAAAAAGGCTTTGACAAGCAGTTCGGTGCCCGTCCGCTGAAAAGGGCCATACAGAAGTATATAGAAGATGCCCTGGCCGAGGAAATTGTCAACGAAAAGCTGGAAGAAGGCGACGGTATCTTCATGGACCTGAACGAATCCACTGGAGAACTTACGGTTAGTATCGATAAACGAGCCGAGAAGTCCTCCTAGGAATTTCCCATAGAATGATCAGCCGCCCTGAAGTCCCAAACCGGTACTTCAGGGCGGTTTTACTTTAGTGCCGTTCGTCGATCAAGGCATGTCTGGACTGGTCGGCTCCAAATGTGTCATTCATACGAAATAATTACACTTCGTCTATTTTTTTGAGGAATCCATCCACACTCCGGTACTTTCACCCTCAAGATTTTAGGACACTATAATTATGAAAATGAATCCCGGAAAAGGCGATGCCCTGCTCAAGGAGTATGCGCTCGATGGAGGTCTGGTTCAGGTCTACCAGGACTTCATGGTCTGCATGCTGGACGAGGGCTCAACCCTGAACCTGGACTTCATTGCTCCATTGGTGGGAATTTCGGAAGTACACTTCCGGGACCGGCCATTCGGCTATATCAGTTACCGCAAGAATTCCCATGCCGTAGATCCGACCATTTACAGCTACCTCAGAGAACTCAATAACCTCAAAGCCGTCGCTGTGGTTTCCCGCAAGGACATCGACATGCACAATTTCGATATCGAGCGGCTTTTCTACAAAAGGCAAATAGAGTTCTTTATTGAATACGAAAATGCCACGGAATGGGTCAAATCCCGTATTCGCAGGCTCAGTACCATAGGAAGCCGCAGGCCGGCCGAATAGAGCTGCAGGCCTTAGTCTTCCTTCCCTTCAGCGAGTTCCTCGATGTCCTCGGATGGAGGTTGAGTATAGTGTAAAAATGCATTTCCCAGATTATCGATGATATCCGAGGCCGTTACGGCCTCATAGCCCATCTGACTTGCCGCAATATCGCCCGCCAGTCCGTGCAGCATCACACCTAGTGCAGCGGACTGCAAGGGAGCATACTTCTGCGCCAGGAGGGCTCCCACCACTCCTGCCAGTGTATCTCCGCTTCCTGCCGTAGCCATACCGGGATTCCCCGTATGGTTGACATAGGTTCCCCCTTCGTGTACGATCAGGGTATGAGCGCCCTTGATGACGAGTATGCAGCGGTATCTCGCAACGAATTTCCGGGCCTTGGCGAGCTTGTCGAAATCGTCCTTCCACTTGCCGATCAGCCCTTGCAGTTCTCCCGGGTGGGGCAACAAAATGGTTGCCGGTGGCAATAACCGGAGCAGGCGATGATTCTTCCCCAGCAGGTTTAAGGCATCGGCATCCAGAACCAGATTTCCCTTGCAGGTGCGAAGGAACTCCCGGAACGCCAGCAAGGTTTTCTCGTGCGTACCCATACCCATTCCCATGACTACAGCATCCGGTTTAAAGGGCAGTTCCAGGGACTCCAGCATGGACTTGCTTTCTCCCTCCTTCTTCTCCCCTTCCGTCGGAGGGGCCTTGGCCACACTTACCATCACCTCCGGTAGTGACGATTGCAGGGGTAGGAGCCCGCACTCCGGTATCAGGGCGGTGACCTTGCCGGCACCGGCGCGCATGCAGGCCCGCGCAGCCAGTATTACGGCTCCCATGGATCCCCGCTTTCCTCCCGAGATCAGGACATGGCCGAAGGTACCTTTATGGGAGAATGCGTGCCGCTCCCTGTACCAGGGGAGCATGTCTTTCGGGCCCAGCAATTCGAAATCGGCCTGCAAACTGTCGTTATACTCGGTATCCAGACCGATGTCCAGTATTTGCCAGTTCCCTATATAATCGTAGGTATCCGGCAGGAAAAAAACCAGCTTCGGAGTCTGGAAAGTGAGTACCATATCTGCCTGAATCACCCATTCGGATCGGGCAGGAACCCGATCGAGAAACATGCCCGACGGCATGTCTACGGCCAGCACGAAACAGGGTGCCGCATTGATAGCCCGAATCACCGCCTGCACCAGATCGTCCGGATCACGATTGAGGCCAATCCCGAAGAGCGAGTCTACAATCAGGGCATTGGATTCGAATTCCGGCAGATCCTCTGGGCCGTTCACATATTCGGGATAAAGCTTTCGTGTCTTAAGCTGCTCAAGCTGATACAGAAAGCCCTCGGACCGTTTGGCGCCGTAATTGACCATAAATACATGGAGGTGGTAGCCGTGATCGAAGAGATGCCGCGCAAGTGCCAGTCCATCCCCCCCGTTATTGCCTATACCACAGAATACGTATACGGGTATGGGACGCCCTTGCATGCGTTCATGTATGTACTGGAACACCCCCAGGGATGCCCGTTCCATCAGTTCGTGTTCTTCGAGTCCCTGATTACGGATGGTTTGCTCTTCGGCCTGTCGGACTTGTTCAGCGTCCAGTATTTTCATTACCCCTGACTTTTTGTCGTTTTTACGAATGCGGCTCCCGATTTAGGCGGTCAGTCTGTCGAATGTAGTACTTTTACCTCAGTCCCGGCTACTCCAGCTTCAGGGTAGCATTCCAAGGGCAGACCGGAATCCACCTGACCTATGAAAGTCCTTAAATTTGGAGGTACCTCAGTTGCCAGCGCCGACGAAATTCGGAGCGTAGGGGAAATTATTCAAAAAACCGGAGATGCGCCACTTATCGTGGTCGTTTCCGCCATGGGCGGAGTTACCGATACTCTTCTGACTTCGCTGAACCGTGCAGCCGCAAGAGACGAAAGTTTTCGTGCGGAAATTGAACGGATTCGGCAACGGCATCACGAAACTATCGAACAACTGATACCTGAAGCCGAGCGCGCCGATTTGTTCGCAGGATTGCAATCCAGTGTGGAAGAACTGCGGACCCTGTTGGAAGGGGCCTTCCTTATAGGGGAAAGTACCGATAGACTCCGCGACCGTGTGGCCGGTTATGGTGAATGGCTGTCGGCCGTTCAGATTAACGCCTATCTGCAAGCCACGGGCACACATGCAGCCCTTAAGGACGGACGGGACCTGATCCGGACCGATCAACGATTCGGAAAGGCGCGGGTAGAATTCGCGCTTACCAATGAATTATGTCGCACCTACTTCTCCAGCCGGAAAGAACGGGTTACGGTAGTACCGGGCTTTGTCGCTGAGAGTATACAGGGAGAACAAACCACCCTCGGCCGAGGCGGTTCGGATTACTCGGCCGCCATCCTGGCCGCAGCCCTTTCCGCTGAATCCCTCGAAATTTGGACCGACGTCAGCGGCATGTACACGGCCGACCCCCGCATCGTTCGTCAGGCCCGGAAACTGGAACGCATCTCCTACGAGGAGGCCATGGAACTCTCCCATTTCGGGGCCCGGGTCCTGTACCCCCCAAGCATACAACCGGTGCTGGAACAAGGCTTCCCCATTCATATACGCAATACTTTTCAACCGGAGGATCCGGGTACCTGTATCGAACTCCTTACCGGACCCGGTGAGAAGTCGATCACGGGTATCAGTCATGTGGACCGGATCGCCCTCATTTCGCTGGAGGGCCCCGACATGGTTGGGGTTCCGGGGATATCGCGCCGCTTTTTTGAGGCGCTCTCCCTGCAGGAGATCAGCATCGTACTGATAACCCAGGCGTCTTCTGAACACTCCATTTGTATCGGTATATCCGAAGAGGAGTCTGAACGCGCCTGTGAGGCCATCCGTCAAACCTTCGGATATGAGCTGTCCCATCAGAGGTTGCGCCTGCCCGAACCGGAATCGAACCTTTCCATTATCGCCCTAGTCGGGGACCAGCTCAAGAGCCATCAGGGAATCAGCGGACGCATGTTCAGTACCCTGGGCCGAAATAACGTCAACATTAAGGCCATTGCCCAGGGTGCCTCCGAGAGGAACATCTCGGCCGTGATTGACTCCAGGGACGTCCGCAAAGCACTGAACAGCCTGCACGAGACCTTTTTCGAGGAATCCTACCGTCAGCTGAATCTCTTTATTATGGGAGTGGGGAATGTCGGATCCCGACTGCTTGCCCAACTCCGTCAACAGAAAGAATACCTCAGGGATAACCTGAAGCTGAACATCCGGGTGATCGGCCTGGCGAATTCCCGGCGCTACTGCTGGAATCCTGAGGGCATAGATCTGAACAACTGGGAACAACTCCTCGCGGACGGACAGCCCAGCTCGGTTGTGGGCTTTTTTGAATTCACACGGGAACAGAATCTTCGAAACAGCATCTATGTCGACAACACGGCGAGCGTAGAAGTAGCGGCTCTTTATACGGCTTACCTCAGGAACAGCATAGCCGTAGTCACCTGCAATAAAATAGCCTGTTCGTCTGAGCTGAAGGGCTATCGCAGTCTGAAGGCCGTCAGCCGTAAGTACAACGCCCCCTTCCTGTACGAAACCAATGTGGGGGCCGGCCTGCCGATAATCGATACGCTAAAAAACCTGATTGCCTCCGGAGACCGGATTCACCGAATTGAAGCTGTGGTATCCGGTAGCCTGAATTTCGTCTGGGATACCTATCAGGGTAACCCTCCTTTCGTTTCTGTAGTGAGGCAGGCCATGGAAGGGGGATATACGGAACCGGATCCCCGAATTGACCTCAGTGGAGTTGATGTCATGCGCAAAATTCTTATCCTCGCCCGGGATAGCGGTTCCGAACTCGAACTGGATCAGATCGAAAACCGGAGTTTCCTGCCAGAGGGCAGCCTGGAAACGGATAGCGTCGAAGAATTCCTGAACGCACTCGAGCAGGGTGAGGAGCATTTCCGCCGCCAATTCGAAGAAGCACAGGAGGAAGGAGCCGCGTTGAAGTACGTGGCCGAATACTCCGCCGAGAGGGCAAGTGTTGGACTTCGCCGCGTGCCTCCCGGACACCCGTTTTTCAAACTGGAAGGCAGCGACAATATCGTTTTGTTTTACACCGACCGATACCGGGACCGACCCCTTGTGGTTAAAGGCGCCGGAGCCGGAGCCGAAGTCACCGCCTCCGGCCTATTCGCCGATCTGATACGGGTTGGTAATTTGTAAATAGTATGGATCAGATACGCGTTTTCTCACCGGCCACCGTGGCCAATGTTTCCTGCGGGTTCGACATCATGGGTTTCGCCCTCGATTCCGTCGGGGATACAATAACCGTGAAAAAGGAAAAGGAGCCTGGGATTCGAATACGAAAGATCCTCGGTCATGAAGTGCCGATGGAGACTTCCCGAAATGTCAGCGGTGTGGCATCCCTGGCCCTGCTAAAGGCCTTGCAGGATACCGAATCCGGTTTCGGAATAGAAATCGACAAGGGTATCAAACCGGGTAGTGGCATAGGGAGCAGTGCGGCGAGCTCGGCAGGGGCCGTTTGGGCCGTCAATGAACTTCTGGACCGCCCGTTTACCCACCGGGAGCTGATTCCCTTCGCCATGGAAGGCGAACGCCTGGCCGGCGGAGAGGCCATAGCCGATAACGTATCCCCTGCCCTGCTCGGTGGATTTTCACTGGTCCGCAGTTACAATCCCCTGGATATCATCGCTCTTCCCTTCCCGTTGGAACTCCATGTCGTTATCCTGCATCCACAAATCGAGATTAAGACCTGCGAAGCCAGACAGATACTGAGCCGGACCATCAGCCTGGAACAGGGAATCCAACAGTGGGGTAATGTGGCGGGCCTTGTTGCGGGTTTGTACTCCGGGGATTATGGACTGATCGGTCGTTCCCTGGTGGACCATGTAGTAGAGCCAGTGCGCTCCGGCCTGATTCCTCATTTTTTTCCGCTCAAGGAAGCTGCCATTAATGCCGGCGCCCTGGGCTCTGGCATTTCGGGCTCCGGACCTTCTGTCTTCGCACTGTGTGAAGGAGAAGGCCCGGCCGGACGAGTTGCAGCCGCCATGGAAACGGTCTATCACGAGACCTCGATACCCTTTAACCTGTACATCTCCCGGGTAAGTGAGCGCGGAGTGCGTAAAATGGAAGAGCAGTGAAGTATTTTAGCCTGAATAAACAGAGTCCGGAGGTGAATTTTAGGGAGGCTGTCCTCAGGGGCATAGCCCCGGACCGGGGACTGTATTTTCCCCTCCATATACCGGGCTTTGCCTCGGGCTTCCTGGAATCCGACTCCGAACTGGACCCGGTCGAGATTGGCCTGGCCTGCATGAAGCCCTATGCAGGTGGAGAGATTTCGCCTACCCGCCTGGAATCAATACTGCAGCAGGTACTCGAATTCCCTTTTCCCATAGTTCCCTTAACGGAGAATATGGCCACTCTGGAACTCTTCCACGGACCCACCCTGGCCTTCAAAGACGTCGGTGCCCGTTTTATGGCCCGTTGCCTGGGAGCCTTTACGGAGTCGGAAGGCAAATCACTTACGGTACTTGTGGCGACTTCGGGGGATACGGGTGGAGCCGTGGCTGATGGTTTCCTGGGTGTGGATGGGGTCGAAGTAGTAATCCTTTACCCTCGGGGCAAGGTGAGCGACATACAGCAGAGGCAGCTGACTGCGCATGGTCAGAACATCACCGCCCTGGAGGTCGAAGGTGCCTTCGACGATTGTCAGGAAATGGTCAAGACCGCCTTTGTAGACGAGGATTTCAAGGGCCGGAAACGATTTACCTCGGCAAATAGCATCAACGTGGCCCGCTGGCTGCCGCAAATGATCTATTTCGTCCTGGCCTACAGGAAACTCAGGATACAAAACCGACCCCTGGTCTACGCCGTGCCCAGTGGGAACTTTGGTAACATCTGTGCGGGTATGATGGCCTGGAAAATGGGCATGCCTGCGGCCCATTTCATAGCCGCCGTCAATGCCAATGACACCATCGTCCGATACATGGAGACCGGAGCCTACGAGCCACAGGCTACCCGTCAGACCCTGTCCAACGCCATGGATGTGAGCGACCCCAGTAATTTCATCCGTATCCTTCAGCTTTTTCGATCCGACCGTTTCGAACTGAGTCGGATGTTTTCCTGTCGATCCTTCAGCGACGGAAAGACCCGAAGGGCGCTTTCCGATATCTATAAGCGGCATTCCTACACGGCGGATCCCCATGGAGCCGTGGGTTATCTCGCCCTTAGGGATTACTTAAAGGAACATCCCAAGGCATATGGCCTGTTCCTGGAAACCGCGCATCCCATCAAATTCCGGGAGACGGTGGAGCGCAGCATCGATAGGGAACTACCTCTGCCGGATTCCATACAGGACCTGCTTCAAAAGCCCGGCAGATCTATACCCGTTCGGAATTATGAGGAGGTCAAAGCATACCTGTTGTCTCAGCCGGGAATCTGACACGGCCTAACCGCTGTTGTTGCGTCCAAAACGGCGTACTCCGATAAGGATTTTTCTTTGTTTTTCAAAGCTTTGGAACCGCCGTCTATACCCTATTTTTGCCCTAAATCGATGGAATGAAGAAGACAGCACTGCACGCCAAACACCTGGAACTCGGGGCACGGATGGTCCCCTTTGCCGGGTTCGAAATGCCCGTCTCTTACGAGGGCCTGAAAGCTGAACATCAAAAGGTCCGGGAAGGAGTCGGAGTCTTCGACGTATCCCACATGGGAGAATTCTTTGTAGAAGGCGAGACTGCCTCGGACTTCCTGCAGTTTGCGTGCTCCAACGACCTGAGCAAACTCAGTATCGGACAGGCTCAATACAGTTGCCTGCCTTCGCATACCGGTGGAATAGTAGACGATCTCATCGTTTACCGTCTCGAGGATCAGCGGTACCTTTTGGTGGTTAATGCATCGAATATCGAAAAGGACTGGAAGCACCTGCAAGCCATCAATGAAAATTACCACGCCACCATGACCGACCGCTCCGATGAGATGTCCCTGCTGGCCGTGCAAGGGCCTAGAGCTCTGGAATCCCTGCAGGGCATAACCGATTTGAATCTGAGCGAACTGCCTTTCTATCATGCCGCCTATGCCACTATAGAAGGTGTAGGAAAGGTACTGGTATCGGCCACAGGTTATACGGGCTCGGGAGGATTCGAACTCTACTGCGAAAACGATCAGGCCCTGGCGCTTTGGGATAAGGTGTTCGAAGCCGGATCACCTATGGGAATCGCGCCCGTAGGATTGGGGGCCCGGGATACCCTGCGAACCGAAATGGGGTACTGCCTGTACGGAAACGACATAGACGACACGACCTCACCCATAGAGGCAGGACTGGGTTGGATTACCAAGTTCACCAAAGACTTCGTAAACCGGGAGGAGCTGCTCCGCCAGAAGGAGGAAAACCCGGAACGCAGGCTGGTAGCCTTCGAAATGGAGGGCAAGGGTATTCCCCGCAAAGACTACAGCATACTGGATTCGGAAGGAAATGTTATTGGCCGGGTGACCTCCGGAACCCAGTCCCCCAGCTTGGGTTATGGCATCGGACTCGGCTATGTAAGCTGGGAACTACGCAAGCCGGGAACCCCCATTCAGGTGGAAATACGAGGCACGGGAGTACCTGCGGAAATCGTCAAACTCCCCTTTTATAAGACATAGCAAGTGCTGGAACGAAACAAGACCAAACGGGTACTCATACTGGGGGGCAGTGGCTTCATAGGCCATGCGCTTTACAGGGAACTCGCGCCCTATTTCGATACCCACGCGACCTACTGCCACAACGATGATTTTTCCCCGAATCAGCGCTTCCATCACTACGACATGGAGGAAGACGATCTCGTCCCCCTACTCGAGCGACTGCGCCCGGATTACATCATTTCTTCCCTGAGGGGTGAATTCGGGGCTCAGGTGCAGGCCCATTTACACCTGATGGAATACCTGTCCGGTAACCCCTGCCGGGTTTACTTTGTTTCCTCGGCCAACGTTTTCGATGCCTACAGCAAGTTTCCTTCCTACGAGACCGATAAAACCCTCTCAGAAAGCGTTTATGGTAAGCTGAAGATCCGGATCGAAAACATGCTCCTCAGACAGCCCGAGTCCAAAATGTGTATTCTCCGAATACCCATGGTCTTTGGGAACACCTCCCCTCGCATACGAAAGATTAAGTGCCAGCTGGAGCGCAAGGAACCTATCGAAGTCTTCCCGAACCTGATCATCAACGTGACCAATGACGATCAGCTGGTGCGGCAGATTCATTATCTGCTGAACCGGGACCGCTCCGGAATTTACCACCTGGGCAGCGAGGATCTGGTGTTCCACGAGGAGTTCATAAGGGAGATCATCAAAAGATTGGGTAATTTTCGACCGGTATTCAAAAAAGTATTTACGACCAATGACGACCGCTATCTCGCGGCACTGCCCAAAGATCGCAGGCTGCCGGACCACCTGAAGGTGACGTACCAGCAGATCATTGATCATCACATAATGGTAGAATAACTATGGATTTAAAGAAACTAGACGATCAGGAAATCGAATTTCGGCTACAGCAACTCCCGGGCTGGCAAATGACCGACGGCTTTTTGCAGCGCAGCTATGAATTCGAAGACTTCAAAGTGGCCTTCAGCGTGATGACTCAAATGGCCATGGAGGCGGAAAATGCCGGGCATCACCCCAACTGGTTTAACATGTACAACCAATTGGAAATTCGACTGCAGACCCATGATGTAAAGGGAATCACGGAATACGACCTGCAACTGGCCCGCATCTTCGAAGACATCGCACAGAAGCGACTCAACTGATTCTTAAGTCTGCCCCTTGAACTAGTTTTTTATTTTTGCAGATAAACCGAAAACAGACCGGTTATGGGTAGAGCATTCGAGTTCCGCAAGGCGAGGAAGATGAAGCGGTGGGCGGCCATGTCTAAGGCATTCACGCGCATCGGAAAGGACATAGTCATGGCGGTTAAGGAAGGGGGTCCAGATCCCGACACCAATGCCAGACTCCGGGCCGTTATCCAGAATGCCAAGGCAGTTAACATGCCCAAGGATAATATCGAAAGGGCGATCAAGCGTGCTTCCGACAAGAATCAGGGCGATTACAAGGAGGTGCTCTTTGAGGGCTATGCCCCGCATGGTATCGCCGTGCTCATCGAGACGGCCACAGACAACAATACGCGAACGGTAGCCAACATTCGCAGCTACTTCAATAAATGCAACGGCAGTCTGGGAACCTCGGGTTCCGTCGAATTCATGTTCGACCATACCTGCAACTTCAGGATTAACGGGGAAGGAATCGACCCGGAAGAACTTGAACTCGAGATGATCGACTTCGGGGCCGAAGAGGTCTTCGCAGACGATGATGGTATACTGATCTATGCCCCCTTCGAAAACTTCGGCTCCATACAGAAAGAACTCGAATCCCGGGGAATCGAAATCCTATCTTCAGGCTTCGAACGCATACCTCAGGTAACCAAAGAACTATCTCCGGAGGAAATCGAGGATGTGGAGAAGTTACTTGAGAAGATCGAGGAAGACGACGACGTGCAGAACGTCTATCACACCATGAAGGAGGTATAGTGTTTCCCTCGCTTCCCATAAAACCACCCATACCCTACTCCCTATGGTTCCTGGCCATCGGGTTGATCGTTCTCTCTGCCTGCAGGGATAATTCCGAAGTAAAACCCGCAACACCGGCATATGACGTCGTAGTCGATTTGCCCGAAGGGACGAAAGTACCCGACGGCATGGCATGGATACCCGGAGGCGCCTTTACACAGGGTGCCGTAGATGGAGATCCCATGGCCATGGAGCACGAGCGTCCGGGATTCAGGGTGTATCTGGACGGCTTTTTCATGGATACTCATGAGGTTACCAATACGGAATTCAGCCGCTTCGTAGAGGAAACCGGATATATCACTGTGGCCGAACGACCAGTGGATTGGGAGAAAATGCAGCTGCAACTGCCTCCCGGCACCCCACAACCAGCCGACTCCCTGCTCAGGCCCGGATCCCTGGTCTTCCTAAAAACTGAAAAACCTGTACCCAACCTGTATGACTTCTCACAGTGGTGGGATTGGAAAATCGGAGCCCACTGGAGGCAACCGCAAGGCCCCGGCAGCAGTATAGCCGGAAAGGAAAACCACCCGGTTGTGCACATCGCCTACGAGGATGCACAGGCCTTTTGCCGGTGGTCAGGTTCGCGTCTGCCTACGGAAGCGGAGTGGGAATACGCGGCCCGGGCCGGCCAGATCGACGCCCGGTTCACCTGGGGCAATGATCGTGACGGACTCGGTAAGCGAGCCAATACCTGGGAAGGACTTTTTCCGACCTCAAATACACGAGAAGACGGCTTCGAGCGAACGGCTGCGGTCGGCTCCTTCCCGCCCAATCCCAACGGTCTGTTCGATATGGCGGGAAACGTCTGGGAATGGACCTCCGACTGGAAAAATGACTCCTATTACCAAAACCAGCACAGCATAGGGTCCGTTCATAACCCGAAAGGGCCCGAAGCCCCATCGATCCCGGATAACCCCGGGGCCAGAGAGAAGGTAATCAAAGGGGGGTCTTTTCTCTGCAGCGACACCTACTGTGCCAGTTACCGCATCAGTGCCCGGATGTCTACCAGCGTGGATTCGGGTATGGAGCATCTGGGATTTCGAACCGTTAGGGACCTTGATGCCCAGAGAAATCCGTAGATAAAGGTTTAATGGCTCTCAGCCATATGTTCCCGGTGCCTTTTCATATAATACCGGTCCAGTTCCTCTGAATCCTCGTATTTTTCTCGCAGTCTGACCAATCGCTTCCTGAGCTGTCGAACTACCCTGGCGTATTCCGGTCGGTCGTATACATTGTTTACCTCCAGGCTGTCGTTTTTGCGATCGTAGAGTTCCCATTCATCCACATCGTCGTAGAAATGAACCAGCTTGTAGTCTTCGCTGACCAGTCCATAATGCCTTTTTACCATATGTATCGCAGGAAACTCGTAGTAGTGGTAGTACACTTCCTTACGCTTCCATTTCCGGTGCTTGCCCTGCAACAAAGGCATGATGCTCTCGCCCTGCATATCTTGAGGGATTTCAATACCGGCTGCGTCGAGTAAGGTTGGGGCGAAGTCTATGTTTTGTACCATTTCGGTGGTTACGGTGCCCGGGGTGATCTGTCCGGGCCAACGGATCAGCAGTGGTGTTTTAAATGACTCATTGTAGATAAAACGCTTGTCGAACCATCCGTGTTCTCCCAGGTAGAACCCCTGGTCGGAGGTGTATATCACTATGGTGTTGTCGGCCAGGTTGTTCTCCTCGAGGTAGTCCAGTACGCGACCCACACCCTCGTCCACTGAGGCTACGCTCCCCAGATAATCCTGCAGGTAGCGGTTGTAGCGCCATTGCATTAGTTCCCGGTCGGTCATACCCGGATACTCCTTTTTGAATGCTTGGATGAGCGGGTCATAGGTGGCGTTCCAGCGCGATAACTGAGCGGAATCCATACGCCTTCGGATATTTCGCTCGTAGGCTTCCTTGTCCCAGTCCGAGCCGGGAGCTATACCCAATTCATCCAGGTCTTCCGGTTTGAGCTTGGAGTCTCCGGCCCAGTTCATGTGGGTCAGTAGGTTCATTTCGGCTTCCCGGGCAGCGGAACCGCGTCCTTCATAGGTATCGAACAGGGTTGAGGGCTCTGGAAAGGTCTTGCCTGCGAATTCCTCGTAGTGCCGTGGGGCCGGCAACCATTCCCTGTGCGGGGCCTTGTGAAGATAAAAAAGCAGAAAGGGCTTTTCCTCTTCCCGTTCCTCCTTCAGCCAGTCCAGGGTCATTTCCGTGATCAGATCCGTTACGTACCCCTTTATACGGACCTCTCCGGAATCTTTGGTAATAAAATCCGGATTGTAGTAATGTCCCTGGCCGGGGAGTATGCTGAACTGATCGATACCCTTGGGGTTATTCCCAAAGTGCAGCTTACCGAATATGGCCGTTTGGTATCCGGCTTTCTGAAAGAGCTGGGGAAAGGTGACCTGGGTGGTATCGAATTCTTGTATGTTGTCCACCTTGCCATTCAGGTGACTGTGTTTACCCGTTAAGATTGCTGCACGGGACGGCGCACAGATAGAATTGGATACGCAGGCATTGGTAAATTTCATCCCTTCGCTCGCGATGCGGTCGATGTTCGGAGTCCGGGTCAGATGATCCTGGTAAGCGCTGATGGCCTGATAGGCATGATCGTCGGACATGATAAACAATATATTAGGCCTGCTATCGGAAGGACTCGCCTTTTGTGCGCGAACCGGCACTAGGTAACACGTGCCAAGAATCAGTAAAACTGAGGCATACCGGATTGGGCTGATTAAATACATGGGTAGTATGGCTTTTCAATTCTTAGAAAAAGATAGTCCAATTTAGAGAGAATCGGCAGCCGGACCATACTGCCGGCATCCCATCAGGTGTAAAACGGTTCGAGGCTACTGACTTCTTCCAGGTTTCTTACTCCGAGTTGCACCATATTGTTGAAGACCTCGTCTCGCAGTATCTCGAAGGCGTGCTCCGCTCCGAGGGCTCCGAGGGCTCCCAGTCCGTAAAGGAAAGGCCTTCCTGCCAGCACGAAATTGGCGCCCAAAGCGTAGGCCCGGATGATGTCCAGCCCCGATCCGATACCGCTATCGAATACCAGAGGTATCTTCCCTCCTACTTCACGGGCGATACCGGGCAAGGCACTGATGGCCGAGGGTGCACCGTCGAACTGGCGGCCGCCGTGGTTGGAAACGCCTATGGCATCCACTCCGATCTCCAATGCTGGCTTTACATCTGCGGGATGCATGATGCCCTTAAGTATCAGCGGCCCTTCCCAGAGTTCACGCACCCGCTTGAGGTACTCCCAGTCAAAGGCCGCTCGAAAGTCAAAACGCGCGTAAACGGCCACCGTCTTCATATCCCTCGAAGGGCTATAGGGCTCCACCGTCTTGAGCCGGGGCATACCCAGGCGAAAGACACGCCAGAGCCATTGAGGATGGGTAAGCCCGTCCCAGGCGAGCCGGGGAGTAATTCTGGGGGGCATGGTAAAGCCCGCCTTACGGGCATCCTCCCGCCGACTCAATAAAGGAATATCGGCCGTGAATACCAGTGTATGGAATCCGGAATCCCTGGCCCGATTCAACAGATCGCCGAGGATATCCGGGTCTTTGGGAGGATACAATTGAAACCAACCCATTTCACCCACTACGGGTCCAATGACCTCGGGGGTTTCTGTACCCACCGTGCTCAGGCAAAAGGGTATGCCACGCTCCCGGGCCAGCTGGGCGAGTATGCGGTCCGCACCAGGCCAGATGACCCCGGGCATGCCAATGGGTGCCACGCCGAACGGAGCCTGATAGGTTCTGCCCAGGAATTCCACCTTCAGATCCGGCTGTATGGGTCCCTTCATGAATCGCTGCAGGAAGGCAATCCGATCCCAATGGTCGCGATTCCTGTAGAAAGCCCGGTTCTGTCCGGTACCCGATCTAAGGTATTGCCAGGAAACTTCTGGGATACGACGATGGCAGCGTTCGGCCAGATCACTGATCCTCGGGTAACGGTTCATCCATTTTTTCCTGATGGCTTCGGTATACATCGATTCCTTTTGGTTTCTCGTTGCGGCAGGGCGGCGATCAGCGCCTTAAAATAAGACTATTGCACACGCTCCCCTACCCCGAGCAGCGGCAGGAGGCCCTTAATGTGGTTAAGTGTTTGGTACGGCCTTCCGTTAGCCTCCTCAGGCCCCACCTGTTCGTGTACCCAGGTGGTGTGGAACGGCACGTGTATCGCCTTGGCCCCAAGTTCCAATATGGGGAGCACATCCGATTTCAGGGAGTTACCCACCATCAGGAACTCCTCTGTGGGTATCTGCAGATGGGCCAGCAGTTGGCGGTAGTTTTCGGGCTTTTTATCGCTAAGCACTTCCACGTGATGGAAGTAGGTGGAGAGACTGGACTTTTCCAGTTTGCGTTCCTGGTCGAGTAAGTCTCCCTTGGTGAGTACGATCAGTCGATAACGGGGAGCCAATGCCTCCAGTACCATCTTGATATCGGGCAACAGCTCGACGGGTCGGTCTATCATCTCTTTTCCCCACTCCATGATCTGACGAATACCGTCCGGCCCGATGCGGTTGTTGGACAAATCCAGTGCGGCCTCTATAAGCGATAGTATGAAGCTCTTGATTCCGTAGCCATACTGGTTCAGGTTTCGGATCTCGGTCGCGAAGACTTCCTGATCGATTTTGTTCCGGGTCTCATAGGATTCGAGCAGGTCGGCGAAACGCTCCTCCGTCTCGCGAAAATAGGTCTCATTGACCCATAGTGTATCGTCGGCGTCGAATCCGATTACTTTGATTCCTCTATAGTCTTGTTCCATAGTGCTCGGGCTTTTTCGAGGTCTTCCGGGGTATCGATCCCGACCCCACTGCTCTGGGTATCGATCATCTGTATGCTCTTTCCATATTCCAGGAAGCGAATCGCTTCGATCTTCTCGGCGGCCTCCAGTGGCCCGATCTCCAACTTCCGAAAATCCAGCAGAGCCTGCCTTCGGAATGCATAAACACCCAGGTGGCGGTAATAGGTCTTTGCCGCTCCTTCGTCTCTCGGATAAGGTATGGGGGCGCGGGAGAAATAAAGCGCCCTTCCGTTAGTATCGCAGATCACCTTAACCACATTGGGATTGTTGATTTCAGCCGGGTCCTCCAGGAGTGTCCTGAGCGAGGCCAGATCGATCCGCCCCGTTACGTCGTTTCGGAACACCTCGATCAGGGCTTTTAGATTGTCCGCATTGATAAAAGGTTCGTCCCCCTGCACATTTACGATCAGGTCCGCATCAAAAGATTCTGCGGCCTCCGCCATACGGTCACTGCCCGTAGGGTGCTCTGCCTGGCTGCGATATACGGCTCCTCCCAGTTCCCGTATCACCTTTTCGATCTCGTCGCTGTCGGTAACCACGACTACCTGGTCGAAAAGACCGGTATCACGAACGGCCTCGAAGGTGCGCCCAATAACCGGTAACCCTCCCAAGTCTTGGAGTAACTTCCGGGGGAAACGACTCGCCTGCAGGCGTGCGGGAATCATGGAAATAATGCGCATGGATTAGGATCGCACCCTCCTGGGGCGCATTTTTCGATATAGGAAAAACACCGCTGTCAACACGATAATTACGAGGATAATGCCGACCACGGGCCAGAAGATGGACGCCGCAGTAAGAGTCGCCGCTGAGGCGGTTTCTATGGCCGAATATGCCGGGTTCGCCACCCCACCCGTACCCGCAGTCGAGGTCAGGCGTCCGGCCGAAGTAGCGCCCTGTATGGCGGTTGCTGTACCCCCGCCTGCAATGATGGCCAGGGACCATACGACAACGGGGTCCAGATCGGCTACTGTGGCCACCACTACTGCCGTTCCTGCAATGGCTGCCAGGGGAACGGCCACCGTGTCCAGCAGATTATCGAACCAGGGGATCAGATACGCGAAGATTTCGAAAAGGGTCGCCAGCCCCAGTACGGCCACCGCTGCACCAGACCCTACCCATTCCCAGTCCCCGTTCAGGGGTATATGTCCAAAATACGAGGCGAGGCTCAGCGCAAAGAGCGGCAGAAATACGCGAAAACCAGTAGATGCTGCCAGCCCCAGCCCCAAGAAAATACTAAATATGGTTTCTGTGCTCATAACTGAAATTTACAACTTTTTAAAAGGAAATCCGGGCTTTCGGCCCCGATACCTCAGGGGTATAATACCTTCAAAAACCAATCCGAAATCGGCTCCGATTAGTCTTCCTTAAACAACTGCGCCGGAAAACCAATGAGGTAGAGGCATTTTCGGGCACGGGTAACGGCCGTATACAGCCAGCGTATGTAGGCCCGGTCAGGGCCATCCGGCAAATAGGGATGTTCGACGAATACATAATCCCACTGCCCGCCCTGAGATTTGTGGCAGGTCAGGGCATAGGAAAACTTCACCTGCAGGGCATTGAGGTGAGGACTGTTGCGTATGGCCAGGAGTTTCCGATAAGAAGAGGTGATGTCCTGGAAGTCTTCTGAAACGGCCCTGTACAATTCCTTTTGTTGTTCGTAGGTTAAGGCCGGTGTTTCGGAGTGCAGGGTATTCAGAATGAGCAGCGTGTCCAGAGGAGACTCTTCAGGATAGTCCGACAGTTTTATCTTAACGTCTGCAAACTGAAATCCATATAGTTCCTGTATGTTCCGGATTTCCAAGATCTCCACCGTATCCCCGTTGGCGATAAAACCGGCGGACGATTTCGCGTCCAGCCAGAAGTAATTGTTCTTCACCACCATCAGGCGATCCCCGGTTGAGATCAGGTTTTCCTGAAAGAGTATGCGTTCCCGTATGCTCTTGTTGTAGAGGTTGGCCCGCTTGTTCGACCTGACGATTAGTACCGTCTCGTGTATGCCTCCACTCGAATAGGCCTGATCCAGGGCCTCCTGTATATCATAACCCTCCCTTAGCCAGACCACATCCGGAAAGGCCTCACGGCGAAACCGAAAACCCGAATAGTCACCTTCAGTCAGATGTACCCTGAGCGCTGTAGCCTCCTGCAGTATGCCGGAGTCTGAAGCCTGTCGCACCACATCCGTCAACCCTGCCTGCCTCACTTCCCGCCTTATTCTTAAGGATAGTTCTCCAGGATCAAGGGCCGGGCTGAGTTCGCTGTGCACGGGCGGTAGCTGGGCCGTATCGCCAACAAAGAGCAGACGACAACCCGCACCTCCTTCCACATACTCGATCAGGTCATCTAGCAGGGAAGAAGAACGGTCAAAACCGGGATCGGAGGCGGAAAACGAGGAAATCATGGATGCCTCATCCACGATAAAAACCGTCTTCCTGTGGGGATTGTTATCCAGCACAAAAGAGACCCCACCGCCCTTCCTGGCTTTTGCCGTGTATATCTTCCGATGAATGGTGGATGCCCGTAAGCGGGTATATTGGGTAATCACTTTGGCGGCCCGACCGGTTGGTGCCAGGAGAACGGCCTTCTGTCCTTGTTTGCGGAGGGAGTTCAGCAGGGATCCGATCAGGGTCGTCTTACCCGTCCCGGCGAATCCTTTCAATACCATGGCGTTTCCGGTACCGGTATCGCAACAAAAGGCTGCCAGTTCCGTTAAAGCCTTAGCCTGCGAGGGTGTGAGCTCGAATGGAAAGTTCCTTATGAGATCAGCTTCGAATTCCTTTTCGCATCGTGTTTGCATGGGCCCCGTAAATGTAGCATGGATTGGGAAACTGCTCGGGGTGGTTCAAAAAAAATTGTAGATTTGTCAGTAAACCAAAACTAAATTAACTCCATAATGAAAACCATAGTTCAGATCGTTTTATGGGTGGTATGCGTGGTCCTCGGATATCTCATATACAAGTCTGTTTACAGTAAAATCGATTTCGAGAAAACCCGTAACGAGCGATTCCAGGTAGTTATCGATAAGCTTAAGGACATCCGAGATTCGCAGGATGCCTACAACACCGTTAATGGCAAGTATGCCAAGAACTTCAAGGATCTGATCGCCTTTATCGATACTGGACAATACACGATTACCCAGCAAAGGGATTCCTCTTTTATTTACTTCGACAAGGTTTACCGGATCGAAATGAGTAAGGATACTGTACTTATTGACACTCTGGGCTTTGTCAAGGTCAGGGATTCCATTTTCAAGGGAAGTGATCGCTATAAAGATTTGGCTACTGTGCCGTTCGCTCCGAACAATGAAAAGTTCAATATCGAAGTTGGTGAAGTACAATCCGGAGGATTTACCGCCGACGTGTATAAAGTAAGTGCAAAGAAAGACTGGATCTTACACGATCAGCCTGCAGATCTGCGCGCCCTCGAAAATGCACACAAAAGCATAGAGGAGGTCAATGGAGATGAGATCAGCGTTGGGGACCTGAACAAGGTAAGTACCAGTGGTAACTGGCCGTCTATCTATGATCAAAAGAACTGATTCTTCCGAAGGAATAAACGTTTTCCCTTCAACCAAGAAATTGTCCGTTCAGGTGAGCCTGAATGGACTTTCTTTTTCTGTGTTAAATATGGAGGCCAACCGCCTCGATTCGGCCGGTAGTTACGAGTTTCCCCGCGAGCTGAACGAGGAATCGGTCGAGCGCGAAATTGCGCTGATCATGGATCAGTTCGGACTCGCTTCCGAATCCTTTGATCAGATTCAGCTAATATGTCAGACAGGGCATTTTGCCCTGGTTCCCGAGCCTCTGTTCGACGAGGCTTCCGTTCCCCACTATCTTAAGCTTAACGCCCGCCTGGACAATGAAGCCTGGCCCCGTTTCGACCGGGTAGCTGGTGCAGGCCTGGTGAATGTATATCAGGGTTATCCCAAACTGGAACGCTGGATTGAAGAGCGTTTCGATGGTGTCGGTTACCGGCACAGCGGGAGTGTTTTGATTGAGACTTTTCTGAAACAGCCCCACTGGGATAACCGCCCGCACTGCTTTGTGAGGGTTGGTAGCAGGAACATGGAAATCGTGCTGATCAAGAACCAGGCATTGCTCGCGTACAATCAGTTTTCTTTTTCCAACTCAGAGGACTTTCTCTATTATCTCCTCATGTTCATGGAACAGTCCGATGTAGAACCCGAGGAGGCCGATGTTATCCTGTTCGGGAAAGTCAGTGAAGACCACCCCCTTTTTAGAACCGTGTACCGCTACGTCCGGAACTTGCACCTTTTGGATCCCGAATACGATTTCGATATTGCCGAGGAGGTCTCCCGACCTGAGCTGGATTATACCGTAATCAGCGTCTTCTGATATGCGCATAGTCGGTGGCATTCACCGGGGAAGGAAACTGAACCCTCCTTCAAGCCTTCCCATAAGACCCACTACGGATCGGGCCAGAGAGGGCATCGTGAATGTGCTCACACACCGGTACCACCTGAGTGAAGTACGCGTACTCGATCTATATGCGGGTTCCGGCGCCATGAGCCTGGAGCTGGGCTCCCGGGGTTGCCCGGAGGTGGTGGCCGTCGATAAACATCCCGGCTGCGTATCCTATATCCGCAAAATATCTTCTGAGCTCAATCTGCCTGTACGGGCTTACCGCTCCGAAGTAATCTCTTTCCTTAGAAAATGGAAACAGCCAGGGGCATTCGATTTGGTATTTGCCGATCCGCCGTACGCCTTTTCGAAGGAACGGCTACGGGAACT
The DNA here is from genome assembly GCA_964552195.1 of uncultured Flavobacteriaceae bacterium. GTDB lineage: Bacteria > Bacteroidota > Bacteroidia > Flavobacteriales > Flavobacteriaceae > CAZKAP01. Next base: position 165,902 of record CAZKFM010000005.1, read on the forward strand.
ATTGGACGAACTCCTGAAGCCTGATATGCTGGCGGATGGGGCTCTAATTATCTTCGAACACCCGGTACAATACGATTTTAAGGATCATCCCGGATTCGAATCTTCGAGGGATTACGGCAGTTCCCGATTCAGCTTCTTCGAGTAACATTGGGAATGATTGAAGTTTTCCACAAAGAAAAGAGCAGGTCATAAGCCGGATTCTGTACCCGTATTGGGTTCCTATCATTTATCTGGGAGCACGGTTACCCGTGCCCTCGTGCCGCCTACCCTCCAACTCGGACGCGCCGCCCTCAGACATTGGTATACTTGACGTTGCACCGCATAGAGTTTACCTGATTTCACTACAGCCGAACTGTACTTGCTTTCTGTTGCACTGGTCCTCGCCTTACGACGGACGGGTGTTACCCGCTACGCTGCGCTATGGTGTCCGGACTTTCCTCTCCACATCAGGGAGCGATAGGAGACCTGCTCGAGGCAAAGTTAGGCCATGTTGATAAATGTAACCCGGGAAACCTTTCCAGAGGCCTTCGTTTAGCCTATTTTTAATGGAATTAAGCCAAACGGCGTGCCAAAAATCGCTTTCGTTGGAAAACTTTGTCGCATCAGCCATAGCATACCGTCCCGAGGAATTCGGTGAGGTGATCGGCCAGGAAGCCATCACCCGGACACTGGAAAACTCCATACAGTCGGAGCAGATCCCTAAGGCCCTGCTTTTCTGCGGTCCGCGCGGTGTGGGTAAGACGACCTGTGCCCGTATCCTGGCGCGAAGGATTAATGAAACCGACGAGACCAAGGCGAAGGAGTCCGATTTCGCCTTTAATATATTTGAACTGGACGCAGCCTCGAATAATACCGTGGACGACATACGGGCGCTGATTGACCAGGTGCGCATCCCTCCACAAACCGGAAAATACAAGGTGTATATCATCGACGAGGTCCACATGCTTTCGGCCTCGGCCTTTAACGCCTTCCTCAAGACCCTGGAGGAGCCGCCGAAACATGCGGTATTCATACTCGCAACCACGGAAAAACACAAGATTATTCCCACCATCCTTTCCCGCTGTCAGATTTATGACTTCAAGCGCATACGGGTCAGGGACATGGTCGAACACCTGCAGACCGTAGCCCGTCAAAGGGGGGTGTCGGCTGAAGAAGATGCGCTGTTTTTGATTGCCCAGAAGGCCGATGGTGCCATGAGGGATGCCTTGTCCATATTCGATCGGATCGCGGCCTATTCCGATAACCACATCTCCCGACAGAAGGTGAGCGAGGTACTGCAGGTGCTGGATCACGATACCTATATGGAATTCACGCGCATGATAGCCGCCGGAGATATACCCGCATTGATTGCCCGTTTTAATGAGATCAGTATGCAGGGCTTCGACGGACAGCAGTTCATCATCGGGCTGGCCGATCATTTTCGGGACCTGCTGGTTGCCAGCTCAGCGCAGACACGGGAGCTGCTGGATACGGGGGACGACCTCGGAAAACAACTGGCCGAACTGTCCTCAAGTCTGGGTAGGAAATTTTTGGTCAGAGCCATTGAACTCGCTACCGACTGCGACTATCGTTATAAAACCAGCAGCAACCAGCGTCTCTTGGTGGAAATCACACTGATGAAGCTCGCCTCCATAGGTGCCGGCGAGGACGAAAAAAAAAAAGATAGTCTGATCCTTCCCGCGAGCCGATTCAAAAATGGGGTCCCCGCTGCAGCTGTCCCTACTCCCTACCGAAAAGAGACAGCCCAAAAGAATCATACTGAAGCCCATCAGGTAACAGAACCCCCAGTACATACTGAGCCAGCAGAAAATAGGGGAATTGAAATTCGCGCAGAAGAAACATCCCCGGCTCCGAAAAGGCAGAGCAGAAGCGGAGGTGGAACGGCCACCATAGGTGAGAAAGAAGTAACCCATGCGGCATCTACCCCAACACCGCAAAAGACAACAAAACCTGCCGCAGCATCTCAGGAATCTGCGAACAGGGAGAATCAAGAGGAAGTAGCCCCTTCGATTTCGGCCCTGTCGCTCAGCAGCATTCGACGGAAAAAGCAGCACAAGATGCCGCAGTCATTGCAGAACAGGGAAAAGGAAGAACCGCTGCGCGATGCCCCTGTTCTGCTGGAGGAAGTTCAGACTTACTGGAGGCTATACGCCGACCGGCTGGAACAGAAAGGAGAAAAAATATTGGCCTCCTGCATGAATGTTTCCCCTCCCCATGCCTTGGACGGTACCGTCCTGAAGGTGTCCCTTCCCAACGAGACTATGAAGAAGTCGCTGGAATTGGGAGCCTCCTCTCTTTTGGCATTCCTTAGGGATAAACTGGGAAATGACCACCTAAGGCTCGAAGTGACCATCATCGAGGGCGAAGAGCGCAAATACATCTACACCCCGGAGGAAAAATACGACCGCCTTCGGGAAAAGAACCCGGATATCGAATTGCTTCGAAAGGGCCTCGATCTGGATTTCTAGAGCTTACCTCTTGAATTCCTTGCTTAGTGCAGCGTACAGCAGGAAGATCACCCCGGATATAGCCATTCCGATCGATTCACGTCCTAGCTCTATATTTTCATTCTTCATGCCACCTTCGTCCAGGTTTACCCCTTCGAAAGTCTCGGGCCAGCTCCGACCAGCCAGCACGAAGAAGGCTATGGCCAGAGTGATCGCGAGCCAACGGGGCAGGCGATTAAACAGGAAAAGCAGGGTTCCAACGAAACCGACGGAGTATCGGATCATCCAATCGGACGCGTCGGGGTCATTCATCTGCCAGTAAACGGAGAAACCGAAAAACAGCAGGAATACTGCGGCAAGGATTTTTACAAATAATTTCATAGTCAGGATGTAATCAGGTTTTTGATCAGGTCGAATACCCCGGTGGCCTCTACTGGGCCCTCGGGAGTACGTATCGCATCGCGGGTTAAAAATACTGGAAAATCTTTCTCGGATTCCGGAATCCTGCCGTGGGAACCCCGTATAAGTTCGGCGTTGAGGGGAATCACATTCATCAAGGTTCGGAATCCCAGTTTTTTGGCAATCAGTTTGCCGGCCACTTGGAGCTTGGCGAACGGATTATTTGGATTGAGCATCATCTCGACGGGATCGTATCCGGGTTTGCGGTGTATATCTACAGTACGCGCAAAGTCAGGAGCCCATGCGTCATCTTCCCAGTAATAATAGGTGAACCAGCTCCTGCTGTCGGCCACAAGAAGGAAATCGCCTGAACGTTCATGGGCAATTCCCTGCTTCTTCTGCTCTTCCTTATCCCAGATGTGCTCGACGCCATCCATCTGTTCGAGAATCCCACGGACCTCTGTAAGCCGGTTCTTGTTGTTGACATAGACATGGGAAACCTGATGATCCGATACCGCGAAGGCTTCGGATCGACCGGCATCCAGGTGTTCTCCGCCTTTTTCCCGTCTCACATCCAGCAACCCATGCCTGCGCAATACGCGATTGGGGTGTATGGGTCGGTCTACCTCGGTAATCCCGTATTCGGATAAAACGACCACCCTAACCCCATGGGATTCATAGAATCCGATCAGGTCCCTGAGGAGATCGTCCAGTTCGCTCAGATCCTTAGACACCCGCTTCCAATCATGACCGTACCGTTGCAGGTTGTAATCCAGATGCGGCAGGTAAATCAGATTGAGGTTGGGGCTGTAGGCCTCATATACCCTTTTGGAGGCCTCGGCTATCCATCGACTCGACGCTATGGAGGTGGCAGGACCCCAGAATTTAAACAAGGGGAAGGTCCCCAACTCCTCCTGAAGCTGGTCCCTTAATTCCGGTGGATGGCTGTACACATCGGGTATCTTGCGACCATCTGCCAAATAATTGGGGCGGGGCGTAACGCTGTAATCCGCAGAAGAGTACATATTGTACCACCAGAACATATTGGCACAGCTAAACCCGGGTTCTTTTTCCCGGAGTACTTCCCAGAGCTTAGGGGCTTGTACGAGCCGATTGGATTGACGCCAGAACTTTATTTCACATTCCTCCCGGAAAAACCAGCCGTTACCCACGATACCATGGCCGGAGACAGGTTGCCCGGTCAGGTAGGTGGACTGGGCCGTACAGGTCACGGCCGGTACTACCGGAGTTATGGCCAGCTGATTCCCATTCGTGCACCAATCGGTAAGGAAGGGCATGTGCTCGCCGAGGAGCCTTTTGCTCAGACCTACGGCATTAATGACGGCTGTATTCTTCATCCTAGTATTCTATCAATCGATCCCGGCACCATTCTATTTCCCGCACAATGGAATCCACCAGGGATATCTTTAACTCCTCCGGGAGTACCTCCCAGGTGTAGGTTTCGACTTCGAGCTGATCGCATTCCGGTTGTGAGCGAAGGTGCGCCAGGACTTTGCGGATCTCTCCATGAGTCGATCGAAAGGGCGGAAGGCTCTCGCTGAACACCGGCACGTGAAAATGGGAGCGCAATTCGGAGAATGAGGGCCTGCTGTCGAGCAGTTCGGGTATGTCCCTGAATGTATGCACGATCCCGTCTTCCTTTTGGGTGACCTGGTGCAGGTAGGTAGGTTCGTTCAGGGTCTCCATGGTTTTCCAGGGATCCATACCCTTAGAGAGGTCCTCCTGCCTTAGGGCGAGTGCTGCACTCAGCTGTATCTTTCCAATACGCACCCCGGCCTTCTTTAGCCGCTGAAACGCCTCGGCGGGTTCTTCAAAAGCCAGGGCAAAATGGCACACATCGTAACAGAGGTTGATGTGCCTTCTGACCCATCGCTCCGTCAGGGCGTCTACCTGTCGAGCACGGGCAAAGAGATACTTGGTGAAAAAATCAATCGTCTCTACACTGTTCTCCAGCATGCCATCCGGTTCAGGTTCGATATCCAGATGTATATAGATTCCGGTTTTCTCCTCCAATTCCACGAGTTCGCGGGCAAGGGTAATCAGGTTACTGCAGCTTCGCTCTCTGACGGTCTCCTTGCTTTCCGGGTCTGAATGCCAGTGCCGGTACGAAAGCGGGGAGGTAGAAATGCCACCGGACATTCCTGCTGGAAGCAGCTTTGCCAGTACTCGAATCAGGTCACGGGTGTACTCCACCCGCTCCTCCCGGGTCCAGTCGGGTTCGTGCACCTGATCCTTAACCGCTTCACCATGGAAGTTACCGTAGGGAAAGCCGTTCATGGTGAACACATAGACTCCCTCTTTGTCAAGCCATTGCCTGAAGCTTTCCAGCCTGTCCCCTTCCAGCAATTCCCTGGCGGCCTGGGCAGAAAGCCTGAGTCCGAGTCCGAAAGCTTGGTCCGGACATAACTTTCCCTTAATCCGGGGAACATAGCGCTCCAGATTGTCAAAAGTCTCAGCCCAGTCACTTCCGGGATGAATGTTAGTACAATACGTCAGTTGAAATAGATTAAGTAGCTGCATTCCGGGAAATTTTTGACCCAGGTATTCGCAATTGTTCGCTTATGGCTTTCTTCATAAGCGGCAGGTCTACTTCGTGTATGTCAAAAGGGTCCCCAACTTCCCTGATCATGGCCAGGGTAAGCTCTCCACCCAGGTGCTCCTGAAACTCCTCCAGGCCTTGCAGGAGTTCACCGATCCTGTGTTCTTCCAGGGGAATGCCCAGGTCGAATCCCAGTCTTTCGAAGACCGCATGTATGCGATCCTGCAGGTCTCTCCTTAGCCATCCCTTGAGACCGCTGTAGCGTATATCCAGAGCTATGCCCATGGCGACGGCCTCTCCGTGCCGCAGTTCATAACCGGTAAGGTATTCGAGTCGGTGTGCCGACCAGTGACCGAAGTCCAGGGGCCTGGAGGAACCCTGTTCGAACGGGTCGCCACCCTCTGCTATGTGCCGCATATGAATCTCCGCGCAGCGGTGAATCAGACGGTTCATGGATTCGGGATCGCGCTGCCGAAGTCGTTCCGCATGACGGTCCAGAAATTCGAAAAAAGCGGGATCCTTCAACAGGGCGACCTTCATGGCCTCGGCCATGCCGGAAATCCAGTCTCTGTCGTCCAGGGTACCCAGAAAAGAGTCGTCATTTATAATGGCGAAAGGAATGGAAAACGTTCCTAAAAAATTTTTCTTCCCGAAGTAATTAACGCCGTTTTTGACGCCTACGGCTGCGTCGTTCTGGGCGAGTACGGTAGTGGGAATGCGAATGTGACGCACGCCCCGATGCGCCAGGGTACTGGCGTATCCCACCATATCGATTAGGGCTCCTCCACCGATGGCCACCACAAAGGAGTGACGACAGATGTGTTCCGATTCTATGGCCCGTAGCACCTTTTCCACATGCACGGGATCGTTTTTTGCCGCTTCTCCCCCCGGTAATACCAGGGTGCCCCGGTGATCGATATGCTTGGACTGTTCGCAGTACGTGCCGATCTGTCCTTCTATCTCCGGGAAACCACGTGCAACGCCCTGATCAATTACAAACAGGGCCTTGGTACGGCCTCCCCTTCCGAATTCACCAAAGAGCTTGTCGAGCAGGGGATTTTTCGGTGAGAATGTGTTTCGGGTTGAATGCAGGCTATAGCGGTAGTTTACACTAAAGGACTGGCTTATGGTGGGACGTGGATTCATGGCTTAAAATTACGTAACAAGGAAGAATCGGGAAAGGAGCAGAGATACACCCGACATGGACAGTATCACCAGTGCCCAGGACCATCCTCCAAAGGCCCCTCCAAGTACCGCATCCAAAAGTACCAGGGACAGCACACCGGTCTTCACAGCTTTTCGGATTCGACCGGGCTGAGGATCGCGGTGAGCCTGATACAACGGATAGGAAACCCAGGCTCCAAATGCCAATATTCCTGTTATCACAACGGGCCCTAGTCGATTGAAGTACATCAACAAGCCCGAAAGTATAAGAAGAGAGAGCAGATAGAGTCCGAATGAGGCTCGGAGCGCCCCTTTTTCTCCCCCGTGCACCTCTCCTCGACTTACGGTGGTAACCGCAAAGATGTAGATCAGAGGAACCAGGGCGAAGCCGGATTTTTCTATGGTCCACAGCGGGGACATTCCCAGGAGCAGATTGAGCGCCCGGCATACTCCCATAAAGAACGGACCCCAGAAATTGTTCCGCTTTGCCCGGTAATCGTAGAACCAAATACACCCCAACAAGAGAAGGGCCCAACCCAGTACGCGCAGGTCGAGCCAGGCGGCGAGGCCAAGAGCCAGCAGGGCCAGGCTCCAGCCGAAAACCAAAACTTCTTCAGATTTAACGACTCCCGAAGGGATGGGGCGCTCCGGACGCTCTACGGCATCGATTTCGCGGTCGTAGTAGTCGTTCAATACTACTCCGGCCGCATATAAAAGAACAGAAATCACCGCGAGTGCTGCGATATACCACGCGGGGAGTACGGTGTGCCACGCCAGGGAGTCACTAAGGGAATAGGCCGCCACTGCGGCTCCTGCCAGTACATCGGCTGCCGCCGTGGGCAGATTAGCCGGCCGGCACAGTCGCAAATAGGCTTTGAGTTTCTCCGTTCTACGTGATCTGGTCACTGCTCACCCTGGGTTCCTGGCCTCGGAGTACACTGTTGTCGTTGAAGAGCTGACGCTGGTCAATTCCCTGGGCGTCCTTCCAGTCCGATTCCTTCATTCTGCCAGACAGCCCGAAGGTATCCAGGGCATTCTTATAGCAGGTCTTATGGACATCTTCGCGAGAAATTCCCTGCCGGAGCATAAGCGAAGCCGTCTTGGGTACCGCCATGGGATCGCTGATCCCCCAATCCGCAGAACTGTCCACGATGATTCCATCGCTTCCGAATTTTCTAACGACTTCCACCATCCTCTGGTTCCCCATTTTAGTCTTGGGGTAAATTGTGAATGCGGCTACGAAACCCCGGTCGAGCACATCCCTAACGGTCTCCTCGTTGTTGTGGTCGATGACCACTTTATGGGGTTCCAATCCGTGTTCCAGACAGACTTCCATGCTCCGCAGGGTACCCGCCTTCTTGTCCCGGTGTGGCGTATGCACCTGTACCAGCATATCCAGTTCCTTGGCGAGCTCCAATTGCGCACGGAAATACTTGTCCTCTGCCGGTGTCTGATCGTCGTATCCGATTTCACCTATGGCCACCACGTTTTCCTTGTGCAGATAGAGCGGAAGCAGCTCCATAACCTGTTCCGCCAGGGGTTCGTTATTGGCCTCTTTCGAATTCAACCCGATGGTGCAATAATGCTTAATGCCAAACTGGCTGGCCCGAAAGGGCTCCCAGCCCACGAGGCTGCTGAAATAGTCCTGAAAGGAACCCACCTGGGTGCGGGGCTGCCCCAGCCAGAACGAGGGCTCGATAACGGCAACGACACCGGCCGCTGCCATGGCCTCATAATCATCGGTAGTCCTCGCGCTCATGTGAATGTGCGGATCGATAAATTGCATTTTTTCTTCCATGTGAAGTGAATTATGGGGTAGTGGTTTGGGTTCCGAGTTGGTTCCAGTTCAGGAGTCCTCTGGCTGCAGCTGATTCCAGTTTGGGGTAATGTCCCAGCAATTCCTGTGACAGCGGAGATGAGGAAGCCTGACAAACCAGGGCAGCAGCCTCGTTCTCAGCAGGGTCCTCGCTACTCAGCAGACGCTTCATGTCCTCGAGCAAAACCTCGTTCAGAAAGGGAGAAACCGGCTTCCAGATAACCGGATCGATCTGTCGTCCGGCAGCCCAGCGTTCATGGGCATAGTCGGAGATGATCCGAGCCAGATTGGCATTGGACCGCTCCTCCGCGCCTTCGATCTCATTGAGATCTCTTCCCATGAATGCCGCCTTCAGGTACATCTGATTCCACTGCTGCTCATTGAAGTACCGGGCCGGATAGGGATTGGAAGCCGAAATGGCATCGAATACCGGAGTGATATTGGTCCGCAATGCTTCCACTGCTGCGAAATGAAACTCTTCCGGATCGGGCAGGGTGATCAGGTAACGCAGGAAGGTAATCAGCTCCTTGTAGTCGGCTACCTCTATAAGCTTACGCGTTCGTTCGCCATAATAGGCGCGATTCTCTTTAAGCAGCGTGCTGATCAGCCACATCCTGGCATACTCGGATGCAGTTATGTGATTCTTTTTCAAATACTCCTCCCCCAAGCCCTCAGTTGGCGCCTGGGAATCAAAAACGCTTTCATTGCCAAAACGGCTGGCACACTGACTGAGAGCGATGTAAAAACGGGAGGCAACCGGTTCCGCTACGAGCTGCTGACACTTGTCTTCTATCCAGTCGGTTACGGCCGCGGAGGCTTCCGGTAAGGAAGATCGAAGCCGGTCGAGCTGGTACAAATCGGGGCTGTACATCTTTGTCGTTCCTGGGTTCACAAATATAACTATCCTAAACCGGCGTTCGTATACATTGTATATTTATTGCCAAACTATCAACTATGCTGGGTCTTAAGTTACCTACCGATCCGCGTTGGGTCGACATAGCCGAAAAGAACATCGAAGAAATCCTTACCGATCATGCCTATTGCGAACAGAAAGCAGCCAGTACTGCGATATCCCTGATTGTTGGCTTCCCGGAGAAAACCGAGCTGGTCAGGGAGATGATCGCCCTGGCCAGGGAGGAAATGGGGCATTTTCACATGGTGCACGAGAAACTACTGAAACGGGGTTATACCCTGGGAAGAGAGCGCATGGATCACTATGTACTGGAACTGATGAAGTTCTTTCCCAAAGGAGGCAGCCGGGAGGATCACCTGATCCATAAACTCCTGATTGCAGGCCTCATAGAAGCACGAAGCTGTGAACGATTCCGGCTGCTGTCCGAACATATAGCCGATGAAGATCTGGCCGAATTCTACCGCAAACTCATGGTTAGCGAAGCGAGCCATTACACCCTCTTTCTGAAGTTTGCCCGTCAGTTCGGAGATCGGGAAAGGGTGGATCGCAAGTGGCAGGAACTGCTGGATTACGAGGCGGACATCATGAAGAATCTGGGAACCTCAGAGACCATGCACGGCTAATAAGTGGGATTAGTCCTCTTCTTCCGATAGTTTCTCCTTGTAGTACTCATAAATGGCTATCTGCGAACGCACCGGCTCTGAAACCTGTTTCCGGTATGCATTGTCCTGTGCGGCATTGAAAACCCGGGCCTTCACATTATCTCTCCAGGAAATTTCAAAGGTATCCAGCAGTTCCTGCCGGATATCCGGATCGTAAATCGGACAACCCACTTCGACCCGGTTTTCAATATTCCGGGTCATCCAGTCCGCCGAGGAAATGTAGATTTTCGCTTCTCCCCCATTTCCGAAAATGTATAGCCTGGGGTGCTCGAGAAACTTATCCACCACACTGATGGCCTCGATGTTCTCGCTCATTCCGGGGACACCGGGAATGAGGCAGTTTACCCCTCTTATGATCAGCTTGATCTCCACCCCGGCCCTGGAGGCTTCGTACAGCTTATCGACCATGCGATAGGAAGTAAGACTGTTCATCTTGATCTTGATCAGCCCCTTTTTCCCCTCCTTGGCCAGTGCGATTTCGTTGTCGATCAGGCGCGTGAGCGTATTCTTGGTGTAATGCGGGGATACGATCAGATGGCGATACTTGTGGATGCGGTAGCTGGTTTCGAAAAATTCGAATACCCGTTCTACCTCACGGAGAATGGTGTCATCCGCAGTGAACAGGGTATAATCCGTATAAATACGAGCGGTAGACTCGTTGAAGTTTCCGGTACTGATAAAGCCGTAACGATTGATATTCTTGAGACCCTCCTTCCGCTCAACCAGACAGATCTTGCTGTGTACCTTAAGCCCCGGTATGCCGAAAATCAGTCGTATGCCTTCTTCCTGAAAACGGTTGGCGTACTCAATATTGGCCTTCTCGTCAAAACGCGCCTGCAGTTCGATCTGTACCGTAACCCGCTTGCCGTTGCGGGCCGCATTGATCAGAGCCGCCGCAACCTGCGAATTCTTCGCGAGCCTATATATGGTAATCTTTATATCGGTAACGTCCGGATCCAGTGCTGCCTCCTTGAGGAAACTGATCAGGTAGGCATAGGTGTGATACGGAGCGAACTGTAGATAGTCCTTCTGTGCAATCTGCCCGAATAGCGAACCGTCCAGTGCGAAACCTTTTATGGGTAAGGGGGGCATGGGCTTGTATAACAGCTCGGACTTACCCAGGTTCGGGAAGCGCATATAGTCCTTTCGATTGTGGTATCGCCCTCCGGGAATCACGCTATCGGTCTCTTCTATATGCATCTTATTCTTCAGGAAACGAAGGGTATCGATCTTAATGCGCTTGTCGTACACAAAGCGTACCGGATCCGAAATGCGCCTGCCCTCCACGCTACTGGATATCTTATCAATGAAACTCTTGGAAAGATCGTCGTCTATATCCAGTTCCGCATCCCGGGTGATCTTGATCATGTGCGCGCTTATGGTATCATAATCGAACATGGGAAAGATCTCATCCAGATTAAAACGAATCAGGTCGTCGAGCAGGATCACATACTTTCTGCCGTCCAGATCGGGCAATACGACGAAGCGGTCCAGATTGCCCGGTATCTCTATCAGTGCATACTGGTTGTCCCTACTCCAGCGCCCCTGTTTGTGATCCCGAACATTTAACTCCATGCGAACGGCCAGATAGGCCGCTGTATCGTCGAGCATGGGAAAATCGGCAAGATCATTGAGAACAATGGTGATCAGTTCAGGATGTACCTTCTCCTTAAAGAATTCATGCAGGAATTCCACATGCTGATCTTCAATCTCATTCTCGTCTATGATATAGATGTCGTGGGTCTTCAGCTCTTCTTTGATCGAATCCAGGATATGAAGGCTCTTAGCCTGCAATCGGATCACGTGCCGTGTAATTTCCTCGAGCAGATCCTTAGCCTTTTCTCCTCCTAGTGCGCTTTTACCCGACTTTCCGGCATCCACTATGCGCTTGACGGTCGCATAACGCACCTTGAAAAACTCGTCGAGGTTGTTGCTGAATATTCCCAGAAACCTCAGCCGCTCAATCAGGGGCACTCTGCTGTCTGCGGCCTCCTGCAGGACGCGATCGTTGAAGTGGAGCCAGCTGATCTCCCGGTTGATGTACTCGTTCTTCTTTCTAATCATGTGATTTTAATTCGCTGGGCCTGAGTATCAGCTGGGTCCGGCCCTGCCCTAACGGTTCCCAGTTCTCGGATTCAAATACTATTTCGGCCAGGCCGGCGGTAGGCAGGTTGTCCAAAAACCGGTCACCCAGATGATTTACCAGATAGGTAAAGGCCTCATTGTGGCCAAACAGTATCGCATGCTTCAGCCCCCGGTCCAATCCCCGGATCACGCCGAGGACCTGCTCGCCCGAAAAGTCATACATTTCCTCCAATACGCGTATGTCCGTTGGGTTTCGACCCCAAGTTCGGGCTGCAATTTCTGCGGTGTGCAAGGCCCTGATGGCCGGGCTGCTGATGATCTCTCCGGCGGATTCGGCCCGTTCGCCATAATGACCCGCGATAAGTGCCACATCGCGTATGCCCCTATCCTTGAGGGTGCGGTCCCGATCCGAAACCGGATGCTCCCAGGAGGACTTTCCATGTCTTATAAAAGTGATCTTCTTCAAATTAACCTCCGATGATTTAAGGGGCCAACCGCTCCCTGTTCCAATTGTATTCGGAGTCCATTCGGTATCGAATCCGATCGTGCATGCGATTGGGACGCCCCTGCCAGAATTCGATCTCAGTTGGACGAATCAGAAACCCTCCCCAATAGGGCGGCCTGGGAACTTCAGTCCCTTCCGGGAACCGCTTCTCGAATTCCTCGAGTGCCTGGTCGAGCTCGTCCCTCGAAGTCACTACAGTACTCTGCCGGGAAGCCCAGGCTCCCAGTTTGCTCCCCCGCGGTCGACTATCGTAGTACCCGTCTGAAAGGTTCTCGAGCAGTTTCTCCGCCTCACCTTTCCAGATCACCTGCCTTTCCATGGCCGGCCAGTAAAATGAGGCACACACCCTGTTGTTCTGGGCTATGGCCCTCCCCTTCTCGCTTTCGTAATTCGTAAAAAATTCTATGCCTTCATAGGTAAAACGCTTCATGAGTACCACCCGGCCCCTGGGGAAGCCATCAAGCCCCATGGTACTGAGCGTAAAGGCATTGGCTTCATCTACCGAGTCGCCCTGATCCACCTCTAGGAACCAATCGCGAAAGAGCTCAATGGGGTTCTCCGGAAGCCCTTCCTCCAGCAGCTGGTTTCGTTGGTAATTCTTGCGGTAATCGCTCAGGTCTTTCTGCATGGCAATGGTGGCTAATAACTCAAAAAAAGCGGGTTTTCCGTCAGGAAATCCGGGCCTTCTTCCGGCCGCACAAAGTTAGTAAATCCAGTTCGAGTCCGTCCTCTGCAAGGACCACCGGGCTAAACTCCTGTCCGGCCTCCTTGAGAAAATCCTCCGGGCGCTTGTAGCGGGTGGAATAGTGCCCCAATATCAGGGCAGAAACCTCCGCCAGTCGCGCGATCCGCCCAGCCTCCAGGGCAGTGGAGTGCCCGGTTCGTTCGCAGAGGTGGGACTCCGATTCCAGGAAGGTCGATTCATGATACAGACAATCCACACCCCGTATAAGGGGTATCAGTTCCTCATTATAGGCCGTATCGCTGCAGAAGGCATAGCGCATCGGCTGGCTCGGGGGAAAGGTCAGCTCCGTATTGGGAATCACCCGTTCTCCAATCGCGTAGTCCAGACCGGATTTTAAGCCTGAATACAGCGTCTTGGGTATGTGGTACTCACGTACTTTCTCGATATTGAGTCGGCGTTCCGGGTAAAATTCCTCGAACAGGAACCCATTGGTGTATATCCGGTGTTTGAGGGGCAGGGTACTGATTCTCAGTCGCTCAGTCTCCATTAGGACTTGTGGCCCATGGGATTCCAATTCGTGGAAGACCAACGGATAATTGGTCCATGAATCTCCCAGGCGGAGCAGCATAGTGATCGCTTCCTTCAGGCCTTTGGGTGCGTATATGTGCAGCTCCGACTCCCGTCCAAGCAATCGAAAGGTCGATATTAATCCCGGCAGGCCAAAAAAATGGTCGCCATGCAGATGCGATATAAAAATGTGCTGTATGCGCGAGAACTTGACTTTCTGCCGTCTGAGCTGCACTTGGGTTCCCTCTCCGCAATCGATGAGGAAGAGTTTACCGGCGGCGTCCAGGACCTGGGAAGTGGGATTGGTAAGCCTTCGTGGTGTGGCGGAATAACAACCTAGTATCGTTAATTTCATAGACCGAGGTCCCACTGCATCTTTTCCATATCGATCAGGTCTCTTGCTTCCTGACGGGTGGGAGCCATGTTGATGGTTTCGGTCACCTCATCGTAGCTCAATCGCTCGCTGAGAATCACCAGAGCTCGCTGAGCATCCGAAAGCTTCTCGCGGTGCTGTTCCAGTAAGCCTATATCGCCTTCCCCCATGGAAGATCCGGGCCAGATCAGGACGAGATGACCCTCGGTCTGGTCCAATATATCCTGCCAGTAATCCTGTATGGATTTCAACTCCTCTGGCAGTGATACCCATGCGATATCACCCTCTTGTTCTATCTGCATACTATTGAATTTTTGAAGCCAGCAGGTAGATAACCGCCATGCGTACGGCCACCCCGTTCTCGACCTGATCCAGAATTATGGAGGCATTGGAGTCGGCCATGTCTGAGCTGAGCTCCACACCTCTGTTTATCGGACCGGGATGCATGATCACGATATCCTTTCCGAGTCGTTCCCAACGCTCTCTATCCAGTCCATACAACATATGGTACTCCCGTGTACTGGGAAAATACTGGGCATCCAGGCGCTCGTTCTGCACACGAAGCATGTTTGCCACATCGCACCATTTCAAGGCCTGATCCAGTTCACTGAACACCTGAACCCCCATGGTTTCGATGTGTTTCGGAATCAGCGTAGGGGGGCCGCAAAGTGCCACTTCGGCACCGAGTAACTTTAGGGCGAAGATATTGGACAGCGCTACGCGTGAATGCAGTATATCACCGACTATGAGCACCTTCTTACCCCCGACTTCGCCCAGCCGCTCACGAATGGAATAACAATCCAGCAAGGCCTGCGTCGGATGCTCATGGGTGCCATCTCCAGCGTTTACGACCACCGAGTCCACCCGCTCAGAAAGAAAAAGGGCCGCCCCCGGACTGGGGTGCCGCATTACGAGCATATCCACCTTCATGGCCAATATGTTATTCACTGTATCGACCAGGGTCTCGCCCTTGTTCACCGAAGACTGTGAGGCCGAAAAATTGATCACATCTGCCGATAGTCGTTTCTCGGCAAGCTCAAATGAGAGCTTGGTCCGTGTACTGTTTTCGAAAAATATATTGGCCAAAGTGATGTCCCTGAGCGAGGGAACCTTCTTGATCGGCCTGTTGATTACCTCCTTGAAATGATCCGCCGTTTCGAAAATCAGGTCGATATCCGATCGTTTCAGGTAGCGGATTCCGATCAGGTGATTGACGCTTAATTCACTCATGCCCCTTCATTAACCAGATATACTGCATCTTCTTTTTCAAATTCCATAAGGTGGACCAGGACCCTTTCTTCGTTGATGGCATCGACCTGACGCCCTTTATAGGTGGGCTGTATGGGCAGATGCCTGCTGAAGCGACGATCGATCAGGGTAAGCAGCTCGATCTCCCTGGGCCTTCCAAACGACTGTATGGCTGTCAAGGCGGCCCTTATGCTCCTGCCGGTATACAAGACGTCGTCTACGAACACTACTTTCTTGTCTTCCACCAAAAAGTCAATCTCCGTGGAGTTGGCCCGCAGGGCCTGGGGCTTCCTTCGGAAATCATCGCGGAAAAACGTGATATCCAGAGAGCCCAGGAGCACGTGGGGTATGCCGTAATGCTCTTCGAGCAATTGCTTGAATCGACGGGCGAGAAATGGCCCTCTGGGCTGTATGCCTATAAGGGCGGTATCTTCGAAATTCAGGTGACTTTCCAGCAACTGGCAGGCCAGTCGGTGGAAGATGATATTCATTTCCTTGGCGCTCAGTAAAAGCTTTCTGTTCTTCACTTGAATGTACTTGGTAAGCGACAAATATTCAATTTCCAAAGTTACACATTAATCCCACCCGTAATCTTTCAAATAAGAAAGCCGGGCACCTTCAAGGTGCCCGGCTCCGCAATGAGAGTGTAACGGCCTTTATCGGCGGTTACTTCTTTTCTTTTTTGGAATCGGCTTCCATCTTGTCCTTCAGGGCCTGGAGCTGGGCGTTCGCATCGGCCAGAGTTGGCTTTGCTTCCTCGGCCTGGGCGCTCATCTTGCGACGGGCTGTGCGTACATTGCGCTCCTCCTGCTCGCGGAAAATGGCCGTATGACTGGCCACAACACGCTTGAAGTCCTTGTTGAATTCGATGATCTTAAACTGCGCCTCCTCACCCTTGGTGAGTTTCTTGCCGTCTTCCTTTTCCATGTGCCGCTGGGGAACGAAACCGGTTACGTCCTCATTGAACTGAACAGTAGCCCCCTTGTCCATGACTTCGTCTATGGACGCGGTATGGATGGTACCTTCTGCGAATTCGACTTCGTACTTATCCCAGGGGTTCTCGGTAGTCTGCTTGTGTCCCAGGCTCAGTTTACGAGCCTCCACATCGAGTTCGAGCACCTCCACTTCGAGCACGTCGCCCACGTTCACAAATTCGGATGGGTGCTTGACCTTCTTGGTCCAGGACAAATCGGATATATAAATGAGTCCGTCGATGCCTTCTTCCATTTCCAGGAATACGCCGAAATTGGTGAAATTACGCACCACGCCTTTGTGACGTGATCCTACGGGGTACTTCGAAGTGATGTCCGTCCAGGGGTCGGGAGTCAGCTGCTTGATGCCCAGTGACATCTTGCGATCCTCCTTGTCCATAGTCAATACCACGGCTTCTACTTCCTCTCCCACCTTCACGAAATCCTGGGCTGACCTCAGGTGAGTGGACCAGGACATTTCTGAAACGTGAATCAGGCCTTCGACTCCGTCGGCCACCTCGATAAAGGCACCGTAATCTGCGATAACAACCACCTTACCCTTAACCTTGTCGCCAATTTGTATGGTATCGCCAATGGCTTCCCATGGATGCTTCTCAAGCTGCTTGAGTCCCAGCTGTATGCGGGATTTGTTGTCGTCGAAGTCCAGGATAACCACGTTGAGTTTCTGGTCCAGCTCCACCACCTCGTTGGGGTGGTTGATACGGCTCCAGGAGAGATCGGTAATGTGGACCAGTCCGTCCACTCCGCCCAGGTCGATAAATACTCCGTAGGAAGTGATGTTCTTGACCACTCCTTCCAGTACCTGGCCTTTCTCCAATTGAGAAATGATCTCCTTTTTCTGAATTTCGATATCCGCCTCGATCAGGGCCTTGTGGGAAACCACGACATTCTTGAATTCGTGGTTGATTTTGACCACTTTGAATTCCATGTTCTTGCCGACATACTGATCGTAATCGCGTATGGGCTTGACATCGATTTGGGATCCGGGCAGGAATGCCTCGATTCCGAATACATCCACGATCATACCGCCTTTGGTACGGCATTTCACAAAGCCCTGGACAATCTCCTCGTTGTCGTGTGCCTTGTTTACGCGATCCCAGGCCTTTATGGTACGGGCCTTCCGGTGCGAAAGTACGAGCTGACCGGTGCGGTCCTCACGGATGTCAATCAATACCTCAACCTTATCCCCTACCTTGAGGTCGGGGTTGTAGCGAAATTCGTTTAACGAGATGACGCCCTCGGACTTGGCGTTGATGTCGATGATGGCTTCCCGGTCCGTCATGTGAATAACGGTTCCCTCGACAACCTCCTCATCGGCGGTGTCCACAAAGTTCTCCGTGACCAGGGCCTCGAATTCCTTTAACTTACTGTCATCGACTCGTTCGATACCCTCTTCGTACTTATCCCAGTCGAAATTATTTAGAAATTCCTGGGGGTCAACATCGGGTTGTTCGGTTTGGGAGGGTTCCTCTGTTGAAGCGTTTTCCTGTGCGAATCCGGCCTCAGCCGCAGGGGCGGCATTTTCTTCGGGCGCTTGGGTGTTTACTGCGCCTTCCTTTTGCTGTTCTTCAGCCATGCTGAAAGGGTGCTTTGTATCCTGCAGCCGGCCGGATTTAAGTACCATCTGCAGAAGATGTTTTGTAATCGTTTCCCTCCTTGATTTCCAGCCTGATACATCAAAAAGGATGGCAAAAGTAATCTTAATTTAAGCTATCACCAAGTAATCGACCGATATTTGTATACTTTCGATATACGAACAACTAAAATCCATAAAAATGAGTGTTAAAGACAAGTACAAAGCCGTACTGGAACTGGGAGAAGAACTACAAATAAAAGGCGGCGATGTGCGCGAAGAAGGGGGAACCCTGTTGATCAAGGGAGAGGCAGCCACACCTTATGAAAAAAACATACTCTGGGACAAGATAAAAGAGATCGGGGGCGAATCTCCTTCTGATCTCAAGGCGAATATAACCGTGGCCGACGACAGCATTTACCACCGTCACGTAGTAAAATCAGGCGAATCACTGAGTCTGATCGCCAAACAGTACTACGGAGATCCCATGAAATACCGTAAAATATTTGAGGCCAATAGCGATCTGCTGGACAATCCGGACCTGATACACCCCGGTCAGGAACTCATCATACCCAATCTCTAAACGGGCTACGCCACTACTCGAGTTTATCTTTAAGGGATCCGGGAGGACCTGTATTTCCCGTATCTAAACCGAGGCCGCTATGCGTTTACGCGCTAAATCGATGATCTCGTGGAATTGTCGCTCCACGGTCCATTCCGAATTGTCGAAACAAATGGCGTCGGCTGCCTGTCGAAGGGGATCGGTTTCCCGGTTCGAGTCGATGTAATCCCGTCGCTTGAGGTTTTCGGTTACGGTCTGCAGGCTTACGGATTCTCCGCGGCTTCTGAGTTCTTCAAAGCGTCTCCGGGCGCGGACCTCAACGGATGCCGTGAGGAAGATCTTGAGTTCGGCCTCTGGGAAAACTGCGGTTCCTATATCCCTGCCGTCCATTACTATGCCCTTGTTGAGTCCCATCTTCTGCTGTTGGGCTACCAGGTGTCTGCGCACTTCTGGAATCGCAGCAACCTGACTGACAAAACCTGAAACCTCCATGGTACGGATTGGGGTGGAAACATCTTCACCGTTAAGGTAGATTCGCGATACTCGCTCGGTTTCGGTCGAGGCCCTCCCCACCGTTCGGAATTCGATCTGCAGTTTATCCAGATCGGAAACGATACTTTGAGTATCTACGCGTTCACCGGGCCCCAGCCATCCTTGCCGCAAAGCGTAGAGGGTAACACAGCGATACATGGCACCCGTATCGATGTAGATATAACCAAGGTCTTCAGCCACTTTTCTGGCGATGGTACTCTTCCCTGTAGAGGAGTACCCGTCTATGGCTATAATGATCTCACCCATGGGGGCAAAAGTACATCAAAGCGGACAAATCACAGGGTTCTGGCATTCTTCACCCGACGCTGAAGTATGGCCAGTGCGATGACCTCGTGCATCTCTCTGACATAGTGAAAGGTCAGCCCCTTCACATAATCGGGTTTAATCTCTTCCACATCCTTGCGATTGTCTTCACAAAGGATAATTTCCTTTATCCCCGCTCGTTTGGCAGCCAAAATTTTTTCCTTGATGCCTCCGACGGGCAAGACCCGTCCCCGGAGGGTAATTTCCCCGGTCATGGCGAGGTGTTTCTTCACTTTGCGCTGGGTAAACAGAGAGACCAGTGAGGTCAGCATGGCGATACCTGCACTGGGGCCGTCCTTAGGAGTGGCTCCCTCCGGTACGTGGATATGCACATTGTATTTATCAAACACCTCAGGGTCGATATCGAACGTCTGGGCATGTGCCTTGATGTACTCCAGGGCGATGGTCGCGGATTCCTTCATGACCTTGCCCAGGTTTCCCGTAATATTCAGTCCTCCCTTACCCCGGGACAGTATGGACTCGATAAAGAGTATGGCTCCGCCTACGCTGGTCCATGCCAGGCCGGTAACTACGCCGGCGACTTCATTGGATTCGTAACGCTCGGGGTGCACCCGCACCGGCCCGAGTATATCCGTCAGGTCGCCCACTCCGGGCTTGAGCAGGTAGGGTTCTTCCGTGGCAATGGATTTGGCTGCATAGCGCACGACCCTGGCAATTTGCTTCTCCAGCCCTCGTACACCGGACTCCCGGGTGTACCCTTGAATGATGCGTTCCAGTACGGCTTTGGATAGCTTGAGCTGATCGGGCTTGAGGCCGTGATCCCTGAGCTGCTTGGGAAGAAGGTGTTTACGGGCGATCTGTACTTTTTCCTCCGTGGTGTATCCGGATACTTCGATGAGTTCCATACGATCCCTAAGTGCGGGTTGAATACTGCCTACATTATTAGCCGTCGCGACGAAAAGCACTTTCGAAAGATCGTAACCGATTTCCAGGAAGTTGTCGTAGAATTCTTTGTTTTGCTCAGGATCCAGTACCTCGAGCATGGCCGAGGAGGGATCGCCCTGAACGCCTGAGGAGAGTTTGTCGATCTCGTCCAGCACGAATACCGGATTGGAGAACTCCGCCTTCTTCAGGTTTTGCACAATCCGCCCGGGCATGGCACCAATATAGGTCTTGCGGTGACCCCGAATCTCTGCCTCATCCCGCATTCCACCCAGCGACATCCGTACGTATTTACGCCCCAATGCCTCGGCTATGGATTTCCCCAGAGAAGTCTTACCCACTCCGGGAGGGCCGTGAAGACAAAGTATGGGTGACTTCATATCATTCCTCAGCTTAAGCACCGCCAGGTATTCGATGATGCGTTTCTTGACATCCTCCAGGCCAAAGTGGTCCCTGTCCAGTATTCGCTGGGCCTTTTTCAGGTCGAAGGAGTCCTTGGAATAATCGTCCCACGGCAGATCCAGGAGCAGTTCCAGATAGTTGCGCTGAATGGTATATTCGGCTACCTGAGGATTCATGCGCTGCATCTTAGTCCACTCCTTTTCGAAATGTTCGCCCACCTTTTTGCTCCATTTCTTCTCTCCGGCACGTTGCAGCATATGATCGAGTTCTTCCTCATAGGAAATCCCCCCGAGTTCCTCTTGTATGGTTTTCATCTGCTGCTGCAGGAAATACTCGCGTTGCTGTTTGTCCAGATCATTGCGAACTTTGGACTGCACCTCGTTCTTCAGGACCAGCTTCTGGTATTCGACATCCATATACCTCAGGGCTGCCATGGCCCGTTCCCTCAGATCCGAGATTTCCAGCAATTCCTGTTTCTCATCGACAGGGAGATTGAGGTTGGACGAGACAAAATTGATCAGGAAGGTATTACTCTCAATATTTTCAATGGCGAAGGTCGCCTCAGTCGGAATATTGGGATTACTGCGAATGATCTTGACGGCTATATCGCGGATCGATTCTATGATGGCGTTGAATTCCTTGTCGTCCAGTTCAGGTCTTTGTTCGGGTATTTCCTCGACCTCAGCCTGCAAATAGGGCTCAGTCGCCGTCAGTCGTCTGATACCAAAGCGCTTCTTGCCTTGAATGACAACGGTGGTATTTCCATCCGGCATCTGTAAAACCCTGAGGATCCGGGCCACCGTTCCAACGGAATTGAGGTCTTCCAGCCCCGGAGTCTCTACATTCTCGTCCCTCTGGGCCACTACCCCTATAGTTTTGTTTCCATTATTGGCGTCCCTGAGCAGGGTAATCGCCGTGTCTCTTCCCGCCATGATGGGAGTGACTACCCCGGGAAAGAGCACCGTGTTCCTCAAGGGAAGTATGGGAAGGGTCTTGGGCATAGACTCCCGGTTCATCTCCTCCTCGTCTTCGGGAGTAAGTAATGGAATCAGATCCGCCTCTTCATCGATTTCCTGATGGGCCAGACTGTCAATATGAAAGAGTTTAAACGATCTCATAAGTTCTTTTCGGTCAAAATGTCAGCTATACCCGATATTCCTGTGTACCTTATAACGGCTGAAACCGGCTTATATTCCGCCGGTTATTCGGCCACGCCGTGCGGGCAGCTTAACGCTGTACTTGCAGGAACAATTCCCGTGCCACAGAAAAAAATCACAAAACTGTAACAATGCCAAAAGCTTCGTGTCTTTGGGGTGTAGTAGTAAAGTAAAACTTTCTTGAGCCAACCTGTTTTACAACTAGATGCTTTGGTAGCGGCATGCCGGCGGGGCGAGTCCCGGGCACAGATGGAGCTATACGATCGATACTATCGGGCCATGTACAACACGGCCTTCCGTATCGTCAAGCATAGTGCCGAGGCGGAGGATGTCCTTCAGGAGTCCTTTTTGAGCGCCTTTACCAAGATCGATTCCTTCAAGGGCGAAGTGAGTTTCGGAGCCTGGCTGAAGCGGATTGTAATCAACAACAGCATCTATCGCTATAAAAAACTGCGCCGGGAAGGTGCAGTTGACATGGATGAAGTGCTTTACAAGGTCGAGGATACGGAGGCGTATACGGCAGATGACGAAATGGAATCCAAAATAAAGGCTCAGAAAGTTCTGGAGGTCATGAAACATTTGAAAGATAACTACCGTATCTCTCTGACCTTACACCTCATCGAAGGCTACGATTATGAAGAAATCTGTTCGATCATGGATATCAGCTATGCGAACTGCAGGACTACCATATCGAGGGCCAAGGAGAAACTGAGAACGAATTTAAGCCAGGTGCTATGAAACAAAAAGAATTTGATTCCCTGTGGGATGAACTGCAAGGATCCTGGGATTTCGAAGAGCCCGTGAAGGGACATCGTGAGCGCTTCGAGCAAAGGCTGGCCGAGTCTGGTCTGTCGGGAGACGTCAACCTCCATGAAAGAGGCGCAGGAGTGACCGGGTTGGGGTTACGTCAGCTGTGGATACAGCGAATCGTGGCGGCCTGTGTGGCAGTGCTCATCGGATTCGGTATCTACAAGTCTGAAAGCAAGCCCATAGAGCAACAGGTTACCGAAATTGTACCTGAGGCCGGTGAGTCTGCCCAGTACTTTGCGGGCATCATCCAGGTCCGTTTGCAGGAACTCGAGGATGCCCAGACGCCGGAGACTGCCCCCATGGTTCAGTCCGCCCTGGCGAAAATCAGGACCCTGGAGGCCGATTACAAGAAACTGGAACGCGAACTGCTGAGAGGCGGGAATACGGAATTCCTGCTCAAGGCCATGGTGACTAATTTTCAGACCAGGATCGACCTGCTCAACCAGGTCCTGATACAAATTGAAGAATTTAAACTATTGAACACCCAAAACAATGAAGAATACACTCTTTAGCATACTATTAATCGTGTGTGTAACGCTTACCCTGCCTGTTCAGGCAGAAGGAGGCCATGGAAAAATGAACGGAAGGTACACCAAGGAAAAAGTCATCAATAAGGACGTAAAGGTGAACCCAACAGCCCTGTTTAAATTGAAAAACAGCTACGGCACGGTAAGCCTGTCGAGCTGGGACCAGGACAGGATTACGGTCGAGGTCCGTATCAAGACCAACGGTAATAATGAAAAGAAGGTGCAGCAGCGCCTGGATGAAATTGAGGTGGAATTCGAGGCCTCCATGGATCGTGTGTCCGCACGGACCCGATTCGGCAAAGGAGGGAATTCGTGGAACTGGAACAACAATAACCGGGTCAATGTGCAGGTGGACTACGTGGTCAAACTTCCTGTCAAAAACAGTATCGACCTGTCAAACGACTACGGGAAAATCCTGCTGGACCGCATTGACGGTCACGCCCGGATCAATTGCGACTACGGCACCATCGAGGCAGGTGAACTGCGCGGACGGGAAAATGTTCTAAACTTCGACTACACCAGCAAATGCCAGTTCGGATACGTCAACTCGGCCACCATCAATGCGGATTACTCCTCCTTTCACATCGACCGTTCCAATGCCCTGACTATTCAGGCAGATTACACTCAAACGGCCATAGACCGGATACAAAATATTACTTATAACTGCGACTACGGATCCATTGAGGTTTCAGAGGTATTAAACGTCAAAGGCACAGGAGACTACATTACCCACAAATTCGGACGGGTAAGTGGAGATCTGTCCATCACGGCCGACTACGGAAGCGTCAAAATTGACGAACTCACTCCCGAAGCCGGAAATGTGCAGTTGCTCACCGAATACGCCGGCATTAAAATTGGATACCATGCCGATTATCCCTTCGACTTCGAGATCAAGACCGAATATGCAGACCTGTCCGGCAGGGACGACCTCAACATCAAGGTCCGGGTGGAAAAATCCAGCGAACGCCTGTACAAAGGCTTCTATGGTCGAGAGAACTCAGGTAATCGCATGACCATCAATAGCCAGTATGGAGGCATATCCCTTAAGAAACTTTAACCAAAATTCAACGAACATGAAAACTGTACAACTCTTTACCCTGACACTGCTGGCGAGCGTCTCGCTGGTTAGCGCTCAATGGGGTGGAAAAAAAGTAAAAGGAAACGGAACATTTACCACGGTGGAACGCAGCGTGGGGGGCTACGAAGGGATAGCCATGTCCGGTTGGTTCGATCTGGAGATCGTTGCCGGGCAAGAAGGTCGTATTTCTATCGAAGCCGAGGAAAACCTCTTAGAATACATCGAGACCGAGGTTAAAGACGGCACCTTGAAAATTAAGACCCGCAAGGGCTATCAACTCAAACCTTCTTCCTACCAGAAGGGAGTTCAGATTACCGTACCGGTCGAGTCCGTATCCTCCGTATCACTATCCGGCTCCGGTGACATCGTCAGCTCTACCGTGCTGAAGTCGGAGGAGTTCGAAACCGCCATGTCAGGATCCGGAGACATAAGCCTGAACATTGAAGCCGGTAAGTGTACTGCTGCTGTAGCAGGTTCCGGTGACATCAACCTGTCCGGAACGGCCGGTAGCTTCAAGGCCGCCGTTTCGGGCTCGGGTGATATCAGCGCCTACGGTCTCAGTGCCCGAAAGGCCGAAGTTGCCGTTTCGGGTTCCGGCGATATCCAGCTCACGGTGACCGAAGAACTGACCGCACGGGTCTCCGGTTCCGGTGATATCAATTATCGGGGCAATCCCGCCAAGGTAGACAGCAAGGTTGCTGGTTCAGGAGATATAGAAGGCGAGTAAAACTTCCTATTGGCTAACTCAGAAATAACCGGGGGTCTTAGGGCTCCCGGTTCTTTATACCCGACCTTGCTGCCAAAGGCTGGGGTTTACGGGGAACCCGGGAAAGCATAACGGCTCCCATCAGGAAAAAAAGACCTAGAAAAATAGCAGAATTCCGCATACTCCCCGTGATCTCAGCTACCATGGCATATAAAAAGGTCCCTATGATAATTCCTATTTTCTCCGCCACATCGTAAAAACTAAAGTAGGATGTAGTATCCGGAGACTCCGGGGGAAGGAATTTCGAATAGGTGGACCGTGACAGGGTCTGTATCCCGCCCATAACCAATCCGACTCCACCAGCGGCTATGTAAAACTCAACGGGTTCGTAGACGAAATACGCGTACACGCACAGCCCCACCCAAATCAGATTGACCCCAATCAGCGTCGGTATGTTTCCGAAGCGTTCGGAACTGCGGGAGGTTAGCAGGGAACCGGGAATGGCGATGAGCTGTATCAGGAGTATACTCACAATAAGCCCTAGGGTCCGTTCTTCACCGCTTCCCCAGCCGACTTCTTCTTCGCCGAAGTACGCTGCAATAAGCATGATGGTCTGTACGGCAATACTGTACACAAAAAAGGAGGCCAGATAGCTCTTCAGACGAAGCTGTGAGCGCAGTTCGCTCCATACTTTCCCCAATTCTCGAAATCCGCCCAGCAGTATCGAGCTCTGCTGTCCACTGCGCTGGTTACCACGAGGCATATAGCGAAAGGTATACTGGCTGAATGCAATCCACCAAACCCCCACTGCGGCAAAGGAATACTTCATGGCCATGATCTTTGCTGGAGTGCCATCGGCCGCGTCGGTGATACCGAAGCTATCGGGAAACATCACCATGACCAGGTTGACCAGAAGCAGCAGTACACTACCGATATAGCCCAGGGAATACCCTTTAGCACTGATGCGGTCGTGCTGATCGGGAAAGGCGATATCCGGCAGGTATGAATTGTAGATAGCGAAGTTCACCCAGAAGCCGACCAGGGCAAGGAGGTAGATCAGTAGGCTGATTTCCAGCCATTCCAGAGAAAAGAAATACAGTCCTATACACGAGAGGGCCCCGAGATAGGAGAAAAATATGAAAAACACCTTTTTGTTGCCCGTATAGTCAGCAATACCCGAGACCAGCGGAGTTACCAGGGCTATCACCACAAACGCTATGGACGAGACATAGGAGATCAGCGGTGCCCTTTCGAAGGCACGCCCCCATAATTCCACGGTGTCTGTTCCGGACACACGGAAGAGTTCCCCCAGGTATATGGGAAAAATGGCCGAGGCTATCACCAGGCTGTAAACTGAGGTCGACCAGTCGAAGAAGGCCCACGCATGCAGGAGTTTTTTACTGCCTTTCGGGGCCTTTTTCGAACTCATCCGGTAGTATTTGGTTTATTGAAATTTGGTCACCCCGAACTTGGCCGCCTCTGCCTTGGCTTCGGGAGCCCACTGGGTCAGATTCGCAATTCGGGTATCGTTGGAGGGATGAGTGCTGAGAAACTGGGGAGGCCCCTGCCCACCGCTCTTGGCCTTCATTCGCTTCCACAATTCGGCGGCTTCGTCGGGATTGTACCCGGCTATGGCCATGATCTGGAGACCGATCCGATCGGCCTCGGTTTCGTGACTCCGGCTAAAGGGCAGCATGACCCCTACCGTGGACCCTATACCATATGCCATGTTAAACGTATTGAGCGCCTCGGGGTCTTTTATGGCCACATTTCCGGCAACGGCCCCAAGTTGTTGCAACATCCCCGCGCTCATGCGCTGTGCCCCGTGATCGGCCAGGGCGTGGGCGACTTCGTGCCCCATCACCACGGCTATGCCAGTCTCGGTTTGCGTAATGGGCAGGATCCCGGTGTAGAAAACGATCTTTCCTCCTGGCATACACCAGGCGTTTACGGTTTCGTCCTGCACCAGGTTGTATTCCCAGCGGTAATCCTTCAGGTATCCGGGATAGCCGTTGGCATCCAGCCAGCGCTCCGCGGCAGTCGCAATTCGTTGGCCCACACGCTGTATCATCCGGGCCTCGGAGGTGTTCTTCACCACATTGTTCTCGTTCAGAAACTGGTCGTACTCGGCAAAGGCCATGGGAAACAGGCTTTGATTCCCGTAGAAGTTCAGCATTTTCTTCCCGGTGAAGGGGTTGGTCTTGCAGGCGAAAACACCGAAGAAGACCAGGGCAAACAAAAGTACTTTTTTCATATCGTCAGGGTTAGCCCGGGCAAAATACGAAAAATGGCACCTATAATCCCAGCTTTATCACATGACCGTACGGCTTACCGGATCGACAGGATCAGACCCCCATCAGCTGAATCTCCGTGAAGTTCTTGGGAACCACCAGAGTATTCTCACCCCTGAACTTGACTTTCTCATAGTTCACCCGTTCGTTGTCCAGCTCGATCATGCTTATCGAAAACGGCAGACCGTGGAAACGAAGCATGATCGTCGTATAGGAGGTGGTATAAGTACCATCCTTGAACTGCTGAATGACGAGCTCATTCTCCTTGCCCTTCAGGCGGAAATTGCGCATGCTGTAGCGTCCCTTCTTGTAGTCGTAGCCGTCGAAATGATCTTCGTATACCGTGGAGTTTTCGGTACCTTCCTTAAAGTACACATCGATCACCAGCTCCTCCACATCCTTCTCGCCCACATACTGTTGGACCGGATACCTGGGAATCATGGCTCCCTCCTTGACAAACAGGGGTATGGTATCGATGGGGGCGTCCACATACTTCTCCACCCCTCCCTTGCTGACCTCATCGGTCCAGAAATTGTACCAGTTTCCCTTGGGCAGATACATCCTGCGCCCCTGGGCGTTGGCCTCCTGTACTGGACAAACCAGCAAATGAGGTCCAAACATGAATTCATCCGTACGGAAATGGGTCTGATTATCCGACTGATCGTAGAATACCAATGATTGAATGATGGGCAGGCCTTTGTTGATGTAGTGGTAGAAGGCCGTATAGAGATAGGGCAGCAGCTCGTAGCGCAGATTGATGTAATTGCGAACGATATCGGTTACC
This sequence comes from uncultured Flavobacteriaceae bacterium, assembly GCA_964552195.1. GTDB lineage: Bacteria > Bacteroidota > Bacteroidia > Flavobacteriales > Flavobacteriaceae > CAZKAP01. The sequence goes on from CAZKFM010000005.1 coordinate 193,966, forward strand.
TCGTCGCCGAATGACCAGGGCTCCTGGTCCCCGTGATCGCCGCTGGAATGTACCCGGCAGAAGGGATGGAAAACCCCAAGCTGTACCCAGCGGGCGAAGAGTTCTCCGTTGGGCTGCTCGGCAAATCCGCCGATATCGGTTCCCACAAAGGAATACCCACTCATGCACATCCGCTGGACCTGCACGTTGGCAATCCACAAATGCTCCCAGGTAGCCACGTTATCTCCGGTCCAGGTTGCGCAATAGCGCTGGGTTCCGGCATAGGCCGCCCGGGTCAGGACAAAGGGTCGCTTGGGAAAACTGAATTTCTTCAGCCCTTCGTAAGTGGCCCTGACCATCTGCATCCCGTAAATATTATGTGCCTTGCGATGACTGCAGGGGTGCCCGTCGTAGTCGTGCCGGACATCGAGGTTGGCCGTCTTGCTCGGCACATCCATAATGGCCGGTTCGTTCATGTCGTTCCAAACCCCATGGACTCCGATATCCTGTATCATTTCCTTGTACAGGCCGGCCCACCATTCCCGCACTTCAGGATTGGTGAAATCGGGAAACTTGCACTCACCCGGCCAAACCTTGCCCTTGAAGTGGGGACCGTCCGCACGGCGGCAGAAGTATTCATTCTTCATGGCCTCCTGATACACCCAATAATCGCGGTCTATCTTTATCCCGGGATCGATCATGGTTACCGTCCTGAACCCCATTTCCCGCAGGTCGTCCACCAGCTTCTTGGGATTGGGGAATCGGTTCTTGTCCCAGGTAAAACAACGGAAACCGTCCATATAGTCAATGTCCAGATAGATGGCATCGCAGGGAATCTCCATTTCCCGGAAGCTTTTGGCAATCTGGCGGACTTGTTTATCCGGGTAGTAGCTCCATTTGGACTGGTGGAATCCCAGGGACCAAAGTGGAGGTAAATCAGGCACACCCGTCAGGTCGGTATAAGCCTCCAAGACCTGTGCCATGGAAGGGCCGTAGAAGAAGTAGTAATTCATTTCACCCCCGTCGGCCCAGAAACTGGTCACGTTTCTTTGCTCATGGGCAAAATCGAAATAGGTGCTGAAGGAGTTATCGAAGAAGATGCCGTAGGCCATATCGTTATGCAGGCCTATATAAAAAGGGATTGATTTATACAGAGGTTCCTGATCCTTACCGAAGGCGTATTGATCGGTTACCCAGTTATTGACGCGCTTGCCCTTCAGGTTGGTGTGAGATGCCTTATCGCCCATACCATAGAAGCTCTCACCGCTTTGGGCTATCTTGCTCATCTTGACCACATCGCCTCCATAATCGTAATTCTCCTCCCAGTGGAAGCCTTCTTCGTCCTGGTTGATTACCATTTCGTCCTGGTCTACGATCTGCACTTTCATGTTTTCCTTGGCGACGTAGATCTTCATCTTCGCCGTTACTATGGCGTATTCGGAACGGTCTTCTACGACCTCGAGCCGCTGATAGCCCAGGCTGACATCATCGTCAATTGCATACGAAAAGTCGGGTTCGAAGTCGTGGTAGGTAGCGTATCGGAAACGCACCGCACTATCCCTTACTATGGTTATCTCGAGGACTACCCCATTCTGGGAGGTGAATATGATCTTATCCTGATTCTTTTTGAAATCCACCACTTCCCCGGGCTGCAGATTACCGCGGTGTTTGTACTCGGTATTTGTAATCATAAGTAGACTGTCGAAATAAATATAAGCGGTGCTAATGCTAATCCGAACGCTGCTCTGTCCCGATTATTTTAACACGAGTGTGGATAATGGAGGAATATCGAGTACGGCAGATTGCGGATATCCGTGCCAGCCGATTTCATCGATCCGGATTTTCCCGGTGGGATAGCCTGAACCGGCGTAGTCCTCCGAATCGCTGTTCAGCACTATGTTCCAATCCCGTGTATCCGGGAGGCCGATTCGGTAGCCGGTTCGGGGAACGGGTGTCAGGTTGCATACCGTTACTACACTTTCCTCCTCATTGTGACCCAGGCGCACGTAACAAATTACCGAATTCTCCGAATCGTTGTACTCCAGCCAGCGGAAACCCTCGTGTGAAAACTGCTTCTCGTGAAGAGCAGGTTCGGAGCGATACAAGGCGTTCAAATCCCGTATCCAGGACTGTATCCCTCGGTGTACCGGAAAATCCAGCAGATTCCATTCGAGACCTTTCTGATAGTCCCACTCAGAGGTCTGTCCAAATTCCCCACCCATAAAGACCAGCTTGGCTCCAGGGTGAGTGTACATATAGCCAAAAAGCAATCGGAGATTGGCAAAGCGCAGCCATTCGTCACCCGGCATGCGGTAGATCAGTGAATTTTTTCCATACACTACCTCGTCGTGAGACAGGGGAAGCATAAAGTTCTCCGTGAACGCGTAGGCCAGGGAGAACGTGATTTCGTTGTGGTGATACTTTCGGTGAATGGGGTCCTTCTTGAAGAACTCCAGGGTGTCGTGCATCCATCCCATCATCCACTTCATTCCGAAACCCAGCCCCCCGTAATGAACGGGTTTGGAAACCCCGGTGAAGGCCGTGGATTCCTCGGCTATGGTCTGCACGTCCGGAAAATTTCCGTACACCTCGGAATTGAGTTCCCTGATGAAAGAAAGGGCCTCGAGGTTTTCGTTATTCCCGTACATATTGGGTTCCCATTCCCCTTCCTCCCTGGAGTAATCCAAATAGAGCATGGAGGCCACGGCATCGACCCTAAGACCATCGACATGGTACTGATCCAACCAGAACAAGGCATTACTGATCAGGAAGGCCCGTACCTCGTTACGCCCGTAATTAAATATGAGGCTCTTCCAGTCGGGATGATACCCACGTCGCCTGTCGGGATGCTCGTACAGGTGGGAACCATCGAAGAATCCCAGCCCGTGAGCGTCTTCTGGAAAGTGTGAGGGAACCCAGTCCAGTATTACACCGATTCCATTTTTGTGAAAAGTATCCACCAGGTATTTAAATTCCTCAGGCGTTCCAAACCGGGAACTGGGTGCGAAATACCCCGTAAGCTGATATCCCCAGGATGGGTCGAAGGGGTATTCCATAACGGGCATAAATTCCACATGGGTGAAATTCATGTCCTTTACATAGCTCACCAGCTCATCGGCCATTTCCTTGTAGGACAGGGATTCCCATCCATTCTTCTTTCTCCAGGAAGCTGCGTGGACCTCGTAAACGGCATAAGGCTTATCCAGGGCATTGTGTGCATGACGCTCCCTCATCCATTTCTTATCGCCCCATTTGTATTCTTCGTCCCATACAATGGAGGCCGTTTTAGGAGGAATTTCACAAAACCTGCCAAAGGGGTCGGCCTTCTCCGTTACGATTCCGTCGTTGTGAGAATGGATCTTGTACTTGTAGAGCGCACCCTTCTTTACATTGGGAATGAAACCTTCCCAAATTCCGCTCTCGTCCCAGCGAACCAAAAGCGGGTCCTCTCCTTCCTGCCAGTGGTTCCAGTCACCCACAACGTGAACTTCCCTGGCAGTAGGGGCCCAGACCGCAAAGTAGGTACCCTCCACCCCATCGAGCGTTAAGGGATGCGATCCTAGTTTTTCCCAAAGCCTGAAGTGCTTACCCGCCTTGAATAGATCGATATCAAACTCAGTGAATAAGGAGTGTGGAATAACCGTGGTCATAGTTGTCAATTATGCATGCAATATTACGCATCTTTTGATATTGGGTAATTTACCATGGCGATTCCCGTTACATAAGGGGCACTACTTTTCGTTGTCTTTTCAAGGTATTTTAAATGAAAACGGAAGTAAGTCCAGGCTTTTTCAAAACTTTTTATCCAAAGCTCACCAAGTTTGGAACGCTTTTTGGAAATTGTTAAAAAATTTAAATCCATTACGATGAAGTATCCAGTCCAGGCAGCACCGACTACCTCCCGCCCTCGTTCTACATTCAGGTTCCTCTTTATGGGTATGCTCGCCCTAATGCTCTCGGCCTTTACGGTCTCCTGCGAAGGTCCACAGGGACCTCCAGGGCTCAATGGCCTGGATGGGGTAAATATCCTGGGATCGGTATTCGAGGTTCAGGGTACGTTTACCCCGGCTAATGAATACGCCTTGCTTTTTGAATATCCTACGACCCTGGAGGTATTTGAAACCGACGTGGTTTTGGTTTACCTGCTTTGGGACGTGACTACGGACGGAAACGGACAAAACGTTGATATCTGGAGGCTGCTTCCGCAGACGCGGATCGTGGACCAGGGACTTCTTCAATACAATTACGACTACACCTTTTTCGATGTAAACATATTCCTCGAAACGGATTTCGATCCGGCTTTACTTCTTCCCGGAGATACGGATAATCAGGTATTCCGGGTGGCCGTGCTACCCGCAGATATGATCGCCGGATCCCGGGTGGATGTGAATGACTATGATCAGGTGATGTCACTTATCGGTGCCTCGGAAGCCGATGTACAGACGATCAGTCTTCCCTCTGCCAAGTAGGCGTTCGTTTCTTAGGACACCTTACGACAATATTATGATGAACCCTGAGCTGGAGATATTCCGGCCCAGGGTTTTTTGCAGCCCAATTCTAAATTCGGGGTTAAAGGATGTTAAATTATCCCGTGTTCAGGTAAGTTTCTCAAATTTTGCGTTCTAAAAATTCCACATCGAATATACAGTCATAAAACAAATTGAAATGAAATTCGAGCTCTCCTCTTTGCGTCCCGGTAGCATCTGGGCTTCCTTGTTTTTAATGATCTCTTTCAGTTGTCAGGGGATATCTCAGGAAAGACCGGCCATGGAAGGTCAGGCAAAAAAGGAGAATGCCCTTGAGCAAAAAGGCAAACAAAAGTCTGGGGAATCTTCCTACCCCGTGACCAAAACGGATGCCGAATGGAAGGCACAGCTTACCGATGCACAATACTACGTCCTGCGAAAGGCGGGAACGGAATACGCCTTTACCAGCCCCTTGCTCAAGGAAAAGCGCAAGGGCACCTTCAGTTGTGCTGCCTGCGGTCAGGAACTCTATGACAACCGGCATAAATTTACCTCCGGAACCGGATGGCCGTCCTTCGACCGGGCCATAGATGGCGGAGTGGGCTACGATGTGGACTATAAAATCGGGTACAAGCGTACGGAGGTCCACTGCGCCAATTGCGGAGGTCATCTGGGGCACGTATTCGAGGACGGCCCGAGAGAATCCACCGGCCTGAGGCATTGCATCAATGGAGTTGCCCTGGAGTTCACCCCCTCCGAATAGTCCGGCTTAAACCTGTCATGTGGCAGCGGGATACAGGGCACAACCTGGAAGGCTAGCACCCGTCGTTTTTTCGTACCCCCAGCTCAAGGCTCGTCATTTAAAACCTCAATTATGCGTACTTTTGGGGCCGTAAAAATGAATAAAACATGAGCGATTTCGACGTTATAGTGCTGGGCAGCGGACCAGGGGGTTACGTAACGGCCATACGGGCATCACAGCTCGGAATGAAAACTGCCATTATTGAAAAGGAAAGCCTGGGAGGCGTCTGTCTGAATTGGGGGTGCATACCGACCAAAGCGCTGCTGAAATCCGCACAGGTATTTAATTACCTCAAACACGCCGAAGAATACGGTCTGCAGACCGGCGAAGTAGGGTACGATTTCCATAAAGTGGTAGCCCGCAGTCGTTCGGTCGCAGACGGCATGAGCAAAGGCGTTCAGTTCCTCATGAAGAAAAACAAGATCGAGGTGATTCAGGGCTTTGGGAAACTCAAGGCCGGAAAACAGGTGGAGGTCAGTGCAGAAGACGGTTCCGTTCGAACCGTATCCGCTGAGCACATTATTATAGCAACCGGAGCCCGGAGTCGTGAACTGCCGAGTCTTCCGCAGGACGGGCACCGCGTGATCGGCTACCGCAAGGCCATGACATTAGAGCACCAGCCCAAGAGGATGGTTGTTGTCGGGAGCGGGGCCATCGGGATCGAATTCGCCTACTTCTATAATGCGATGGGTACTGAGGTCACCGTAGTGGAATACATGCCACAGATCGTACCCGTAGAAGATGAAGAAATCTCCAAGCAACTCGAACGAAGCTTCAAGAAATCAGGAGTGAAGATCATGACTTCCTCCGAAGTAACCCGGGTGGATACTTCAAGAGAGCACGTTCAGGTTTTCGTCAAGACGCCCAAGGGAGAAGAAGTAATCGAAACCGACGTGGTACTGTCTGCCGTGGGCATCAAATCCAATATAGAACACATCGGCCTGGAAGAACTCGGTATAGCGACCGACCGGGATAAGATCGTCGTAGATGCGTACTATAGAACCAATATTCCGGGATACTACGCGATCGGAGATGTGACGCCTGGTCCGGCTCTTGCTCACGTGGCCTCGGCCGAGGGAATCCTCTGTGTGGAAAAGATAGCAGGTATGGAAACCGAGCCGCTGGACTACGGAAACATACCCGGTTGTACCTATTGCTATCCGGAGGTGGCCTCAGTCGGTCTCACGGAGAAGAAAGCCCTGGAAGCCGGTTACGAAATCAAAGTAGGCAAGTTCCCATTCAGTGCCAGCGGAAAGGCAAAAGCGGCCGGTCATTCCGACGGCTTCGTAAAAGTCATTTTCGACGCCAAGTACGGGGAGTGGCTGGGTTGCCATATGATAGGAACCGGTGTGACCGATATGATAGCCGAAGCGGTAGTGGCCAGAAAACTGGAGACTACAGGTCATGAAGTACTCAAGGCCGTTCACCCCCACCCCACCATGAGTGAAGCGGTCATGGAAGCCGTCGCAGACGCTTACGACGAGGTGATTCATCTCTGATAGCACCCCACCATCAATAATCTAAAAGAAGCCACCCTTAGCGGGTGGTTTTTTTTATGGGGCAGGAGGAGTGTTTAAGCTGAGGAGGTATTCCAGGGCCAGGCCGTACCCCTTTAATCCCATGCCGACTATAATGCCCGCCGCCACGGGCGAAAGGTAGGAATGGTGGCGATAGGACTCCCTGCTGAAGGTATTCGAGATATGGACCTCGACTACTGGCGCGGGAATGGCCCGAACGGCATCCGACAGGGCTACAGACGTATGGCTGTATCCGCCTGCATTAAGTACAATTCCATGGAAGGAGAACCCCCATTCCTGGACGCAGTCAATCAGCGCACCTTCCTCATTGGACTGGAAGTACTCGATGGTTCTTTCCGGGAATTGAACCTTGAGCTCCTCCAGAAAAGCCTCGAACGTGTGGCTTCCGTAGACTTCGGGTTCACGTTTACCCAGCAGGTTCAGGTTGGGGCCATTTATGATTCCTAAGGTCCGATTCATGCTTTAAAGGTATCACATAAAAAGAAAAACCGCCCTCCAGAGCCAGTCCGGACGGCGGTTGATCGAAATAATGTACGGTCAGGTATCTTAGTTGAATCGGTACCCGGCTCCGAACGTCAGCGTATTGTAGTCGACAAATTCGCCGAAATCTCCGCCTCGCGCGATTTCAAATGCATAGCGAGCAAAGACATACCAGGTATCATTAATGTCGTATTGTCCACCGAATCCCAGATCTACACCGAGCGCACCGTCGGGCACATCTTCCAGCAGCAGGTTAATCTGAGGTCCCGCCATGGCACGGAAGTTCTCTGCGAACTCGTACTGCACCATCGCCGGTATGTACAAAGCGGTAAGATTGCTTACAATCGAAAGCAGGGCCGCCACTTGTACCTTGAATTCTTCGCTGCTGGCCAGGTTGAAGTCGTAGGCACCACCGACGAAAAATCCAAGTTCGCTGCTGCTCACACTGCCAAAGCCGCTAATTCCCGAATCCACGCTGGCTGAAACGCTGTTCAATCCTGCCTGAATGGAGAGTTCCTGTGCGTTGGTTCCCCAGATGCATGTGCCCGCAACCAGGGCGGCAATAATTAATTTTTTCATTGTTCAAAGTGTTTAGAATTAAGGAATCAAATGTATCTAAACTTTGTAGTACTGCGAAGATATATGGCCTTTTTATGTGCAAACTCCAGCCACATAAGATCAAGTCCTCTGGCTTTCAGGTATTTCAGATTCCATTAATTCAAGGTAAGCCCTATACCCAGGGTCAGATAGTTGAACCCGATGGTGAAGTCGCCTTCTCCAGTGAAGGAATTGCTTAACTGCCGGGCATAGCGCAGGTCGGCATAGACCGAAGAACCCAGTTCGTAGCGGGCTCCTAGCGCAAGCTGAAACAGATATCCGCGAAGATTGGGCGGTTGTTCCTGCAGCAGGAAAGCAAACTGAGGGCCAGCCTGAAAGCTCAGGTCTTCAGTGAGGGCTATGTCTGCCAGGACCGGGAACAGAAAGGCATCCCTGCCGTCCCTGGAGTTGGCCCAGTTAAGCTCGGTCTGTATATCGAAATTCGGTGAAAAGTTAAAGTTATAGGCGATCCCCAGGTAATAGCCCAAATTCCCTTCTGTTTCCGTACCCGAAGAGGTCTTAACCCGATCCCCGATGCTGAGCAGTCCACCCCGGACCGACAACTTACTATCGCCTTCGTACAAATCCGGAAGTAAGATGAGTTCCCCTTCTTCCTGAGATCTAAGGGCGGCGGCAGAAAAGACCAACACCAACAATAAAACAACCTTATTCATCGTGTTCATTTGGCACAAACTTATACCAATTCGACCACTATGACAACCCGAAACTTAGCGATTCAACGCATATTTCATTCATTCGTCTAAATCCGACTTAACTCGTAATTTTAGACGTGGACTGGGAGATGCGCATCCGGGATTTTGTAAGATACCTCAAGCTGGAGCGGGGACTCGCCCGGCACACCCAGGACAGTTACCGGCGCGACCTCAAACTGCTCACGCACTTCCTCGAAAAACACGGTTCCCGGTCAACTCCGGAGGACATCGATCCGGATACCTTACAGTGGTTCCTCTATAAGACGGCACCCGATCGCAGCGTTCGCTCCCAGAACAGGCTGCTTTCCTCCATGCGAACCTTTTTCCAATACCTGCGAGAACGCAACCTGCGCGAGGATGACCCCATGGAACGCATGGAGAGCCCCAGAATGGGACGTCGCCTGCCGACAGTTCTGAGCCAGCAGGAATCACTGGAACTACTGAAAGCCAGACCCCTGCTCACCTCACTGGATTACAGGAATCAGGCCATGTTGGAAACCCTGTACGGCTGTGGGCTCAGGGTTTCCGAGCTCGTTTCCTTGCGCCTTTCGGATCTCTATTTCGAAGAAGGGTTCCTGCGCGTTCTGGGTAAGGGGCAGAAGCAGCGCCTGGTGCCGCTGGCAAAGGTCACGGCCCATTCTATTACATCCTATTTACGGGATCATCGACCGGCAGACCGGGTGAAGTTGGGCATGGAAGATGTCGTGTTTCTAAACCGACGTGGTGCGGGCCTCACTCGTGCCATGGTGTTTCAGATCGTCAAGGACTGGGCCCGGGACGCCGGCATCCAAAAAGAAATCAGTCCCCATACCCTTAGGCATTCCTTTGCTACCCATTTGCTGGAGAATGGTGCGGACCTCAGGAGCATACAGCAGATGCTGGGCCATAGGAGTATCACTACTACGGAGGTTTACCTTCATCTGGACCGTACTCACCTGGCCAGGGCCGTAGAACAATTCCATCCCCGTGCACGATAAATGCAAATGGCCTCTTAAATTTGAAACATCATTACCTGCAAATGAACGATAAGCATCAGGCCTGGTGGAAGGAATCCGTAGTCTATCAAATCTATCCCAGGAGCTTTCAGGACAGCGACGGAGACGGAATAGGAGACCTAAACGGAATCATTCGTCGTCTGGACTATATTCGAGACCTCGGAGTTGACGTAATCTGGCTGAATCCGATCTACGATTCTCCCAATTTCGATAACGGTTACGATATCAGAGACTACCGCTCCATCCACCCGGAATACGGTTCCATGGCGGACTTTGACAGACTGGTCTCCGAGGCCCGCGAACGCGGCCTCAGCATCCTCATGGACCTGGTAGTGAACCATTGCAGCAGTCAGCACCGTTGGTTTATCGAGGCCTGTACATCTCGGGAAAACAGATATTTCAATTACTTTCACTGGTGGCCGGCCGAAAAAGGAAATCCACCCCGGCGATTCAGCTACTTCGATACCGAAGGCGATGCATGGACGTATGTCGAAGCCGTTGATGCGTGGTACCTCCACTATTTCGCGGATACTCAACCCGATCTGAATTGGGAAAATCCGGAGGTACGCGAGGAGGTGTACGGCATCATGAAGTTCTGGCTGGAAAAGGGCGTACGGGGTTTTCGCATGGATGTAATCTCGTTCATCGCCAAAGACCCGTCCTACCCGGAGCTTCCCGAACAGTACGGGGGCAATTTCATTCCCTACTATTCCAACGGCCCCCGACTACACGAATACCTGCGCGAAATGAACCAGAGGGTGCTGAGTCAGTACGACTGCATGACCGTGGGTGAAACCCCGGGCGTACATCTGGACCGGGCCCTGGAGTTTGTGGGCAGGAAGCGCCGTGAACTTCAATCCTTCTTTCATTTCGACCTGATGACACTGGACCGGGAAGGCGACGAGGTGTTCTGGATGCGAAAAGAACCCTGGAAACTGACCGAGTTCAAGGAAATCCACACTCGCTGGGACGCGCGCTTTGCCACGGATGGGTGGGGCAGCATCTACCTGGGTAATCACGATTTCCCAAGGGCTCTGAGTCGCTGGGGTAATGACCAGCCTGAATTCAGAGTGGCAGCGGCCACCCTGTTGGCCACCTTCCTCTTGACCATGAGAGGCACCCCTTACATCTATTATGGAGATGAAATTGGCATGTCCAATATCCGATTCGATACCCTGGAACAATACCGGGATATCAATACCGTAAATCGCTACGAGAAACTTAAAGCCGAAGGGGTCTCCAGAGAGGCTTTCCTGGCCAACGAAAAGGACGCTTCCCGGGATAATGCCCGTACACCCATGCAATGGAACTCCGGCAGACATGCCGGCTTCAGCCAGGGAACTCCCTGGATCGAAGTACATCCGAATTACCGTAACGGAGTACGTGTCGACATACAGGAAACGGATCCTCACTCCGTTTTAAATTATTACCGCAAACTGATTCGCCTGCGGAAGGAACATCCGGAATGGGTCTATGGATCCTATGAGCCCCTCTGGCACGAGAATGAGCACATTTACGCCTATTACCGCGGAGACCATCGGCGATATCTGGTGCTTATGAACTTCGGAGACTCGGAAAGAGACCTGCCCGATGCATCCGTAGTGGGGGACTTGGAATTGCTGACATCCAATCGAATTCACCAAGGGAAGGTGCAGGATAAACGGCTACTGCCTTGGGAAGCCCGTATATATTTGTCCCACAATCCTGTAACAATACCCGTGTACGAGTGACCTATTTGATGAACATGAATCCGAGTTAAGTGAATCCGGGAGATAAAGAACACTTTGTATCCGAATTACAGCAAAACCAGAACATCGTTCACAAGGTTTGCCGTTTGTATACGGATAGCCCGGATGCCCACAATGACTTATTCCAGGAAATCAGCATACAACTGTGGAAGGCCTACCCAAAGTTCAGGGGTGAGTCCAAATTCACCACCTGGATGTACCGCGTTGCGCTGAATACGGCTATCACCCTCTACCGGAAATCCAAGCGACGCGTGAGGACGACCCATCTGGATGATGTGATCTTCAAGGTTAGGGATGTTCCGCAAGAAGACGAAAAAGAAGAACACATCCGCTTGATGTACGGGGCCATCAAGCAACTGAACGATGTAGACAAGGCCCTGATCTTTCTGTACCTCGAAGACAAGGACTACCGGGAGATTTCAGAGACTCTGGGTATAACCGAAGTAAATGCCCGCGTCCGAATGAACCGAATAAAAACAAAATTGCGTACCATACTCAACCCCTGAGACTATGGATGAACTGGATATACTCAAAAAAGACTGGAAGAAGCGGATGGCTGATCTTCCGAGCCTTAGCAATAAGGAAATCGAGAGCATGCTGCTCAAGAAGTCCTCGTCGATCGTCAAATGGATATTTGTGATTAGCCTGCTGGAATTCACCCTTCCCCATCTCATGCTCCTGCTACCCGGCACGGGGCAGACCATGGAGTTTTACCGGGGCATGCCCGTACACGGTGTACTGATTGGCATGACTGTGTTCTACTACATCGGTGTGGCCTATTTTATCCGGCAGTTCTACCTTCGCTACAAGGAGATTACCGTACTGGACAATGTGCGTCGACTGCTAAAGAAGATTGTTGCCACGCGTCACACGGTCCGCAATTATGTGATATTCTGTCTTTCGATGACCTTCCTTTTTGTCTGCATAGTGATCTTGGGAATATACCTGGGCGATACACTTCCTCCTATGCCCTCCAACCAGGACATCCTGGCCAAATATCCACTGGAGACGGCCAAAGCCATCCTCATGATCTCCACGGGAATAACAGGCGTCTTGATCATTGGCTTTATGGGGCTGGTTTACTTCCTGCTCTACGGATTACTGCTCAGGAAGCTGTTCCGCAACTATAACGACCTCAAAAAGGCCGAGCTCTGAAAGGCAGTGGATTCTCAGAAATGCGATTGGTAAGTGATTAATAGCGCCACTCTCGCTTTTTGTGATCGGCCCGATAGGCCTTAAGCTGGTCGGCGGGAATTACCTTCAAAAACGAGGGGTGCTGCTCTATGGCGTATTCAATTTTTTCAATGATTTCATCTACCGTCTCGTTTTCGTAATCGATTTCGAGTGGTTCCTTGATTTGCATGGACTGCAGTATGCCCTTTTTCTTGATATACAATCCTTTTCTATCGAATGAACGCCGGAACCCATCGATCACTACGGGAACGACCACGGGCTTGTATGTTTTGATGATGTGAGCCGTGCCTTTCCGAAGTGGTTGCCACGGCCGGGTTGTCCCCTGAGGAAAAGTAATCACCCAACCGTCTTCCAGCGCAACCCCGATATTGCGAATATCGCTCAACTTTACCTGCCGGTTTACTTCCTTCCCATCGGCTCTCCAGGTCCGCTCTATGCTTATGGAACCGGCGTAGGCCAGTACCTTGGTAAGGAAACTCTTGCTCATGGTTTCCTTGGCAGCCACGTAGTAAATATTGAGTTTGGGCTTCCACAGATATCCCACGTTTCGGATGGAATCCACCCTTCCGGTCAGGCTGGCATTAAAAACATGCAGCATGGCAACCACGTCCGCGAAGTAGGTTTGGTGATTGCTGACGAACAGCACCCCTGTTTCCGGCAGGTTCCTGATGATTTCGGAACCCTCGATCTCTAGTTTATTAAAGCCTTTGTACCGGGAGTGGGTAACGAGTCCCATTATTCGGATGATCCAGGTCTTTACGATGTTGTAATGGCCAAATGGATTCTTTTTAAAAAGGGACATCCTCGGGATTTTTCCGGTTAAAAGTACGAAATTCTGTCAGTGAATGGCTCTGAGCAGATGACGCAGTTCGGCCAGCACCATGAGCGTGGCACCCCAGATCGTCGTGCCCTCAAAAGGAAGTGTCCTTACATTTCGCAGCGTACCGTACCGAGCTTTGATTTGCTGATTGCAGTAATTCCTATCATTCAGCAGATAATCCAGGGGCAAATAAACGATGCTATCGACCTCTGAGGGCTCCGGTACGAGTTCCTGGGGGGCGTTGCTGAAGGCCAGAAAAGGATACACCATAAAGTTACTCGGGGGGATGTACAAAGAACTCAGTGGCCTGACCAGTTCGATAGCCGATGGTTGGGCCCCCACCTCTTCACGGGTCTCGCGAAGTGCCGTCTGGTAGAAATCCGAATCACAGTGCTCCTTTTTGCCGCCAGGGAAGGATATCTGACCTCCGTGCACTCCGGGATCCGGGGTCCTTCGAATAAGGACCACTGATGCTGCCCCATCCGGACTCGGCATAAGCCATACCAGTACGGCGGCCTCACGGAAATATTCTGGCATACCATTTAATTTCAGGTATTGCTGCCGTTCCACAGGGGTTACCTCGCCATGGGCCCTCTCACCCGGGAGTTTAAGATTTTTTATTTTTACGAGCCTTGAAAAATCGTAGTTCCGCATTATTATGATTCGAATCTCCCCAAATTTGGCATATAGCCTTGTTATCCTATTTGTCGTTGTACTTGCTGCTTCCTGTAATCAAGGTAAGTCCAGTAAATCAGCCCCTGCTGACATGGATGCAACCGAAACGGCAAATACAAAATTAGAACAGGAGCCCGAAACGGAGCAAGCCGAAGTAGAACCCGAAACGAAGGATAGCCTGGCCGATTTCAGGCTGACCACAGAGAATGCCCTGGATTTCTTTATCGACTACGGGAAATCGATTACTGGGGATCGGGTGGAATTTACTACCAGTATGGGCTCGTTTACTGTTGAGCTCTACGACAACGTTCCTTACCACAAGGCCAATATGATCTATCTGGCAAAACAGCATTATTTCGACACCACCCAATTCCATCGCGTGGTGAAGGACTTCATTATCCAGGGCGGGAGTTCGGACGACCCCCGGCTGGGAAGGAAGCGGGCACAGATTGGTCGCTACCTCCTTCCCCCGGATACCAAGAAGGGGTACAAACACCACCGGGGTGTAATTTCCATGCCCAGCAGCGAGCAGTACAATGCCTATAAGCGGGCTTCTCCTTACGAATTCTTCATCGTGGTCACTGATCCCGGCTCTTATCATCTGGACGGGGACTACACGCCATTTGGACGAGTGATCAAAGGCATGGATGTAGTCGACAAAATCAATAAAGTCCCCGTGGATGAAGGCGACTGGCCGAAGCAAAACGTATACATTTGGACGGTTCGTGCCTATTGAATCCGCCTGGATAAAGACTTATTCCCTGGTATAGTAGATATAGTCCCAGATCACGGTCTTCACGAATTCAAGGGGAAGCATCTGGTGCTGAATGCCGGTAAGTTCGACTATTTTCCTTTCGAGTTCCGAGATCAGGTGGTACTTGGACTCTGCCAGGGCCTGGCCGTAAATGCGTCGAATGGTGTTCATGTCCCGATCGGAGAGTATGGTTACCTGGGGAAAGGTCGGAACGTAGTTAGCCGGAAGTTCCTCAGTTAGCGGCCCCTGAAGGCTTATTCGTCTGCGGTCAGATATAACGGTAGTTCCTGCTGCCCTGTCTCCCACCCTCTGTCCCTTTCCTCCCAAAAGCACCGAAAAAAGAGCTACCGCACCTGAAGTTAGAATTACATCAAAAATCCTGAGCACCCATCGAATCAGGTAGTCGGTGAATGCAGGCTTGGTACCATTGAGCCGAACCACCCGTATCGAGACCAGGGATTTTCCAACGGTCTGTCCGTTGTTCAGGGATTCGAGCAATAACGAATACAGAAATGCCGGCATAGACACCGTCAGGTAAAAAACGTATTCGGGAAAGGAAGTGGGCAGGTCCAGCTGGCTGATCATCCAAAAGACCAGGATTACATAGGTGACTTTGACAAACAGATCGATCAGGTACGCAAAAATTCGCTCCCCTATAAACGCTATGGGTTGCTCTATGCGGACATTTTGGGCCGTTTCAATTTGAAATTGATCCATTTTTTCTTTTCTTGTTCGTCAGCTGTGTACGCTATGCGAGAGGCATCCTTCGTCAGGCAAAATAAGGATAAATGGTCGAGATTCGAAGCCGCCATAACCGGCTCCATCCGGCTTAATCCGAAGGAGCTGGCGGATTTGTATGTTGAAGTCACCGATCACCTTAGCCACGCCAATACCTTTTTTCCCGGGAGCCAGACAGCCAGCTATCTGAACCGGCTTGCAGCCCTCGCTCACCAGAAGATATACAAAACGCGCAAGGAATCCCGTAAACGGATACTGACCTTCTGGAAGACGGAGTTTCCTTTTATGTTTGCGAGCTATCAAAAACACTTGCTGATCTCCTTTCTTTTCTTCGGTTTTTTTGCCTTCGTCGGTGCCTTCAGTTCCTCTCAGGACGGGGATTTCGTCCGGAGCATCCTGGGGTCCGGATACGTCAACATGACTCTGGAAAACATTGAAAACGGAGACCCCATGGCCGTGTACAAGGAACACGGAGCCGTGGACATGTTCCTCGGTATCACCATACACAATATTCGGGTAGCCATTTTCGCATTCGTCTATGGAATATTCCTGGGCCTGGGCACCTTGTACATACTCATGTACAACGGTATCATGGTGGGCAGTTTTCAGTATTTCTTCTACGATCACGACCTGTTGTGGGAATCGGCACGGACCATTTGGATCCACGGAACCATAGAGATATTCGTGATTATCGTGGCGGGTTCGGCCGGACTTATATTGGCTGAAGGCATATTGTTTCCCGGGTCGTTCACCCGCCTGGAATCGTTTAAAAGGGGAACTAAAAACGGCCTTAAGGTGTTGTTAAGTACGGTGCCTTTTTTCGTGATGGCCGGTTTCCTGGAAGGTTTCGTAACCCGACATACGGAAATGCCGGATCTTCTGGCGATAACCATTATACTGGGCTCCTTGTCCGGTATGCTGTATTATTATGTACTTTACCCTAAAAAGATCAGGAAACGACTCAAAAATGCCCAGCAAGAAATTCATTAATCTCCAGCAAAAGCGGGGTACCGGCGAGATCATACAGGATACGTTCACCTTTCTCCGACTCGAATTCCGGCCACTTATTTTAGCAGTTTTAAGTATAGTAGGTCCCTATATACTTCTCCTTATGGCAGCATTCGGATTCTATCTTTATTCCTTTGGAGATTTCACTGTTGCTCTGGAGGGAGGTAGTTTTGATACCGGAAGTTATTCGGCCGTTGTTTTGGGTGTGAGCTATCTCGGTATATTGCTTTTTTCCCTGATCGCTTATGGACTGACCCAGAGTGCTATCCTGCACTATATTAACCTGTATCAGGAAAAAAGGAATACACCGGACCCCCGGGATCTCAGGAAAAGAGCATACGGGTCGTTCTGGCCTATCGTCGGGCTCTCTATTATTGTCGGAGTCGTTACTTTTATCGGGTTGATGCTTTGCCTGATCCCAGGCATTTACCTGATGGTTCCCCTGCTCCTGGCCTTTCCCCTAATGATTTTCAGAAATCGTTCGGTGGGCGAGGCATTCAGCGAAAGCTTTGGCCTAATCCGGGGAAACTGGTGGCGCTCCTTTGGTCTGATCGTCTTATTGTACCTGATCGTGATCATCGGTTCCATGATCATGTTCGTCCCTACGCTGGTTTACCAATTCATTCTGGAACTATCGACCTCAAGTCTGGGTGATGTTCAGAGTTCAGCCATGCAGGACCCGGTCTATATAGTGCTGAACTTGTTGTCTGTGGGTGTGCGCTACCTCTTTACTGTCATCCTGCTGATAGGGAGTTGCCTGCTCTACTTCGACCTGGACGAGAGGGAGCGGGGTACCGGAGCTCTTAACGAAATTCAGGGTTTGGGTACTTCTCCTGATATGTCGTAAAACGACCCTATGGCCTGCAGAAAACTCCTAACATCATCGCTAAAACTGCTTGTTTTTGGTATTTTCCTGATCGGGAATCAAATGGGTGTATTAGCTCAGGAGTCGCTCCCTCAGGGGGTTCGAGCAGAATCGGTACTGGATTCCATCGAACGCCTGCAGCAGGAACGCAGCAGGGATTCCCTGAGACGCGCAGCTCTGGACAGGGTCCCCAGGGATACCAGCGCCCTCAATGAGATCGTACTCGATCCAGATGCTTTGGACTCCTACCGCAACCGCAGAAAATTCCAATATATCGAACAAGAGCGCCGGGTGTCCTGGATCGACCGCGCTCTGTACTGGCTTGGCGATCAGATATACCGTTTTTTGGAGTGGATTTTCGGGGCCGAAAAAGCAGGGGTATACTTCAGGACCTTTCTCAAATACCTGCCTTATCTTATGCTTTCAGTTCTGGCCTTGCTGATTTACCGGTTTTTTAGTAAAACGATGCGTCCTTCTTCCCGGAATCGAAACGGTCGGGCTAAAGGGGTCTTCCTCACTGAAGAAGAGGCCTTGATGGAGGAGGCGGATCTGGGGGCACTCGGAGAACAGGCCCGATCTTCGGGCGATTTCAGGCTGGCCCTTCGTTTTGGATTCCTCGCACTCCTTAGAATGCTACGTCAGAAGGAACTCATCCGCTGGCAAGCCCAAAAGACCAACCAGGACTACCTGAATGAAACCCTCGATTCCGATTTTTACCCGCACTTCCGGGAGTCTGTGCAGTGGTACGAATTCACCTGGTACGGTGGGTTCGAACTGTCAGAGACCAATTATAATCATGCCGTACGTGCTCTTGAGCGCGTCTGGGAAACCGCAGACCGGACATGAGCAGGAAAGGACTCTATACATATCTGGCACTGGGTTTCCTCGTCATCGTCGGGCTTACGTATTCAGAAATGAATAAGCCGCGTCCCGTGAACTGGCGCGACAGTTTTAGTAAAAACCACCATATCCCTTTTGGGTGCATGGTATTTTACGAACAGATGCAATCGTTTTTCGGAGAGCGCTGGCGAATGAACGCCGAGGCCACTTACGAATGGCTGAATCGAAACGACTCCCTGACCGGCACGGCTTACCTCCTCATTAACCGGGACCTGAATCTGGACGACGCAACCAATCATGCCCTTTATGAATACGCTGCCCGTGGTAATGATGTTTTGCTTTCTTCGGTATATCCCAATTACGGCCTTATGGATACGCTGGGAATCCATATTGACTGGCTGGGTTATGGCTATTTCAGTGAAGACACCGTATCCCGGCGACTCGTCAATCCCCGATTACCCAGGGCTCGCACGCAGGATGTGGAAGGGAGTCACTACCGGGCGAATTACTTCATCGACAGTCTGACGGTACCCGGCACCCGTGTGCTGGGAGTGGTCGAATCCGAAGAATGGGAGCATCAGGAAATCAATTTTGTCCGTGTACCCGTAGGTAACGGGGCAATTTACGTGCATTTATTCCCATACGCTTTTACGAATTATACCTTGCTACGCGAGGGAGAGGAGCACTACGCCGCTGGGGTATCCTCGTATTTCGCGGATGCACATGCGATTTACTGGGATGAATACGAGAAAATTGGCCGATCGGAGTACACCACCCCTCTTTACATTTTCTTTTCCAATCGCTCATTCCAGTGGGCCTATTACCTCGTTATAGCCGGGGTAGTGATGTATGTCCTGTTACAGGGAAAGCGAAAACAACGCGCCATACCAGTGGTCGAGCCCCTGGAAAATCAAAGTGTGAACTTCACCCGGACCCTGGGAGATATGTATCTGGATGGCAGTAATAACAGAGAAATCGTCGAGATGAAGTGGGAGCACTTCACCGAACACATACGCTCTCAGCTTTTTTTATCTACGGAAAATTTGGATGAGGCGTTCTTTCGTCAGCTGTCGGCACGCAGCAATCAGGATATAAGTGAGCTTAAGGCATTTCTTAACTGGTTTAATAAACTCCGAAAAAACGATTCGGTTTCGGGCAAAGAATTGATCGAACTGGATCAAAAAATTCAATCCTTTAAAGAGAAAACACATGGAAAATTCTGAGATGTCTTTCGAGAACCGAATTCCATTATCCGAGATTGCCTCACAAATCGATTCGATTAAGGGAGAGGTCTCTAAAGTAATAATGGGTCAACAGGAGCTCATCGAACTGCTGGTGGTATCCCTGCTGGTAGAGGGTCACGTTCTGATAGAAGGTGTTCCCGGTATCGCGAAGACGCTTACGGCCAAGCTCTTTGCACGCACGCTGTACACCGGATTCAGTCGTATACAATTTACCCCGGACCTGATGCCCAGTGACATATTGGGGACCAGCGTATTCAATGTTAAATCCAGCGAATTCGAGTTCAAAAAGGGACCGGTCTTTTCCAATCTCATACTTATAGACGAAATCAACCGTTCTCCGGCCAAAACCCAGGCGGCACTCTTCGAGCTCATGGAAGAAAAACAGGTAACCATGGACGGTACCACCTATGCGATGGGAGATCCCTTTATGGTTATAGCCACGCAGAACCCTATCGAACAGGAGGGTACCTATGCCCTGCCCGAGGCTCAACTGGACCGTTTTCTTTTTAAACTTAAGGTAGGCTACCCCAGTTTAGAGGAAGAGGTGGATATACTCAAGAGTCATGACGAGCGTAACAGTATAGAGGCAGTCTCCCTGGTACAACCCGTACTGAACCCGGAGACCCTTCACCAGATCCGCGAATACGTAAAGCAAGTGGTTATCGATGAAAAAATACTGGGGTATATCGCCGCGCTAGTGGGTCAGACCCGAAGTCACCCCCACCTGTACATGGGCGCATCGCCCAGGGCATCCATCGCCTGCATGAATGCCTCCAAAGCACTGGCCATCATGTCTGGAAGGGATTTCGTCACCCCGGAGGATGTCAAGCGATCCCTCGCCCCGGTTCTCAATCACAGGTTACTACTCACTCCCGAACGTGAGATGGAGGGTATGAGTACGGAAACAGTTATACAGATGATCACCGAGAATACCGAAATACCCCGCTAGTGCGTTTTCTCCGGTCACTGTACATACATCCCAGATTTTTCTACTACCTCGCGGCTGTGACGGTGGTATTTTTCCTTTCCTACTGGTTTCCGGGCCTGTATGCCTTAGCCCTGTTAGCTCTGGGGGTTTTAGCTCTTTCCGCAGTCCTCGACCTGATCCTGCTGTACTCCCAAAAAGAGCCCATAGATACTGAGCGTGAATTCTCATCCAAATTGTCCAATGGGGACATGAATCCGTTCAAGCTGCATATCCGTTCCCGTTATGCCCTACCCGTTTACATCGAGGTGATTGAAGAGCTACCCGTTCAATTCCAGAAACGCGACTTTCTCATTCATGCTGCTCTGGAGGCCGGGGGTGAACGCACGCTGCAGTATACCCTCAGGCCGGTAGAGAGGGGAGTCTATGAATTCGGTTTCATCCGCCTGTACGCATACTCCCTTTTCCGAATCTTTCGGAGGGGTTTCCGGTTTAGCGGCACGCAGGAAGGTTATGTATATCCTTCCATCATACAGATGCAGAAGTACGATTTCCTGGCCATGTCGGACCGACTCACAGAAATGGGCGGTAAAAAAATTCGCAAGGTGGGACATTCACAGGAATTCGAACAAATCAAGGAATATGTCGAAGGCGACGACGTGCGCACCATAAACTGGAAGGCTTCTGCCAAGATGGGGGGACTGATGGTTAACCAGTACCAGGACGAGAAGTCTCAACCGATCTATTGCGTCATCGACTGCAGCCGTGCCATGAAAATGCCCTTCGGGGGGTTGTCATTGCTGGACTACGCCATCAACAGCTGCCTGGCATTCTCCAATGTCGCTCTGAAAAAAGGGGATAAGGTCGGTCTGGTGGTATTCTCCAGATCCATACAAAGTTTTCTGCCTGCCGCTTCCAAGCTACCCCAGCTCAACCAGATTCTCGAGAAACTGTACCGCGTCCAAACGGAATTCGAAGATGCACACATGGGGCTGTTGTACTCTTCACTGAACAAGTATATCCCGCATCGCAGCCTAATGCTCTTCTTCACCAATTTCGAACATCAGACCGCACTGGAGCGTCAGCTGCCGTTTCTCAGGGCGCTAAACAAGAAGCATTTGTTACTGGTAGTCTTTTTCGAAAACACGGAACTGGAAAACCTGGTTCAACTACCGGCAAAAGACACTCAGGATGTGTATCATAAAACAGTCGCTGAACGCATCATACATGAAAAGAAGCTCATGCAGCTTGAACTTCGAAAGAATGGGATTTCCTCCATACTCACGCCGCCCAGCGAACTCAGCATACGTACCATTAACGCCTATCTCGACATCAAGGCAAGGAATATACTCTGAACCCCAGATTATCGCACTATAGCCCCATCAAGGGAATATGATCGAGATAGGCCGGAGCAGTAATTCCGGGTTCCTGGCTCTTCTGGAAGAGGCCCGCGGCTCCGCTCTCCGAAATGGCAACGCGGTTTATTAGCGAATGGGATGATTGAAGCCTGTCGTTCCAAACACTTTCGGTTTCCTTCGGATTTTTGGCAAATATCTCGACTATGGTCCCTGTCACGAGTCCTCCCAGCACCGTGGCCAGAAGGTCTCCGTTATTCCATTCACCTCCACTCCTGCCGGAGTCCAGGGCTTCCTTGGATACTCCAATGGTCGAACTCACGATCAGGGCTCCGGCAATGGCACTGAAAGGCTTGTTTCCGGTTACCTTGCGTCCGAGTCCGGCTCCTGCGGTCCCGAAAATGGCACCTCCGGCAAAGTGCAATACTTTGTCATTTTCCAGTTGCGCCATGCCCTGAGTGGCGAAAAAAAGCATCAGAATAAGGGTAAATATCTTTCTCATAACAGTATCTAAATCATTGATAGTATGCAGAATAATCCAATAAACTCCGGCGAATTGACCTCGTTTACGTACCTTATAACGTCAATTGGTTAGCTTTTATGATTATTAACCGCAACTGAGGTCACATTAAGGGTTTTTTAAGAGTTGCAAGGCTTACCGGTTTGTAATTTTAGCGAAACTAAAATCAGTCATGAAGAATCTAGTATTACTTGTAGGAGCACTGATCCTTGGCCTGGGAAGCCTTAAGGCTCAGGAAGTCCGTGAACTTAAAGGAAGAGTCGTGGACCAGAATTCGGGCAAGGAGTTGGTTTTTGCCTCCGTTTCCCTTAAAGAATCGAATATCAGTACGATCACCAATTCAGAGGGAGAGTTCGTACTCAAAATACCAGCGGATACCCGACAGGGAGAGGTCTCAGTTTCCTATTTGGGCTATGTGCAACGGAGCATACCCATCAGTAAATTTCAGGAGGGACCGCTTCTGATCAGGCTCAACATCAAAACCACCGAGCTCAGCATGGTGGAACTGGATGTTCCCAGAGATGTGAAGAATCTGATTCGGACCATTTATCAGAAACGCTCTGAGAATTATCTGAATTCCCCCGTAAAGATGACGGCGTTCTACCGGGAAACCATCAAGAAACGACGTAAAAATGTTTCCCTGTCCGAAGCGGTGGTAAACGTGTACAAGTCGCCCTATGACAAGGCGGGCAGGGATGCCGTTACCCTGTATAAGAGTCGAAAAAACACCGATTACGAGAAGTTGGATACACTGGCTCTTAAGCTGCAGGGTGGGCCATTCAATGCACTACTGGTAGACCTGGTCAAGTATCCCGAATACATTTTCTCAGGGAAGCAACTCGATCAGTACGAATTCCGATTCGACCGTTTTACTACCCTGGGAGACCGCGAGCTGCAGGTAGTCAAGTTCAAGCCCCTGCCTGGACTTATGCTGACTCTGTACGAGGGCGAGCTTTACCTAGACATGAAGAAGAAGGTGATCACCAACGCGCAGTTTTCGCTAAAAATCGATGATCCATACGATGCTGCCAAGATCTTCGTCAAGAAAAAGCCCGGACGAGTAGATGTGACTCCCGAATATGTCAACTACCGGGTGGATTATAAGAATAACGACGACGGTACCTGGTATTACTCCTACAGCAACGCTCAACTGAGCTTTAAGGTCGACTGGAAGGGTAAATTGTTTAATTCGGTATATACCATGTACTCCGAAATGGCGGTTACCGACTGGGAGGAAATTGCGGAAGAAGAGTTCCCAGAGCGTAAGGATCGCATGAAGACCTCCATTATCCTTTCCGATG
The DNA here is from genome assembly GCA_964552195.1 of uncultured Flavobacteriaceae bacterium. Classification (GTDB taxonomy): domain Bacteria; phylum Bacteroidota; class Bacteroidia; order Flavobacteriales; family Flavobacteriaceae; genus CAZKAP01. The sequence continues at coordinate 217,523 of CAZKFM010000005.1, forward strand.
AAGCCAGCGGCTTTGCAGATCCCGAATTCTGGGGCCCGTATAATATCATCGAACCTGAAAAGTCGATTGAGTCCGCCATTAGAAAGATTCAGCGTCAGCTTAAGAGGGACGAAATTGGAGCGGGTACGGCCCAAACGGAAACCATGCCCGAAGTCATTATAGGTTCCCGCTCTGACGATCGCTAAGCGAATACTTCAGAGTAGCTCTAACCTTCTGATAACCACTCTTGCTCGAATTGAGTAAGGGTGGTTATTATTATTTGCACGCATTCCAGAAGCTCTTCCTCCGTCATGACCAGGGGAGGCGCAAAACGAATGATGTTGCCATGAGTGGGTTTGGCCAGCAGGCCATTATCGCGGAGGGCCATACAAATATCCCAGGCAGTACTGCTGTCTTCTGTATCGTTGATCTGGATGGCATTGAGTAGCCCCCTGCCCCTGACCAGAGTCACCAGTTCGCTGTCGTTTATATATTCCTGTAAACGCTCCCTGAATAGGATTCCCAGCCGGTGAGCGTTACCGGCCAAAGCTTCCTTGCGGACGACTTCAAGTGCGGCCGTACCTACCGCTGCAGCGATCGGATTTCCACCGAATGTACTGCCATGGGTACCCGGGGTAATGACTTCCATCACAGAATCGTTGGCCAGGACAGCCGATATGGGATAGGCCCCACCTGAAATGGCTTTACCGAGTATGAGAATATCGGGTTTTACTTCTGGTGTACCGCTGCAGTGACGATCCTCACAGTTGCAATGCCCACAGCTGGCCAGAAGAGTGCCGGTTCTGGCAATACCCGTCTGAACCTCGTCCGCCATCAAAAGCACCTGATGTTCCCTGCACAGTTCTGCCGCACGCTTTAGATAGCCCTCATCCGGAACGTTCACTCCTGCCTCACCCTGTATGGGTTCTACCAGGAAACCGGCAATTTCCGAATGAGCACTCAATACCCGCATAAGGGCCTCTGTATCGTTGTACGGTATGCGGATGAAACCTCCATCATAAGGCCCGAAGTGAGTATGAGATCCGGGGTCGTCCGAAAAGGAAACTATGGTGGTCGTTCGCCCGTGAAAATTTCCATCACATACCACGATTTTAGCCTTATTGGGCTCTATACCCTTGCGTTCGTATCCCCACTTTCGACATATTTTTATGGCGGTTTCCACGGCTTCTGCACCCGTATTCATGGGCAGCATTTTATCGTAATGAAAGGTCTCACATACGTATTTTTCAAATTCACCCAGGCGATCGTTGTAAAAGGCCCTCGATGTCAGGGTTAATCTCTGGGCCTGCCGGGTCAGGGCCCCGACGATCTCCGGATGGCAGTGTCCCTGGTTGACAGCCGAATAGGCCGAAAGGAAATCGTAGTACTGCTTCCCTTCGAGGTCCCATACGTATACACCCTTGCCTTTGCTCAATACCGCCGGAAGCGGGTGATAATTATGCGCTCCATAGGAATTTTCAAGGTCCATGGCCTCCTGGCTGTTCAGGGTGATGTCGGTTTTCATAGCATAGTAAATTCTTGTGCAAAATTAGGTAAATCAAGGCGATTCTCGGGTTCGGACGCGGATGCCCCATTGCCACGTTACCACCGAATTACGTATGTCTTTCGGTTATCGGCAGAGGGGATGTACTTTTGCAACCTATGGCGAGACGAAAGGAACCGGTCTACCTCAGAAAGCTCGAGATCATCGATGCGGGGGCAAAGGGCGTTGGTATAGGCCGAACGGAAGAGGGCCAGGTGGTAATGGTACGTGGCGGAGTCCCAGGAGATGTGGTCGATGCCGTGCAGACCCGTAAAAAACGAAAATTTCTGGAAGCCCGCGTCACGGAAATCCTTGCTCCTTCGCCGCATCGAAAGGAACCCGTATGTGTGCATTTTGGGCTTTGCGGGGGCTGCAAATGGCAAAACATGGACTACCTCACCCAACTGCGCTATAAACAGCAGGAGGTGGAAAACAACCTAATCAGGATAGGTGGGATTGAACCCCGGGAGATTTGCCCTATACTTCCATCCGAGAAGGAATACCATTACCGCAATAAAATGGAATATTCCTTTTCCAGCCAGCGCTGGCTGTACGCAGACGAATTGGAAGACGATAACCCCATAGAAAATCGCAATGCTCTGGGCTTTCACGTACCCGGTAAGTGGGATAAGATCATTGATCTGAAGGAATGTTATCTGGCAGAGGAGCCTACTGAGCAAGTCCGTCGCTTTGTTAAGGAATTCGCCGACGCTTCGGGGATCTCCTTCTTTCATCCCAGAGAGCATAAGGGTGTCCTGCGAACCCTGATGATACGAACATCCTCCGAAGGGGAAATCATGGTTCTCCTGCAGACCTATGATCCGGCCCCGGACTTTGTTCGTGAATTGGCGAGGGAGGCCGTTCAGCGCTTTCCTGCGATCAAGTCGTTCCTACATACCCGAAACACCAAGGCCAATGATACCCTATACGATCAAAAGATTGAATGTTTGGAAGGCAGGGAGTATATACTGCATAGCATGGAGAATCTGCGGTTTAAACTCAGGGCCAAATCCTTTTATCAGACCAATACCCGACAGGCGTTTCGACTGTACGAGCAGGTGCGGGAACTGGCGGGCCTGACCGGAAATGAAATCGTGTACGACCTGTATACGGGTACGGGGACCATCGCCCTGTTTCTTGCCGCCCGTGCACGCCAGGTCGTGGGCATAGAATCCGTGCCTGATGCCATACGCGATGCCCGTGAAAATGCAACGGAAAACGGAATTACCAACGCTGTATTCGAAGTCGGGGACATGAAGGAGGTGTTTACCGGGGATTTTATAGACAAGTACGGAGAACCGGACCTGGTCATCACGGACCCTCCCCGGGATGGCATGCACCTCAAGGTAGTGGCCCAGCTTCTGCAGATGGCACCACGGCGCATCGTCTACGTGAGCTGTAATTCGGCTACTCAGGCCCGTGACCTCCAATTACTCAAGGAAAAGTACCGCTGTGAAGTTGTACAGCCGGTGGACATGTTTCCCCAGACCCATCACGTTGAAAATATTGTACTTTTACAGCGGTATGCTTAAAGAACGTATCGATCGCCTGCCGGTTGAAATCCGGCTGATTCCCTTGGTTTTCCTGCTCATTATCCTGGTGGCTTCCTCCTGTGAAAAGGACGATATCTGTGTAGAGGGAGAGACTCCTTTGCTGGGAATAGCATTCTTCAATAATGTCGATAGCATCACGGAAAAAAGCGTCAATAGCTTGAGAATAGTCGCAATCGGCCAGTCAGAACCACCCGATACATTCACAGACCGCGGATCGCTCAGCGAGGCGAGCATACCTCTGAACGTAGTGCGCGATACTACGGAATTCCTCTTTATTCAGAATTCTTCGGGATCTATCGGAGAAGAAACGGGGAATATCGACACCGTACAGATTATCTATTTCGTCGATCCGACCTATGTGTCGCGGGCCTGCGGATTTATCGCGGAGTTCGATAGCCTCCGTATTGTGGTTAAACCCGACGCATCCCCATGGATACTAGGAGCAGAATTTACAGCTAACCGACTATCCAACAATCAGACAGACCCCTTACTGCATGTATATTTCTAGGCAAATTATTACTGTATGCATATGGTGTATGACCGGTGGGCTCATCGCCCAACTTACGCCAGTGGGGGAAACGGGTACATCCGAGGTTAGCAACCGGCCGCAGAAGAAATCCGACACCACCTATTACAACCGCTATGGCCTGAGAATCGGTATAGACATTAGTAAACCCATTTCCCAGCTTTACCGTGACGGTTACAGGGGGTTGGAAATTGCAGGCGACTACAGGCTTCGGGACAAACTCTACCTCGCAGCGGAGATCGGTAACGAACGCCTGCAGGATACTGAAGAACTCACCGATTTCGATCTGTACCAGTACACAGTGACCGGAAGCTACATCAAGCTGGGTGTGGACACCAACACCTATGTGAATTGGTATGGTGAACAAAATATCATTTCCATTGGTGGTCGATACGCTTTCAGCACCTTCCGGAATACCCTCAATGGATTTCGCATATTCGACAATAACCGCTATTTCTTCCCCGACGGATTTGCACTGTTTTCGGAGCAGGATCAGGAATTTCAGAATCTTACCGCCTCCTGGCTGGAAGTCGTTGCGGGTTTCAAAGCGGAAGTCCTGCCCAATATCTATATGGGGTTTACGGCCCGCCTGGGCTTTCTGGTAAGCAACTCCTCTCCGGATAATTTTTCAAATCTTTGGATTCCCGGTTTCCAGAAGGTAACTGACGGAAGTAAATTCGGGGTAGGATACAACTATACCATCTCGTATTTCATACCCATCTACAAGAAGCAAAAAGGCGCTGCCGAAGAAGTCGAAACGGAGCCCAAGTCCCTTGAGGGTCCCCGGCAATAGGTATTATCGCAAAACTGGCACCCTATTTGAGCTGCCAACTCAGTAAACGCTCAAAATTCCAAAAGCATGAAACACCCGGCCTTCCCTTTTGCCCTATCCTGTGTATTCCTCATTCTGTTGTTTACCGGATGTAACGACCCGCTTCGGGAAGCCGCGGACCGCTACCGGGAAAAACAGGATTCCCAAAGTCTGAATGAGTTTCTCTCCCTACTTCCAGAAGATATAGATACCACTCTGGTTCGCAAATACCTGGGAGAACCTATCGACATGGGTTTTGACTACAGATACCTTACTGGAGAAACAGGCCCCGATGGTTGTGTGATGGGAGCTGTATTCCATATAGACGAAGACGGCAGCATTGATGATTATTGGTACGGACAAATCTGCGAATGATATGAAGACACTGCTTGCACTGATATCCGCAGTTCTCCTTTGGACCGGCGGTACGGAAAAACTTTATACGCAACAGATTCTGAACGGCCAGACTCTGGCCCTCGCGGCTGAGTCCCTGACCCGACAGGATGTTCGCTATGATCCTTCCTATTACTCCATTCCATATCCTGGTGGTGACGTTCCTTCTCATATCGGGGTCTGTACCGATGTAGTCATACGAGCCTACAGGGCCTTTGGGGTAGACTTACAGAAAAGGGTACATGAGGATATGTCTGCACACTTCAGTTTATATCCCTCCCGGCGCATCTGGGGACTCAGGGGTACCGATACCAATATCGATCATCGACGTGTTCCCAATCTGCAAACCTTTTTCAAACGCAAGGGGCGCTCTGTGGCGGTAACTTCCAATGCCGCTGATTACCTGCCCGGAGATGTGGTCAGCTGGGACCTTGGAGGAGGAATCACCCATATAGGAATCGTATCGTCGCGAAAATCCAGTCGAACGGGTAACCCCCTAATCGTGCATAATATCGGAGCGGGACAGGTGCTGGAAGACTGCCTGTTCAATTTTCAGATAACGGGACACTTTCGCTATTTTCCAGCGGATTGACTTCTTCCACTTCCGGTATTTCGTCCTGCTTCTTCTTTTTCTTCGGGAAGGAAAACAACTTATGATAGGACCGGATCAGAAACCATCTGGCTTCGATCGCGTCCTGTCCCTTATCGTTGTTGTAGCGGAATCTCGGACTCAGCAATAGGGTGGCAAAGGCAGTGGCAACCCTTTTGTATCCGGCATCGGAGTCCTTACCGAAGACCCGATCTGCTACGTACCGGAATAGCCTGTACAGGACTACATAGCTCAGCAGGGTCATCAATATGGAAACTATCTTTCGATTCACTCCGGTTCTTCTTGCTGAAAGCGCGCCTTTTTACTTCCCGCATACATCGGGTAATAAAGCAGCCTCGATTCCAATTTACCATTGAATACCTTGATCTTACGGGAAGGCCGAAGTCCCATGTACTTTATTGCATCCAGATAGGCCGTTATCAGCCAGGCGTCGGTGTCCGGGTAACCCTGCTTCAAGGTGTCTCCTAATTTAGTATAAAATTGCTTGGGATCAATGCTAATTCGCTCACCATAAGGCGGATTAGTCAGAAGAAGCAGGTGTCGTTCCGTAGGTTTGGAACTGCCGAAGAAATCCTGGCGCTCGACCTTGATAAATTCCTCGAGTCCGGCGTTCTTTATGTTCTCCATACTCTTTCTTACGGCCGAAGGCGCCTTGTCCATTCCCATAATGCGAAAATGGGTGTCCCGGATTCTGGAGGTAGCGCCTTCATAAATGCGGCGGTAAAGCTCAGGATCGAAATCCTTCCAGTTCATAAAGGCAAATTCGTTCCGGTGAATGGAGGCCGGTATCCTGCAGGCAATATGGGCCGCTTCTATGAGTATGGTTCCGCTGCCGCACATGGGGTCCAGGAAATCGGAACCCCCTTCCCATCCACTCAGCATAATCAGACCCGCGGCCAGTACTTCATTTATGGGTGCAATGTTGGTCAGTGTCCTGTACCCTCTTTGGTGCAAAGAATCACCGGAGGCATCCAGGGAAACCGAAAGTCGGTTTTCATTCAGGTGAACATGGATGCGTATATCGGGACGATCGGTATTTACATCTGGCCTGCTACCAAGATCTTTGCGGTATCGATCTACTATGGCGTCCTTGGCACGCTGTGCAACGTAAAGGGAATTTTCGAAGAGATCTGAGAACACGGTGGCATCTACCCGAAACGTCTTCTCCCTCTCGAATAGACCAGGCCAGTCGATATCGTGTATAAGCGCATACAGATCTCTCGCATGGCGCAGTCGAGACTGGTGTACCGGACGTAAAATACGCAGGGCTGTTCGCAGCTGTAAATTGCATTTGTATATGAAACCCAGGTCGCCTTCGAAGAATACGATTCTCGGACCGGTTCGAATATTCCTCGCCCCCAGCTTGCGCAATTCGACGGAAAGAATTTCCTCAAATCCCTGAAACGTTTTGGCGCTTAAGGACATTAGACTCTCCTCCGTGGGCGGTTCCCTTCTTTTGTTTGTATGCTCGTTCGGGGGTTGATGCAAAGCGGTTGTTTAAAGTTGTTAAAATTAGGCTATTTTTGCCCACCCATAAATGAAGGGCCTGTGATCTATATCGTTCCCTTACTGGCAGTATTTACAGGCATCGGACTGGGTTATGGGCTTCCCCACATAAAAGGCCAGTTTATCGGCCTATTCCTTTCATTCAGCGGAGCCTTTCTCCTGGCTTTAACCTTCTTTGAACTGCTTCCTGAGGTCTATGAACACCTCCCCGCCAGAACGGGTTCGCTTTGGATTCTTTGCGGGCTGCTTCTCCAAATTCTCCTCGAGTTCTTTTCTAAAGGCATAGAACACGGGCACCGTATCCCCACTGCAGCCAGCCCCAATCTCTTAATCTCTCTGGGTTGGAGCCTTTGCCTGCATTCGTTACTGGAAGGGTTCCCACTGGTCGCCGGGGAACACATACTGTGGGGAGTCGCCATTCACAAAGTCCCGGTCGCACTAATCCTCTCGTACACCCTGCTGAAGAGTGAACTCTCCTCTGTGTGGAGGTATGGTCTGCTCCTTCTTTTTACCATTTCTACTCCCCTGGGAACCTATCTCGCTCAATCCCAGGAATGGTTTCAGCGGTTTCAATGGGAACTCATCGGAGTTTCTTCCGGGATCTTCCTGCATGTTTCGACGGTAATCCTTTTCGAGTCTTCCAAAGGTCACCAGTTTAACCTTAAAAAAATTGCAACCATAGCCATAGGCATTGCCATTGCATATTTCCTCTGAGGCTTCAGGATAAACCTGGTATCAGGGGGAAGGTGTGGTTCGGTCGTAGCTAAAGCTTCCTCCGCCTCCCTCTCCCCTGCCCCAGCTCAGAAAGGTCAGCTCCAAATAAATATCATCGGAAATCAAATGGACCACAAACGTCTTGCCAGCGATGTTGCGCACTTGATTCTGTCCTCCAGCCGCGCCTTCCCAGCTAATAAAAGTAAGACTCTCCAGTTGATCCAAGGTGCCCTGCGCCCACTCGGTATCCGCCGGAGAACCATTGGTATTGTATCCATTCTCGACCCGGATATTGTAGATCCCCTGGCTGGACGCCCGGGTTATCCAGACATTATCCGTTATCCGATCCTGGTTTTCCGCCAGATTAAAATCAGCGTCAGCCGCCTTGGTAAAGGTGAGCAGGGGGCCATTGTAGATCGTAGCTCCGGGGTTAATTCCGTTGCCTCCGGTATTTGCTCCGGAGTCGTCAGAACACGAGAGGAAAGTAATGGCGATTATGCCTAGCACAAGTATGTTATGGAATGATTTCATCGGACAATTTTGTTCGAAAATAAAAATTCATCATTCCTTTGTCAAAAACTTTGGGGAACATTTAATAGCCAATGGAATCGGCTACTATGGTTTCGTCGGCGAAAATTCGACGGGACTCCAGTGCAGGGTCCACGACCCGGTAGACTCGGGTATAATGGCTTTCGAAGAGGGCCTTCTTATCCATCAACAATTCGAGTCCGTCTATACTATCGAGCATCTTACGGCTTCCGGAACTGGAAATTACCAGGGTCGATGGCTCCCGCCTCAAATGACTGACCAACATAGGAATAGAATCATACGTGAAGATGGTGCGTTCATAGTTTATGGGAAAGGCGCTGTTGAAGTATCGGAAGGCCACCAGGTTTGCATTTCGGTGTATAAAGACCTCCGATGATTTAACCGGATTGCTTGCTGTCAATATGGGGTAAGCTACTCCATGCAGAAGGAAACCCATTCCAATCCAGGATACGGCAAGGGAGAGTATCATTCGATAGATGCGCTTTTTTTTGTGTTCGTATAACGCCCAAAGGGCTCCGGGAAGCAGTATCATTATTATCCAGGCTACCCATTCGTCCCCGGGCCTGATATCCTCCTGAAGCAAAGCAAAATACCCTACTATGGGTAAGGCGGCAGATATGACGATCAGTACCCAAATGGAAGCCCTGAAGTAATCGGATTTACCGGACTTCAAAACCTGGCTCAGATACCCCCCCAGCATTATTCCGATAAAGGGGTAAGCGGGCATGGTATAGTTTGGAAGCTTGGTACTGGATACGCTAAAGAAGACAATGGTAACTGCAGCCATGAGAAAAGATAGCCACAATAGTTTCTGTTTCTTTCGGTTTCGAAAGGTCCAGCGAAAGGCCTGGATGGCAAATACCGAAAAAGGCAACAAACCCAGGAAGACGAATAAGGGAGTGATGAGGAATATGCCTCCGTGTCCCTCCATTTCCGAACTGAAGCGCGACAGGTTGTGATCCAGAAAGAACATCCGGGTCCATTCCCCCTGTGTTGCCTGGTGTACGGACAGGTACCAGGGCAATGCTATGCCTGCTATGATCAGTACGCCCAGAAGTGGTCTCATACCAAGTACGTAACGGAATCGAAGCTGGGAAGTGGACCAGAGATACATCAATCCCACGAGCCCGGGTATACCCAAAGCTACAGGCCCCTTGGTGAGAACGCCCAGTGCGAACGAGGCATACATCGCTATCAGCCAGGGCCAGCGTCTGGACTGATCGAATTCGTGAAAGGCGAAAAGTCCCGCAGAAATAAAGAAAATCAGATAGGGGTCCGGTACGGCAAGATGAAACTCCTGAGTAAAAAAGAGGGCGCTGATCAGTACGATCAGGGTGAGTCGCGCCTCGCGTATGCCGAGGTATTTACGGGAAACCAAATACGTTAGGAGTATGGTAAACGCTCCGAACACGCCAGAAAAGAAACGAGCCCCCAAGGGATTGACACTAAAAATGGAGTAGCCCAGAGCCATCATGAAATAGTGAAACGGAGGTTTGTCGCCTCGAAGCTCTCCATTGAAAAAGGGTACGACATAGTTTCCCGTACTCCACATTTCACGAGCGGCTTCTGAGTTTTTCGCCTCGTCCAAGATGTAAATAGGGTAACTCCAGTTGAATGCCAAACAAATTACCAGGACACCGAGAAATACCCAATAGGGTTCGTTATGATAGCGGTTTCTATTCATGCCTGCTTTCGGGGATTCGCAATTCGGGCCCAGTCTATGCTTCTCTGATGCCAATTCCTGGGACTGCGTTCGACAAGTACCCATGCAAGAACCGTTGAAAGTATGCCGAACACCACCCCAAAATATACGTCCACAAACCAGTGTTGAACCAGATATATGCGGGAGAGGCCCACTGCCAGTCCGCCGGAAATCAATAACCAACGTATCCAGCCGCGGTCCAGCAGGACTGCAAAATAGCTGGCCAGAAAGAGTGCCGTGGTGGTATGTCCTGATGGGAACGAATTCAGGTTCCTGATTTTAACCCCTTCCACCAGGTGTATAAGATCGGCCTCACCGGAACGGTAGAAGAATGCATAGGGCCTGAGCACGCCATCAGCCAGCCATTGTTTAAATATATGTACGAAGAATACATGAATCAGAAAGGCCAGCAAATACATCAACAGGTACTTGTACGGATACCGAAGCACTACCAGAAGTAAAACAAGAGCGGTATAAGCGTCTCCCAGGTTGGTGAGAGCGGAAAATAATACATTACCGATTTCGCTGTGCCATCCGTTTACTGCTAACAATACAGTACCCTTGGGAAAAGCCAGCAATGCCGTAAGAAGTACCCAAACCAGTAAGAACGGGGTGAGGTTCCTTTGCAAACGGTTCCACTCTTCAGTACTCATGTGCGTAAAAATAGGAAGATGTAAGGTGGTTGCACAGAATGCACCCTATAAAAAAAGCCCCTCGCGTAAAGCGAGGGGCTCAAAGAAGGCGGCGACCTACTCTCC
>CAZKFM010000006.1:0-173766 GCA_964552195.1 uncultured Flavobacteriaceae bacterium
AATCAGGTTGTTTTGTTGGGTGTAAAGATGAGAACAATTTGAAATACCGGGTTGAAACTGTTCGTGAATTGTCGATTATCCATTCCCAACTGTCATCCTCCCATTTATCGCACGTTTCGTGCGGCCATTCAATATTGTTTAATTATTTTTGATAATCTTTAAACATTTTTTATGTTCGGATTATTCAGGAAGAAAACGGAGAAGGAGAAACTTCAGGAGCTGTACGAAAAGCTGATGAAGGAAGCCCATGCCCTGGCCTCAACCAATAGAAAGCTGAGCGATCAGAAGGTAGCCGAGGCCGAAGAGGTCATGAAAAAGCTGGAAAAACTGGACTAGCAAGCCGTGCACTCCGAAAGGGAAGGCAACTAAAACTCTAATGGAATCTACTCCATCCCGGGCTGCCTGATGGTATAATTCAGTCGGACCTTTTCCCGGGCAACCATTTCCCTGACATCCCTAAGGAGGGCTTTGGCATCATAGACGATTCCGTCCTTTATGGTATAGCGCACCCCACCTACTCGTACGACCTCGTTGTCCTCGGTGAGTCGAATGGCTCCCGTACCGTAGAGTACCTTCAGATTGGCTAAAGGATTTTCTTCTACCAGCACCAGATCGGCCAGTTTTCCGGCTTCCACTGTGCCCAGCTCACCGGATACTCCCAGGGCCTCGGCTCCGTTCAGGGTAGCCGAGCGAATCACTTCCAGGGGGTGAAAACCCGCTTCCCTCAGCAGCTCCAGTTCCCGGACATAAGCGAATCCATACAGCTGAAAGATAAAGCCCGAATCAGAACCCGTACTAACCCGGCCTCCCCGGTTCTTATACTCGTTTACAAAGGTCATCCACAGCTGGTAGTTCCGGCGCCAGGCCACCTCCTGCTCCGTTCCCCAATCGTGCCAATAGGAACCATGGCTGATCTTGCTGGGCTGGTAAAACTCCCATAGCGAAGGGAGGGTATATTCCTCATGCCACTCTGCCCTTCGCGCCCGGTGCAGGTCTCTGCTCGCCTCGTAAATATTAAAAGTGGGATCCAGGGTAAAGTCCAGAGAAATCAGTTCGTCCATTACCCGATTCCAGTGCTCGCTGTAGGGCTTAGCTGCCTGTTCCCAGAGCCTTCCCGCTTCCTCGAAGCGGTGCTGTTCATTCTGGTAGTTGTAGTTAAGGGGATAATCCTGTACCGTTCGATCCTCGAAGAGGGCCTCAGGCAATCCATACCAGTGCTCCATGGATGTGAGTCCTGCACGGGCTGAGTGCAGCACATTCCAGCGGGCTACATCCAGCTGTGCATGATGGCAGGCCGAACGAAGACCAAGCTTCTTATTTTCATCCAGGGCCGCCTCCATAATTTCCGGTGGAGCCCCGAAAAACTTGATCCCATCTGCACCACGCTTCGCATTGGCCCTCACCCACTGACGCGCCAGTTCCGGAGTGGTTATCGGGTGTCCGTTCAGGGGGTTAAAACCCTCACTCGACTGACCAAAACCGGTGTATGCATAGATACGCGGAGCGATAATCTCATTGGCGGCGCTCCTGCGCTTCAGGTCGAGAGCGAAATCGATTCCCCTCCCGCTGGGTTCGCGTACCGTGGTGATCCCATGTGCCATCCACAACTTAAACACATAATCGGGTTCCGCTCCCTGAGAAACCCCTCCGATATGACCGTGCATGTCGACAAAACCCGGAAGCACGTACATACCCTCTGCCTGGATTTCCTTTCCTCCCGGCCTGAGCTCGGGTCGCTGAGATTCCTCGATCTCAACCCCGGGATAACCCACCACTCTGACCTCGGCGATGCGGTTGCCTTCCACTACGATATCCACGGGCCCCCTGGGTGGAGCACCGTTACCGTTGATCAGAGTAGCCCCCCTGATGATCAATTGATCGTAAGGGCCTTCGAATAATTCATCAGTCCCATTCTGAGCGTGGAGAATGGTCATGGCACTGAGCAGGAAACAAATAGCTGAAACGGCGAGTCGATTCATATCGATGGTTATGAGGTTACGGGTTAGGGTTCGTTATAGTGCGGATGGGAGCAGAAACCCCGGTCATCTCCCAGTGGCCCAATGAGATAGGGATATTTCCAATGGCGTTGAGCTCATCGAGAAATTCGCGTATGTTAAAGTTCCTGCCCTCGGTTTCCCGGACTCGGGCATAATCCGCCAGGGCGGCTTCCAGGAGGTACTTTCCGGTAATATAACTGGTTCCATACCCCGGCTGCCTCAGGTAGAGGTGCTGTTCGAACAGCAGCAGTTCCTTTTCCGTCTTCATCCATCCCCTGGGGGTATATTCGGAATGGATTCCGCCGGCCTCCTCCATGGTCATTTCATTCGCATGAGCATAGAGCGAGCCCAAGCCGCGTGCAGCCCGCTGAGCTATCAGGATGTAAACAATCTCCCGGACCCGGGGGTCGTCATCGTAGAGTCCGGCATCCATGAACAGTTCCTCCACTGCGGTGGCGGTGCCTTCATTTCGGGAGTCGAATATGTTGTAGAGCAGGGGTCCCCTGCGGATTTCACTGGTATGGGGCTCGAGGTCCATGCGGGCCAGCTCAAACCAGTGATAGAAGTGGGAGAAAAGAGGGCGGGCATCGTAATGCGCGGTGATCATGAAGAAGTTACGGGTCTCCTCCGGCACAAACGATAGCAGGTGCTCCCGCAGCGCTGGCTCAAAGTAATCCTTAACCGTTACTATGGAATCATTCTCCAGGAAATTCAGCAGGCTCACAGCCGATCGCTCCGCCAGGGCATCGTAGGCCTCCGGCGTATCTGCGGGAAGCAGTTCCGGCAGCTTTCGATTACGGTGTTCCTCCATCTTAAGGGCATACCAGGCACGCGCGAGTTCCCTCTTAAGCACCATCACTTCATCTTCCCAGGTGAGAGGCACCAGATGAACGTTTTGCAGATACCAGGTATAATTCTCCTTTCCGATACCTGAAGGTCCCGTTTTGGATGCGCCCTCCTCCTCGAGCCAGGCGACCAGTTCCCGGGTGGATTGCACGGACTCGTCTATGGCATCCAGCAGATCCGGCTTTCCGCGGATGCCCTCCCACTGCCGGATCGCCTGCAGGTCTTCGATCTGCTTCCGGATGGGTCGTATTCCGGCTATCCAGAGTTCCCGGGCATTCCCGCTCAGGTTCTTTTTAGCCTGGACATTTAGGCCGGGGATGACCTTCAGGTAGGCCAGCAGCGCGTCGCGATCAGCTATTGACAAGGGGAATTCGTATTGCCAGATCTCCGTGGTGGCATGATGGGTAGGGCCCTCGTGAGCAGGTACATCACTGCGCTCCATCCAGAGGGATTTGTAAAAGGCCGGGTCCCGCTGCCAGGGTTTGAGGATGCGATGGTTGAAGTCGTAACCGTTCATCTCGGCCCAGACGATCAGCCAGTCCACTTGTTCTGCCACTTCCCAGCCCGTGGTATCTATGGCCAGTAATCGTTCTTTAAGCTTCCCGAAATCCGGCCATCTTCTCTCAAAGGTCGCAGCCGAATAATCCGGTACTCCATCGATCTCGGGAGGGTGTTCAAAGGCTCGCCACTCCCTGAACAATTCAACCAGATCCTGGTAATCCGTTTTCACCGGTGGAGCGGGGTCCTGGTTCGGGGAACCGCAGGCGGTCAGCAGTACCGCCAAAAAACACAATATCGATGCATAATAGGTATTCATGCTCTGCAGATTTTTGCCCCAGGGGCGTCTCAATAATTAGGTAATGCCCGGCATTTCGAAGTCCAGTTGACGGCCTTCCCGGGCCGCCTTACTGTCCATGGACAATCCGATCGACATGCCAATCACCAAACCCAGGGGCAATCCCAGTCCGATAAAGCCCATGTTGTCCAGGGCCGCACCCAAAGCCACTCCCATGGGCACCCCAAACACACTCATACCCAAAACAAACCAAGTACCCCTGTAGTAGTTCCGTGGCACGAGCTTAAGTGTCTTTTCCAGCTCGCGCAAGATCTTCCACATGCTGGCCCGAAGCTTCTTTCTGTAAGATCGTGCGGGTCCATTGTACGCATTGAGCCCCTCTACCTGCGTGTTGATGAATTCAATTAACGGATCGGGTAGTTCCTTTTGGCTCAATTGGGATACAAGCTTATCGTATGAGTCGTAAAGCACATTGAGCTTCACATCTTCCGGACTCACGTCCTTACGAATGAGTTTAACAATCTCCATGATCATATCTATTCCTCCATGATTATACCGGATAGCCCCTTTTCGCGATATAGCCGATTGTACTCCGCCATTTCTGACCTGAGTATACGGTTCATGCCACCCTTAAGCGCTCCGGCCTGATTGAGCAGGTCCATTGCCCTGGAGCGGGCTCCTTCGGTTACTCTGGGATCGGAACTGTCGACGGCCTCTTTAACATACAACAGTTCGGAAATCAACTGGTTTGGGAAATTGATCACATCCTGGAACGTCTTCTGTTTGGGCTGCACCAGAGACTCTTCCCATTCCTTTATGGCCCCGTTAAGGGAATCCCCGGCCTGGATCAGATCCTCAAATCCATCGCGATCTCCGAGGTATTTCTGGTGTGCATTTACCTGTTCACAGGCCGAGCGAAGGGTATTCACTCCTTCGATAAGTTCGCGGGTGATCCCGTCCAAACGCGCGAGCAGCTCCTGCTGACCGGAATAGGCCTCCGCATGTTCCGCATACATAGGGTTTGCACTAACCTCCACAGTCTGATCCAGCACCGTCTCTCCAATGGTAAGTCGGAGGTCGTAGGTTCCCGGACCTACGCGGGAGCCTGCATAGCCCCCGAATATGAATACATTCTTTACGGCCGGCAGGGCCTCCCTTCGGAAGTCCCAGTAAATGCGGTGAAAGCCTTTCCCGGATGGCAAGACCAGCGGTGGGGAGGGCCCCCCGGGCCAGGAGGAGAAGTCCTCCGGCTTTTTATTCGTGTAAGAACGGATTAACTCATCCCCGGAACGTATGTCGAGTCTGATCTCCGTCGAATCCATATCTGCGGGGAGGTAATAGCCGATAGCGACACCGGACTTTGGATTCTGTCCCTGCCCCGGTATGGTCTCTTCTGAATATCCCCCGGTGAATAGTGGGGTTGAAGCCGGCTTAAGCAGCAACGGCTTGACCATTTCCATACGAACCTGCTGCAGGGCGGTCAGGTCGTCCATTATCCAAAAGGAGCGACCCGCAGTGGCCGCTAACAGATCGTTGTTTCGTATGGTCAAATCATTAATGGGAACCACGGGCAGGTTGCGCTGGAAACGTTGCCAGTGGTCTCCGCGGTCGTAGGAAATGTACAGACCGGTCTCGGTTCCGGCATACAACAGGCCTTCGCGCACCGGATCTTCGCGAACGACACGAACGAACCCGTGGGGATCGTCGAGGCCCTGTACGATCAACTCCCAATTCGATCCATAATCGGTAGTGCGATAGACGTAAGGGTTCAGGTCCATCTCTTTATAGCCCATCGCGACTATATAGGCAGTTGCCGCATCGTGGGGCGATACTTCGATACTGTTGACGATCTTCCTGCCCAGTCCTTCCGGGGTTACGTTTGTCCAGTCTTGGCCGGCATTACGGGTAACATGAACCCGTCCATCGTCGCTTCCGGCCCACAAGGTATTGGGGTCATGGGGAGATTCCACAAGGCTCATCAGCGTATTGTAGTTCTCCCCGCCTGCAGCTTCGTTCGTATATGGCCCCCCTCCGGGTCCCTGTTTCTCCTCTTCGTCCCGGGTAAGATCCGGACTGATCTCTTCCCAGCTCTGACCCTGATCGGTGGATTTCAGGACTACATTACCCGCATGGTAAAGTACACCGCGGTCGAATCGGGAGCTGATAATGGGGGCGTTCCAGTTAAAACGGTATTTCATGAGATCCGGGCGCTTGCTCAGGCCCAGCTCGGGATAGGCCATGATATTCTTAGATTCTCCGGACCTGGCCTCCCAGCGATCGATGATACCCTGGTAACAACCACCGAAAACCACCACGGGATTCTCCGGATCGAATGCCAGGAAGGCACTCTCGCATCCCGCAACCGAATACCAGTCCTTCCAGTCTATCCCCTGATCACTGGTCCTGCTCGCAATGGCAATGGCCGAATTATCCTGCTGACCCCCATATACATAGTAGGGAAAGCGGTTATCGGTGATCACTCGGTAAAATTGTGCGGTGGGCTGATTTTCCTGGCTGCTCCAGCTGCGCCCCCCGTCCAGGGAAACATTCGCCCCGCCATCGTTGGAATTGATCATGATTCGGTTGTCCTGGGGATGAATCCACAGATGGTGATTATCCCCATGAGGAGTCGGCAGGGGACTAAAGGTCTTACCCCCATCAATGGATTTGAGAACCGGTGCATTCAGTACATAGATGTGATTTTCGTCCAGTGGATCCGCAAAAATTTCCATGTAGTACCAGGAGCGGGCAACGTGCACCCGATCTTTATTGACCATTTTCCAGCTACCGCCTGCATCATCCGAACGGTAGACACCTCCTTTTTCTCCTTCGGCCTCGATCACGGCGAAAACCCGTTCCGGATTGGCCCGGGATACTGAAATTCCTGATTTTCCAAAGGTGTCGGGCAGGCCTTTAGTCAGCTGGGTCCAGGTAGTGCCACCGTCCATTGACTTGTAGAGGCCGGAACCCTCTCCCCCGGACTCTATCTTCCACGGGAATCGGCGGTGTTCCCACAGGGCAGCGTACAAAACCCGCGGATTGGTCATATCCATTACCAGGGAAGAAGCCCCGGTTCGGTCATTGACATAGAGGATGCGCTCCCAGCTCTCTCCCCCGTCCTGGCTTCGATAGATCCCCCGCTCTTCCGAAGGCCCGTACTGGGCCCCCTGCACGGCTACATAAAACACGTCCGGATTGGTGGGATGAATGATTACATCCGATATATGTCGGCTCATGGGCAATCCCTTGTGCTTCCAGGTCTTCCCGGCATCACGTGAGAGATACACACCGTCTCCCATGGACGTCATCACCCCGCGGGCAGCGTGTTCGCCCATTCCGGCCAAAACGGTATTAGGATCGCTTTCCGAAACGGCCAGGGCCCCTACAGTACCCGTTTTCAAATAGCCGTCCGACACATTTTCCCAGCTAATCCCGTTATTGACGGTCTTCCAGATTCCTCCTCCGGTACTTCCCATATAGAAGGTTCCCGGTTGGCTTACCACACCGGTGGAAGCCACGGAACGCCCGCCGCGGAAAGGGCCGATATTGCGCCAAATTAACCCGTGGAACAGACTGTCGTTTAGCACTATACCGGGCTTATTCTTCCCCGCTCTGCGCTTGCGCTGGGCCTCCAGCCCGGGGGTAATCAATAGAAGAGTTAATGCAAAGAGTAGTAGTTTCCTCATGGCAGGTGTTGTAGTTTACGAATGGAATATACGGAATTACGACCCGGAAAACAGCAGCAGCCCGGTCGGGGAAACCTAACCATTGTCATAGGAATTCTCAGATGAATTCGGCAACTTGTTCCATTGTGCTCATGAAAATCAAAGGAATAATCAGGTACTACACCGGACTGCTCGACGGTTTCTTTTCCTATTACATCAGGGTCGCCCGAAGTCAGGAAAAGGAAGATATCCATCAGCTGAGGGTCCAGATCAAGAGACTCCGGGCTCTCTGGTCTCTGGCAGATGTACTATTGAAGGGGGCATGGGACAAACAACCCTGTTTCGAGGAGGTCGCACCCCTGTTTCGAAAAGCGGGCCTCCTGCGCGAATATCAGATCCTTCGAGAACTTTCTTCCTCCTTACCGGCAGGCATTCAATATGAATATCGCGCATACCTGGACCGAAACGAAAGGGTCGCCGGACTCAAGCTCGCCAGGGCGATTTCCAATTTTGACCAGAGATCCTTTACTGCCCGCTGCAGTACTCTTCGCCCGAGTTTGGAGTCGCTGAGTGAGTCCGAGATTATGGAAAAGTCCTTTGAGTTTCTTCACAGCAGGGAAATAAAAATCAGGAAACTAAGGCGCCGGTTACCCGACAACCGCAGGCTGCATAAGATTCGAATCGAACTCAAGGTCGCACACGAAGTACTCACCATATTGGGGCAAATCAGTGCATCTGAAGGGATTCACCATGAGCGCAGCCAAATCAAGGCCTTGAATGCTGCCCTGGGCGATTGGCACGACCAATGCGAATTCCTCGAGTCCCTGATGGATTTCCGCAGGACTAATCCCCAGCCTTCACTGGGCGACCCATGGACAGTTCTGACTAAGCGACTGGAAAAGAAACAGAAAAAACGGCAGGACAAACTCCTGCTTAGCCTTGACACCTATCTGGAAGAGCAGGAGCGTTTTTCCCCGCATAATGCGGACAGCCTTCAGAAGTGATACCGTACAAGGAAAGTGAAATGTTGACCATTTGAGCCCACTCTCTTCTTTTAACTTATTCTAAATACACATTACTGTATATCAGTATTTTAAATTGATTCTCCCTACTGAGATCGGTATTTTTGCAGCAGAATTGTAAAAGAAAAAGAAATGGCTATTCGATTAGGCAATACTTGCCAAAACTGTACAAAATTTGGAAACGAGGGAATGTGCGGAGTGCACGGGGTAAAGGTGGGAGCCCACTACACCTGTGACAGCTTCGCCATGAAGGCGGAACTCGCCGATCACAGAGACTGTACCAGCTGCCAGCGCTTCGAGCGAGAGGACTGTGCAAATCCGACCAAGGCGGCGGCCGGCATGCTTTGCTCAGTATGGGCACCGCAAAATGTTACGGCATAACTTCTAAACGGGAACTATACGGGTCCCATCCGAGGCCCGGACAGTCAATCCCAGTCCGATGCGGTTAATCGCCTGTGCATCGGAGACTCAAGGCCCCACAGCTATCGGCTGCGGGGCCTTGCTTACTTGAAGTGCCCATCAATTAAGGATCAGGGTGTAATCCACCTCATCGGCCTTGATGATATCCGGTTCCCTCTCCGCCCGGAAATCCAGTAGTTCTCGAAGCTCCTCCACCTCGGCCTTGTTCAGCATAATGGAAAAGTTCTCCTGCCCGGTGGAAAGGGGAATTTTCCGTTTGAGCGTACAATCGCTGTAGCGCTCTTCCCAGTATCCCGTATCTAGGGAATCGACGCGGTCTTTAAAGCGCCAGAATTCATCTTCGTCCAGGTCCATGTAAAACTGCCCAAAGGTAAGCTGGTAGAGGCGACAAGTGTTACAGTGCATGAGGTAGCCATTCCTGGTCTGGCCCAGAGGGGAGATGTGCTGGCACATTTAGATTTTATTTAGATCGGATAAAAATAAACAATATTTCCGAACGCTACAGACCATCCCAATTTCACCGGCCACCCCGACTGGAAAACGATAGGCCAACTCCCTTCTGCATTTCGTCCAAAAATTCTGCCACTGAACTCAATTTTCCTATTAACGACTAATTTGTCATTAATTTTATCCTTATGTTCAATAAAGCCTGTAAATACGCGATCAGAGCGGCTCTTTACCTGGGCATTCACAGCGATTCCGATCGAAAAATCGGAGTCCATGTACTGGCCGAAGAGCTGGAAGTGCCCCAGGCCTATCTGGCCCAGATTCTCCGACAGCTGACCACAGACGATATCATTTCCTCTGCCAAAGGGCCCGGTGGCGGTTTCTACCTGAGTGCCGGAAACCGAAAGCGGACCTTGTGGGATGTGATCCAATGCATAGACAAGAATTATCCTGCAGACGAATGCATGTTGGGACTGGCGCGCTGCAATAATCGCAACCCTTGTCCTATCCATCATATAGCCGAACCTTTCCGAAGGCAACTGCTGTCCGATTTTCGCACCAAGTCACTCGATAGGCTGAGCACGGAAATCATAAAGCACGGAACCGTGGTTTCACTCCGGGGGATTGAGCTAAAAACCTGAAGTATTCTAATGAACTGACATATATCAGTTTATACCAGTAAGAAATGATGTTTTTTTGACGAGTAATGCCACCCATGCCAATGGTATAGCATCTCTAACGCCTTAGGGCTCTGATACAATAAATGAGAAAATTGGGGGTTTAGCTCCCGGAAACAGACCTGACCAATGAACAAACTTTACTTGCCCCACCAAGTCTGGTTATTGGGTATACTGTTAGTCATACTCACCACCCTACCCTTCAACCTGTACTCCCAGGTAGAATTCGGTAAAAGCAACCTTAACTTCAACGGACTCGGAAATGTATCGCCCGGGGTTACCTCGGTCATGTTCGGCCCGGACGGTCGCCTGTATGTGCAAGAATATCCTGGCCTAATCAAAATACTGACCATAGAGCGCCAGGGTAGCGACAACTACGTGGTTACGGATATTGAAACACTCAATAGCGTGCAGTCGATCGTGAACCACGACGACGACGGTACGGAGAACCCTTCCCAAACCAAGAGGGAGTCCACGGGTCTGACTGTAGCGGGTACTGCGGAAAACCCGGTGATTTACGCCACTTCCAGCGACTTTAGGATCGGAGCCGGTTCCGGTGGGGGTCACGGAGACCTGAATCTGGATACCAATTCGGGTATCATTACCCGAATCAGCTGGAACGGAAGTAGTTGGGAGACCGTAGATCTGGTTCGGGGCCTGCCCAGATCGGAAGAAAACCACGCCACCAACGGCCTGGAATTTGTCACCATAAATGGTACCGATTACCTGCTTGTCGCACAGGGAGGCCATACCAATGGGGGAGGTCCTTCTACCAACTTCGTATTCATCTGCGAATACGCGCTCTCCGGAGCGGTGCTCTCCATTAACCTCGACATGCTGGACGGCATGGGCATTAAGACCGATGTCAATGGACGAAAATACATCTATGACCTGCCTACCCTGGACGATCCTACCCGGGCCAATGTCAATGGTATCGAAGATCCAAATAGTCCGGGCTACAATGGTGTGGATGTCAATGATCCCTTCGGGGGTAATGACGGTCTGAATATGGCCAAACTGGTTCCCGGAGGGCCGGTGCAGATATACTCACCGGGCTATCGAAATGCGTATGACCTTGTGGTCACGGAAAGCGGGGCACTTTATGTAACGGATAACGGTGCTAACGTAAGCTGGGGCGGGCTGCCCGATCAGGAAGGAACCGCAAACGTGACCAATAATTACGATCCTGCGGAACTGGGTAGTGTCAATGCCACGCCTGATGGAGAAAAAGTCAATAATGAAGACCACCTCCAACTGGTCACCACCAATATACAGACTTACGTGCCGGGGAGTTATTATGGTGGACATCCCAACCCCGTTCGCGCCAATCCCACAGGAGCAGGGCTATTCACGGCTCCACAGTCGTACAGTATTTCCGGGGCGGTTTTCCGAACTCAGAAGTACGATCCCGATGGGTCTTCAGCGGGTTCCAGCAGCGATCCCGGACAAGGATTGCCCGCAGACTGGCCTCCGGTTCCCGGAGCTAATCCCATCGAAGGAGATTGGAGAGGCCCTGGTTTTCCCAATCCTGATGGACCGGATGACGACCTGATTACCATCTGGGGTACAAATACCAACGGTATAGACGAATACACGGCCTCCAATTTCGGAGGTGCGATGAAGGGCGACCTGATTGCGGGTCACAATGCCGGTGTTCTCAGGAGGGTTCAACTCAAGGCCGACGGAACGCTGCAATCCCTGATATCGAATTTCCAGTCAGGCATAGGGGGTAACGCCCTCGGGGTTACCTGCAACAGCGACGAGGATGCTTTTCCAGGTACGATTTGGATCGGAACACTCAACGGAAAGATCGTGGTATTCGAGCCCAATGACTACGGTACCTGCCTGAGCCCTGAGGATCCCGAGTACGATGCCCTGGCCGATTACGACGAGGACGGATATACCAATCAGGACGAAGAGGATAATGGAACGGATGCCTGCAGCGGTTCCTCGCAGCCATCCGACTTCGATAAGGCTGCTGGCGGCACTCTGGTCTCGGACCTCAACGATACAGACGATGATGCCGACGGCATCCCGGATGCCAACGACCCCTTCCAGCTGGGCGATCCCACCCAGGCCGGAAGCGATGCCTTTGCGATTCCGGTGTTCAACAACTTCTTTACCAATCCTGCCCTGGGCGGGATCTATCAAATCGGATTCACCGGCCTGATGAATAACGGAGACCCCAATCCCAACTGGCTGGACTGGGTGGACCAGACCGGTCTGGGTCCGAACCCGGACGACGTAATCGATGGTACCTTCGGCCTGCTTACCCTTCAAATGACATCCGGTACCGCTCTGGGATCGTCAAACGATCAGGATAAGGGTTACCAATTTGGAATTAAGGTGGATGAGACCCAGGAGGCCTTCACCATCTCCGGAAGGCTGATGAACCTGGATGGGCCAGACAGACTCTACGAATCGGGCTCTGAGGCAACAGGAGCTGAACTCGGTTTCTTTATCGGTGATGGAACCCAGAGCAACTACATCAAATTCGTGGTTACGGCTAACGGCCTCAGTGCACTCCAGGAAATCAACGACGTACCCCAAGCCCCGGTCGAATTGGCCATACCGGAGGCTAACCGTCCCGATGTTGATTTGGTATTCTATTTCCTAGTGGATCCATCTAGCGGCCAGATCGATCTGGAATTCAGCCTGGATGGGGGTGATGCCCAGGAATTGGGAAGCATACAGGCGGAAGGGGCCATACTGCAGGCACTTCAGCAATCGGCCATAGACCTGGCGGTCGGCATTATTGGCAGTTCAAATACAGATGGCGTGGAGTTGGAAGGCACCTGGGACTACCTCAATGTGAGCCCGGATGCGGATTCCTTCAGCATGCGCATCAATGCCGGAGGACCCCAGGCGATATACAATGGCCAGTTATTCGGTGCAGACCAGTATTATCTGGGCGGGTATCAGTATGTCAATGCCAACGCTCAGCTCCACGAGATGTTCCAGACCGAAAGAACCAGCAAAACCCCCCCTGAATTCGACTACAACATTCCCATACCCGATGGAACCTATACCGTAAATCTGTACTTCGCGGAAATCTATTGGGGAGCTACCGGAGGCAGTCCGACCGGAAGCATAGGCGACCGGGTATTCGACGTCGAACTCGAAGGACAGGTGGTGCTGGACGATTTTGATATGATAGCCGATTCAGGTCCGGAAACGGAAATTGCCAAATCCTTCGAAGTGACAGTTACCGACGGTGAGATTAACCTGAGCTTCTCGGCTCTGCCTGAAACGGGTGGAGTGAATCAGCCCAAGGTGTCCGCCATAGAAATCATCGGTATCCCGCTTAATAATCCTCCCGTGGCCGTAGCTTCGGCCGATCCCTTAAGCGGAAGAGCGCCCCTAGAGGTGGCATTCACCGGAGTGAATTCCACAGACGATACCGAAATTACAGGCTACAATTGGGACTTCAAGGACGGAAACACCTCTACGCAGCCCAATCCCGTACACACTTTTACAACTGCGGGGACCTACGAGGTCGAACTGACGGTAGAAGACGGTGAAGGCCTGACCGATACCACTACCCTGAGCATACAGGTCGATCCTCCCAACGAGGCTCCTATAGCCGCCGTGGGTGCCGATCCGACCGAAGGAATTGCACCCTTAGAAGTGGCATTTATGGGCAGTGCCTCAACAGACGATGTAGCCATTACATCGTATAGCTGGGACTTTAAGGATGGGGCTACTTCCACAGAGGAAGATCCCACCCATACCTTTACTACTCCCGGCACCTACGAGGTCAGTCTGACCGTGGAGGACGAAGAGGGACTCACCGACACGGCCAGCATCACCATCGAAGTGGCGGAGCCACCCAACGAAGCTCCTGTGGCATCGGCCAGTGCCTCACCGACTATGGGTCAGGCTCCTCTGCTGGTTTATTTCACGGGCAGCAGCTCCACCGACGATGAGGCCATTACTTCCTATATGTGGGACTTCAAGGACGGATTTACCTCCGCTGTGCCTGACCCGGCCCACACCTTTACCACAGCCGGTACTTATGAAGTAGAACTTACCGTATGGGACGAAGAAGGCCTGACCGATATGGCCCTGGTAAGCATAACAGTCGATCCCCCACCCAACGAGGCCCCTGTGGCTGTGGTTTCGGCGACCCCTGTCAGCGGTAATGCGCCCCTGCGGGTTCGATTCAATGGTGAAGGATCGTACGACGATACTGCCATTACGGTCTACACCTGGTCACTCGGAGATGGCACCGTTTCCAGCGAAATGAATCCACAGCACGTCTATACTCAGGCGGGCGTTTATGGAGTAACCCTTATGGTGCAGGATGCCGAGGGGCTTACGGATACCGCCTCACTGACCATAACCGTCGACCCGCCCATCAACGAGCGGCCCACTGCAGTGGCAAGCGCAGATATCACCAGAGGAGAAGCGCCTTTAGAGGTAAGTTTTATCGGCAGCTCTTCCACGGATGACGTAGGTGTGACCTCGTATCTCTGGGACTTCAAGGATGGCAGCACCTCCACGGAGGCCAATCCCGCACATACCTTCTCATCGTCTAACCTGTACCGGGTGGAATTAACCGTCAGAGACGCGGGTGGCCTTTCTGACACCACAGAATTGCTGATTACCGTACTGGAAGCCTATGAAGGCAACGAAATCGAAGCCCTGCTGCTCCTTAATCCGGTTCGGGATATGGCTCAGGTCCGCCTGATCGATCACAGCCCGGGACGAAGGTCCGTAGTCTCCGTGTACATACACGACATAGGTGGTCGCATCGTCGCTCACTTCAGCCCGGCAGAGATCTATGCGCACGGTTTGTACAACATCCCGGTAGCCGACCTCAGCAACGACTTGTATTTCATCGGCTTCCAAATGAGTGATGGAGACCCCATCGTGTTAAAAACCGTAGTAAACCACTGATAAAGAAAGACGCCCACCCCAACCCCTGCGCTATGAACGTACATATCTCCATAAAGAACCGTTTAGGACAGGCAGTACTGATTGTTTTGGGAATCCTGACCCTGGCGGTCTCCTGTACAGAAGATCGCGGACTGCTTACCGTAGAATACGATCTCGATACAGACGGCGATGGCATACTGGATCAGCTGGAAGCAGACGCCGGCACAGATCATCGCAATCCCTGTGATCCGTTGCAGTCGCCGAATTACGATGGATATGATCCCGATAATCTCCTGTGGTCCTCTTCGGATTGTGATCAGGACGGGGTTTCCAATGGAGACGAAGTCTCAATCGATACCAATCCCTACCTCAACGAAGGTGAGGACACGGATGGTGATGGAACTCCGGATGGCCTGGAAATCCTGAACGGAACGGATAAGTACAATCCCTGCGATCCTTACCACGGACCGGGCTTCACCGATTACGATCCGGATAACGAACTCTGGACCCAGGGAGACTGTGATCAGGACGGCGTCTCCAACGGGGACGAGCGCATCGGAGGTACCGATCCGTATTTCGACGATTACGACGGTATAGATACCGATGGGGATGGCATCGAAGACGAGCTGGAATTCCAGCAGGGAACCGACCCCGAAGACCCCTGTGACCCTCAGCAGCTTGCCGGTTACCAAGGTTATGATGCGACCAATGCGATCTGGGCTGCGGGCGATTGCGATCAGGATGGCATTTCAAATGGGGACGAGGTTGCTGGCAGTACCGATCCCTACAAGGATAACCGGGTCTATCCGGTAGCGGATTTCCTTCCGACCCTTTCCGAACTTCAGCTTTTCCAGGGTACCCTGTCGGATCTGACCGTTCAGTCCACCGTACTGGAATATTCCGTAAGAACTCCCTTGTTCACCGATTACGCCCACAAAATCCGGAGCCTTTCCATCCCGGGGGGAGCTACTGCCCTCTTTGCCGGAGAAGGACTGCTCACACTGCCGGATAACACCATACTTACCGAGACCAGTTTCTACTACAACGACGAGCGAAATCCGGAACTCGGCAGGCGTATCCTGGAGACCCGTGTGCTCATTAAGCAGTCCGGCTCCTGGAACATCGGCAAATATGTCTGGAACGAGCAACAGACAGAGGCCGTATTGGACGAAAATGCCCAGACCGTGCCGGTCTCCTGGATCGATGATTCGGGTACACAGCGGAGCGTAAACTACCGTATACCGCCCAATGTGATCTGTGCACAATGTCATAATAGTTATGGTAATATGCAGCCCATTGGGATCAAGGCAAGCCAACTGAACTTTTCGTA
Organism: uncultured Flavobacteriaceae bacterium; assembly: GCA_964552195.1. Taxonomy (GTDB): domain Bacteria; phylum Bacteroidota; class Bacteroidia; order Flavobacteriales; family Flavobacteriaceae; genus CAZKAP01. Next base: position 16,079 of record CAZKFM010000006.1, read on the forward strand.
TGGAGGCTCCAATCAACTGGACCGACTGGGGGAACTGGGACTACTCATCGGAGCACCGCCCTCCGGCCAGATCGGTGTATTCCCCGATTGGTCTGATGGTTCGGCCACACTGGAAGATCGAGCCAGGGCATACCTGGATGTGAATTGTGCCCATTGCCACCAGCCGGGAGGCTCGTATAATACCACCTACGGCAACGAATTCGATCTACGGTTCGATACCTCATTCACTCAAAGCCACATAGATGAGTTTAAGGTGGAGATCCAGAATCGAATGAACTCCACCATACCCAGCTACTTCATGCCCTACCTGGGCACTACGGTGCTCGATGAGGAAGGCGTGGACCTGGTGAATCAATACATCAGTACACTCGAATAGCATACAAGAGCACCGCCTGAATAGCGGTGCCTTTTTTTTGGTATCTCCACAGAAGCGGTGAAACCCGATCGCACCTAAAACGCAAAGAGCCCCGGAATTTAACGGGGCTCTTTCTTTGGTTTAGGTTGTTGAAAGATATATCAGAGTTTCTTAATGTAGTTTACCAGGAGCCAGCGATCCTCTTCGTATTCGATCACCGGTTCAAAACCGGGCATTACCCCCCGTCCCTTGACGAGTTTGTAATACACGCTGCCATCCGGCTGATTCTTAAACGCGGCCGAAGTAAAATCGCCAACGGGAATCTCAATCAGGCCTGAGTTGGGCCCGTCGCCCTTGCCTGTTTTACCATGACAAACGGTACAGTATTGGGAATATAATTCACTCCCGATCTGGTCGCTGTCGGAATCTCCGGCATAGGGATTTTTCATCTTCACGTACTTCTCAGGGACCTCCCAGGGGTCCTGCTGTCCGGCCTGATAGGAAAATCCCAGGAAACCCAGCATAAGTACGAATACAGGTACGAATTTGTTCTTCATCTCTATCGTTTAGGGGTGGATAATCTAAAATTTATAGGTTCGCGTAATATTGAATCCCAAAAGGAAATCCCCGGCGAAAAAATCGTTGGGATTATGCACTATACTCTTCTGTGGCACGATTCCACTGTAGTTGGTAGCGAATAGCTGGAAGGCATGACCCAGGGTGGCAAATTCGATGCCTATGCCCACACCCGCTTCCGGCTCTAACCCCCCTTCCACATCCGTAGACACGAAAGGCTGATTGTACTCAAGCAGTATGGATGTCTTGGGCGTAAGTTTCACCCGGCCCGCGAGCAAAACCGAAAAGGTATCGTTCTGCATGCCACTTTCCACAAGATTATAGTGGGATAGGTTGGGGGCAACCATTAGGGAAAACGCCTTGTTGAAGCGGCGAGCAAACGAGAGCTGATGGTAGTACGAAAAGCGATCCTGGTTCAGCTCGAAGAAATCCCGGCTACGGGTATCTATGGCAAAATTCCCGTAATAGCCAATGCTAAATGGACGCGAACCCGAACGGGTCTGACGCATGATTGCCACTTTCAGGCTACCGTCGTAGAGGCGGTCGAACTTAGTGAGCCCAAAACCGAGGTTTACATTATCCGATATCCCATAGGTGACTCCCAGTCGAATGTTTCCGGGCCCCCAAATTCCGGCCAGATCATTGCTGGCGGCATTGACCAGTCCGAAACGGTGCTGAATCTGGGCTTCCAGACCTTTCCTTCCGGTCATATTGGTATTCAGGAAGTTAATGACGTAGGTGTTGGCAAATGCCGGTCGCTCAGGACGCTCTTTCTTCCTGGAGGGTTCTTCTTCGGTTTCCTGACTGTAAAGACTGGCTGTACTCAGGGCGAAAATGACCAGCAGGAACCGTTTGGGAAATGAAATCTTCAGGGTCATCTGGCTTAGTTGTTAGGGGCCCCTTGTTCGATCCAGCTGAGCACCTTATTGATCTCGGTGCCAGGCAGACCTCCGGAAGGGGGCATTACAGAGGGGTTTCCAATCAGTCGCTGATAGAGCAGGCTGGATTCACTGTCATCCAGATCGATATATCCTCCCTGAATCAGCGCATTATAGGAATTGGAGCCCGTCAGGTCCGGAGTTGGATTGATACTGGGATGACAGACGGTACAATGAGTATTGAAGATGGGCTGAATATCCGCCGAAAATGACACCTCGATGTCACCCGGCAGGGTTTCTTCCCGCTGGTCGTAATAGCAGCTGCTCGCAACCAGCAGTGTCGTAGCCGCTACCAGTATGGGAATCCTTTTTAAAAGATCCTTCATGATCGAATAGCAATTTAACAATCAAGGCTTTCGCCCATTTTGAGAGGCACCCGAAGCCTTAAAAGCACGCCGTCTCGGGTGCTAAACTCGGAAACCACACAGGCTCCCGCTATGACTTTTGTCAGGTTCGGGGGTGAATTCGACCAACTGCAGAAAAACAAGCTGATTTATGGCTTTCGGTCCAGATAAATGGAAAAACCCACTCCCAGGCTGAACACAGTATCTATAAACTCCAAATTGTCGGGATTGTTGTCGCGGGGGCGAGTTTTAAAGTAAGAGTACCCCAGCAACACATCCAGGCTTACCTTGCTTCCCAGCGGAGCGGCAATTCCCCCTCCAAAGGCATACCGAAAGAGGGCTTGGCTGATTTCGGAATTAAAGTCCTCAAACGCCGTCTTCGTGCTACCTGCCGAAACAGCCGCTTCTACAAAGGGAGAAAACCCATTTACGGGCAGATAATAGCGGGCGAAAGGTCCCACGCCGGCCTGGGTAGTCCGCACCTCTCGTACGATGATGTCCCCATCGAGGAGGGCATTCTCCTGCTTAGTATGTCCGACATAGGCCTCCACGCCCAGAACGAGCCGGTTGGTCGGGAAGTATCCCAAACGAGGAGAAAGGTTGTAGGAGACCGTCTTATCGGACTCTCCCTCGAAAAGATCCGAGCGGGCCCGTGACGACGTTATGGAAAAGCCATTGGAGTCCCCACCTATACCCAGGGCCGATGATAGGGCCACCAGCATGTTGCCCTTATCGGTCTGGGCTATAAGCAGGCCCGGTAGTAGCAGCAAAATTACCGCTACCCATATACTCTTATTCATAAAAAACGCAATTAGATTGATGCCTGTACTGTGGTAAAAGTAGGCCATACCGACCCGCTCTATGGCAAGTTTGCTGCCTTTAAAACACCCATTATTGAGGCTTATCCGTGTTGTTGGGACATACGGTCCGACTGTGAATTATGAAGTACCTTCGTATCTGTAGTCCGGGAACAGTAACCCGGTTTACCATAAAGTCGTTTAATTATGGATACCCCCCGCACACTTGATCAGGTTGCCTACATTACAGGTGGGACCAAAGGAATCGGATACGGAATTGCTAAAGCCCTGCTGGAAGAAGGCTACCGCGTCGCCATTTCCGGTCGGGATGCGGTACAGGCCATGCAGGCTGCCCGGCAGCTCGGTCCGGAAGACAGGGTACTCGGCCTAGGCTCGGACGTGCGTTTTCTGGATCAGGAAGAGACAGCCTCTAAAGCGATCCTGGAAGCCTGGGGCAGGATAGACGTGGTTATGGCTAATGCCGGCCTCGGCAATTTTGCTCCCGTGGACCAGATGACCCTGGCCCAGTGGAACGCCATGATCGACACCAACCTCAGCGGTCCCTTTCACACGCTGAAGGCTACCGTTAATGCCCTCAAGGAATCGGAGGGCTACTTCATGACCTTGGCCAGCCTGGCCGGCACTAACTTTTTTCCGAATGGAGCCGGGTATAATGCCTCCAAATTTGGGCTGGTCGGTTTTAGTCAGGCCGCCATGCTCGACCTGAGACCATACAACATCAAAGTGACCACCATCATGCCCGGATCGGTCGCCAGCCACTTCAATGACCACGAGCCCGGAGAAGCGGACGCCTGGAAAATACAGCCCGAAGATCTGGGACAAATCGTAGTGGACCTGTTGCGCATGCATCCGCGCACGCTGCCGAGTAAAGTCGAGGTTCGTCCTACCAGGCCGGACCTGAAAGGTTAGAGATATATTACGTTATTTGTGCCTGCCAACGTTTATCATCCGTCCTACTCATGACCTTTTTCCGCAGGCTTAGACTCCTTTTGCTCAGATCGAATAAGTTTACCCAATACCTGGGCTATGCGATCGGTGAGATCGTACTGGTCGTTTTGGGAATACTGATTGCCCTGCAGATGAACAACTGGAACGAGCAGCGCAAACGGGACAAGGAAGAGACGGAAATCCTGCAAAACCTCCTTGTCAACCTCCAATCGGCACTTGAACAGTCGCAAAGGCAAATCAATCAGGAAGTATATGTGCTTGACACCTATCTCTCGGTACTGGGGCTCAGAAAGGACAACAGCCTGATCCTAACGGATACCCTGGCATCTCGAATACTATGGGACGTTTCCTTAGATAACCCTGTAATCAATACGTACAACGAATTGAAAAACACCGGTAAAATTGGGCTGATAAAAAGTGAGGTGATCCGCGAGCACTTTACCCAATTGGAAACCAGTATAGAAAATCTGGAAGACCTCATTGGCGATCGGTTGTCGGTACAGCAGCTGCGCATTGACAATATTTCGGAACAGGAGATCAATTTTATTCCCTTGTTGAAATGGCATTTTCCTGACGCCGATTACTCCCGTGAAGCAGAAAATGATTACCTCCAGATGTTTTCCCAGCCCAGTGTCCGAAACCTGATTGGCATGAAACTGGATCTTACTTATACCACGCTTAGATACCGGCGGAGTCTGCACACAGAGATCGAAACCCTTTCCAATCTTATAGAGGAAGAACTTGCAGAGGAGGATCTATAGTTCCCTCTTTTTCGCGTCACCATTTAACAGGGCACTCCCACACCTTATATGTACACCGAGATCGTTAACCCGGCCATGGTAACCAGGGTGAGGATCAAGAGCAGCGGAAGCACGAACCTCAACCAGCGGTAGAAGGTGATGTTGACCAGGGCCAGGGCAGCGAGTATCAGGCCGGTGGGGTTCACCAGGTAGAACAGGCCCAGACCATAAATATAAGCGTCTACTACCGTTTCCCTCCCGATGCCTGCCGAGTCTGCCAAAGGCGACATGATGGGCATGGTAAGCACCGCCATTCCGGAGGAAGAGGGCATAAAGAAACTCAGCCCGCCGAAGAAGAGTAGGGCCACATTGACGAAGAGCCCCTTGTTCATCCCTTCTGTCAGGGAGCTGGCGTGATAGAGTACGGTGTCGCTGATCAGGCCGTCTTCCATCAGTATGGTGACGCCCCGGGCGATGCCTATAATAAAGGCGACACTAAGCAGGTCGGCTGCCCCTTTCGAAAACTCGCGCACAAACTCTCCCTCGGGTATACGACCAATAAAACCAATCACTATGGCGGCTACCAGAAACACTGCGGTCATCTCGACGAACCACCAGTGCAGGAAGGAAACCCCGATTACCATCACTACAAAACTCATGCTGAACACCCCAATGATGAGCCATAATCTGGGAGTAAGAGCACGGTCCTTTTTAACGGGATTTTCGATAAGCTCTTCTGGAGCAGGATTTGTGGTGACGGATGTCGCTGGATTGGAACGAACCTTCCTCGCATACTGAAGGATATAGACTATGGTAATCACCAGGCAAACCACCAGCATGATAACCCGGAATTCTATACCGGTAAGCCAGTTGATGCCTGCCGAATCCGAACCTATGATGGTCGAAAAGGGATTGGTTGTCGAGCACATGCTTCCTATGGCCGACCCCAGGAAGATGCAGGCCAGCCCCACCATGGAATCGTAGCGCGCCGCTCGGAAAACCGGTATAAGGATGGGATAAAAGGCCATGGTTTCCTCAGCCATACCGAAGGTAGTGCCTCCGGCCGCAATCAGTGATGTAACTATTACGATCAGCAGGGATTCCCGTTCGCGAAGCACCCGGGTAATCCATTGAATTCCGGCGTCAAAGGCCCCGGTGACATTCATCACCCCGATGAGCCCGCCAATCACCAGCACCAGGAAAATGATATCGGCCGCCTTAATAATACCGCGTATGGGGGATTGTGCGAGGGCAGCCAGTCCCTGGGGTCGGGATGGGAGCTCCCGGTATGTTCCGGGTATTCCAACGGGCTTGTAGATATCCCCATTGGTAAACTTTTCTAAGGGAATTCTGATCCCCAGGGAATCCAGCGTCGCCTGGGTTGCGGGCAGGATCACGGATTCTCCTGGCCTATTGATTTCAAGCTTGTTGGATTCGGCAAGATACATCAGGGAGTCGTACTTTCCTGCCGGGACGATCCAGGTGAGCAGGGCGACCAGGGCAGCTATCAGTATCAGCAAGGTCTGGGCGGACGGAAACTTGAGTTTCTTCATGCCATCAATCTATGAAAAATGCTATCAATCCTTAGAAAATCTGTCCAGGTATTTAAGGGGCTGATACAAAACCAGGCAGAACTGGATCTGTTTCAATGGATCGAGACCGGGTATAATCGCAAAAGAAGGCAACCCGCTTTAGGCGCGCTCAACTTGATCGAATTCGAGAATTTAATGTCATACCAAAAATTGGCAACCTAGCTTAACTGATTGTCCGGTATTTTGTTGCAATTCCACTTGTCCTTTTTCATTCAGCAAACGACTAATTTCGGTACTTAAGTGGTTTACGAAAACCTTTTTATCAACAATGAGTCTCCCATTATATCGTATTCGACCATCCTTAATGATTACTAGATGGGGATAAGCGTTAAAACCAAAGTCACGTTCAACATCTCTTGAAGGCGAATTATAAATAGGAAATGAATAATCCAGCCGTTTCACTACTTCAATTGATGTTTCGATCCGGTTAACTCAGCCGATCTTTCAAAAATATTAGATTCCCCAATGGGTAAACTATAATATTTATCAGCTTGAGTGGCGCATGCCCGGCAAATCGACACGCCTTTGGGGTCTGAAAAATGATCCTAGTCACATTCATGCGGACCCGTCGATAAGACCCGATGAATTTATACCGAACGTTCTTATACTTGCTCCGAAGAATCTGTTCCTTATGTAACCTGTGTTCCAGAGTTCGGCCGGACCATCCTATATATTTGGATAAATCATTTTAGCTTGTTATGTCCAGGATTGTCGTTTTGGGAGCCGGTATAGCCGGACACACCGCCGCCTCTCACCTCAGGCGAAGACTCCCCAGAAAGCACGAGGTGGTCGTGGTTTCACCCAATAGGAACTATCAATGGATTCCCTCCAATATCTGGGTAGGGATCGGTCGGATGAAGCCGAGTCAGTTAATCTTCCCGCTTGAGCCCCTCTACAGACGCAAGGGTATACAGTTTAAGCAGGCCAGGGCCGCATCCTTTCATCCCGAGGGTGACGCGGACCATCTTCCCTTTGTGACCATCGAGTATGTACATGGCGAAAAGAAGGGTAGCCGCGAGCAAGTCACCTACGACTACCTGATCAATGCCACGGGTCCCAAGCTGGCATTCGGGAATACGGAGGGGTTGAACCCGGGGGAGAACGAGATGTATTCCGTGTGCACTTACGACCATGCCCAGCACGCCGCTGAGGGGCTAGAAAAACTCGCGGCCAAGGCGAAGAATTCCGACCGTAAACTAAATGTACTAATCGGCACGGGACATCCAAAAGCCACCTGCCAGGGAGCTGCCTTTGAGTATATTCTCAATGTTGAGCAGGAACTCCGCAAGCGAAAAGTAAGGGATAAGGTCTCCCTTAAATGGATATCCAACGAGCACAAACTCGGCGATTTCGGCATGGATGGCATGCTGCTCAAGTACGGGGGAAAACCCATGGGCTCCGACGAAATGGTCGAGATGGTATTCAGGGATCGGGGTATCGATTGGATACTCGAGGCAGGGGTAAACAAGATAGAACCCGGACTCGTGCATTACGAGAATCTGGATGGTGAGCACAAAACCGAGCCGTACGACTTTGGTATGCTGATTCCCGCCTTCTCCGGTCACGGATTCAAGGCATATGACAAGGCCGGTGGCGATATCACCGAACGATTGTTCAAAGGATTCATGATCGTCGATGCCGACTACACGCCCAAACCCTACGAACAATGGAGGGTACAGGATTGGCCGGAGACCTATCAGAACCCGAGTTATCCCAACATCTTTGCACCGGGGATCGCATTCGCGCCCCCGCACACCATCTCCAAACCGCGCAAGAGCCGCAACGGAACGGAGATCTTCCCGGCTCCCCCCCGTACCGGTATGCCTTCTGGAATTACGGCCAAACTGGTGGCGGACAACATAATCGACTCGATAAAGAAAGGAAAGGAATCCTTGCATCATAAGGGATCACTGGGGAACATGGGCGCTGCCTGCATCGCCTCAGCTGGTTTCGGACTGTTCAGTGGAAGTGGCATCAGCATAACCACCTATCCCATAGTTCCCGACTATGAGAAATACAAGGATACCGGCGGAAGAAATATCCGAAAGACCTTCGGGGAGATGGGACTGGCCGGTCACTGGGTGAAACTCGCCCTGCATTACGCCTTTATCTATAAAGCAAAAATGAAACCCTTCTGGTGGCTGATCCCAGAGTAAAAGAGTAACCATGGCAAAGCGAATAACAGGTGCGCAGAAGGCGTACATGCGGAATCCCATCATACAATTCTTCCGATTTATCTATCTGAATATCCGAATACTGAACATAGTCGCCGGAGGTCACGGGGGAACGCGCTCCTGACAGCTGTGGAAACCCCCGATTTTCCTGGGCTTGACTGCTGTGTAACCATTGCTACTGACAGCAGCCTACTTACTGGTCTATTTTCGCCCAAGAAATTTATCGCACATGAAACACACAGTTTTCACTCTCCTTCTAGTCGTTTCCCTCACGGCCTATGGACAGGACACCCTACAGATCGGTAAACAGGAGTTTATCGAACGGGTGGTTCAGAACAGCTATAAGAAGAGGGTTTCGGATAAAGAAGCCGAGATGGCCCGGGCCGACTACCGGCAGTCGAACTCCCTATTCATGCCCTCGGTTTCGGCTTCGTATTCGGCCATTACCACCAACAACCCCCTGATGGCCTTTGGTTCCCGACTCAACCAGGAAATACTTACTCAAAACGACTTCAATCCGGCCCTGCTCAACGATCCGGAATCCATTGAGAATTTCGCTCTGGAAATTCAGGTGCAGCAGCCACTGCTGAATCTGGATGGGCTATATGGGCGAAAGGCGGCAAAAATTCAGCAGGAAGCCTATGAGCTGAAGGCAGGCAGAACGCGGGAATACCTCGAATTCGAAGCATCCAGACTTTACATGCAGCTGCAGCTAACCTACCAGACGGTATCGGTTCTAAGGAGGGCCCGGAAAACAGCCGAAGAAGCCGTGCGCATGGTCACCGATTACTTCGATCAGGGAATGGTACAACGAGCCGATGTGCTGGACGCCCAGGTGCGCTCCAATGAGGTTAATAGCCAACTACAGTATGCCGAATCGGAAGTTCGCAACACCTCAGACATGCTGCTGGTACTGATGGGCGAGGAAATGACCTCGGCCCTGCTCAAACCCGATGAGGAGTTTAGCAGTGAATTCAGTGCGATGGAGATAGGCGAGGCATTCCCCAGTCGGCGTAAGGACCTTATTGCCATGGAGAAGTCCGTGGAAGGGTATCGGAATATGCACCGTTCGGCCAGGATGAAGTTTATCCCCCGAGTCAATGCCTTTGGCAGCTATCAGATGTTCGATGGACAGTTTATGGAATTCGACGCCTCCGGTTACATCCTCGGAGCGCAGTTATCCTGGGACATCTTCAAGGGATACTCCCAGGTAGCCCAGTCGGACAAGGCCCGGCTGGAATGGGAAAAGGCTCGAATTGAACAGCAGGAATACGAAGCCAGACAGTTGAGTGAACTCAACAAAACACGGCGTATGCTAGAGGTCACCCGCAATAAGATCGACATGATGGAACTGGCCTTCGAACAAGCACGAGAATCCTATAAAATCAGGAAAGACCGCTTCGAACAGGGTCTGGAGAAGACCGTCGACCTGCTCGCGTCGGAAAGCCGGCTTTACCAAAAAGAACTGCAACTCAATCAAGCCGTATTCGAATACAATTTTACTCAGGAGTACCTGGAGTTCCTGACACGAGAATAATAAATCCAAAAAAAGAAACCGATGAAATCATTTCAATACACAGCACTAACCCTCCTTCTCGGACTAGCCGCAGCCTGCGGTTCTCATGAGGAAGCGGAGACCCGGGAATGGGACCCCGTAGCCGTTTCAGTACAAACGGCTGAATCGGCGGGGAGCCAGTCGCTGGTAACCGTGAGCGGTAGGATAGAAGCAGGAAACAGCGCCAATCTGAGCACCCGTATGATGGGTAGCGTAACCGGAGTAAACGTGCAACCCGGAGAGCGGGTTCAAAAAGGACAGCTCCTACTTACCCTCAGCAGCAATGACCTGAGTGCAAAAAAGGCTCAGGTATCCGCCTCTATCATTCAGGCAGAGAGCAACTTTAAGAACGCCAGTAAAGACTTTCAGCGCTTTCAGGAACTCTACGAAAAGGGCAGCGCCTCAGAAAAGGAGCTGGATAACATGACTACGCGCTACGAGTCAGCCGAGGCCGGCCTTCAGGCCGCGCGCGAGATGGAGAAGGAAGTCAATGCCCAGTTCGCCTACACCAACCTGAGAGCACCGTTTTCGGGTGTGGTGGCCAACACCTTCGTCAAGGTAGGGGATATCGCCAATCCCGGTATGCCCCTGATTACTGTGGAAGGAACCTCCAACTATGAGGCCGTAGTAATGGTACCTGAGTCAGAAATTTCCAGAGTACAGGCCGGTGCGAAGGCGGAGGTTCATATCAAGTCCAATGGGCAGATACTCAAGGGACAGGTCACCGAAGTAAGCCCCTCCTCGCGGAACACGGGTGGGCAATTCCTGGTTAAGATTGGCCTGACCGAAACAGATGGCATTTATCCCGGGATGTTTGTAGGTGTGGACATTGCCGCTGATGCGAACGATAACCCAAGGGGAACCTCGCCAAAGGTACTCAAAGAAGCTCTGATACGAAACGGACAACTCACCGGAATCTATGCACTGAGCGATAAGAACACAGCGGTGCTTCGCTGGGTGCGGCTCGGCAAGGAAAACGGGAACCGGGTAGAGGTACTTTCCGGCCTCAGCCCTGGGGAATCCTATATCGTGGAAGCAGATGGAAAAATCTTTAACGGCGTTCCGGTACAGGTCCGATAAGGTTCCCGGAATTCTCTAAAACAGTTCGTATGCAAGACGGAATTTCTGGCAAGGTTGCCAACTTCTTTATACACTCCAAGTTGACCGTGCTGCTCATGGTGGCGCTCATGATCATCGGAGTTTACAGTTCTTTCCTGATTCCCAGGGAAGAAGAACCTCAGATCGTGGTCCCCATGGCCGACGTAATGGTGGGCTACCCCGGAGCCTCCCCGGAGGAGGTGGAGAGCCGTGTAGTTCAGCCCCTGGAGAAAATTGTTTCCAACATAAAAGGGGTAGAACATGTACACAGCATGTCGATGAACGGCAGGGCTGTGATAGTGGTTCAGTTTTATGTGGGTGAAGATACCGAGCGGTCGTATGTGAAACTCTACGACGAGCTGATGAAACACCGAAACATCTTCCCGGAAACCGTATATGAACCCATAGTCAAAACACGGTCCATAGATGATGTGCCCATGCTGGGGCTGACCCTCTGGAGCGAGGACTACGACGACCACAATTTACGGCTACTGGCCGAGGAGGTGGCCACGGAAATCAAGAAGATCAAAGACGTGTCCATCACCCGGGAGATCGGCGGGCGACCCAGGCAGCTAAAAATCGTTTTGGATAAGGACCGTATGGCCGGAAACGGCGTGGATGCCCTGGGAGTGATGCAGATGGTCCGAGCCCACAACAGCAGTTCCCAATCCGGCAGCTTCGTCCGGGGGGATGAGGAATTCCTCGTTACTACCGGTGAATTCCTCAAAGATGCCGAAGACGTCGGTAATATAGTCGTGGGATCCAACAATGAACTTCCCGTTTACCTGCATCAGGTAGCGGACATCGAGGACGGACCTTCCAAACCAAAAGACTATGTAGGATTCGGCTACGGCCGGGCTCACGAGGAATACGGAGATGCGCCAGCATTGTATCCAGCCGTTACCCTTTCGGTAGCCAAGGTGAAAGGGGCCGACGCCATGAAGGTTGCGGACAAGATCCTGGCCAAAATCGATCGGCTTCGGTCTACCCTGATACCTGACGACGTGCGTGTGGAAGTTACCCGTAACTACGGGGAGACGGCCTCCCACAAGGTAAGCGAACTGCTCACTCACCTGATGGTGGCCATAGTGGCCGTTACCGTTCTCGTTATGCTGGCCATGGGCTGGAGGGGGGGACTGGTGGTATTCCTTTCTGTCCCGCTGACCTTCGCGCTGACACTGTTCAGCTACTACATGCTGGGGTATACCCTGAATCGCATTACGCTCTTCGCCCTGGTTTTTGTGGTGGGGATCGTCGTAGACGACAGCATCATTATCGCCGAGAACATGCACCGGCATTTCAAATCCCGGCGCTTGCCTTTTGCACAGGCCGCGATCTATGCTATCAATGAGGTGGGCAACCCGACCATACTGGCTACATTTACCGTTATCGCAGCCATACTTCCCATGGCATTCGTCTCCGGCATGATGGGCCCCTACATGAGCCCGATGCCCATAGGCGCATCCATTGCGATGATGCTGTCGCTCTTCGTTGCACTGACCGTAACCCCGTACCTGGGCTATTACTTCCTGCGCGAAAAAGGCAAGGAACACGCAGAAGGCTCCCCTGAGGAGGAACACGGTCCAGGTTGGATACACCGCCTGTACCATCGCATTGAGAAGCCCCTGCTGGACAGCAGTTCCAAAAGGTGGCTCATGCTGGGTATTACCATCGTTCTCCTGCTGGGATCATTGGCCATGTTTTTCACCAAGTCCGTAGCGGTAAAAATGCTACCCTTTGACAACAAGAACGAGTTTCAGGTAGTCATTGACATGCCGGAGGGTTCTACTCTGGAGCGAACGGCCGCGGTAACGACAGAAATCGCACAATACCTGTCCGGCGTACCGGAAGTCGTGAACTATCAGACCTATGCCGGAACCTCCGCACCTATTACATTTAACGGATTGGTTCGCCACTACGACCTGAGAGGGGGCAGTAACATGGCCGATATACAGGTCAATCTGTTACATAAAGAGCATCGCTCCGAAGACAGCCATCAGATCGCGACCAGGGTTCGCCCGGAAGTGCAGCGCATAGCAGGCAAGTACGGAGCCAACGCCAAGATCGTCGAAGTTCCCCCGGGTCCACCGGTCCTGTCCACCCTTGTGGTCGAGGTCTATGGCCCGGATTATCAGCAGCAGATTCAGGTAGCTGAGCAGGTCAAGGACATTTTGAACGAAACTCCGGACGTAGTGGATATCGACTGGTATGTCGAAGCCCCGCAGACCGAGTACGCCCTGGATATTGACCGGGAAAAGGCCATGATGCACGGGATTGTTCCCCAGCAGATTGTAGGTAACCTCACCTACCTGATCGGAGAGCACCCCATAGGTACCCTCTACGATGAACGGGCCGACAACCCGGTGGAGATCAACCTGCAATTACCGGAGGAAGACCGGGCAGGTATCGAGCTGATACAAACCCTGCAGGTTCGGGGACAACAAGGCCAGATGGTTCCGGTCAGCGACCTGGTGAGGGTAGAGAAAGGTTCGCTGGACCCCACTATTTATCGCAAGGACCAGAAGCGCGTGGTGTACGTTCTTGCCGATATGGCCGGTGAGCTCGAAAGTCCTGCCTACGCCATACTCGGAATGTCGGAGAAGCTTAATAACATAAGTCTTCCCAAGGGTTATGGCCTTAGTGAACTCTACATGAACCAGCCTGAAGATGAATCCGAATTCTCCCTAAAATGGGACGGAGAATGGCAGATTACGCTGGAGGTTTTCCGTGACCTGGGAGGAGCTTTCCTGGTCGTCATCATCATCATTTATATGCTTATCGTGGGCTGGTTCCAGAACTTCCGGACACCCATAGTCATGATGCTGGCCATCCCCCTGTCACTCATAGGAATTGTTCTGGGTCACTGGCTGCTGGGAGCGTTTTTCACGGCTACCTCCTTTATCGGCATGATTGCCCTTGCCGGAGTTATGGTAAGGAATTCGGTACTCCTGATTGACTTTATCGAAATACGGCTGAAGGAAGGTGTCGACCTAAAAACGGCGATTATTGAGGCCGGGGCGGTGCGAACCACGCCCATACTGCTTACCACCGGGGCAGTGGTAATCGGCGCCTCAATCATACTGTTCGATCCCATATTTCAAGGGCTGGCGATTTCACTGGTCGCAGGAGCCATCGTTTCCACCATGCTCACCCTGGTCGTGGTGCCCCTGATCTATTACATGTCCGAACGAAAGAAATGGGAAAATCCCCTTAACCCTTAAATGAAGCGCTCATGCACCTCTTGGTTATCACTGCTGTACAGTCCTATGAAAAGGACATCAGGCGTTTGCTGAAAGAGCATAACGTAAATGCATTCTCCTACATGGATGTCACCGGCTACAAAGATGTTCCCCGCGAACGCAAGGTCGGAAATTGGTTCGCCTCGGATATGGGCGAGCATCAGTCCACCCTGTTCTACGCTTTTGTGGAGAACGGCAGTACCCAGTCGCTAATGGCTTCCATAGAGGCCTTTAATCTCCAACAAAAATCCCAATCGCACATACACGCCGCCCTAATGGAGGCCAAAGAAATCATTTAATCCAAAATCATGAAAACCCGCGTATTACATGCCATCGCCGGCTCATTTATACTAATCAGTATATTGCTGGCCGTATACGTCAACATCAACTGGCTGTGGTTTACGGCCTTTGTAGGCGCTAACCTTTTTCAGTCTTCGATCACCAACTGGTGTTTGATGAGCGATATACTGGCCCGTTTTGGCCTGAAGGACTAAGGACCAGCTTAACCGATAGTTATACGTACCCCCTTTTTCAGAGGGTAAGTGGGTAGAGATTATCTTTAGGGTTCATCAATCCTTGAAAAATGAACCCAAGAACTCTCTTTTTACCGCTCATGCTGCTCCTCAGCATGGGCATACTGTATCCGCAAAACCTGGAAATACGGGGGCGTGTGGTCGATGCTGAAACCCGGGAGCCTCTGGTCGGTGTTTCTGTTTTCTTCGACGGCACCTCCATAGGAACCGTTACGGACATGAATGGTCAATTCGTGTTGGCTTCCCGATTGCGCATGACCGCCCCTGTTATCATTCAATACCTCGGGTACGAAACACGGGTCCTGTACGAGCCTGAAGCGGATATGGGTGTGTTGTTGCTCAGCCCTCAACCCGTGGAACTTGAAGAAGTAGTCCTGGAACCGGATACCTGGAGCCGGCGAAAAAAGGAACGGGTGTTCCTTAAAGAATTTCTCGGGGACTCCCCTATTGGACGGCGGTGCGAAATACGAAACCTGGAAACGGTGCGCATGTACTACAGCGCATCCCAAAACAGCCTGCAAGCCTTCCCCTCCGAGCCGCTGATTATTGTAAACCGGACTCTTGGCTATATCCTTACTTACGACCTACAAAGCTTCAAGGCCGTATTCGACCCCTGGTCCGAAGATGATCTGGGCACCCTGTCGGTAACCTTTGCCGGCCTGGTTCGATTCTCTGCCATGGAAGAAGACCCGCGCAAATACGACCGAAATCGACTGAAGGCCTACAGGGGTTCTATATTGCATTTCATGCGAGCTCTGAGGGATGATAACCTCCTGAACGAAGACTTCGGGCTCTATTTCAAAAGCCTGCCTACTGCTCGCGACAAGGTCTTGCAACTCCTACCCAACGAGAATGGACTTACTGAGGTAGTACTCAGAAAAAATACGATCGATATCCTCTACGATCGGAAAGATCAGTCATTTATGCAGAAAAACGACGATCGCTTCTACATTGACGGTTACGGCAACTACGGTCCTACAAACAGCATTCTTTTCGGAGGGACTATAGGAAGTCAACGGGTGGGGCGTATGTTGCCTCTGGACTACCGTCCAGACATGGATTCGCAGGCGCAAAAGTCGTAACACCTGCCTAAAAGGGGGGGTGATCCCCTGCCCTGCTCACTTCCGAGGCTGTTTAACCTCTAAGTCGAAGTGCGAACAGCCCTCAGTTCTTGAATCAGGGGCTCCTTACCACATATCGCCAGATTTTTATCCTAATTATCAGCTTCTTATGCGAATCCCACAAATGCACTGAAGCCCTGTCAGTATGATGTTTAGGGCTTTAGTCAGTTTAGTATTAACACGTACTATCTGAATATTCTGGTCAGTATAAATTCGCGCCTGTGATTCATGATTTCATATATCTTTGATAGTACTACTATTAGACACGTTTTAGTTACACCATTACATGCCGCGCACCAAGCAGTTCGACGAAGATCTGGTCCTGGAAAAGGCCATGAACCTCTTCTGGCAGAAGGGGTATCACGATACCAGCATACAAGATCTGGTCGAGTATTTGGGTATCAACCGGGCGAGTATGTATCACACCTTCGGGGATAAGCAACGACTTTTTATTCGCGCACTGGAGCGTTACCGGGCCAAAGGCCTGGAATGGCGGAGACGCATCCTCCAGAAACACGAGGAATCCCCGCTGCAGGCCCTTAGGGAACTCTTCCTGGCTACGGCCAGCCAACTAGCCGGCGACAAGCAGTGCAGAGGATGCTTCCTGGTAAATTCGGCCGCAGAATTACTTCCCGCTAAGGGAACCATACAGGAATATCTCGATCGCACCGAACAGGAAGAACTTAACATCTACTGCGAATGTATAGAGCGGGCCGTGCAACTGGGTGAGCTTTCACCCACAACGGATGTACCGCATACCGCCGCCTATCTGGCCGGCCTGCATCACGGCTTAACCGTAGTCTCCAAATTTGGGAGGAAACCCGAAGAACTGAAGAACATGGTTCGTTTAGGACTTAATGCGCTGAGCCCAAACTGATCCACCCCGACAATCCTAATATTTAAAGGATTTTTCTATTTTCAGGTAACCAATGAATACCCTGGATTACATCATCATTGCCGTATACTTGATCGGCTTCCTCGGACTCGGCTACCTTTTCAAGGAAAACAAGGATTCCAAAGACTACTTTCTGGGTGGGCAGAGCATGGGATGGATTCCCCTGAGCCTCTCTACTATGGCGACTCAGCTCTCCGCCATCAGCTTCATTTCGGCGCCTGCCTTCGTAGGGCTCAAGGAAGGGGGTGGATTGAAATGGCTGACCTATGAATTCGGAGTCCCTCTGGCCATGGCCTTCCTCATGGTCGCCCTCATCCCCGCCCTCTATAAATCGGGCATAGTAAGCGTTTATGAATACCTCGAGCGGCGATTCGACGCTTCCTCCAGGCTATTGATCAGCCTGGTGTTTCAGGTGAGCCGTTCGGTGGCCACAGGAGTTATGGTATATACCATGGCTCTTATTCTGCAGGCTACCACGGGTGTGGACTTCTGGATTTCGGTACTGATCATAGGGCTGGTCACGCTCATTTACTCCTTTCAGGGGGGTATGCGTGCCGTGATTTGGGGCGATGTCATACAGATGCTGATACTCTTCCTCGGAATCGTAATCTGCCTGGCCTATGGACTCGGTGAGCTGGGAGGAATACAAAACTTTCTGACTGAGGTGGATCCCGATCGATTGACCGCCGTAGATTTCGGCAAATGGGGATTCGACAATGCAGACGGCAAGGACGAATTCGGATTCTGGCCCATGGTCATAGGTGGATTCTTCCTCTATGCCTCTTACTATGGAACCGATCAGACCCAGACCCAGAGACTGCTCTCCTCACGAAATCTGTCAACCGTCCGAAAATTGCTCCTGGCCAACGGCCTCTTTCGCTTCCCGGTAACCCTGACTTACTGTATCATGGGACTTGTATTGGGAACCCTCTACTTCGGTGACCTGGGCTTCCAGGATCAGCTGAGTGAGCTATACAATGCCAACCTGAATAGCCTCGAAGGCAAGAAAGCGGACCTCATGGTGCCGGTATTTATCATCCGGTATTTACCGAACGGGATCATAGGTATTCTACTCGTTGCTATCCTTTCGGCGGCCATGTCTTCCCTGAGCTCGACGGTCAACTCCCTTTCGGCCGTAACGCTGGAAGATTATATAAAGCGCTTCCGCCCCAATATGTCGGATAAGGCCTATGTGCGTACCTCCCGGTTGCTTTCGGTATTCTGGGGTCTGGTCTGCCTGTTTTTCGCCTTTTTCGCCGGGAAGATCGAGGGAACGGTCATCGAGGTCATCAACAAAATCGGTTCGATTTTCTTCGGCCCAATACTGGCGATCTTCTTCCTGGCCATGGTCACACGCAGGACTCATGCCTTAGGAGCCAACATAGGCATACTGACCGGCGTATTCTTCAATATGTACCTGTGGCTCTACGTGCCCGAGATTTTCTGGTTCTGGTGGAATGCCACCGGCTTCCTGATTACTCTGGTCAGCGGCTATGTTCTCAGCCTTATACTTCCGGGTAGTAAATGGCAGGGGGATGTCGCCTCCATTTCCCCCTCGAGGCGCGAACTGATTCTCTTGTTTTCCTATTTTGGGCTGATCGTCTGGCTGTCCGCTTCGCTGAAAAACATCCTGAGCTGACATGGAAGATCTCCTCAACCAGCTATATCCCAGGGATGGTGAAATGTTGGCCGAAGGTCTTCAGGCCTTAAAGGAGCGCTACGGAAATACCTCAGCCCGACATAGCGCACTCAGCCATCGCGATAGCGTATTGATTACCTATGGCGACGGAATCCAGAGATCCGGTGAGAAATCGCTCTCTACCCTCAATGTATTAGCTACTACGTATCTGGGGGACTGCATAAGCGCTATTCACCTTTTGCCCTGTTTCCCCTACAGTTCGGATGACGGATTCAGTGTAATCGATTACTACCGCATCAATCCGGACCTGGGAGACTGGCCGGAGATCGCCACCTTGTCGACAGGCTTCGATCTGATGTTCGACGCCGTGATCAACCATATGTCGCAGGAATCCGAATGGTTTCAGGCATTCCTGAGAGGCGAACCCCGGTACCAAAACTATTTCATTACCGCTGATCCCTCGGAAGACTATAGTCGGGTGGTCCGGCCAAGAGCCCTGCCATTGCTCCACCCCTTCGAAAAGGAGGGTGATACGGTACATGTCTGGACCACATTCAGCCGGGATCAGGTGGATCTGAATTACAAGGATGCCTGTGTACTGCTGCAGGTCCTGGACATACTGCTCTTCTACGCATCCAGGGGTGCGCGATACCTTCGCCTGGATGCCATTGCCTTTCTGTGGAAGGAAAGGGGTACGCCCTGTATCCATTTGGATGAGACCCATGCCGTCATTCAGCTAATGCGAAGTGTACTGGATGATATTTGTCCGGGCACTGTACTGATCACCGAGACTAACGTTCCCCATAGTGAAAACATCAGTTATTTCGGCAACGGGAGCAATGAGGCCCATATGGTATACAATTTTACCCTACCTCCCCTGCTCGCGCATTCCCTCCACAGCGGGGAGATTGACACCCTGACCCGCTGGGCCCGTTCTCTGGATATACCCGCGGGCACCTGCTTCTTCAATTTCACGGCCAGCCATGACGGAATGGGCGTACGACCCCTTCAGGGCATAATCCCGGATACAGCCGTAACCGAACTGGCGCATCACGCCGAGGCCCACGGAGGTTTTGTTTCGTACAAGGATAATGGGGATGGAACCCAGTCGCCCTATGAACTCAATTGCAACTACCTGGACCTGCTTACCTCACCCAAAGAAAACGACACCCTCAGGATCGACCGCTTCATGCTCACTCAAAGTATAATGCTTTGCATGCCAGGGGTTCCTGGAATCTACTACCATTCCCTGCTGGGCTCGTGCAACGACAGGGATGCAGCTCTCGAGTCCGGTATTCCCAGGAGAATAAACCGCGCTAAGCTGGACTTCGATTCGCTGGTACAAGAGTTGAACAGTACGGATGATTTCCGAAACCGAATCTTCACCCGCTACCGACAGCTGTTGCAAGTAAGACGCTCGCAGCCGGTATTCAATCCTTTCGGACCTGCTAGCTACCAAAGTGATGGACTTTTGTTTATAATCACCAGGTCCTCGGAGGAAGAAGAGCTTAAGGCCATCCACAATTTTTCTGGCAAAGTGCAGACTTACTATGCCGGAGGCGATAACTGGTCCGACCTACTAGGCTTCACCATTTCCAAAGAGGGTCTGATCACGCTGAATCC
This sequence comes from uncultured Flavobacteriaceae bacterium, assembly GCA_964552195.1. Lineage (GTDB taxonomy): Bacteria > Bacteroidota > Bacteroidia > Flavobacteriales > Flavobacteriaceae > CAZKAP01. The sequence goes on from CAZKFM010000006.1 coordinate 36,267, forward strand.
TTTCGAATTTCGATGGATTAAAAGAGCGAAACGATGAATTTTGTTCTGATTCCGGATAAATTCAAGGGTTCGCTTACCGCCAATGAGGTTATGATGGCCATGGAAAACGGGATCCGCGATGTCCTTCCGGAGGCTGGTGTTACGGGATTCCTGGTATCTGATGGCGGAGATGGATTCCTGGATTCTGTGCTCAGATACACCGAAGCCAGGGAGTATAGCGTACAGACGGTGGACCCCCTGGGGCGAAGTCTTACGGCGCCCATAGCCTGGAATCCCGCGACACTAACGGCCTATGTGGAACTGGCCCGGGCAAGCGGTCTTGAGCTACTGGAAAAAGAGGAGCGTAATCCGCTCATGACCTCCACCCTGGGAACCGGCAGGCAGATCCAATCTGCCCTGGAATTAGGGGCCAGGACCATATGCGTGGGGCTTGGGGGCAGCGCCACGAACGATGGCGGCTGCGGCATGGCCCATGCCCTTGGATGGCGCTTTCTGGACGCAGAGGGGGTGCCCCTGGATCCCATAGGTCTTAATCTGGAAAAAATTGCCAAAATCCAGGCTCCGGACTCCGATATCCAGGTGAAAATCACAGCCGTAAACGACGTGGTCAATCCCTTGATCGGACCTCAGGGTGCAGCGCATGTTTATGCCGCTCAAAAAGGAGCTAGCCCACATGCCATAGAACTTTTGGATCGGGGTCTCCACCATTTAGACCTCGTCTGGTCCCAGACCACGGGCCATTCCTATGCCAGGGTTCCCGGCGCCGGTGCAGCAGGAGGTGCGGCCTATGGACTCAAAGCTTTCTTAAAGGCCGAATTCATTTCTGGCACCGAATTCATTCTGAACATGTCAGGCGCTTACGACTATCTAAAGACACACCCCTGCGACCTGATATTGACCGGAGAAGGCCGTATCGATGAACAGTCTGCCCAGGGAAAACTCATCAGTGGAGTACTGCATCTGGGACGGCAATATGGCATTCCTGTTACGGCCTTCTGCGGCATTTTGGAAATGGATGACTCAGCACGAACCAACCTTCCTTTCGATGCCATCTTCGAAATTCGGGACCCTGATAAAACGCTCTCCCAAAACATGAATGACGCCGCCAGTCTTCTGCGCTCCCGTGTCGCAGGGATGGTGGCCTCAATGAAGTAGCCTGTTTAGAGCCCGAGTTCTTTCTTGCGCTCCCTGATCAGGGCCGGTATGTCGATCCTCTCCCCTTCTGCTATAGACTCATCCACTGCGAAAAGCAGGTACTTCTTTCCCTTAATGCGAAAGTAGATTTCCTGTCCCGGCTCCAGGCTAACACCGCTCGAAGACTTCGGAGACAGATTGGGGTTCATAACATTCGGAATAATAAGGGGTACCGACTTCAATGACGAATTGTACAGGGTAAATGAAATCGCCTTATTGTCCCCTGGCTGACGGGCTTCCTGTTCCAACACGGGGCTCACGTCTATGCGTATACTGGCCGATCGGGAAGAACTGTTTCCTACGAGCAAATACCCGCCGGGGACAACAGTCAGGGTGGCCTGGCCTCCTGCCGCTAGCCCAAATCCACTGATGAAGGAGTCATCTTCTTTACGGAGAACCTTGATATTTAGCTCTTCACGGCTATCCCCTCTTAATTCGACCCGGAATGCGTCGTAATCCGGATAATCCAATATGGCTTTTTGGCCGGGTGGCAACTGCAATTCAGCCCTCTGGGCAAAACTCATTCCACCCGACATCAGAGCTACAAAGGCCAGGAATAATCCGCGAAAATTCAGGATATATCTTTCCATATGAAGTTTTCTTTAGAGGAGAAGACGCCTTTCGCTTTGTTACAGTGAATAGACTTTTTTTAAATAAAAACCCTCCGACAGGCGGAGGGCATATAGTTTAATATTCCCCTGAACTACAGTTACGGTTCCTCCTCTGCGATTCGATAATTCTCCAGACCGGCTCCGAAGGGATAAAGCGGATTCTCAAGATCGAAAGGAACATCTTCTTTCTGATACTCGACCGATGTCCAGTCTCTGGGCAGGGTAAAGGGCAACTTACCTTCAGGCAATCGATTACCAAAAAGTACATCGGCAATGACCTCATCTGAGGCCCCGAACACTCCTACCGTCGCACGAGCAACCTCGTCAATCTCGGTAATGATCGCAGGACGCTCGAGGTCAATGACAAATACAGTAGGCTTAATGGCTGCCAGGTCCATGAGTTCAGCCACCTCATCCTTGGTAAAATACAACCGTCCCTGATGAAAGAATCGTTCCACTACCGTTTTGTTTCTGGGCTCATAAGGACTCTTCCTGTAAGCAACGATCACATCGGCATCCTCCGGGTTCGACACCACCTGGCCGAACTTTCCGAAGGCGGAAGAGTCATCCATGCCGTCTATGTATACGCGCATGTCTTTCCTCAAAGGCAGAATTTGGTTGTTTTTGAGGACCACGGTGGATTTCGCCTGTGCCTGTTTTCCCTTCTCGGTAAACAAATCCTGAGCAGCGATGGCATCGGCCTTGCTGTCATCCACATAGGGATTGTCGAATAGCCCCAGGCGGAATTTATCCCTGAGTATCCTTCTGACCGACAGGTTGATGCGTTTTTCCGACACTTCCCCCGACTTGACCAGTTCTACGATCACCCCGGGTATAGACTCGCCTCCGAACTGATCGCATCCGGCATCTAGCACTTTCTTTACCCGCTCAGGTACGGTCAGGTCCTCTACCCCCCAAGCCCGGCCTTTTCCGATCCAACTGTCCGTTATCAGGTTCCAGTCCGTGCATACCACACCGTCAAAACCCAGAGAATCCCGAAGGAAACCCTGTATCATCTCGCGATTGAATCCAAAGCCCACATCCTCCGAGGTCTGTCCCACGGGTATGCCGTAATAGGGCATAATCTGGGCAGTGCCCGCGGGTAAAGCCCCTTCCGTAAAGGGGCGAACATGATAATCGAAATTATCGCCAGGATATACCTGTTCCCTGCCATAGGGAAAATGGGCATCTTCTCCATCCTTCTGAGGACCGCCTCCCGAAAAGTGCTTACTCATGCAGGCAATGCTGGCAGGTCCCAGAGAATCGCCCTGAAAACCGCGTATATAGGCGCGGGTTAAGGCAGCGGTCAGGTCGGCATCCTCACCGAAAGTTGCGTTGATTCGACCCCATCGCGGCTCCGTAGCCAAATCCGCCGTAGGGTGAAGGGCCAGCCGGAATCCCGTTGCCTGGTATTCGGTTCGGGCAATCCCGGCAAATTCTTCGACCAGTACGGAATCGCGAGTAGCTGCCAGTCCTAGTGGGGTAGGCCACTGGGAGAAGAAGGGAGTAAATACAGCGGCTCCGGGATTATTTCGGGAGCCATGACGGGGGTCCGTCGCCAGCGTAATGGGAATCCCCAGCCGGGTTCGCTCGGCCCATTTCTGAATGGTGTTATGGTACCGGGCCATGGCTCCGGCACTCTCTGGTGCGTTCAGAACGTTAAAACTGCTCAGCCCTTTTTTAGCAATCAGTTCGGAATTGGTCGGCAAAAGTATCGACATAAAGAGGTTCATCATGTCGGTTCCGTAGAGGGGAGTCTCTATGGGTTCTCCCTCAGGGGTCGATGCGATCATGGCAACAAACATGGTGGAAGCCTTCTCCTCTAAAGTCATCTGGGAAAGCAGGTCGTCCACCCGATCTTCGATGGCAGCCCGGGGGTTCTCATAGGTATCCAGTTTACCGTTTTTGTTGAGGTCGCGGAATCGGATGCCTCCTTCCTCAAGCTCGGGAGCCTCTTCTCCCAGGACGGCTAAGTGGTCCTTGGAGGCCTTTAGGGTACTCCAATGGAAAAACACAAGAAGCACAATAAGTGCCGTGAGAAGGAAAATAATAGAATTGCGGGTTACGATCCACGCACGTCGAACAGCCATGGCAGACAGGTTTGGTGGTTTACAGGGAGAAATGTACGGAATATTCACCGTATTCCCTGACCCTGAGACGCTCAGCTGTAGGAGGGTACTTCTTCTCGGGAGATGGAGAAAACGAAACGGGATCCACCCGATTCCGATACCGGGGAATTCAGATAAATCTCACCGCCCAGCTTGGATACCCATTTACGGACGTGCTGAAGTCCGATACCACGGCTTCGCTGAATAAGCCGGTCGGTCTCACCCGTATGCCGGAACAGCTGAAATATTTCATCCTGCTGCTCCCGGCGTATGCCCGGCCCATTATCTGTCACACTGATGGTATAGAATCGTTCGTTAGTGAGGGCTTCAATTTCTATTACAACCACATCGCTCTGGTTGTACCGGATGGCATTGGCTATGAGATTGAGCAGTATTTGCTCGAAGGTTACCTTATGGGTATGTATGTACTCCGTATCGGTAGTAAGGCTTAGATTCAGATTAGGTTCTTCACTGAAAAGTATCTTCAGGTCCTGAACTGCCTTAGCCAGTGAAAAACTCTCCCGGGCAGGCCCCTTTTGCTTTTCCTTGCGACTGCTGCCCAGCAATAGATCCACCTGCTCTCTGATGGATAGTGCCGAGCTTTTTATCCTTCTGAGCATCCTGCTAAACTCGGGATTCATGAGCGTTTCGGAAGACTTCTTGTCCAGCAATTCACTCAGAGTAAGAATGTTGTTAATGGGAGACTTGATCTCGTGGGAGGTCGAATGGGCAAATTCCTCCAGACGGCTGTATTGCAGCTCGAGTTCCTGATTCACCCTCGACCAGTCCAGGTGTTTCTTGCGAAGGTTTATGGCATTCATCACCTGATTGGCAATGGTACTAAGGGCCGCTTGCTGATCCCTGTTTAACCGATTCGGCACCGTATCCACCACACACAGCGTACCCAGGGGCAGGTTGCGGTGGTCCTTGAGAACCACTCCCCCGTAGTATCGGATCCCGGGGGAACCCTTTACCAAGGGATTATCCGAAAATCGATCATCTTCCCAGGTATCCCTGACTTCAAAGAAATCATTGTCCTCGCATATAGCATGTCCGCAAATCGAGAGCTCCCTCGGTGTCTGGGCAATCTTAGCGCCATATCCCGACTTGAACCATTGACGTTCCCCGTCAATCAGGGTGATGAGCGAGATGGGCATGCCACAGAGAACAGCGGCGAGTTCGGTGAGTTGGTCGTAGTCTTCTTCAGGCTCGGTATCCAGCAATCCGAATGAATGGAGATACCTGAGTCGTTCTCGTTCCTGGTTGTGGATGGGTGCTGCTAACACGGTACTTTCATGCTGGATTTGGAATGCTACTACGCTTTGACATGAGTGTTAGGGCTCAAAATCAATTGTTTACCATAAAATTAAAAAGAAAAGTTACATCTTGAGTACCACGCGATAGCGGGCCTTGCCATCTTCGAGGTGCTTCATCGCCTCGTTGACCTCTTCCATAGGGAATTCCTCAACGATGGGGTAGATGTCGTGACGGACGCAGAATTCCATCATGCGCGCGGTCAGCGCCGGACTGCCCAGCGGGCTGCCCCCAACGGATTTCTCGCCTCCGATAAGGCTAAATGCCGGTATCCCCATAGGCTCCAGCACAGCTCCCACCGTATGCAATTTTCCCTTGGGCGCCAGTGTAGTCAAGTAGGCATTCCAGTCCAGGGTTACGTTGGTGGTATTGAGTATGAAGTTCAGGCTTCCCTGTATCCGGGCCAGCTCTTCAGGATCTCGCGAATTAATCACATGATGCGCACCCATATCCAGAATCTGCTGCTTCTTATCCGGATTTGAGCTGAAGGCATATACCTCACAGCCCCAATATTTCAAAAATTTCAGGGCCATATGTCCCAGTCCTCCGATCCCTATGACTCCAACCTTATCCGTGGGTTGTACACCCGACAAGACTATGGGATTAAATACGGTTATGCCTCCGCAAAACAACGGACCGGCCTTGGACAGATCGCAGCCGTCCGGCAGGGGAATCGCCCAGGACCAATGAGATCTTACCGTATCGGCAAAACCGCCGTGCCTCCCGATTAACGTGGACTCGATGTTATCACAAAGGTTATGTGAACCCTCCATGCACTGCGTACAATGCATACAGGACCCTGAAAACCAGCCGAGACCTACTTTATCGCCTACCTTGACATTCTTGGCCTGACTGCCCACAGCTACGACTTCCCCCACGATCTCGTGTCCGGGGACAAAAGGAAACTGGGTCATACCCCAATCGTTGTTGAGCATGCTTAGATCGGAATGGCAGATTCCGCAATAATGAACCTTGATATCTACGTGTTCGTCTCCGATTTCGGGAAGTTCGTATTCGAAGGGCTGCAGGCTACCTCCGGGTTCCTGGGCGGCATAGGCGTGTACTCTTGTCATGGTCAGGTGTTTTGTTTAAAGTTAGGCAGATTTTTCCCGCCCTGGAGATTTAGTTTTCGTAGACCCGTATATAATCCACAATCAGCTCCTGAGGGAAGATGTTGTCGTCGATTTCAGGTCCGCCCAGATTCCCGCCGATGGCCATGTTTACGGTGAGGAAATAGGGTTGGGCAAAGGGCCATACGGCTTCCGACTTGTCCCCGGGAATGAAGGTATAGACCGACTGTCCGTCCACGAAAAATTCCATCTGCTCCGGTGTCCAGTCCATTTCAAAAATGTGGAACCCCTCTTCGATATCCGGTACCGGGGTAATTTTCTTGTTTGCCGTTTGCATCCCATAGCTGTCCTGGGAATGAAGCATGGTGAATACCTGTCCGGGTTCCTTACCCAGGTATTCCACGAAGGAAATCTCCCCGCATTGTGGCCACCCCACCTCATCGATATTGGAGCCGAGCAACCAGATGGCAGGCCAGACACCCTTCCCCCTCGGCAGGCTTGCCCGCACTTCCATACGCCCGTACTGAAACGCAAATTTGTCCCGGGTTGTAATCCGCGTCGAAGTATAGGTGGTATCCTCCTTACGAGCCTGTATCACCAGTTTCCCGTCCTCCAGACGGTGATTCACCCGGGTGTATAGCTGCGGCTCATTATTTCCCCACTGACAGAGTTCCGGGCAGCCATCTCCCTCCTGAAAACTCCAACTGGACATATCCAGTTCTTTGGCTTCAAACTCCTCACTCCAGATGAGCTTCCTTTCCTGGGGGCCGCAGGAGGCCAGTCCAATTAAAATCAAAAGGAGAGCCCTGGGGCTCTCCTTTCTTATCCAATGCGTAAGGTTTGGCACGTCAATGAATTTCATGTCATTTCTATAAGAGCCATGCCTTTATAGGCCGGCGTATTTTAGTCTATTCCGCCGGTATAAAGGTAGAGTACCAGGCCAGTGGTCCGTCTCCATTAAAGGGCGAACTGATTCCCCGAAGTACTAATCGATCCTCGGTAAGTTCGACGATGCTGTAATTACCTGAGCTCACGGCGAAGTAACTCGCAAAACTATTGCCCAGGTTCAGGGTAGAACGGGTCTCATCAGGCCCGGGAGGAATGATAGCGAAGTTATCCGAAAAAGTAACCTTATCTGTCTGGTCCGTAATGTCACGGCATTCATCGACGAACTGTCCGGGAGTAGCATCCGGGAAGAACCGGTTTACCTCGGTCCAGTTGATAAATACCTCGTTGTTCTCTCCTGGTTCCAGGGTATAGGAATAGTTGTTGTTGTCGTCGTAACTAAACACCAGTACATCATCATACAGACAGTCATTTAACGAATTCGCTCCGGCACTGAAGAACTCCGGGAAGTCATTAGTAAGCGGACCAACTCCGAAGTGGCCTCCTTCGTTCTGATTCCATACCCATCGTTTCTCACCGTCTCCAGCGATATTCTGCAGAGTTTCCGGATCGATTAAGAGGCGTACATCCAACTCCAGGCCCTCCGTAACGCTGGAACTCAAGCCCCCGGCGTTAAAAGCCAACAAGGTTACCGGAGCTGTGTACTCTCCGGAACGCGTATATCGGAACGCAGCGGACTGCCCTGGTGTAAGGACCACAGGAGGACTTCCCGGATTGAAAAGAACATGGAAGTACAACACGTTAGTCCCCGAGGGAGTGACGGTTACATTCCCGGACTGATCCGAGGCAATCTGTGCGTTTAGTGACAGGTTGGTAGGAACCACCAGATCACTGATATCTAAATCGGGCTCCTCCTCCTGACAGGCGTAAAACACCCCCGCCAAAGCGAATAATACCCAGACTAAATGCTTATTCATGATTCTCATCTTTTTACTGTTGGGCAACATCGTCAATATAGTAAATCGAGCCATCGGCCGGAGCCTGAGCGACATCGTCGAAATCCGGGAAGATCACGATTTTATCATATGCATCCGAAGGATTAACCTCACCGCTGAAATCAAATGTCAGCGTAGTCCATTCGTTGGCATTGGCCACAGTCTGGTCCAGAGATACGGTCGGGCCACCGCCACCGCCTTCCTTCTCGAGTTGGAAGCGAACGTTGATACCCGCCTTGGGCGACCAAATCTTCATCGTGAAGGTGGTTTTGCTGCTGAAATCGATATCGGTGTCGAATACGTTAAACATCCCGGAATACCAAGCCGCTCCGGCGACTTTGTTAAACTCGTATACGTTGGCGGAAGGATTCCCATTGGTATCCGGATTCGCAATGATTTGACCGGTTACGCCGTCTCCCGACTCGAAAACTCCGGTAAAGCCTACTGAATTCTCAAAGTCGAACGGGTCGATTTCCGCTACGGAACTTCCACCGCCTCCACCGCCAGTGGTAGTAGCGAGGTCATCCACGAAGAAGAGTTCTCCTGCTCCGGCTGCGCCGAAATCTGGGAATACCACTATGCGGTTGTAGTCGATATCCGTGCTGAAGGCACCGAAGGTGGTCATATCGAACGAAAGCTCCTCCCACTGGTTAGCGACCGTTGTGGCTGCCTGTACCTCTGCAAATACGCTAGGATTACCATTGCCGTCGGGAGGCGAGGTCGTGTCCTCAATCTTCACCAGGAAGGTGACTCCTGCCCTGGGCGACCAGGCCTTCAGAGTAATCGTGGTTCCCCCGGCCCAGTCAATGGGTCCGCTCAGCGTTAGTGATCCCCCTGCGAAGGTTTGAGCACCCGCCGGCTTCTCGAACTGAGTAACTGTCATACTGGTATTGATGCCGGACATGTCCGGATTGGCAATCACGGAAACCGGAATCGGTCCGAAGTCGGCATTACCGAATGTGGTCCAGGTATAGTCGATTCCGCTGGCTTCGAAATCTATGGGCAGCTGCGGTAAAGCGAGCTGTCCCGTTCCTTCGATCTGAACGTCATCGTAGTAGTAGAACTCGTCCTGACCGGTCTGACCGAAATCAGGGAACAACACGATGCGGTCGAAGTCGATGTTGGTATCGAATGCACCTGCTACCGGATTGGTCAGATCGAATGTCAGTACTTCCCACTGGTTAGCCACAGTAGAGGCTACATCCACTTCCGCAAATACCGTTGGGTTTCCGTTTCCATCGGCAGGAGAAGAAGTATCCTCGATCTTGAGCTTGTTCACGGTGCCGACACGGGGTGACCAAACCTTGACTTCTATAGTCGTTCCTTCGGTAAAGTCAATAGGACCATCGAGCTGAAGGGATGCACCGGCAAATACCTGCGCACCAGCCGTCTTGTGAATCTCGACTACTTTGGCACTCGTATTGGCGCCTGAAGCGTCGGGATTATCGATAACACTTACCGGAACGGGTCCGAAATCAGCGGCGCCGAAGCCGGCCCAGGCGTAATCAACTTCCATGGATTCAAAGGTCAGTGGCAACTGCGGCAACGGCAGCGTTGTCACAGGTTTGTCTATATCGTCCACGTAGAAGGTGCCTGCTGTGGAGGATCCGTTGAAGTCCAGGAACAGGGAAAGTCCATCGTATTCGCCCTCAGGAACAAAGGGCTCGCCCACTCCTTGAGAACCGTCGATAAAGCTCTTTACGGCGTCGGTGGCGAAGTCAAAGTAAAGCATCTCCCAGCCGGTACCTCCGTGCTGAACCAGTACCTCGTTCGCTCGTTCACCATTCGGTCCTTCTTCGAATTTAAGAAGTACGGGGAAGGCCACATTGGACCAAACTTTCATCTCAATAACCTTATCCGGCGTACTAAAGTCGGCCGGTTCGCTCAGTGTCCAGGTCGCACCCTGGAACAGATCTCCAACCGTGGTGATTGCTCCTACATTGGACTCCACTGCATTCGCACCGCTCGGATCAGGATTTAGGACCACCTCGTAGCTGGCACCACCGAAGCCCGTAGCCGCATAATTGACGCTGGCATCGTCGAAGGTTATGGGAAGCACCAAAGGATCTGAGGCTCCTGTAATGGTTATGGTCTCTTCCAGTTCAACAGTTGTGGCACTGGCGCCTCTCGCTACCACACGAATGGTATAATCCCCCGCCTCTGCGTAAATCTTAGTGGCAGACTCACCGGCCATAATCGTAACCGGTGTCTCTTCCTCCACGTCTCCGAAAAAGACGTCGAAAACAGTAGCATCATTGGCGGTAGGCGTTACGGTAACCTCAAAAGGATTGTCATTCGAAATTTCGGCGGTAAACGACAGGTTCGAAGGAGGCGTAAACGAAATCGTAATTACCCGGCTTAATTCGCTGGTCAGGCCCGTGGGGCCCACCGCTACGATCCGCAAAATAAACTCACCCTCGGCATAAACGTGAGTCACGGTCTCACCCGGGGCCGCCGTAGTCGGCGTCTCATTTTCTACATCACCGAAAAAGATGTCGAAGGACGAAGCCCCGACTCCTGTAGGTGTAACAGTCACTGTACCGGAGTCATCATCGGAAATATCGAAGATGGCACCCAGGTTGGACGGAGCAGAAATGCCGTCCAAGACGATGTTGATTTCTTCCTCCTCGCAGGAAACCAGTACCAGCGACAAGCTGAGGAAGGCAAAAAGATATCTGAATAGTTTCATCTTAAGTTGAGTTTAGTATTAATAGCCTGGGTTCTGATCCCAACGATTTCCGGCTAATTCGATTTCTATTAAGGGTATAGGGAATAATTCGTGCTTACCCGCCTGGAATCCGGGTATGGTTCCGGCGGCACGTCCCGTGCGGACGAGATCAAAGAAGCGATGACCTTCGCCCACCAGCTCTACTCGGCGTTCTTGGTAGATGGCATCCGTGAGGGCCGTACCCGTAGCCGAAATATCGGACAGTCCGGCGCGGCTGCGTACCCGGTTTACGTACTGCTGCGCTGTTCCATCGTCTATCCCTCCCCGGTTAAGCGCCTCAGCAGCCATGAGTAACACATCGGCAAAACGGATGGCCCGATAGTTATTGGGGTTGGTCAGGTTCGGGTCACCAATGTTGGCATCCCCCTGGCGGGCAATGTACTTGCGATTGTAAAACCCGGTATGTTCGAACCCTGTTTCGAAGGAAACCTCAGGGTTGGCCGTAGCCCAGGCATTGATGTCCAGAATGGCGATATCCCGCCTCAGGTCACCGGGTTCGAATGCATCGTAGGCCTCCTGTGTAGGCACATTAAAGCTAAAGCCGGATTCGAACAAGGGCCCGGAATAATTCCGGATACCGTTAAATCCAACGGCCACATTTCCCTCGCTGCACTGCAAACATCCAAAGCCTGCGCCCTCCAGATCCGAATACTGAACTTCGAAAACCGATTCGATGGTATTCTCGTTGTCGTTCTCGAACATGGTGGAATAATCGGCCAGCAAGTCGTAGTTGCCCGTATTGATCACCTGCTGCAGCACGGTGGCCGCCTCGGAAAATTTATCCTGATAGAGGTAGGCCTTACCCAACAAGGCCTGAGCAGCACCCTGAGTGGCACGCCCCAGTTCGGACTGCACGGCCGGCAGGTTTTCTGAGGCAAATATCAGATCCTGTTCGATTTGAGCATAGACCTCGGAGGCCGGAGTTCGTGGCACCACGTCCTGGTCTCCAAAACGAAGTCGTCTGTCAACGGCCAATGGAACATCACCAAACCACTTGACGAGTTCGAAGTAGTAATACGCCCTAAGGAAGCGTGCTTCCGCGATTATCACATCCTTACCAGCAAATTCCGTTTTATTCTGGAATTCGAGTATGTAGTTGGCTCGATTCACTCCCGCAAACATCCAACTCCACAGGTTGCGAAGCTGTTCGTTAACGTCGTTGTGTACCATGTCATCAATCTCCTGCCATCCCGGGACATCCGTAGCAGACTCACCTCCGCAAAGGGTGTTGTCCGAGGCAATTTCGCCCAAAATGACATTGAGATAGGTGCTCTGCAGGAGATCGTAGGCTCCGATCAGAGCCAGTTCGTAGTCTTCCTGTGAGTTAAAAAAGTTCTCAGAGTCCTCGTTAAATGAGTCCGGCTGTATAAAATCATCGGTGCAACCGAAGAAGAAGAGGCCGGCCAGGACCGTTCCGAATAGTGTTTTTCTCTGTATACCGAATTTCATGATGATATCAGAATTTTAAGTTTAGTCCAAGGAAATAGCTTCGGGCTACCGGATATACTCCGTTATCAATACCACCCCCGATGGAGGCACCGGAATCGATGGCCGGGTCAAAGCCGCGATACTTGGTAAATGTGTACAAGTTGTTCGCGAGCACATAGACCCTCAGGCTCTTGGCCCCCATTTTATCTACTATGGATGAGGCCGGGAAGGTATACCCAATCTGAGCATTCTGGATTCTCACAAAAGAACCGTCTTCCACAAAATAATCGGAGAACAGGTTGTTCCCTGCGGCTCCTGTAGTCACACGAGGCTCGAAATTGGAAGTGCCCTCTCCTCTCCATCGGTCCAATCGGTAGACCGAGAGGTTGGTGAAGTTCTGCTGGCGCTCGTAATTCCTGACCAGCTCATTACCCAACTGCGCAAAGGCATAGGCGGTGAAGTCCCAGTTGCCCACGTTTAATGAAAGGTTCAGACCCATGGTGGCATCGGGCAAGGGATTACCGATGTTGGTGCGGTCGTCGCTGTCAATTACCCCATCCCCGTTCTGGTCCACGAAACGGATATCTCCTGGCGCAGCTGCCGGGAATTGGGTGGCATGTTCATTGACCTCCTCCAGGTTCTGGAAGATTCCATCGGTTTCAAATCCATAGAAGTACCCGATAGGCAGGCCGTCCTCCATACGAGATGGCGGGTCCTGTCCAATGCCAAACTGTCCTCCTGGTATGAAGCCTACCCCATTATTGACCGAAATCACCTCGTTCTCAAGGAGGGTCAGGTTATAATTCAGAGAGAAACTGGAGTTCTCACCTAATCGCTGATCGAACCCGAGGGCAAACTCCAGACCTCGGTTCTCGATGGTACCCGCATTGACAAACGGAGGGCTGCTGCCAGGGGCCGCAGCACCCAATATACCCGATACCGGAGGAGATACCAGCAGGCCTTCTGTCCTTCGCTGGAAGTAATCCGCAGTAATGGACACTTTATCATTGAACAAATTCATATCCAGACCGACATTGAGGCTTTTCAGTTCCTCCCACTGTATCTGCGGATTAGACAGGGCACCTTCCGCACGTCCGAAAACCAGGGCGTCGTTGTAGACATAGGTAGCCTCTCCATTCAATAAACTGCGGAAACGATTGGTGCCGATTCGATCGTTACCGACCACACCGTAACTGGCCCTTAGTTTAAAGAATGAAATCAGATCGTTATCCCTCATGAAATTCTCTTCGGACAGCACGTAGCCGATGGAACCGGAAGGGAAATAGCCAAAGCGGTTATCCGGCCCGAAGGCGGTGGAACCATCCCGACGTATCAAACCGGAAATGAGAATCTTATTCTTGTAGTTGTACTGAGCCCTGGCAAAGAAAGAGAGCAATCGGGCATCAAATTCATTGCTAATTCCCGGAATTGGTCGGGACTCGACATCCGAGGCATTTCCAATGAAGGCATCCCGGAACTGATTGCTGGCGATATCGAAACCAAACGCGCTGGAAGAGTCTCCACGGGTACGGAATACGGACGTACCCAGAGTAACGTCCAGCTTGTGATCGTCGTTAAAACGCTTATTGTAATTCAAAAAAGCATCGAAGGTGTAATCGAAGAACAACGATTTCCCGGAATTCACCTGGTTCCGATCTACGTTGAAAACCTTACCGGCACCGTAGAATTGCAGGGGATTAAAGCTGCGGAAGAACACCTCGGCGTAGTTGAATTGAACGCTGGCTTCTGCGGTTAGACCGTCCACCAGACCGCCTGCATCGTATTTAAGTCCGAATTTTCCACTGATCCGCTCTACGTCCGTATCGCTAAACTGATTGGCGATTTGGGCTACCGGGTTTACTACCTCATTACCCGTACCTTCCGACAGGGTAAAGGTACCGTCGGGGTTTCGAACGTCGAAGGTAGGCGCGTTGTTCACTGCGTTGAAGAGTACACTCCCCAGACCACCGCCCCTGACCAGGCCTGTTCCTTTGGTTTCGGTACCCGTGTAAAGCAAGTTCGTTGTGAGATTCAGATTTTTAACCAAATCCCTGTTGTAATTGACTCGGCCCGTCCAGCGACTGAACCCGGAACTCGCACCACCGATGATACCGCTCTGGCTCAGCATGGATGCACTGGCCGAAAAGTTCGATTTTTCCGTACCCCCGCTTACCGTAATGCTATGATTCAGTATGGGGGCAGAGACAAAAATCTCGTCCTGCCAGTCGGTTCCTGCTCCTAAGTCGTTGATCTGAGGAAAAGGAGGATTCTGGCCACCGGCGGCAAAAGATTCGTTTATTAGAACGGCGTATTCCGTGGCATTGAGTACGGGCAGCCGGCGGGCGGTTTCCTGAAATCCTCCATAGGCATCATAGGTGAAGGTCAGACCCGTATTACGCCTTCCGGATTTAGTAGTAATGAGGATAACCCCATTCGCCGAACGCACCCCGTATATACCAGCCGTCGCATCCTTAAGTACGTTAATGCTTTCGATATCATTCGGGTTAATCACGCTCAGATCCTCGATTACGTTTCCGTCTACCAGGATCAGCGGGCGGGCATCCCCATTGGTACTGATCCCCCGAATTCTGATATTAAGCCCAGCACCGGGTGCCCCTGAAGTAGAGGTAATCTGAACCCCGGCAACCTGGCCCTGCAGTGCCTGTTCTACCCGTTGAGGATTGAGTTCCTCTATGGATTCTGAGCTGACCACGGAAACAGAACCGGTCAATTCCTTTTTGGTACTCGTACCGTAACCGATAACTACCACCTCGTCCAGTTGGGCGGCATCCTCCTGAAGAGAAATATTTATGGTCGTCCGGTTACCGACAGTGACTCGTTGTTCCTTAAATCCCACATAGGAGAAAATCAGAACGCTCTCCGGGCTGAGGCCCGAAATGGTATAGTTACCGTCAAAATCTGTTGAGGTCCCGCCTCCACCTTCTACGAGTACGGTGGCTCCGGGCAATGGCTCGCTTGTCGTGGCATCGTATACTGTTCCGCTTACCGTTACCTGCCCGAACAGAGCGGGGGTACACAAGGCGAAAAGTAACCACAGTAGTTTCGGCTTCATATTAATTAAGTGATTTGCCTCCGAATATAAGGCAGAACCTTAATATTTTCATAAAAAAAAGCACTACAAATAGCATACACCGCAGAAAAAATGTAAGTATTTTCACATATTCATAATTCCACCCGCTTTAAATGCAGATCATTCAATTATTTCGAGGGAATGCGGCTGAAAAAAATGTTAATGGAATTCGCCTAAAATGAATTAATGTAGTGCTAATGTTTGGGTAAATACTCAAACGATTGAGTAGCACTACAGCTGGAGTATGTAATCGATGAGACCTTGTTTCGGATTTAGGCTCAGCTTCTTCCTCAATCGGTAGCGCTTTACCTCTACGCTCTTTACCGAAATGTTGAGGAGAGGGGCAATTTCTTTTGAGCTGAGATTCAGACGGAGATAGGCACAAATGCGAAGATCATGAGGCGTCAGATCCGGGTGCATCTCTTTGATTCTTTTAAGGAAATCCTTGTCCGCATTATTGAAAGCCTCTTCAAAAGACTTCCAGTCGTCTTCGTCCCGGAGGTTTCCGTCTATCAATTCCAGTATCGGCTCTGTTTTCCGGCTTTCAATCTTAATAAGCATCTCCTTAATCTTGTTGAGTATTTCGTTTTTCCGAATAAGACTAAGGGTTGAGGCGCCCAGTTCGCGATTCTTGGAATCTACCTCCTGCTGCATTTTTTCAAGCTCTATATGCGCTATTCGCTGTTCCGCCTCCAGCCTCTCCTGTTCCCGGATTTGACGATTTCGACTTTCCAGCCTCTCACTTTCCCTCTGGTAATGCTTCCTGTAGAGTAGATGGAGTGTGTAGAACATACCGGCAGCTAGCGCAACATAAAGCACCCAGGCCAACGGACGCCCATACCAGGGTGGAATAACCCGTATATCGAAGTGAAGTTCATTGGAGCTCAAGGTGGCTCCTATGCGCGAACGAACGGTCAATCTATGTTTGCCGCTCGGGAGACTGGAAAGGAATAAGGTCGGGTCAGGGGTCCATTCCTCCGGGGTAAGCTGTTTTTCATTAAGGGTGTATCGGTAAAATACCTCCTGATGTTTATTGATCTCCGAAACCCCCAAATCCAATCGAATCGATCCCTGGCCAAACTCGATGGCCGATTCCAGTGTACCCGGTCGCAGCGGGCGCTCTTTGGGGGTATCTGGATTCAATAAACCGTTGGTCAGGTAGACTTCGTGTTGAACCGGCCGCGATTCCGAGGGTCGAAACACCAGAAACCCTTCGGATAGTCCTATCAGATACGCTCCGGGTTCTATTTCCACCAGGCATTCGAATCCCTCTCTGCCGATCTGCGTCCTAAGGTCCCTCGAAATCGGATAGGATTCCAGTTCCAGTTCGCCATTGAGCAGATTCGGGGAAAATCTGAATATGGTGCGATTCCCGAATCCCCAGAATTCCTGCCGGCTGCCATTGCTCAGTAGTATGCTGTTCAGACTGTCGCCGCTTTGTGAGACGAGCCGCCTCACATCCGGGTAGGGTATCCATTCTTGCGAATTCGGGTCAAATTGGTCCACACCTACTCTATAGGCGTAAATGACCTCACCGCGATGGGTAATCAGACTACTGGCATCAGACTTGGCCTCCCAAGACTTCAATACCCGGAGTCGGCGAAAATCCCGATCCGATTCCAGGAGAAAGCTTCCCTTGCGCTCATGGTTTATCAGTAGCTGTCCATTAGTGTTCCATTCCACAAATCGCGAGGAAACTGAAAAACCCGTCATCCGGTTTCTAAATCCCCACCCCTTAGGACCTTTTTCCAGGACGCTTAATCCCTGATAACTCCCCTGTATCAAAAGATCGGTCCTACCCGGCACGGGCCTGAAACCCCATACTCCGGGAACTTCGGATAACTTCCTAAGTTGGCCGTCCACAAAAATAAAGGTGCCGTTATGATGTCCACAGAAGAGTACCCCATCATATACGAACAGGTTCCAAACCTGACCCTCACTTTTCTCGACGAAAGTAAACTCGGCCGTTTCACCGCTGGGCCTGAAAAACAATCCCTGATTGGTTCCGACAAAAAGAGTGTCATTGCGCTTTACCGCGGTATGAATAACCCCAAGCCGCCCGGCATTGTCTGCCCATTCCCTAAAGGGACTCCGGGGAAAAATCACAGATATCCCGTGATCCAGCCCCAGCCAAATGCGCTCCGAAGCATCTTCGTAAATCGATAAAATTGTGTTATTAAACAGGCCTGCAGACCGGTCCTGACGCTGAACCCATCCTCCTTTATCGTCCAAAATGATCAGTCCACTTCCAATGGTTCCTAAAAGGAAACTCCCGCTTCGACGCCGTTGAGCACTGTACACCTTCGTGCCGCGGAGTTCGGCTTCTGCGGGTACCGGCATATAATTGCCCTCCTGACCCTCTTCGCCACGTATAAATCGGGCATCTTCATTGATAGCCAGCCAGCCTCCTTCGGTTTGAAAGAATCCAACCACCCTGTTATCGGAGATTCCCGGTCCTGAGGCTATCATCTCCTCATCCCCCTGTTTGATCTCCCAGATGCCACTGCCTGCCTTCTGATAAAAGAGGCGCTCACCCCAGGTAAACAGCTTAGGCAGTTCGTTCCTGACTTCCCGGACATACAGGTTGCCCTCCTGACCCTCTTTGTAGAAGATCAGGTGTTCCTGAGTCTGAAACACCACATAGTCCCCAACCACCTCTATGTTGCGAACCTCTTCTTCCTCCATGAGGGGTTCGTTAAGGCCGGGAAGCAGTGATGTGTAGGACAACCGCCCCAGCGAATCGTTCTGCCAGTACCCAAGTTCCCGGTAACAACCGGTGTAGATTCGGTTTTTATGACACAGGACACTCAGCAGCTCCGAACCATTCGGCGACGGATAGAGGTCCCAGCTGGATCCATTGAACCGCAACAATCCTCCATTGTTAGCGACATATACTACCCCGCGGCTGTCCTGAGAAATATCCCAGTTCTTCCTGCGTGCATTATAGTCTGTACTGGTAAAATTCAGCACCGGGTAATGCCCCTGCGACCACAGGTCTCCGATAAGTCCCACCGAACACAGCATGGACAAAACGAGGAGGGCAAGTCGGAGTCCCCTGGGAAATTCCGGCAAATCCTGGTTAAGTCGAAATCGAAGAACCCCCATATTACTCCAACCGCAAATCAAAAATATTCTGCGCATTTATAAATTGCCTTTAATGGGTGTATTCTAATCTGACCAATTCCTTCTTAACAGCCCGGATAAGCCTCCCTTCACTTCCCTGCAGGTCCCCTTTGTCCCAGATAACGACCGATCCGTTGGTTCCCAAAACCAGCAGGAAATCACCGCCCTGCTCCTGAATGAGCTTTGAGCCCTCCTTTGGAAAAGGAAATTCCTTCTCTCCGTCATAGAATTGCAGGAAGGAATCCGTAATGAATGGCATGCAAGCTTCCCTGAGCCGAGTGCGCAAGTCAGGATCGGAGCAATGCAACACTACGACTACCTTACCCAATAAGCGCGTCCTCAGTTCGGGGTAAGGCATCAACATGCCCGGTTCAGGAAACTCTTTTCCGCTATTGCTTTGCGTATGAAAAACAAGCGTATTCACCGATCCGTCCTGTTTCGTATAAATACCAGCCGGTACAGCGTGGTTCAGGGACCGGACCACATCGAGGGGGCTCCCATACTTGTCATAGCCCCAAACCGAATCGGCAAAAAAGTCGGGTGCCTGCCTCACGAGTACCCGGGTCAAATGATCCCGAGGTAAAGATTCCACGGATCGTTGCGGCTGGCATGAGGCCATTCCAGCTAGGAGTAATACACACTGCATATACGTAAAAACCTTCATGCTTTGAAAGTAGGTTAGTTGGCAACCTGTAATCTAAAGGTAGACAAATCGAAAATTCCAAGGTTTGAACCCTAATATTGTTGCCACAACAACAAGCCGTGTATTTTTGGCCCGCCATTCCGATTATCCGGATTAACGCCCTGGGATTGCAAACAGGGTTTCCTATAATCGGCCACAACACTTCCATTCGATCCCTATCATCGGTAACGGTGCCGCGATAAACGCGTCAATCCCACTGGAAACCGGCGATTTATAAATTCAGACTCAGGTATGTCCTTCGGGAGCCTCGGTCGTAGAGACCCGGTATCATATTTTTGATCGGGTACCCTCGCCCATACCTTCGAGTCGGATGGTATCAACCGGTGAAGCTTCGCCTTTCAACAGACCGACAAAAACGTAACCATAGCCAAAATGACAACCTTTTTAAAGGCAGGAATACTCACTGGCGTTCGCATGGCAGTCCTTTTTTCCATGACCTTCCTCTTTGCCCATGAGCCCGTGGATGATCCTTCGAACGGCGAGCCAGACTTCAGGAGTTATTCGCTGCGGGAACTGATGCAACTTGAATTATCCCTGGAGAAGAGCCGGGATACTGCGGGACTCAAAAGAGTACTGAACTGGCACATTAAAAGGGCCCTGACCGAATTGGATACTATAGAAGCGCTGGAATCCTATAAATGGCTTTCCTGGATCGAGTCCCACAGCCGAGGCATAGCCCTACTGGATTCTGCCCTTATGCTCAATCAACATTACAGTCGGGGGGAGCCCTATTTTGCGGAACTCCATTACCGCAAGGGTATAAAACACTACGACTATGACCGGCCTGTCCCTTGTTTCAAAAGCCTTTTAATTGCCCTGGATAAGAGCAAAGAGCTGAATAATCACGAACTCTTCATCAAATGCCTAAATCTGATCGCCGTTCTTAAAATGGAATACGGTCAGGAGTACGAGGCCCTAAAGCTTCAACAATCGAGCCTTAAGCTCCTACAGGAACGCGCCGGACTCATCCCTTCTTATAATTCCCTGTATATACGGACACTTGACGGCCTGACCATAGGATACCTTCACGCGGGTCGGTACGATTCTGCCCGGACTGTGGCCCGCGAAGGCATACGCAAATGCGAACAACTGGGAGAATCGGGATTTGACCAGAATTTCCGCCTCCTGCTGGCTCAGATCAATTACTACGATGGCAACCTGCTTAAGGCCAAGGATACGCTGGAAAAAATGGTGGTGGAGTTTGAGGGTACGGCCCGTGCAGACATCCTGTACTACCTCGGTATGATAGCTGGAAAACTTGGAAATCCCAGGGCAAAGCTGAATTACTTCCGGGAAGTAGATTCCATACTTTCGGATGATGAACTCACTTACCTGGACAGTGCTGAGGCTGTTTACGAATACTTGCTTCAAGATGCGTTGAATGTCAATTCTGCAGAGACGCAAAGGAGATATCTGGAAAAAGCACGATTCTTCGATAGTCTGGTACAACTCCGGGAATTGCAGGTCAAGGCGATTTCCCATGCCCGATTTGACAGGCAGATGCACCAAATTGTGTACCCCTCAAGGGATCTAGGCCCTTCCAACGCTGTACTTTGGACCATCACGCCAGTAGTGCTGTCGCTCCTTGGCCTGTATGCCCTTGCGAGACTGAAATCATCCGGCCGTATGCTGGTCAAACCCGACACCTTGCCCTCCCATATTAAAAAACAGGGTAAGACCGGTTTGGAAGCCAACACCGAAGTCAAAATCCTGGAAGCCCTTAAGGAATGGGAAAAGGGTAAGGGGTTCCTGGCGCAGGAGGTAACACTATCTTCTCTGGCCAAGGACCTGGGTACCAACAGCGCTTATCTCTCTCGGGTAATCAATGTTCACAAAGGAATCTCCTTCGCCAATTACATCAAGGACCTGAGAATCAAATATGCCATTGACTTCATCGGTAAGAACAGGGAGCGTGCCGCCAGGATGTCCACCATTCAACTGGCCGAAGCCTTCGGTTTTAAGTCTCAGGACGTATTCGTTCGTTCCCTGAAGTCCCGGACGGGTTTAACGCCTTCCAAATACCTTAAAGAGTTAAAAAGAGAACAAGCCTGACACGGCTAGCAGATCCACCTGTATGTTCTCTTCCGGTTCAGCTGCAACCGTACCAAAAAACACCCTACCTTTGCCACCTAAAATTTAGAGCGTTGGAACTGGAAAACCTCAGCATTAAGCAAATAGCTTCCGCGTCTATGGTACTCTTTGCCGTGATCGATATCCTCGGAAGCGTTCCCATTATCATTTCCCTGAGAAATAAAGTCGGGCACATTCAATCCGAGAAGGCCTCATTGGTGGCTACGGTACTTTTGGTGGCCTTTCTTTTCGTAGGGGAAAGCCTGCTGCGACTCATTGGCATCGATGTAAACTCCTTCGCCGTTGCAGGGGCATTCGTGCTTTTTTTCCTCGCGCTGGAAATGGTACTGGGCATTACCCTTTATCGGGACGACGAACCCGAGAGTGCATCCATAGTACCCATAGCTTTCCCACTCATCGCTGGGGCCGGAACCATGACGACCATACTGACCTTACGGGCCGAGTTTGCCGAGGAAAACATCACGGTGGCCATATTGCTGAACATGGTATTTGTTTACCTGGTTCTCAAGTCTTCACGGAAGATCGAACGTGTACTGGGCAAAGGAGGACTAAGTATCTTCAGAAAGGTATTTGGAATCATACTTATGGCCATAGCAGTCAAACTCTTCGCCTCCAATATTAACGGACTTCTAAATCCTGCATAAATGGGAAAGACTACCCGAATCGTGCTGCTCGTTCTGGGCACCGCCTTAATAATTTTCAATCTGATTACGGTAGACTACAACGACCTTTGGTCTTCGAAAAGTCAGGTTGCATGGATTGGAGTAATCGCCGGTGTATGTTCGATCCTGATTGTACTCATCAATCAGTCGGCATTACGGGTTGAAAGCGAATTGAAGAAACGCTCCAAAGAACAGGTTCGGAACGCAGCCCAGGATCAGAATGAGGGCTGAACCGTTTTAGCAGGCGACATACGAGCAGTCACCTCACGGTCTATCCTCAGAACTTCCTGTAACATCCTGTCGTGACCAGACTTGATCTTGGCACCTAGATCCGTTGAATACAACTGCTCAGCGAAGCCCGCCCGGATATATTCCTTGATCATTTCTTCATGGCCATAAAAATCCAGGCTAATGTTCCGGTATAGCACGAAGTCGATAAACTGCTCGAAAATAATATCATCCACCCTGAACTCTTCCAGGAACTGGTATTCCGGATAGCGATAGAATCGACTCCGGTCCCGCTCCAGGAAGTTAAAAACGAAGTTGGAAAAAAATTCCGAGGAGTCCATGGACTTGACCTTTTCCTCATCCAGCGAACCGATGGGAACGAAAACATCGGGAATAATACCGCCACCCCCGTAAACAACCTTGCCTTTGGGCGTTACAAATTTCAGGGAATCGGCCACTTTAATGCTATCCACGGAATTCAGCTCACCGTTGTAATAGCGCTGCATGAAATCCTGATAATAGTCCTCATTACCATTGGAATAGGACCGCTGAATCGATCTGCCCGTAGGCGTGAAATAGCGGGAAACCGTGAGGCGGACCGCTGATCCGTCACCGAGGTCCATTTCGCGCTGCACCAGCCCTTTTCCAAAGGAGCGGCGCCCTACAATGGTCCCCACATCGTTATCCTGCAGAGCTCCTGCTATGATTTCGCTGGCCGAGGCGGAGCGCTCGTTGATGAGCACATAGATGGGGCGTCCCTGAAAGCTACCCCGATCCGTGGCATAGACCTTGTCTACTTCACCCTTTTTGTTCCTGGTGAACAGGATCAGCTTACCGCCTTCCAGAAATTCATCCGCCAGTTTCTCGGCCACCCCCAGGTATCCACCGGGATTATCGCGCAGGTCGAGCACCAGTTTGGAGGCACCCTGAGCCTGCAGGGTATATAGCGCCTCTTTGAACTCGGAATAGGTGGACTCGGCGAAGCGGTTTAATTTGATGTATCCCATGTTCTGGTCCAGCATAAAGGAAGACTCCACACTCTTTATCGGCACATGACCGCGGGTTACCCTTCTCTTTAGGATGCGGTTATTCTGCGGCCGGTATAGGGTAAGTTCCACCTGGCTGCCATCAGGCCCTTTGAGCCTCCCGACCAACTCATCATTACTCAGTCTTTTGCCGTATAGGGTATCCCCGTCGGCCAGCAGTATCTTATCCCCTGACATGATGCCCTGACGCTCACTGGGCCCTCCTTCTATGGGTCGAACTACGGTTACTGTATCACCAACCCGCTGAAACCGAATTCCGATACCCACAAAATCACCCTTCATGCTCTCTGTCATTCCCTGCATCTCGCTTCGGGGAATGTATACCGAATGGGGATCGAGTTTCTCGAGTATATCGTTCACCGTAACGTCGACGATACTGTCCGTATTCACCTCATCCACATAGGCGTGGTCAATAAAATCAATAAGTCGGTTAAGCTTGTCTTTCTTGGAATTCGTGGAGAATAAGGGCTCCGGTGAATCGCTGAAGTGCAGCTTACCCCCAATGAAAATGCCAATAGCCACACTGACTCCGAGTAGCAGGGGTACGAATAGCAACAGATTGGAATGATTCTTTTTCATAGGCATTTCTACACCAGGGTTTCACTGGTGGAAATCTGTTCGACCTCCACCCCGGCCTTCCTGAGAAAATCCAGACCGGAGGCATCCTTGTACTGGATTTCATACACCACCCGAATGATCCCTGCCTGGTGAATGAGCTTACTGCATTCGCGACAGGGGGAGAGGGTGATGTAAAGGGTAGCTCCGTTACAGGACTGAGTGCCTGAGGCTACCTTGAGTATGGCATTAGCCTCGGCATGAAGTACATACCATTTGGTATACCCCTCCTCGTCCTCACATATATTCTCGAATCCGGTAGGCGTACCATTGTAACCGTCCGAGATTATCGTGCGATTTTTTACGATAAGGGCTCCCACCTGTTTTCGTTCACAATACGATAACCGACCCCACTCAGCTGCCATCCTCAGGTAGGCGATATCGTATTTGAGCTGCTTATTTCGATTCATAACACCCTCTTCAAAATAAATATACCCGAATATCTGCGGCCGATCAAATTCTTAACGCCGGTTTTAACGGACTATTCGTTCAGCTACCGGTTTAGCTCGGTGCCCACTCAGGATTCGATCAGCGGCCACAAGGTGGAAAGTAGCAGAGGAATACTGATAATGACCACAACGGCAGAAACGGTCCATATCCACCATTTCTGTTCTACCCCGCTGAATCGGTGAAAAAGGGCAGACAGCAACAGTACACTGAGGATAACCACTAACTGGGAAAGCTCAATACCCAGGGCGAACCCAAGCAGGGGGCGGAGCTTGTCTTCCAGTCCGGTTACCATCATGTTGAAGTAGTTTGAGAAACCAAAACCGTGTATGAGCCCGAACACGGCGGTTCCCAGAAAGACCACGGGATACCCTCTTCCGCTGGATTTCCATACTTCCCAGATATTGTTTAGGGCCGTTGCAATTATGGTTACCGGAATCAGGAATTCAATCCACCGGCTGTCTATGCGTATGAGTCCGAATGCGGACAGCGCAAGGGAAGTACAATGCGCAACGGTGAACACCGTAGCCAGCAGCACCACCTTTTTCCAATCCTTAAGCAGATAAGGCGCGGCCAGCACGGAAAGAAAAAGGACATGGTCGTAGGCTCCCGGATCGAGAACGTGGTCCAGCCCCATACGGATGTAAATTCCAAAGTCTTCCATCTGACTGTTTGTGTTTTGATATAACGACGGCCTGTTTGCTTTATGGTCCGCACGATTCATCTTCTAGGGGTGGGGAAACCCCTTATAACTGAACCCCGCGTTCCTCCTGTATACGCTCGTAGGCCTTCTGAACTTCCTTGAACTTCTCCTCGGCTCCCTTCTTGATCGCCTCGTCCTGAGTAACCACCCGGTCGGGATGATACTTCTTGGCCATACGCCGATAGGCCTTCTTCACTTCCTGATCGCTTACCGACTTGTCAATCTCCAATATGCGGTATGCGTGATCAGTGGACTTAAAAAACATTGCCTTGATGCTTTCGAAGTCCCTTTCTCTGAGTCTAAAATGGCCGGCGATCTCCTGCAGCTTTATGAGTTCCGGTTCGCTGATGCCGCCATCCGCTCCGGCGATTCCAAACAGGAAATGTACGATCTGAAGACGGGTAGCGTAGCGGGTCCTTCCCGCCAGGTAGCCGGCTATACGCTCCGTTGAAACCTCTCTTTTTTTGACTACCTCGTTGAAAGTCCGGAAAATGGCATTGGCCTTCTCCCTTCCATAGGTCGAAACGAAATATTGACGGACGTAATCCAGCTCTCTCTGACTGGCCTCTCCATCGGCCTTAATAATTATGGAACACAGAGAAAGCAAATTGAGCTCAAAATCAGCCGGGGAAACTTCGGGGCCCCGTTCGAAAGCGTCCCGAAAGGACTGGCCGGTCCTGGAATTTCCGGCTGGTCCCTGAATGAACTCAAATAAATAACCCAGGAGGTAGCCCAGGGCGGCACCTGGCCAGCGAAGTACAAAAAATCCCAATATGGCAAATAAGATGCGAATCACAGGTGTATCTGTCGTTTCAGGGGGCTAAAGATAACCCAAAGAGTCGCGGATTTTAAAGGATAACCCTGTTAAGGTCCTTACAAAAGATCGACTCAATGGTTATCTTTAACACCCAATTCGAAGTTATGTATCCAGAAGAACTAGTGAAGCCCATGCGAGAAGACCTCTCCATGGCAGGATTCGTGGAGCTTTTTACGGCAGAGGCCGTGGAAGAAGCCATTTCCCAGCAAGGGACCGTATTGATGGTAGTGAATTCCGTGTGTGGATGCGCCGCCGCGAATGCCCGGCCGGCTGCCAAACTCAGCTTGCAGAATGCCAAAAAGCCGGATGCATTGTACACGGTTTTCGCAGGCGTGGACACGGAGGCCGTTGATGCGGTCCGAAGTCGAATGCTGCCCTTTCCCCCTTCCTCACCCAGCATGGGATTGTTTAAGAACGGGGAATTGGTCCACATGATCGAGCGGCACCATATAGAAGGAAGACCGGCTGAAATGATAGCGGAAAACCTGATGTTGGCCTACAACGAGCATTGCTAGGTTGAGCCTGACTCAAATGAATAAAAGCGCCGACCATTAACCCGGTCGGTGCTTTTTTGTACCCGGTAGGGATGAGCTAACTTTACACCACCATGGAAAAGGCGCTATCCTATATACTGACCCCTGTTTTTTATCTGCTGTTCTTGCTGACGCTGATCTTTTTTCACGGGGTGCAGTGGGTCGCATTGAATGCCTTCGGTTACCAGGCCCACAAGAATAGCGTCAGTATACTGAACTGGTTTTTGATGCGCACCTCTCAAGTACTTGGTACCACCTACCGTTATGTCAATACCCGGCACCTACCGGAGGACCGACCCATTATCCTGGTGAGTAACCACCAGAGCATGTACGACATACCGCCCATTATATGGTACTTCAGGAGATACCATCCCAAATTTGTCAGCAAAAAGGAATTGGGTAAGGGCATACCTAGTGTCTCATACAACCTGCGGCACGGGGGTTCGGTATTGATAGACCGAAAACATACCGAACAGTCCCTCAATGCCATACGCTCACTGGGTGACTACATCAGCCGCCATAACCGCACTGCCGTGATCTTCCCGGAAGGTACGCGCAGCAGGGACGGAAATCCCAAACCCTTTAAAAAGGCAGGGCTAAAGGCCTTATTCGAAAGTGCCCCTGAAGCGCTAATAGTTCCCATGACCATAATCGATTCCTGGAAACTCCACAAATTCGGCGGCTCATTTCCTTTGGGCCTGGGTGTTCGGATCCAGCATATAGTGCACGAGCCCATGAACATAGAGGGCGACATGGACGAACTGATCCTTCGGCTGGAAAAGATCATTAACGGACAGGTAAGCAGGCCCGGGCATCCCAAGCAGTAAGGACTAAAGCCATTCCACTTTAGCGCCCGCGAGCCGTATACTGCCCGGATTTAGTATCTTTCTTTCAAAGCTGAGTTATGAAACGGAGAACCTTTGTCACGAAAGCGGTAGCTGGTACCACTGCTTTCAGTATAGTACCGAGCTATGTGTTAGGTGGACAGCACGTTCCGCCCAGCGATACCCTCTATGTAGCCGCCTTCGGTGTAGGAGGGCGCGGCCGGGGAGTGATAGACGGGATGCAGCAGACCGGGAAGGTCAGGTTCATGGCCTTCTGCGATGTAGATGAAGAAAGGGCGAAAAATACCTATCGTGATTTTCCGGAAGTGCCCCGATTCAATGATTTCCGCCAGGTCTACGACCAACATCTGGGGGATATGGACGCTATTATGGTGGCAACCCCGGACCACACCCATGCCTCGACGGCCCTTCCGTTTATGAGGGAGCGCAAACACGCCTATGTAGAAAAGCCGCTCACACATAACATTTACGAGGCTCGCCTTATGACCCGGGTGGCAGCTGAATACGGAATCGTCACACAAATGGGCAACCAGGGAGCCTCCAGCGAAGGCAGCCGTATCGCTCGTGAATGGGTGGAGGCCGGTGTAATCGGCAGGGTTCATACTATAGACTGCTGGTCTAACCGTCCTGTATGGCCTCAGGGCGTAGCCCTGTCCCGGGGCAAGATGCGAATCCCGCGCAGCCTGGACTGGGATTTATGGTTGGGACCGGCCTCGGACCGTCCCTATCACGAGGCCTATCTTCCCTTTAAATGGAGGGGGTTCTGGGATTTCGGAACCGGCGCACTCGGCGATATGGGCTGCCACATCATCGAAACGCCCTTCAGCGTGCTTGATCTGGGGTACCCCAAGGAGGCCGAAGCCAGCTGTACCACGGTCTGGGTTGACGATTTCGTCCAGGCGGATTACGCCCACTCCTGTCCTCCCTCTTCTAAAATTCACCTCACGTTCGATCATCCTCAGGGTGGTGATTTGCGACTCAACTGGTACGACGGTGGTATTATGCCCGACCTACCCGATGAATTACGGGATGGTGAATTCATAGGAGACGGGGGCGGAGGCACGGTCATGTATGGGGATCGGGGCATACTGGTAACGGATACGTATTCCCGGAATGCCCGATTGCTACCCTCCGGGCTCATGACAATTTTCTCCGAGCCTGAACCCAAACTGGAACGCATAGAAGGGGGCATGGACGGGCATATTGCGAATTTCGTTCAGGGATGTCTGACAGGCTGTCCGACCTCTTCGGATTTCTCACGAGCCGGACTGCTGACAGAAATCGTGCTAATGGGTAACTTAGCCGTGCGCTCGTATCAGTACAAAGAGCTCGCTCCACCCGCCTATCCCGGAGGACGTTCCCGTTTTGAGTATCCCGGGCGCAGGAAATTGCAATGGAACGGAGAAGAAATGAGGATCACGAACTATGACAAGGCCAATGAATGGGCCCAAAGGGCATACCGGGAAGGCTGGAACCTGGAATAGGCATATAGAAATGAAATTATGGTAACTATGGCGAATTGGCCGCGAAGGTTGGCGGCCCTGTTACTGGATGGCATTTTCCTGGGAGTATTCCTGTACGGTCTCTGGTACATTAATGTCAGCAGTGCGAGGAGTTTCTTTTTCTACCTGCCTATAGTGTTACTGGGACTGATTTACAAACCCTTTATGGAATACTACTACGGGGCCACCCTGGGAAAAATGCTCCTCCGCATACGCGTGGTTGATCGGTCCTACCGCACCATAGGATTTCCAAAAGCCCTATTGAGAAATTGCATCCTTTTTATCGTACCCCTGGGGACCATTCCGTTCTACTATATGGCATTCCAGGATCCCCTGGTTGTGAACCAGCCGAGTTTCTCTGAATTTTCTGCTGCTTT
The DNA here is from genome assembly GCA_964552195.1 of uncultured Flavobacteriaceae bacterium. Lineage (GTDB taxonomy): Bacteria > Bacteroidota > Bacteroidia > Flavobacteriales > Flavobacteriaceae > CAZKAP01. The sequence goes on from CAZKFM010000006.1 coordinate 65,344, forward strand.
CACACTGTACTACCCCCAGGTGATGTCCATTGCACTCATCCAATTAGGGGTTATTGCAGTCGATGGAATCTTTCTCCTGGTCAACGGCCGCAAAGGAAATCTGAGCCTGAAAGACCTCTTGGCGGCCACCTATGTCATTCAGTCCTGATAAAATTCCATAATCACAGCAGTCTCAGCTGACCCGCGTCGTCCGGTAGATGCAGAAGCTCTTTCGGATGTCGGACAAATGCGTCGCGATTCAGAGCAGGCAGCGGGTTCCCTGAGTAATACTTTTTCCTGCTGAGTCTAATCAACTGTTGAATCTGCAGGGCAACCGGTCCTGTTACCCTAGCGCGTACGCCAAATCGCGCCTCGTTTAGCTTTCCCTCGTGACAGGAACGAATCTGGCTCAATATTCGCTCCGCCCGATCCGGGAATTCCTGCTTTAACCAGTTGGTGAAGAGTTCTCCTAGCGCACCATTGAGACGAACCAGGGCGGCGCCCATGGAAGTAGCTCCCGCGGCTGATGCATCTGCTGCCATGGCCATAATCTCGTGACTGTTAAGCCCTGGAATAATCGGAGCGATCATCACCGAGACCGGAATCCCCGCCTTTGGGAGGTCCTCTATGGTCCGTATGCGACTCTCGTAGGATGCGGTCCTCGGTTCCATTGCACGGCGTACCCCTTCATCCCGGGTGGTAAGTGAGATATGAACCCTGATGAGGTTGAGAGAGGCTAACCGGGCCAGCACATCCCGGTCCCTTAGAACCAGAGCGTTCTTTGTGATGATTCCGACCGGATTCCTGTGGGCCAGAAATACCTCCAGGCATCGACGTGTAAGTTTCAACTTCCGTTCCGCCGGCTGATAGCAATCCGTGTTTCCGGACAGGACCACAGTATCGGGACTCCACTTCGCCGCTGCAAGCTCCCTGTGCAACAACTGAGCCACTGCAGGTTTGTACATTACGGTCTGCTCAAAGTCCAGACCCGGGGAATAGCCCCAGTATGCATGGGTATTCCGGGCATAGCAGTAGGTGCACCCGTGTTCACATCCCTGGTAAGGATTCAGGGAATACGCCATGGACAGGTCCGGGCTGTCCACCCGATTGATCACCTTTCTGGGGAAAACCGCGAGTAGGCGTGTTCGGACTTTTGGGCTATCCTTCCCATTACCGTACTGATATTCCAGGTATTCGCGATCGTCTTCCGATTTCCTGCTCTCGAAGCGGCCTGCAGGATTTTCAGAGATACCTCTTCCTTTGAATGGAGGATTCATGTCTAGGATTTATTCCAAATTTAGGAATAAATCCTATGCGTGAAGGCGTTTTTAACGGAGTCCCATGAAGACATTTCTCCAACGAGTTAAGCTCGGCTAAAATCGCAGTATTCCCGGCTACTCCCCACTGAATTCGGGAGGCCTTTTTTCGAGAAAAGCACGGGTACCCTCGGAAAAGTCGGCCGTACCAAAACAGGAGCCAAACTCTTCTATTTCCCGATTAAAGCCCTCAACAGGATTCTTAAGACCGGCATTAACGGCACGTATAGCGCTGCGAATGGCCGAAGGGGATTGTTTGCCGATGGTTGAGGCGAGTTTCAGGCAGGTCTCCATCAGGGAGTCGGCAGGCACAGCCCTATTGAGCAGTCCGTAATTCACTGCGGTTTCTGCGTCGATATGACGGGCAGAACAGATCATTTCCAGGGCGCGACCCGCACCAACCAGGCGAGGCAATCGTTGGGTTCCACCGTATCCCGGAATCAGGCCCAGGCTTACCTCGGGTAACCCCATACGCGCATTTTCACTGCCTATTCGCATGTGACACGACATGGCCAGCTCGAGACCTCCCCCCAGAGCGTATCCATTTACGGCTGCGATGACGGGCGTCCCCATATACTCGATAAACGTAAACAGAATTTCCTGGCCATGGGCGGCCAATCGGGTACCTTCCTCTATACCAAAGGAAGCGAATTCAGATATGTCCGCGCCTGCCACAAAGGCCTTCTCTCCGGAGCCTGTAAGTACGATTGCCCGGATGCCCGGATCCGCCTCAAGTTCTGACAGTACATAGTGCAGGCCCTGTATGGTCTCCCGGTTCAGGGCGTTCAATTTATCCGGACGGTTGATGGTTATGGTGGCCACCACACCTATTTTTTCCTGAATCACTAACATATTATTTGCTGTTGGGTTTCTTCCGCAAGTATACACTGAAGACACTGCCTTCACCCGGTGTGGACTGCACCTGGAGCTCACCACCCTGGTGTTCGATCATGCTCTTTACCATGGCGAGTCCCAATCCCATACCACTGGATTTAGTGGTGAACTTGGGCTCGAATATCTTATCGATATGGGATTCGCTAATCCCTATTCCGTTATCGGTCACCCGGATCAGCACACGGTCTCCCATGTCGCTGACGCTTACGCCTATATTGGGGTCCCGTCCTTCCGGCACGGCCTGTATGGCATTTTTTAACAGATTATTGACCGTCCGGATCAGCTGGGTTCGGTCCCATTTCAGCTCAATGGAAGGATGGCTACTTTCGAATTCGATTCGTGGACCCGTAAATACTTCCAGCGTCCTGCGAATCACGGAAACGGCATCCACCTGTTCGAATTTCATCGAAGGCATTCTGGCAAAATTGGAGAAGGCCTGGGCGATATCGCTCAGGGTATCGATCTGCTGAATCAGGGACTCGGAGAATTCAGAGAACCGCTTAGTGGCGCCTTCGGGGTCCTGCTGCATGCTGCGCTGCATACTCTGCACGTTGAGCCTCATAGGTGTAAGGGGATTCTTGATCTCATGGGCTATCTGCTTTGCCATTTCTCGCCAGGCGTACTCCCTTTCGCTTCTAGCGAGCTTGGCCGCACTTTCCTCGAGCTGATCGATCATGGCATTGTAGGAGCTGACCAGCGTACCTACCTCGGTACTGGCACCGCGTATGGATATTTTCTCATTCCGCCTGTCGAGCTGAGTGCGAGCAATACGCGAACTGATCGTTTTCAGGGTATGGGTGATGTAGCGGGTAAGCAGGTAGGCCAGGGCTATGGCGGCCCCTAGTAAAATAATGTATACCCCGCCCAGACGCCAGAGGAACTCCCTGAGCTCCATATTGCTGAAGGAATTGTCCTGGTAATAAGGAATATTAATAATACCAATCGGTTTAAAGCGCAGGTCATTCAGGTAGATGTACGATGAAAGATATGACCCTTCGTCCGTGGTGTTGGAGAACACATGCCGGTGACCGGGATTGTTCATCAGGCCCTCGAGTATGGAAACGTCGAGGCAGTCCGATATGGAGTCGTTGTTGATCGAACGCCTGGAGCTCAGAATCAGCTCGCCCTGATTGTCGTAGATGTTGAAGTCGACATTCAGTACGGCGGCTATTCGATAAACTTCCTCGGCAAATATGAGGTCCAGGTATTCCGATGTGGCCGGATAAGTCGTTTCCTCCAGTACGTACCGGACGCGCTGCAGCACCTGAGATTCCTTGCGTTTCAGACGATCTCTGTGGTAGTCCCGGGATTGCTCATTATACTGATTAACGGTGATCACGGCGATGAGAATGGAAGAAAGGATCACCAGGGAGATCATTCCAAGAAATATCCGGGACCGAAGGGATTTCAGCGAGAACACGGCGATGAGGCTTTCCTCAAAAGTAGGAAATTAAGCGGCACGAGCGGAGGCCTCTCAGATATCGTCCCTCCGCATACGGACCCGCTTATACCAGCGAACGCCCAGCATGATGAGCACGGCCAGGGCGAAAAGACCCAGTACCCCATACACCCAGTAAAGCGAACTCTTGAGAACGACCAGGAATACGGCTGCGAACAGCACCAGGGTAGGCACCTCATTCCAGATGCGCATATAGTGTGAGGTATAGCGAATCTCGTCCCGTTGCAGCTGAAGGTACATGAAGTGACATCTCCCGTGATAGACAAACAGCAGCAGCACAAAGCCCAGTTTGATGAGCATCCAGGTCTGCTGCAACAGAGGGGGCATAAGCACCAGCAGGCCCAAAGCCGTCAGCGTGCAGAGTATGGCCGAAGGCCATGTTATGATCAGCCAGAGCCTCCGTGTCATGAGTTTAAGGTGCTCAGTGAGTATGGAACGACCGGGCTCTTCCCTGCCATCCGCCTCTATTTGATTGATGAAGAGACGGGGGATGTAAAACAGGCCCGCGAACCAGGTAACCACAAAAATGATATGCAGTGCCTTGATGTACTGATACGCCATTTCTAGTCTTCCTTGACCGTGAGAAAGGGCAGGCGCGCCTCGGTAAATGCCTCATTAAAGGCCTGAATATCCGAGTTGATCACCTCCCTGAATGCTGCAAGCTCCTTTTCGATGGCGGCCGTTAGCTCGGCTCGAACGGCCTTGTCCTGTTCTGTCGGAGGGAAATCATCGATGGAAACCAGGCTGTTGATATGGGCCAGTTTATTGGTGAGTTTGATCGGGAAGTTCAACGGGTCCTGTGAACTTCGATTTTGCGTCTGGTATAGAGCCTTTTCAATGGATTCGAGGCGCTGACCAATCTCTTTTGCCCTGACCAACAAGGAGTCCTGATTCTTTTGATCGCCGTAGTTCTCTTTGAACGCCTGCAGCTTCTCACGAATAGTCCTGATCTGTCGAATAGTACGGTGCGCCTTGTCTACAGTCGCATTGATATCCGTAATGAAATCAAACTGCTCCTGCATCTGGCTCACACTCACCTCGGCCCTGGGATCCGGCAGTATTTTCAGGGATTTACGGATTGTACTGCCGTTGACCTTCAGCTCTACCTCGTATTCGCCGGGTACAGCCTTCGGGGCATCCAGACTTGCCCACCAGAGGATCATTCCTTCCAGTCGCAACGCACCCTTCCCACGAGTATCCCAGTTATGTTTATTGAGCCCGCTATGAGGTTCCAGCTTTCGGTCCTTATCACTAGAAGCCCGGCTGAAACGAGCCAGGGTATCTCCCTGCTTGCTGAAATACGTCAGGGCAATGCTATCCTTATCGGTGACCTGAGGAAGATAGAAATAGGTGGTCACGCCGGATTCCTTGTTTTCCCCGGCCAGCAGGGAGTTCCTCGGAGCCTGGCCACCCTTGGTCCGGTAGGCATCCGCCGGAATAAAGAGGCGCGGCTCACCGACACTTCGGTCCCGGGCAACTTCCTGAATTAACCCGAGATCGTCGAGTATCCACAGGCTGCGTCCCTGAGTCGCTACAATCAGATTATTCTCCTTGATAATCACATCCGTAATGGGTACTATGGGCAGGTTCAACTGAAAGGGTTGCCAGCGGAGACCATCGTCAAAGGAAACATACATGCCCGTTTCGGTTCCGACATAGAGAAGGCCTGGGACCACCGGGTCTTCCCTGACCACCCGGGTGAAGTGCTCAGGGTCGATCCCCTGGTCGATTCGTTCCCAGTTACGGCCATAGTCGGTAGTTTTATACAAATACGGCGTAAAGTCTCCCAGTTTATAGCGGGTTGCCGCCATATAGCAGGTGCCGGGCTCATAAGTAGAGGCCTCAAGACTGTTGACCATACTCCAGTCCGGAAAATCCTTGGGGGTAACCTCCGTCCAGGTCTCTCCATTATCCTGAGTCAGGTGAACACGACCATCATCGCTGCCGACCCACATGACGCCGGCCTGAATCGGACTCTCGCTGGCCGCAAACAGGGTACAGTAATACTCGACCCCGGTGTTGTCCTGCGTTATGGGCCCTCCACTGGATACCAGTTTATCAGGGTCATTTCGCGTCAGATCGCCGCTGAGAATTTCCCAGCTCTGTCCCTCATTGGTACTTCTATGAACGTGATTGGACAGGGCGTATAGCGTTCCTGGCTGATGCTTGCTGAAGAACACAGGGAAGTTCCACTGGAACCGGTATTTCATTCCCTCGGCCCCATATCCCATGGGATTATCCGGCCATACATTGATGGCGCGCTCGGTCTTGTTCCGGTGATTCATCCGGGTGAGATAGCCTCCATATCCCCCTGCATAAACGATTTCGTTGTCGGTGGGGTCGACGGCTATGTGGGCAGACTCGTGACCTGCAGTGGGTTCCCAGTCCTCCTCATCGATGTAGTATCCATCCGATCGGTGCCGTATGCGTATGGTCGAATTGTCCTGCTGGGCAGCATAAATTCGGTAGGGAAAGGCATTGTCCACGGTTACCCTGTAGAATTGTGAGGTAGGCTGATTGTGATAGGTCGACCAGGTTTCTCCTCCGTCATAGGTAACCTGGGCGCCCCCATCATCCCCAATGATCATTCGGTTAGGATCTTCAGGCGCTATCCAGAGGTCGTGGTGGTCCCCGTGAGGGGCGTTGTACGTGCTGAATGTGGACCCTCCATCCGTTGACTTGTGGTAGCGTACGTTCAGCACATAGACCACATCGGGATCCTGAGTATCGGCATAAACCCGGGTATAGTACCAGGCCCGTTGTCTCAGTTTGCGTTCCGAATTGACCAGCTTCCAACTCTTACCCCCGTCCTCGCTGCGATAAAGTCCGCCTTTCTCCTTGTTCTCTACCATCGCCCACAGACGATCTGCTTTTGCCGGGGACACCGCTATCCCAATGATTCCCAGCGTATCGGTGGGAAAGCCTTTGTTATCCGATATAGGTTCCCAGGTTTCGCCCGAATCTGTGCTTTTCCATAGGGCAGAACCTTCACCACCGCTACTCAGGCTGTATGGGGTTCGCTGTACCCTCCAGGTGGAAGCGTAAAGAATACGGGGATTAAGTGGATCGAAGGACAAATCGACAGCACCCGCCATTTCATTGGAAAATAGGACCTTTCTCCAGGTATCTCCCCCATCGATTGACTTGTATACCCCCCTGTGGGAAGTGGGCTTATAAATATTGCCCATTACGGCCGCATAGACAACGTCCGGATTGTCGGGGTGTACACGCAACCTCGAGACATGACGGCTCTTGGGAAGACCGGCGCTTGTCCAGGTTTTACCCGCATCGACGGATTTCCAGATACCGTAACCGGAAGAGACGTTTCCTCTGACGGTTTTCTCCCCCCCACCTACGTAAATCACGTTGTGATCGCTGGGCGCAATGGCTATGGCACCTATGCTTCCCCCGAAATAACCATCTGAGATATTCTCCCATTCGCGGCCTCCGTTGCGGCTGCGCCATACTCCACCTCCTGTGGCTCCGAAGTAGAATACATTAGGTTCGCCCTCCACGCCTGCCACGGCAGCCGACCGTCCACCCCGGAAAGGTCCGATGGACCGGTATTTCAGCTGGCCGAACAGGGAGGTGTCCACTGCAGACACAGCATTTCGCGCTTTTCGGGAACGTTGAGCCTGTAGGCCGTGGTTTTCCGCAATCAGGGTGAGGGCAAGTACCAACCATACCGCCTTGAGGTAGCTCAGCTTCATCACAATGGAAATTTTATTCAGCCGAAAGTACTAATTCCCAAGCATATCCTTTGGCAGAATTTAACATATGGGTAATCTCTTTCTTTTTCGGCCAATTGGAAATGTTGGTTATATTGGGCAACTAATCTGAACAAATGACCACCGAGGTTGCCATAATGAACCGCCAGGCCGTCGCCATCGCGTCAGACAGCGCCTCTACCGCCATAGACGAATACGGCAGGCCCATATACTCCACTGCCCATAAGATTTTCGCAATTTCGAACACGGAGCCCGTGGGCATCATGATATACGGCAGCGCGGCCTTCATGGGCATCCCCTGGGAAACCATCATTGGTATTTACCGGGATAAACTGGGCAATACCGCATTCGGCAGCCTTCAGGAATACGGCCATAGCTTCGTGGAATTTCTGAGGAGAGAAAAGACATTCGCCCCCAGGGAGATTCAGGAACAGTATGTGGAGGATAATCTGTTTGCCTACATGGACGCCCTGAGATCATACATCCACCAGTCTATCGACTACCACTTTAACTATGAAGAAGAGTTGGACAGCAACCAACTGAAAGATTTGGTGGCCGACATGATTGAAAAGGAACTAGAGCGTTGGAAATCAGGAACAACCGCCATCAGGGAGGTCGAAGTTTTTACCCGCAAATTCCGGGGTGAATACAGCCGGCTGATCGATGAAATCGTCCGTGAAGTGTTCGAAGACCTGCCGATTAACGACCAGGCACAGCTCAGCCTTGAGCGCCTGTCGGCGGCCCTGTTCAGCCATTTTCCGAAATCCAGCGAAGTGCTACCGTACTCGGGCATCGTAATTACCGGTTTCGGGGAATCGGATATCTTCCCCAGCCTGGTCTCCTATAAGGTACAGGGAACGGCCTTGGATGAACTTAAGTACATAGAAGAACCTGTCAGGGCCATCAATCACGAAAATTCAGCCATGATCATACCCTTTGCTCAAGGGGAAGTGATGAGGACTTTTATCGACGGAATTTCCCCGATGATGGAAAATTTCTACGAAGACTTCATTGAGGAGATTTTCCGCAAATATCCGGGCTTTATCCTGGATGAACTGGTCGAAGAAATGGATCCGGAGGAGCGAATGCAATACGAAGAGAAAATCAGGGAGATCGGTGTAGAGAACTTCACCAACAGCTTCAATCAGATTCGCCAGTTCCAGTACGAAATTAATATCAAACCCATACTAACCATAGTTTCTATATTAGCTAAGGGAGAGCTGGCCGAGATGGCGGATTCTCTGGTTCATCTGACCTGCCTGAGGAAGAAATTCTCGAACGAAGACGAAACCGTGGGAGGTCCCGTGGACGTGGCTGTGATCTCCAAAGGAGACGGACTTGTGTGGATACGCAGAAAAAACTATTATGAGGACAGGGAGCTTTAATCCCTGAGATAATGAACTGAGGTTATGGAAGAAAAGAAAGTGTTTACTTCGACCAAAGAGGTGTTGGAAACCTATATGCCGAAATACGCGGCAGAAAAGGGTAGTTGCCTCAAGAAGCAGGACCAGAAAAAGGGGCCTAGCATAGAAGGAAAGGGAAAGGAGTTTGCCGAAGGAATATTCGAAGGCATGAAGCAGGACCTGAAGCAGCCCCAAAAAACCAAAAAGAACCTGGGAAAGTCGTTCTCCAGCGTCTGGGGTTCCCTTTTCAACTCCAACTAGTGGCAGACCCTTTTAGGATCTGTGCCCTCTTTTAGACTCCTGTTTTCAAACGGGCAGGGTGTTTTATAATCAATATCCGAATTATTTACTTAGCCCTGAAAGGGTAGCTGACCCGTATCCTCCCACTGACGGGCCCAGTTGGCCGCCAGACCGACCCAGCTGTCATGGTCATTCAGACAGGGTATATGCCTGAATTCCTTTCCGCCCGCTTCCTTGAATTCCTCTTCGCCTTCCATGGCAATCTCTTCCAGGGTTTCCAGGCAATCGCTCACAAAAGCCGGGGTTATTACGGCCAGCTTTTCGATCCCCTCCTCGGCCAATCGTTCAAATTCGTAATCCGTATACGGCTTCAGCCAGGGATCACCGGCTAATCGGGACTGAAACGAGGTTCCCAGCTTTGAGGCGTCGAGACCCAGCTCCTTCTTGACCAGAGCTGTGGTGTAATAGCACTGGTGCCGGTAGCAACTGTGGTGTGCCACCGAAGGCGTAACGCAGCAGTGCTCGTCGATACTGCAATGGTACTTAGTGGGGTCTGACTTTCGTATGTGCCGCTCCGGGATTCCGTGGTAGGAGAACAGTAGAAAGTCGTAATCGAAATCCTGGGTATGTTCGCGTATGCTCCCCGCCAGTATTTTAATGTAGTCCTCTTGTTTATAGAAGGGGGGCAGGGTATCGACCCTCATGTGCGGAAAACCTTTGCGTTGTTCTTCCAGCACCTTGACCACTACCGTTTCGTAAGAAGACATGGCGTAGTGCGGGTAAAGGGGTATGAGCAACACTTCGGTCACTCCCTGCTCGTGAAGTTCTCCCAGGGCCTTCCGTATGCTCATGCTGCCATACCGCATGCCCAGGGCGGTCGGTATGGATACCTGCCTGCGGAACTTTTCCGTGAAGCGCTCCGAAATCACAATCAAGGGGGAACCCTCGTCCCACCAGATCTTCTGATAGGCCTTTGCGGATTTTCGGGGCCGTGTTTGCAGTATGATTCCGCGCACCACCAGCTTGCGCAACAACAGAGGTGCATCGATCACCCGCTCATCCATGAGGAATTCGTCCAGATAGGGACGGACATCCCTGGGAGTCGGACTGTCAGGGGAGCCCAGATTCACCAGCAGTACACCTTTTTTAGACATAGCAGAATTTTTTGCAAAAATACAACACAAGCGCCGTTATGCGTTTTCAATAGGAGATAAAGCCTAAATTAACGGGATGAAATTCCTGATTTACCTCTTCTGCTTCTTTGGCCTGATACCCCTGCTTACCGGCTGTCCTTCGTTCCGGACGACCCAAGTGGAGGCGGGGCCTCGGACCCTCACCCTAGCCCAGGGTGACAGCACAGTTTACGGGGCATTCCATGCTGCTGTTCTTCAGTTCTCCGAGGGTGATAGGAACGATCGACACTTCGGAGACACCCTGATCGGTGTCGCCCGGCTTTTCCTGGGTCGGCCCTATGAAGCTCGCACACTGGATCGGGGAAATGCGGAGGTGTTGGTACTCAACCTGAATTCCTTCGATTGTACCACTTTGGTGGAACAGGTACTGGCGCTGGGCAAGACGCTCAGGAATAAGGACCGTACTTACCAGGACTGGTCCAGGGAAGTCGAAAGCCTGAGGTACCGGGAAGGCAACTGCAATGGATACGAGAGCAGGCTGCATTACTTTTCCGAATGGCTAACACGTGCAGAAGCGGCAGGCAAGGTCCAGTATCCTGTTGCGGGGACCAAAACCAGACCGGAGGCACGAAAGCTTAATTTCATGGGTACCCACCGCAGTCTCTACCCCAGGTTATCCGCAGACTCCGTCTTTCAGAGCATCCAGCAGCGCGAATCCCTGCTGGAACAGCAGATGCTGTATCGCATACCCCTGGAAGATATCGCTTCACAATCATCATCATTCAGAAATGGGGATATCGTAGCCTTTGTTACCTCCATAGATGGATTGGATGTGACCCATACGGGCCTGGTAGTGAATGAGGGTGGAGAGACCCGTTTGCTGCACGCATCTACTTCGGGCAGTGTGAGCATATCCGAACGCCTTCTGGAAGACTATGCGCGCAGTCTCCGAAACTGCACCGGCATTCTCCTGGCCCGGCCCCACTGATATCGGCCTAGTCCTCGCCCAGGCACCAGCGAATACCGCCCAGTATATGGCTCCGGAAGCCCAGTTCGGAATACGAGGCCCGGGTATGACCCATGCCCGTGTAAAAAGTGCGTCCCCCATCGAACTCCCGGTACCAGGAAATGGGATGGAAGTCTCCCATATTACCTCCGCTATAACTGCCTTCGTCTAAAAGAATCAGGGGAATAACGCCCGCCTGGAGATCCCTGAAATTGTACCACTCGTCCCTGCGTTCCCAAACCCCTTCGAGTCCATTCGCTGAGGGATGTCCGGTATCCAGCACCTCAAGCGTCGCGTCCTGTATGGCCGGATGTCCGTTGAAGTAGGCTCCTGCCAGTTCCCCATACCAGGCCCAGTTGTATTCGGTATCGGTAGCCGAATGAATCCCGAGAAAGCTACCCCCGCTGCGGATGAATGCCTCCATCGCGGATTGCTGATCCTGGTTCAATACATCACCCGTGGTGTTCAGAAATACGATCAGGTCGAAATCGGCCAGATTCTGTGGGCTGAAATCCGAACCATCTTCAGTAAAAATCACTTCCCAGCCCTCGGCATTGCCAAAATCCCGGAACATGGAGATTCCATCGGCTATGGAACTGTGCCGGAATCCCTCCGTGCGGCTGAAAACCAAAATGCGATCCGAAGTAGTAGTACCCTCACCTTGCTGGGCATTGGCCTCTTCCGCTTCAGTACAGGAAAACAGTAGCGTAAAGACAAGGGTCAGGCCGGTTATACAATTCTTCATAGGAGGTTACAAGTATGAACTATAAAGATATGTGTAACCAGCGGGGGTGACCCAGGTCTAACTGTTAAAATCTATGGTAATTAGTCGGCTATAGGCGAGCGACTCTGCAGGTATTTCCTGGGAGTGGTTCCAAATTTCTTCTTAAAGGAGGTGATAAAGTGGCTGGGCGTACTGTAACCCAACCTAAGGGCGAGATCGTGCACGCTGATATCCTCCCTCAGCAAGAGCTTACTGGCGTAGTCCATCTTGTAATTCAAAAGGAAGCCAAAAGGGGAATCTCCGTAGATTTCACGGAAGCCTTCCTTGAGTTTCTTCAGGGGAAGATCCACCTCTCTGGCCAGTTCGTTCAGCGTCGGAGGCTCCAGCATACGCGCGATTAGAACCTCCTTGGCAGACCGGATTTTTCGCACAGCCACCTCATCAGCAAGGAAAGGACATCGCTCCACGTCGGCGTCTTCCGGGCGATCGAAATACAAGGAGAGCAATTCCAGGCATTTGGCCCGATAGTACATCTCCTGCACGGAGGAATGCAAACGGGTACCCCAAATCTGGCTCAGTACAACCGCCATGGCCGGAGAGGTTTCGCCTTGGGCATAGTACTTCTTTTCTCCGGTATGTTCACTCAGAGCTGGTATGTGAGCGGCCTGGGCCGAAAACAGGGCATGGAAGTCTCCCAGGGTCATTAACAGGGTAAGCATCCAGGAATCGGGCGAAACATCGGCGGTAAGCGGCAGATCCTTGGTGGTATTGAAGAGGACTATATGCTGTTCTTCCTGCAATGGTATGCGGTAATTGTTCTGAAAATTCAGCGTTATACTTCCCTTAAGGACGAAGTGGAATTGAATGTGCCTCCTATCGATGGGATAACTGACCTCCTGGACCCTCTCCCCGCTATTGGAATGAAACAGCAAGCGATATGTTTCGATTATGGCCTCAGAAAATTTTGAACCGGTACCGTTACTTTCTTTCATTTTATCCGTGTGTTTAATCGAAAAAAGATAATTTAAAACAAATCTAAATAAACCCTGAGACCCTACAAATATAACTATTATCAGCGCATTTCGCCCCTTTTAAACAGAAGAAGCTGGCACGACACCTGCCACACTTACCCGGGAACCTTTAGCGTTATCATTCTATAAAATCTCATAGTATTTTTGCTCCGTCGGCCTAACCAAACCGAGTGTTACTTTGATTATCGACCGTACCTTTTTTGGAATTGGTATAAGTTACCGTAAAGCCGACATGGCCGTCAGGGGTGATTACAGCCTATCGCAGGCCCAGCAATCCGAGTTACTGTCCCGGGCTGCAGGTCTCGGGCTGGAGAATGTACTCCTGCTGGTGACCTGTAACCGTACCGAATTGTACGCACACGCAGACAATCCCTTCGAACTCGCCCAGCTGCTCTGCACCTTTACCAAAGGTGCCATTGAAGAGTTTCAGTCACATGCCTATTTCCTTAAAAATCGGGAAGCCGTCGATCATCTGTTTCGGGTGGGAACGGGACTGGACAGCCAGATTCTCGGGGACTTTGAAATCATCAGCCAATTGAAACAGGGCTTTCGACAGTCCAAACAGAACGGCCTGGTTAACCCTATGATGGAGCGGCTTTGCAACTCAGTGATCCAAGCCAGTAAACGCATCAAGAATGAGACGGGCCTCTCCTCTGGGGCCGCCTCCGTGTCTTTTGCCGCAGTCAAGTACATACTCGATTCGACCCACAACAAATCACCACTGAAGATCGTGCTTTTCGGCACGGGCAAAATCGGTAAAAACACCTGCGAAAACCTGGTCAAGCAGAGCCCAGGGTCCGAGATCACACTGATAAACCGTACCCGGGAACGTGCAGAAAAACTGGGGATGCGATTCAACGTCCTGGTGGAGGACTACGGAAATCTTCCCTCGGCCATACGGGAAGCAGACGTCCTGGTGGTCGCGACAGGTGCCCAGAATCATACCGTAGGCCCCGGGCTGATGCACATCAAGAAGCCCTTGCTGGTCCTTGACCTTTCCGTTCCCAACAATGTCGATGACAGCATAACCGAAAATCCCTATGTAAGTCTGGTACAACTCGATCAGCTGGCGAGGAGTACCGACGACACCCTGCAGGAACGGCAAAAGTTCATCCCCAAGGCAGAGGCCATTATCGATGAGATCAGTTCGGACTTCCTGAAATGGGTGGAAAACCGAAAATACGCCCCTCTTATTTCGGCACTGAAGAACCGGCTGAATGAACTCCGGGAGGAAGAAATTGACTTCCAGGCCCGCAAAACAGATGGTTTTAATCGCCAGCAGGCCGAAGTGCTTTCGGAGCGTCTGGTTCAGAAAATCACCAAGCAATTCGTGAATCACCTGAAGTCTGAGGACATCAACAGTGAGGAGAGCGCACTTTGGATACAACGAATTTTCCAGATTCAACTCGATTGAACCCTGATTGCATTCGCATAGGAACACGGGAAAGTCCCCTGGCTCTTTGGCAGGCCGAGCAAGTAGCCGGGCGCCTGAGAGCGCTGCACACCCCTTGCGAACTGGTTCCCATACGGTCCCAGGGAGACCTCAACCTGGAAACGCCCCTCTATGAAATGGGCATCACCGGAATCTTTACCCGTTCCCTGGACATAGCCCTGCTCAACGGGGAGGTCGACATCGCGGTACATTCCATGAAGGATGTCCCTACTCAACTGCCCCTGGGGCTCACCTCCTTTGCGATCCTGGAACGGGAAGATAGCCAGGATCTGGCCGTTCTCAAGTCAGACGCCCCTCTGCCCGAAGATGCCGTAGTGGCTACAGGCAGCCTGAGAAGGAGGGCCCAGTGGCTGAAACGGTATCCCGGGCATCAGGTAGTCGACCTGAGGGGCAACCTACAGACCCGGTTGTCCAAACTGGAGACGCAGCCCTGGCATGCGGCCCTGTTCGCCAAGGCCGGACTGGAGCGCATGGGCATCCAGCCAGAATTCTACCTCCCTTTGGATTGGATGATGCCCGCTCCCGCCCAGGGCGCCATACTCGTGGTGGGCAGGGAAGAGGACTGGGATAAATATCAAACGGTATTTAATGAAATCAATCATGCGGAAACCCAAAACTGCGTTGAGCTCGAGCGGTCCTTTCTCAGAGAACTGGAAGGCGGTTGTACCGCTCCCATTGGCGCCCTCGCCCAGATTCGGGATGGAGAGCTGGAATTCCGGGGTGGGCTTTATGCCACCGACGGCAGCCAGTCTGTAGAGATTTACCGTAGGGTTCATATGGAAGAGGTGCATACGGAAATGGCTCAGGAGTGGGCGCGTTCCCTGCTTGAACAGGGGGGAGACCGCATCATGCAATTACTCTGACATGCCCGTATCGGTACTATCCACCCGGGTCCTGGAGGACCACCGAATAGAACGACTCCGCAAGGCCGGCATCGAACTCACTCAGTACGATGCCCTGAGTTTTGAGGAAGTGCTGCATCCGCAAACACTGGCTCAGGTACCCAAAGAAGCCATCCTGATTTTCAGCAGCGGGCGGGCAGTAGAGGCATACGGCCGCTATTTTCGTCAAGACCGTCGGAAGTTACCCGACAGAGCCTATTGTGTGGGCGAGACCACGGCCGGCAAATTGGAAAGCCTTGGATTGATCGCTATAGGAGTGTGCCCCAACGCGACAAAGCTGGCCCAAATGATCTGCCGGGAACAACCGGAAGCACCCCTGGTTTTTCTGAGTGGTAACCTGCGCAGGGACGAGATTCCAAAAGGACTTAAGAATTGCGGACTCGCCCTTAAAGAGCTCCCGGCTTATACTACCGCGTTCAACGAGAGGGAATTCAACACCAAGTTCCACGTCCTGCTTTTCTTTAGTCCTTCCGGCGTTCGTAGCTTTACACGAGCGAACGAACTGGGTGAAGCCACGCTATTTTGTCTGGGTAATACCACGGCAGAAGAAGCCCGGCGATTTAGCCAGCGCATCGTTACCGCCCCGGAACCCAATATTGACCTGATGCTGGACCTTGTAGTAGACCGGCTTAAGAATAGTGAACATACCGATGATTAAGAACGATTTATACCTCAGAGCCCTGAGAGGCGAGTATGTGGAACGCCCACCGGTATGGATGATGCGTCAGGCAGGTCGCTACCTTCCTGAATTCATGGAGCTCAAGGAGAAATACGATTTCTTCACCCGTTGTCAGACTCCGGAACTCGCAGCAGAAATCACCCTGCAGCCGATTGAACGCTACGCTCCGGACGCAGCCATAATCTTCAGCGACATCCTGGTGGTGCCACAGGCCATGGGGATTGATGTTCAGATGGTTCCCGGCACCGGACCCTTTGTGCCCCAACCCATCCGAAGCCGTGCCGATGTCGCCCGAATCGAAATCCCTGATGTGGAGGAAGAACTCTCCTACGTATACCAGGCCATTGAACTTACGCTGAAAGGGCTCGACAACCGGGTTCCCCTGATCGGGTTTGCAGGATCTCCCTGGACCATATTCTGCTATGTGGTACAGGGGCAGGGCAGCAAGAATTTTGACATCGCCAAGGCCTTCGCCTTTAGCGAAAGCGGCGCCGCACTGGATCTGCTGCAGAAGATCACAGAGACCACCCTGGCATACCTGAAACGCAAAGTGCGTTCGGGCGTTCATGCCATTCAGATATTTGATTCCTGGGGCGGTCTGCTCGATCCGGCCCATTACAATCAGTATTCCCTGCCCTTTATCAAACAGCTGGTAGACGGGCTCAAGGATGAAATTCCCGTGATTGTCTTCGCCAAGGGGTGCTGGTACGCCCTGGAAGACATGTCTGGCATTGGAGCACAGGCCCTGGGCGTGGACTGGACCTGTTCCCCTGCCTGGGCCCGCAAACTGACGGGAGACAGCATCACCCTGCAGGGCAATCTGGACCCGTCCATACTGCTGAGCAGCATGGATGAAATCCGAGAACAGACCGAGGCCATGATACGGGGTTTTGGTACTCAGAGGTATATTGCTAATTTGGGACATGGCATACTGCCTAATGTCCCCCTGGAGCATGCCGAGGCCTTTTTTGAAACCGTCAAGAACTTTAAGGAATGAGCGTGATTTCCTCCCTGAAAAAGGTTAGCCCCAAAAACCTGATTAAACTGGTCGGCCTGGTTTTATCCCGCCCTCTGTTCGCTTTGCCCACCCTAAAAGCTACCCGGGAATGCATCGCTATCTGCGATCAGTACTTCGGACGCAAGCATATGGAAAACGGCCCGGCTAATGCCTTTCGACACGCACTCTGGAATATCCTTATCGCTCGCAGGTGCTCCCGCTGGACCTCGGATATAGATGTGTTGCTGCAGTGGGCCGAGCGCGTCACCGATTGGCACGAGGACACCTTCCCCAACCCGGTATCGGCACGCATCATGGACCTTCACAACAATCGCATAGGTAGGGATATCTTTCGCCATAACCCGGGTCTGCACGTTCAGGAATACATCGATCTGCTCCTCAGCATGAAGGGTCAGGCTATGCGCCTGACCAAGTTTTTCATACCGGAAAGCTGTACCGATTGTATGGTTTACCTGAAAGAAACCTCCGAAGCATGAAGGAAGAATTCAGTTCGTACATCGAGGACCTTCAGGACCGAATAACCAAGCGACTGGAAGTACTCGACGGAAGAGGTAAATTCCGTCAGGACTACTGGGAGCGAGAAGGCGGAGGGGGCGGACGAACCCGGGTAATCGAGAACGGGGGGGTCTTCGAGAAAGGCGGAGTGAATATCTCCAAAGTGCACGGGGATCTGCCCGAGAGCATGCAGAATTATTTTGGCGTCAGTGACGCGCGTTTTTTCGCCTGCGGCCTGAGCCTGGTTCTCCACCCACGCAACCCCAGAGTCCCGACCGTGCATGCCAATTATCGGTATTTCGAACTGTACGGGCCGGACGGCTCCCTCAAAGACCAGTGGTTCGGAGGAGGTCAGGACCTGACTCCCTACTACCTTTACGAAGAAGATGCCCAGCATTTCCATAGGGTTTGCAAAGAAGCCTGCGACCGTCACGATCCCGATTTCTATACCGCCTATAAGAAACGCTGCGATGAATACTTCTGGAACGCCCACAGGAATGAGGCGCGAGGAGTTGGGGGCCTGTTCTTCGATTACCTGCGTCCCATTGAAGAGCGATCTGCGCAGGACTGGTACAACTTCGTGACCGAGGTCGGTGACAGCTTTCTACAGTCCTATGTGCCCATAGCCGAAAGACGTAAAGACCTACCCTACACCCGCAAGGAACGCAGGTGGCAGGAGATCCGCAGAGGCCGATACGTCGAGTTTAACCTGGTGCACGACAAGGGTACCCTGTTTGGGCTCAGAACTAACGGCCGCATTGAAAGCATACTGATGAGCCTGCCTCCCAGGGTTCAATGGGCCTATGATTTTAAGCCCAAGCCCAACAGTCCCGAAGCTGACTTACTCGACGTCTTAACCCAACCGCGAGTTTGGGCTTAACCCTCAAAACACTATTATATACCAATCGTTATTAACTTAGTTACTCTCCCTTTCTCATGAACATTCCCCTCTATCAGGTCGATGCGTTTACCCTTGAACTCTTCCGAGGAAACCCGGCAGCCGTATGTGTGCTGGAAAGCCCGATTGATTCCGGTTTGATGCAGCGTATCGCAGCGGAGAACAACCTGTCGGAAACCGCCTTCGTTTATCCCGAGGGTAGAGATTTCGGCATACGCTGGTTTACTCCCAAGGTTGAGGTCGAACTCTGCGGACATGCCACCCTGGCCACGGCCTTCGCACTCTGGGAATGCGAGGGTTACACCCTAGAGTTGCTCAGATTCAGATCCCTGGAAAGGGGAACCCTGACCGTACGCAAAATGAATGACGGTTCCCTGCAGCTCGACTTCCCCTCGGATCCGGTTAGCGAGGTGACCCCACCCGAAAATACCGGAGTCGTCATGGGAATATGGCCAGAATCGGCCATGCGAAGCAGCACTGACTTGCTGCTCATATACAGTAGGGAGGAGGACATCCGTGCGCTGAAGCCGGATTTCTTGCGTATGGGACTATGGGACTATCGCGGAATCATCACCACCGCACCGGGCAATGAGGTAGACTTCGTCTCGCGTTTCTTCGGTCCCGCTGTGGGGATCAATGAGGATCCGGTGACGGGTTCGGCTCACTGTGCCCTGGTACCCTACTGGTCTGATGTACTGAACAAGGACAGGCTGAGGGCACGGCAACTCTCTGAGCGCTTGGGCGAGCTGACGGGCATAATGGAAGGAGATCGGGTACTTTTAAATGGAAATGCAGTGCTGTACCTTAGTGGAACCATAAAAATATAACAGGCCTATATGTATCCTCTACAAAGACATCGCCGGATGCGGAGTTCCGCGGCCATACGGTCACTCGTTCGGGAGTGCCGTCTCAGTCCGGACGACTTTTTGGTTCCCCTTTTTGTGACCGAAGGAGCCGGGACCCGGGAAGCCATAGCCTCCATGCCCGGGCAATACCGAATAGGGCTGGACGAGCTGCGGAAGGAGATTAAAGCTATCCACGACCTGGGACTCAAGGCCGTTTTACTTTTCGCCAAGGTGCCGGATGAACTCAAAAATCCCGAAGGCAGTGAGGCGTTGAACACACATGGACTGATGCAGCGAGCCATACAGGTCGTCAAGGAAACCTGTCCTGACATACTGGTATTCACCGATGTCGCCCTGGACCCCTATTCCTCCTTCGGGCACGACGGACTGGTTCAGTCGGGCTATGTGGTCAATGACCAGACCGCGGATATCCTGGCACAGATGGCCCTCTCACACGCCCGTGCAGGTGCGGACGTGGTCGCTCCGAGCGATATGATGGATGGCAGGGTGCTACGGATCCGGGAAGCTTTGGAAAGCGGGGGGTTCCACCGTACGGGCATCATGAGTTATACGGCCAAGTACGCCAGTGCCTTTTACGGCCCCTTTCGACAGGCCCTGGATTCCGCACCGGTAAACGGCGAAAACATTCCTGAAGACAAGGCGTCCTACCAGATGGATATCGCCAATCGCAGAGAGGCTATGCGAGAGGCAGTTAGCGACCTGGAAGAGGGGGCGGATATACTCATGGTAAAACCCGGTATTGCCTACCTCGATATCGTCTCGGACCTGCGTTCGCATACCGACTCGCCCATTGCGGTTTATCAGGTTTCGGGAGAATACGCCATGGTACACGCTGCCGCGGAGAAGGGCTGGCTGGACCGGGAGGCCGTTATGCTTGAACAACTCATGGCCTTTAAGAGGGCCGGAGCGGACATCATCGCGAGTTATTTCGCCAAGGATTGTGCCGCGATTCTTTAGAATATTTACCTTGCAACAAACTACGCATCGATGGGGTTACTGATCTTCTATGCCCTCGTATCCATACTGCTGTCTTTCCTGTGTTCCGTATTAGAAGCTGTCCTGCTCAGCATCACCCCTACCTATATTAGTGCTAAACTCCAGGAGGGCAGGGCCTTTGCGCGAAAACTGGAAACGTTAAAATACGACATCGACCAACCGCTGATCGCCATCCTCACGCTCAACACGGTTGCCCATACCGTGGGTGCCATCCTCGTCGGGGTTCAGGCGGGACACGCCTATGCCGAGCTCTTTCCCGAATCCGCTTCCCAGGAAATCTTCGAGGGTTCAGGCGTTTCCAAAGACAGTTTCGTCGGCTACGTCTCTGCAGTCATGACCGTCCTGATCCTGGTGGTCTCCGAGATCATTCCCAAAACCATAGGAGCCCGATTCTGGAAGAAACTGGCTCCTCCCACGGCCACCATGCTCCAGCTGATGGTAGCCTTCTTGAAGTACACCGGACTGCTCTGGGTGCTGCGCCTGTTTACCCGGCTGATCGGCTCGGACGGGATTCATGCCGGGGTAATGAGCCGGGAGGAAATTACAGTAATGACCGACATGGCCGAAGAGGAAGGCGTCGTTGAGGCCTCAGAGTCCAGAGTCATCAAGAATCTGCTGACTTTCGATGCCATATTTGCCAAAGATATCATGACGCCCCGTACGGTCATGACCACAGCCGAAAGCGGGCTGACCATCAAGGAATTCTACGACCTGTTCCCCACCATTCCGTTTTCCCGCATCCCGATATATACAGACACTCCCGACCACTTCATAGGCTACGTCCTCCGCACCCAGGTATTGGAAAGCCTGTTGCAGGACAGAGGTGACGAACCCCTGGAGGGCATTAGCCGGGAACTCCTCATTACCGAGAGGGACACCCCCATCGCACTGCTCTTCGAAACCTTCATTTCCGGAAAGGAGCACATCGCTCTGGTAGTAGACGAATACGGTAGTGTAAGCGGACTGGTCACCATGGAAGACATCATCGAAACCCTACTGGGTCTTGAAATCATGGATGAGAGTGATCAGGACGAAGACCTGCAGGTTCTGGCCAGAAAGAACTGGGAGGATCGCGCCCGTGCCCGGGGAATCATCAAAGAAGAGTGAGACGAAGAAGGCGGTGACGCACCTTCGGCCGAAGAAGATTCGGCCAGTTCGTAACCCTATGAAAGAGATCATTGCAACTATTCCCGTTTTGCCCTCTCAGGACATTGATCGCGATGTTTCCTGGTACGAGGAAAAAACCGGGTTCCTCAAGACATTCGGGGATTCCATGTACGCCGGCCTGAGCAGGGGTGGGCAGGAATTCCATTTGCAGTGGCATGCCGACACCCCGGACGACCCCCTTCTGGGAGGATCGGTTGTCCGGTTTTTCGTTCCCGATATACTCCCCTTCTTCGAGGAATTCTGTAACAGAAAGACCATTAACCCCGATCAACTCAGAAAAAACACCCCCTGGGGCACCCATGAATTTGGCTTCTACGACCTCAACGGTAACGCCATCTTCTTCGTGCAAGACACCTGAACTAGCGGCCTTCCTTTTCGGGTTAGTTCAACTCGGGCCTGAGGGAGCCGTGCAGGCGATCAAGGACCACGAATACGGGAAAGTGATCGCTATACCCCCCCTTGTACCGGCCCGCAGCATATGTCCGAAAGGGATGTCCCTTGAAGCGGCCTCTGTACTGGCCGAGAAAGCGGGGATTGAAGATTCGCGCCTTGACGAATGCGAAATGCGGATTGGGTTCGAAAAAAACGTTCGATAACATAATCTGGTCGAACAGGTACCAGTGCCCCCTGTGGCTCAGAGTACCCAGGCCCTTGGATGCAATGGCGTCAAACGGATTCTGAAACCAACCGGAGCCCGTGATCATCCTCGGAGCAGGGTCCTTGGGACGGTCGTTCAGGTCACCCATAACCACGGTAAACTGGCCTTCCGGATTCTCTAGGGATTCCAGCCTTCGGTTATAATGTTCCAGCAATATATCTGCGGCCCTTTGTCTGTGAGGGCTCGACTCCTCCACCCCTTCCCTTCTCGATGGCCAATGGTTTACGTACAATTCGATCCGACTGCCGAACAGCAGGCCCTCGACAAACAAAATATCGCGGCTGTGTTCGATTTCTCCCTGCTCGTCCTTGTATCGAACGGGCAAGGCTTCGCGGGCCAGGGGCTCGAAGGCCGACTCCATATACAGCAGGGCGGTGTCCATACCCCGGCTATCCGGAGAGTCGAAATGGACCAGGCGGTAGCCGTGCTTTTTCAGCAATGGACGCTGAATGAGTTCTTCCAGTAAGAAGCGATTTTCCACCTCACTCACCCCGAGTATTACCGGGGGAGCCGAGGTAAATCCCAGGCCTATTCGCGATATGGAAGTACTCAGTTTGTTCAGCTTACGGGCGAGTCGTTTATCGCTCCAGCGCAAGGATGAGCCCGGCGTATAGTCATCGTCATGTGTGTGGGGATTGTCCAGGGTGTCGAACAGGTTCTCCAGGTTGTAGAATGCAATGGTAAATCTCCGGTCTCTGGACTTCATGCAGCCATATCCATTCCAACCCCGACAAAGGCGTGCCTTCGGAGGTCGGGTTTATTGTTTAGCTTTGTTAAATTATTGGAAATATGCTTGAAACCAAAGCCCATTCGTACGAAAAAGTCGTGCTCATCGGCGTAATCAATTCCAGACAATCCCCCGAAAAGGTAGAGGAATTTCTGGACGAGCTCGAATTCCTGACCATTACCGCCGGGGGAACCGTACTGCGTCGATTCGTGCAGCGCATGGAACAGCCCCATCCCAAGACATTCATCGGTACGGGAAAGATGGAGGAAGTAATGGAGTACGTCAAAGAAGAAGAGATCGGGAGTGTAATCTTCGATGACGAACTGAGCCCGGCCCAACAAAACCACATAGAGAAATTACTTCGATGTAAGATCCTGGACCGAACCGGGCTGATCCTGGATATCTTCGCCCAACGCGCGCAGACCAGTTACGCACGCACTCAGGTAGAACTGGCTCAGTACGAATACCTGCTACCCAGACTGACCGGACTGTGGACACACCTCGAGCGTCAGCGTGGTGGTATCGGGATGCGCGGACCAGGTGAGACCGAAATTGAGACGGACCGAAGGATCGTCCGGGACCGCATTGCCCTGCTCAAAAAGAAGCTGGGAAAGATCGATCGGCAAATGGAGGTGCAGCGCGGGAACCGGGGAGCCCTGGTTCGGGTCGCCCTGGTGGGCTACACCAACGTGGGCAAATCCACCCTGATGAACCTGATCAGCAAGAGCCAGGTGTTCGCCGAAAACAAGCTTTTTGCCACCCTGGATACCACGGTACGCAAGGTGGTCCTGGGCAACCTACCCTTCCTGATGAGCGACACCGTAGGATTCATACGCAAGCTCCCCACCCAATTGGTCGAGAGCTTCAAGAGCACCCTGGATGAGGTAAGGGAGGCCGACCTGCTCCTCCACGTGGTAGACATTTCCCACCCCCAGTTTGAGGATCATATACGCTCTGTGAATGAAATCCTGGAAGACATCGGCTGCATAGAGAAGCCCACACTGCTGGTCTTTAATAAGGTCGATGCCTATACTCCGGAAGATCACGATCCGGAAGACCTGACCACGGAGAAGACACAACAGCATTTCAGTCTGGAAGAATGGCAGGATACCTGGTACAGCAGAATGGGGGAGAAAGCGCTATTCATATCCGCCACCGAGAAGACCCATATCGATCACTTCCGCAATAGACTATACGAAGAGGTTCGAGCCCTGCACGTACAGCGCTTCCCTTACAATAATTTCCTTTATCCGGATATCCTTACCGAATAGTGATTTTTAGAACGCGTAGCTCAGGCCGAAGTTCCAGTAACTCTGAAGGTCGTTGTCGATGGAGTCGAATGTAGCCCCAGCATTCCCCAGGGTGTTGATCTCGTAATTCAGTGCTTCCTGACGGTTATTTCTGAGGCCGAAATCGAAGCCCAGGCCGATTCCCTTCCAAAGGGTATAGGAAAAGGAATTGGTCCATGTCCAGTTCGACAGGTCGTTGTCCTTATAACTCTGGAACAGAGAAAGGTTTGTTTTGAAATTGATGTTTTTAATCTTACGGGTATAGTCGACTAAGATCTTGGTTCCGAAAGAAGAATCGAAAACGGATTCGCCCCGACTGAACACGAAGTTGTAGTTCGCCGGATTGACTACAATCACCAGGTCATTGGCCGGTGTCCAGGTGCCTCCGATACCCACATCCAGGTAGCCCGGATTATTGACGTTGCTCAGCAAAGTCGTGCGGTACTCCGCCATAGCCGAGACCGCAAGTTTCTGAGTCACCTTATGTCCATATAGCGAATTCAGGTTAAACACATCGGTCGCTTCCCTGAAACCCGTGGGGTCCGTATCGTTGTCTTTGTCGTCCAGCTGCACCCAGCTCAGGTTAACCGTCGCCGCATTCCTCCAGAAAAAGGCTTCCTCCTTGAGGTTGGCGTAGGCATTGGTGGTTAACCCAATGGTACCCGAGTTGTTGTTTGGGATCCCCTGGGCGTACCAATTTGTAAAGCTTGCCAGATCCACCCCCACTGTGCCGAAGGCTCCTATCTTCCAGCCGGGAAGGGCATCCAGTTCGGCCTGTATGGCCTCTGCTTCTTTCTTAAGTTGAGCAATGGAGTCTTTCTTACCAGCCAGACTGGACTGTAATTCTTCCTTGCGTGATTGCGCGTAAGTTAACGCTGTAGACACCATTAGGGTGAGCAAAACAAGTACCGATTTCTTCACGATTTTTGGGTTTGGCGGAAGTCCGTATCCGTATTCCGAATTGAACATTCCAAAAATAAGAAGACCCATTTATCCCCTTGCCAAATTCCGGCCTTTTTTATAGAGGGGTACGGAGGAACAGGCCTCTCCGAACGATACCGACCGGGCGAATTCCTGTATGCGATGCATGGCTGTAAGATACGCCTGCCGGGGAACCGGAAGATGAGAACATCCCTTGAGCAGGACGGCCTTCCCTTCCAAAGTCGAGAAATCATAGGAATCGAGAATCTCCTCGAAAAGGGCCGTCTCCAGATCGGTTTCATCACCCAGAATCACCTTACGAGCCCGAGGGTTGAGGTAAGTGCTCACCAGTATGTAAGCCCAGGCCGGAAGAACAGCGTCCGTAGAGCAATACAGGTTTACCCATGCATCACTGTACATTTCCCAGTCATGTTTCTTCAGGGTTTCCCTAAAGTCCTTCTCACGAAGGAGAATACCTTCCTCCAGCCAGACGGAAAGATCTACCGCCATGCGCTTTCCCTGAGGGTACAGTTCTTCAAGATCGAAAATCTCGAGTGAACTCTGAGCTACGCGATTGACAATTTCTCCCATGTGATTCTAGTTTAAGAGACTACAACAGGCCCAGCTCCAACTTAGCCTCTTCACTCATGAGATCCTGAGTCCAGGGCGGATCGAAAGTGATCTCAACATCCACTTCTCCCACTTCCTTGATGGATCTTACCTTCTCCTGAACCTCGACGGGTAGGGTTTCAGCCACCGGACAATTCGGTGAGGTCAATGTCATCAGGATTTTTACATCATTATCCTCACTCACCATCACATCGTAGATCAGTCCCAATTCGTAGATGTCCACCGGTATTTCCGGGTCGTATATCGTCTTAAGGACACGAACGATCTTCTCTCCTATTTCCTGTGCTGCGGCTTCGGGATTACTCATTTTTATCTATTTGGGTTTGAAAAGCAACTGCGTAAAGCTTGATCTGCTTGATCATGCTTACGAGCCCATTGGCCCTAGTGGGCGACAAGTGCTCCTTTAGCCCGATCTCATCGATGAAGCTCGTGTCGGCGTCCAGGATATCCTGGGGTTTTTGCTTGCTGAATACCCGTATGAGAATGGCGATGATGCCCTTCGTAATTATGGCCTCACTGTCGGCTGTAAATACCAATCGGTCTCCTTCCAGTTCGGCATACACCCATACCTTACTCTGGCAGCCCTTTATGATGTACTCGTCTGTCTTGTACCTCGGGTCGATCAGCGGCAAAGACTTACCCAGTTCGATCATATAATCATAGCGCTGCATCCAGTCGTCGAAGAGGGCAAACTCGTCGATGATATCCTGCTGCAATTGCTGTATAGTTTTGTTTGCCTGTCCCATACTGTGTTTTAGCTGAGCATCTGTTGCGCCCTGATCAGGGCTTCATAGAGCAGGTCTATTTCCTCGCGGGTATTGTAAAAAGCCAAGCTCGCCCGGATCGTTCCCGGCACCTGATAGTAGTCCATGACCGGCTGGGCACAGTGGTGCCCCGTTCTCACGGCTATGCCCATCTTATCGATCAGAGTCCCTACGTCGTAGGGGTGAAGATTCCCGATATTGAAGGAAATCACGGAGGTCTTCTCTTTCGCCTCCCCGAAAATGCGGAGACCTGGTATGGCCTTCAGCTTCTCCGTAGCGTATTTGAGGAGCTCCTCCTCATAGGCCGCGATTCGCTCCAGACCCAGAGCATTCATGTAATCCAGGGCCGCTCCAAAAGCAATAACCCCGGCTATGTTAGGCGTACCCGCCTCGAATTTATGTGGCAGGTCGGCATAGGTTGTTTTCTCGAAGGTCACCTCGGCTATCATCTCCCCACCTCCCATATAAGGGGGCAGCTTATCGAGCCACTGCCTTTTGCCGTACAACATGCCCACACCAGTGGGTCCACACATCTTATGGGCAGACACCGTATAGAAATCTGCGTCGAGTTCCTGAAAATCGACCTTCATGTGGGGGGCTGCCTGGGCGCCATCAATGAGCACTGCCGCTCCTTTCTTATGGGCTCCTTCAATGATCTCCCTCACCGGATTCACTGTGCCCAGTGCATTCGATACATGATTGCAGAATACCAGCCGGGTACGGTCGCTGAGCATTCTTCCATACGCATCCAGATCGAGTTCTCCCTCACGGGTCATGGGAATCACTTTGAGCGTGCATCCGTTGGCCTCGCACAACATCTGCCAGGGCACTATGTTGCTGTGGTGCTCCATGGCAGAAACGAGGATCTCATCTCCTGGTTTCAGGAATGAGCGAAAACCGAAGGCCACGGTATTGATCGCATGGGTGGTACCGGAGGTAAAAATAATTTCCTCTCTGTACCGGGCGTTGAAGTGTTCCTTCAGCTTACCTCGGGTATTCTCGTAGGCTTCCGTGGCTTCCTGGGCCAGGGTATGCACCCCTCGGTGAATGTTGGAGTTGTAATTCTCGTAGTAGTCCTGTATGCTACGGATTACCTGTATGGGTGTCTGAGCAGTAGCCGCGTTGTCCAGATATACCAGGGGCCTGCCTTCCACGGTTCTTTTCAGTATGGGGAAATCCTTCCGGACCTGTTCAATATCCCAGGTGACAGAGGGCGTCTGTTCGGTGCTCATATGTTCGTTTTTGACTCTAGAGATCAAAGCCCAATTGTACGCCCAGTTTATTGGCGATCAGGCTATTCACTCTGTTCTTGAGTACCGGAAGCTTTACGCTCTCCAGTACATTATTCGAAAAGGCGTTCATCAGTAGTGCCTTCGCCTCTTTCTCGGGTATCCCGCGCGATCGGAGGTAATACAGCGCATCCGCATCGAGCTGACCTATGGTGCATCCATGTGAACAACGAACGTCATCGGCGAAGATTTCAAGCTGCGGCTTGGTGTTTACCGTGGCCTTATCGTGTATCAGTATGTTGTTGTTCTGCTGGAAGGCATTCGTTTTCTGGGCAATCTTGTCCACGATGATCTTCCCGTTGAAGACCCCGGTGGAACCCGCATCGAATACCCCCTTGTAATCCTGATGGCTCTGGCAATCCGGCTGGGCATGGTGTACCAGGGTGTGGTGGTCCACATGCTGTGCCCCTCTGAGTATAGTTACCCCCTTGAGGGTTGAGTCGATGTGCCTGCCGTTCTGATAATAGTTCAGGTTGTTCCTGACCAGCCTTCCTCCCAGAGAAAAGGTATGGACGCGCACATGGCTCTCTTCTTCCTGAGAAATATATGTATTGTCGACCAGGGAAGTGTTCTCCTGGTCGTTCTGAATCTTGTAATAGTCTATCTGGGCACGCTTACCTGCGAATATCTCGGTAACGGAATTGGTAAAGATGTCGTTTTCCGATAGGCTCTGATGCCTCTCGATGATCTGGACTTCGGCCCCGTCTTCACAAATCACCAGGTTTCGCGGCTGTAAGATGAGCGCCTGCTCCTGACCGGTGGCAAAATGAACGATCTCTATGGGCTTTCTGGGGGCCTTTCCTTTGGGGATAAATATATAGGCTCCCTCCTTACTGAAGGCGGTGTTCAGCTGAGTGAGCGATTCATCCTTACGGGCAATCCGGTTGAAGTACTTCGCTATTACCTCGGCATACATGGGCTTGGTAAAGGCCGAACTCATCAGGCAGACATCCACGCCATCGTGAGTGGTTTCCGAAAGGAATGAACTGTACACCCCATCGACAAACACGATCTTAAAGGTTTCCATCTCGTGCAAGAAGTAATTCTTGACATCGGCATAGCTGAGGGCAACCTCACCCTTGGGAAATACGCTGTAATCCGTATTGATCACAGGCAACAATGAGGTGTACTTCCAGGCCTCCATCTTCTTGGTAGGAAAACCCAGTTCCTCGAACTTCCTGATGGCGTCCGAGCGCACCTCGTGCACCGGAGAGTCTATATCGACGGTATCCTCAAAGGCGATAAAGGACGATACTAATTTTTCCTGCAGATTCATATACTACGGCTTTATACCAGTTCCTGCTTAATCCAGTCGTAACCTTTTTCTTCGAGTTCGACGGCCAGCTGTTTGTCTCCCGATTTCACGATTCTTCCTTCGTGGAGTACATGCACAAAGTCCGGAACGATATAGTCCAAAAGTCGCTGATAGTGGGTGATAATCAGGAAGGTATTGTCCGAATTTCTCAGGGAGTTGACGCCATTGGCTACGATACGAAGGGCATCGATATCCAGTCCGGAGTCGGTCTCGTCGAGTATGGCAAGCCGCGGCTGCATCATCGCCATCTGAAAAATCTCGTTTCGTTTCTTCTCTCCACCCGAGAACCCTTCGTTCAGCGAACGGGACAGAAACTTCCGGTCTATGCCCAGAAGCTCGGATTTCTCACGGATCAGAGCCAGCATCTCGTTGGCCGGCATCTCCTCCTGTCCTCGGGCCTTACGGGTTTCGTTTATCGCGGTTTTGATAAAGTTAGTCACCGATACGCCCGGGATTTCCACCGGGTATTGAAACGAAAGGAAAATTCCCAGGTGGGCCCTTTCTTCAGGGGATAATCCGTCGAGGTTGTCCTGTTCCAGGAAAATACTGCCCTGGGTGACTTCGAAATCCTCGTTGCCCGCTATTACGGACGCCAGGGTACTCTTTCCCGATCCGTTTGGCCCCATGATGGCGTGCACTTCTCCCGGATTGATCTCCAGGTTGATACCATTTAATATATTCTTGTCTTCTACTCCTGCGTGCAGGTTGCTGATTTTTAACATCTGATTGGTAATTAGTTATCCTACTGAACCTTCAAGGCTGATTTCTAATAGTTTTTGAGCCTCTACTGCGAATTCCATGGGGAGTTTGTTGAGCACTTCCTTGCTAAACCCATTGACGATCAGGGCTATGGCCTTCTCCGTGTCTATCCCTCGCTGGTTGCAGTAGAATATCTGGTCTTCCCCGATCTTGCTGGTCGTGGCCTCGTGTTCGATCTGTGCCGAGCTGTTTTTAGCCTCTATGTAGGGGAAGGTATGGGCCCCGCAGTCGTTACCCATCAACAGGGAGTCGCACTGGGAAAAGTTACGCGCGTTTTCCGCTCTCGAATTCACCTGAACCAGACCGCGGTAGCTGTTTTGCGACCGCCCGGCCGAGATCCCCTTGGAAATAATGGTACTCCGGGTATTTTTCCCCAGGTGGACCATCTTGGTACCCGTGTCTGCCTGCTGGTGGTTATTGGTAACCGCTATCGAATAGAATTCCCCTATGGAGTCGTCCCCCTTCAGCACACAGGAAGGATACTTCCAGGTGATGGCCGATCCGGTTTCCACCTGGGTCCAGCTGATCTTGGCGCGGCGCTCGCAGAGCCCGCGCTTGGTAACGAAGTTGAAAACACCCCCTTGACCGTTCTTATCACCGGGGAACCAGTTCTGCACGGTGGAATACTTGATTTCCGCATCTTCCAGCGCAATGAGTTCCACTACGGCGGCGTGGAGCTGATTCTCGTCCCGGGAAGGGGCAGTGCAGCCTTCCAGATAACTCACATAGCTGCCTTCGTCAGCGATGACCAGGGTCCGCTCGAACTGACCCGTGCCCGCCTGATTAATTCGGAAATAGGTCGAAAGTTCCATGGGGCATCGAACACCTTTGGGTATATAGCAGAAACTGCCGTCGGAGAAAACAGCCGAATTCAGGGCGGCATAAAAATTATCCCTGGGAGGCACGACTGAACCGATGTACTTCTTAACCAGTTCGGGATGTTCCTTGATAGCCTCGGAGATCGAACAAAATATGATTCCCTTTTCCGCCAGGGTTTCCTTGAAGGTAGTAGCCACAGAAACCGAGTCCATAACGATGTCTACGGCTACGCCTGCCAGCTTTTTCTGCTCCTCCAGGGAAATCCCGAGCTTCTCAAACGTTTCCAGCAGTTCGGGATCTATCTCGTCCAGACTGTTGTACTTGGGTTTCTTATTCGGCGCCGAATAGTAGGATATGTCCTGAAAATCAGGCTTCTTATACCTGACATTGGCCCATTCCGGTTCTTCCATCTGCTGCCAGCCTCTAAAGGCCTCCAGTCGCCATTCGGTCATCCATTCGGGCTCCTCCTTTTTCTTTGAAATTGCCCTCACGATTTCCTCGTTTAGTCCTTTCGGAAAGGTATCGGACTCGATATCGGTGTAGAAACCGTATTCGTATTCTTTGCTCTCGAGTTCTTTCTTTAACTCGTCTTCAGTATATGCCATAGACTCTAATTGTTTGGATATTGTAACCCTGCAGGCATTCTAAAGGGAGAAACTCTCTCCACAACCGCAGGTGCGCTGTGCATTGGGGTTGTTAAACACGAACCCCTTACCGTTCAGTCCTCCGGAGTACTCCAGTGTGGTACCCACCAGATACAGAAAACTCTCCTTATCAACGGCTATGCGGATGTCGTTGTCTTCAAAGACCTTATCGTCTTCATTTACGGACGCGTCAAAACTCAGGTCGTAAGACAGTCCGCTGCAGCCACCACTCTTGACTCCAACCCGCACATAGTCCCTGGACGCGTCAAAGCCCTCTTCCTTCATCAGGGAGATGACCTTTTCCCGTGCCGTTTGATCTACCTTGACCATGTTTGTTTAGACTTATTATAAATTTGGTTCACAAAGATAAAGGTTAGTCGTCAATTCTTCGAATTACTAACGGCTTAAGTGTAACAGATCCTGACCGTTAATCCAGCAGGAGGATCCACATATCCGTAGCTCCCCTGAAGTTGACATCCGTAGTCGGAAGCCCCCGGGTCTCTCCTGCCACCAGTACTCGCCCTGCTTCATTACGGGCGGCGCCGAAACCAAAGTCGAAATCGCTCCCTCCGGCACTCTCCTGCCAGAGCAATCTTCCGCTTCCATCGATCCTAAACATCCAGAGGTCATTTTCGCCCTCATTGGTCTTCAAATCCCCGTCCGTACTCCGCGAATTGCCGGTGATCAGGTATCCTCCACTCCGGTCTGGTCCAATGGATTCTACTCCTTCGAATTCCGATCCTCCGTAGGTGTTCTCCCACAGCAATTCTCCCCGGTCGTCTATCTTGATTACCCAGATATCAGAGCCCCCGTGCAACGAACTCACTTGTCCGTCTGTGCTCAGCGTATTTCCGGCGATCAGGTAGTTGCCATCCGTGGACCTGCATACGTCGAAGGCCCGGTCTATGCCGCTCCCTCCGAAGCTGCGTTCCCACAACAACTCACCGTCCCCATCGAGCCTCAACACCCAGTAATCGTAGCTGCCCCTGGAGGCACCTATGTCGAAATCGGTGCTCTCGGTGGCTCCCACAACCAGAAATCCGCCGTCGGGGGCGGTTGTGACCGCATAGGCCCGATCGTTATTGGAACCTCCGTAATACCTTCTCCATACCAGGTCACCGGCTGAGTCCAGGCGGGTAACCCAGAATTCTCCCACACCGTGTGCAGTCATGGCATAATCCTTGCCAAAGTTTCCCTCCCCTCCCGAAGCGGTGACATCCAGAAATCCGACAAAGAGCAAACCTCCGTCCTCGGTCTCGAGGATGTCGTAGGCATGGTCATGGCCGGAATAGCCAAAGCTTCGCTCCCAGAGGATTTCGCCCCGTGAATCCAGCCGGACCACCCAATTGTCGTGGAAGCCCTGATTTGCCGAACCGTCCCCATCTGCGCTCATGGCATAGCCGACCAATGCAAATCCACCATCACGGGTCTGCACCAGGGATTGTCCCCTGTCGTCCCCCGACCCCCCAATGGTTCTGCTCCATTCACGCTTACCGTCGGGGTCGAGCTTGAGGAGCCAGTAATCATTTACCGGAAACTTCTTGCCCTGAAGGTCCCCATCCACGCTATTGCTGAAGCCGAGCACGGCAAATCCTCCATCCAGGGTTGAAATGACCTCCCGTGCCGTATCCTCCCCGCTTCCGCCGAAGAGAGACTGTCCGCTGATCTGGCCTGTGAAGCTCAGTACCGCTTCGCCATCATCGGTGGCGCAGGAATACATAACCGAAAGGAGTGCCGTATACAGCACCCAGGCAGGCATTCGCCTAGAGGAAATTAGTGCAGTCATCACGGGGAATTGCTTTTACGAACGATAAAGAGGCCCGAACTGATGTCGTTGATCAATATATCTCCCGAGGGCAGGTAAGGATAAATGCTCCATACTCCGTCGAATTGCGCATTATCGTGGCTGGGGAAGGTATCGAAGAAGCCGGTTTCCTCCATGTTACCCGAGCCGATACCGCTCAGATCGATTTCCCTGAAACCCGCAGTATAATTGGCCAGGTAAAAGGAATCACCCAGTACGTATCCGTTGTGATCAATCGCGCCGGTAGGACCGGTGTACTCGAAGGCCAGTTGGGGATTGTCGAGATCGGTCAGGTCGAACACCAGAGTTCGGGAATTCAAGCCCCAGTCGATCTCATCCAGTTCATCTCCCAGCAAGAAATAGGTCTGATCTTCCGTAAACCAGCCCTGATGGGTGTACTCCAAGAACTCATAATCCACGGATGATATGAATTCAGGAGCATCGAGTTCGGTCACGTCCACCAGTACTAACTCGGTCTCGTTAGACCCTATGAACAACGTCCGGTTGGTGTAGTCCGGATCCGGTCCTGAGTACCGGATGACCTGGGCATCGTGGGTATAGCCCGACCCTCCGTAACCTCCGGCCGGCAAGGGATTTAACGGCTCCGATATATCGACGAAGTGCACTCCTCCTGCAAACGCATCGCGTCGACTTGTGCCTACGGCATAGGCTATGGGCCGGTCGGGACTCACCACTACATTGTGGGCATTGCCAAATCCCGTGAAATTGGCATCTGCACTGAACTCCTGATTTACGGCATCCGACGCCAACAGCCGGCGGAGATCGAATATTTGCATGCCGTGTCCGGAAGCCTCACTGACTATTACCGCGTAATGCTCGTATACCTTGATGTCCCTCCACGGACTGGACACTGTAGCCGTGGGTAGTTTTCCGGCAATTCTCGGGTTTTCCGGATCGCTGATTTCGACGAATACGGTTCCGTTATCCACCCCGACAAGTGCAAACTCCCTTCCGAAATCGGGATCGGCCCAGCCCCAGATATCATTCGCCTCCCGGGCATCCAGTACCGTCAGGTCAACCCGCGCAACCAGATCGTAGCCGTTACAGGGATACATCCCGGCCAGACCATCTTCACAAGGGGTTATCGCCGTGTTCTCCTCCGAGGGCGGAACCTCAGCATCACCCGTCACAGGGTCCGAGTCTACGGTTTCAGAGGTACAGGAAAGCAGGGCTAAAACCGGCAGAAATACCAAGGCTACCCGTAATGGGAATCGGTTGAATCTCATAGCAATTTCGAAGAATCTCAAAGATAAGGTTTTCACCTATAGTGCCTTAGGCCTCCCCCAAATATTCGACTAAGAGCGGAAGGACGAAACCGGGGCCTCTTCTGTTTTCATAGGGTTGCGAAAAAATGGCCGTATTTTTGCCCTATGCTGGAGGACAAGATCCCATCTCGGACGCCCCTGGAAGAACTGGGCGAATTTGGATTAATCGAACGACTCACCCGGGGCGTTGAACTCTCTCATGCCTCAAGCATCAAAGGAGTCGGAGACGATACGGCTGTACTCAAGCACCCGGACAACCTGATCCTGCTGACCACGGATCTGCTGGTTGAGGGCATTCACTTCGACCTTAGCTATGCACCCCTGCATCACCTGGGATACAAAGCCGTGGTGGTCAATCTCTCGGATGTTTATGCCATGAATGGAATGGCAACCCAGATTACCGTATCCATAGCCGTTTCTAATCGCTTTTCTCTGGAGGCCGTAGATGCCCTCTATCAAGGAATCCGCAAAGCCTGTGAAGTGTACAAGGTAGATCTGGTCGGTGGAGACACCACTTCTTCCCGCACCGGGTTGCTGATCAGCGTAAGCGCAGTGGGCATTGGTAAGCCCGATCGCATCACCTACCGAAGTGGCGCCCGGGAAGGAGACCTGCTCGTGGTGAGCGGCGACCTGGGAGCGGCTTATCTGGGGTACCAGGTCCTTCGCAGGGAAAAAGAAGTCTTTCTGGCCAATCCACAACACGAGCCGGATCTGGACCGGTACACCTATTTGGTGGAGCGACAGCTGAAACCCGAGGCGCGGCGGGACATCATCGAATTGCTCGACACCCTCGAGGTACAGCCTACGGCCATGATCGATATCAGCGATGGGCTGTCTTCGGAAATACTGCACCTCAGCACTCACAGTAAACTGGGTTGCCTGATTTACGAGGATAAAATTCCCATGGATCCCACCGTGATTACAACGGCAGAAGAATTTGGTCTGCATCCTGCCACCTGCGCGTTAAACGGAGGAGAAGACTATGAATTGCTGTTTACCATAGACCCCGGAGACTACCAAAAAATTAACGGCAACCCCAATCTCAGTGTTATCGGACATATGACCGGTACTGAACAAGGCGTGCATATGGTTACCCAAGCCGGAGAACAGTTGGCCTTACAGGCACAGGGTTGGAATGCGATGAATAGTAAATCCGAAGATCAATCCTGAGGACCAGACAAAGCGTGCTTCCTCTTACGCCTTCGGCTGTAGATTTCTCTTAACTGTTCATTGATTCGCTGCTTTTCTATGGTGAGTTCACTGATCTCCCCTTCGGCATCCGTAGTCAGTTGACGATTGCAATAAACACAGCCGTACTCCCGGACGTGACCGGTTATTTCCCGGGATACCCTATATTGATGTCCGAATATCGCACATAGCAGCGACAGCAGGGGTTTTCCTTCGGATGGGGGTCTTTTTCTCATAGCAAAACTAAAGCTGTTTCTGAAGGTAGCAAATGCATAGAGACCGCACAAGAATTTCGTATGAGTGATTCGATTAAGTCGATCATCGTCACTTCAGGGGCGATGTTCGCGCTCATCTTCGGGGCCGGCAATCTGATTCTTCCGCCCCAGCTCGGGGCGCAGTTTTCATCAGACTGGATCCTGACTTCCCTTGGATTTACGCTAACCGCTATCGTTTTTCCCGTGCTGGGCTTCGTAGCCCACGCCCGCAATCAAGGAGGAGTGCACGGGCTCGCCCTTCCTATGGGCAGGATTTTCTCCTGGATGTTTCCGCTGCTCATATACCTGATTGCCGTGGCCCTACCCGGGCCCAGGACGGCATCGGTCACTTATGAGGTCGGAGTTAAGCCCTTGTTCAGCATGGACGCCGGGGTTTTCAGCTTTTTTTACTTCGCCGGAGTTCTCCTAATCGGCTGGTTCCGGAGTAGCCTGCTACAGTTTATGGGTAAATTCCTGAATCCCCTCCTTGTACTTACCATATTGACCCTGATTGTAGCTTCCCTTTTCCTGCCCGGATCGGGGGGACCAGCGAGTCCTGCTCCGCCCCTGGTCCACGGCATAGTAGAAGGCTATCAGACCTATGACGCGCTGGCGTCAATGGTCATCGGAGGGGTTATTTTGGTTTCACTAAGGGTGAGCCGACCCGATATGTCCAGGGCAGCGGTGCAAAAGAATATTTCGATAAGCGGGATCATCGCCGGAGCCATGCTGATGCTGGTGTACTGGGGACTGATTTACGGGGGAACCAGGGTCGCAGGTTTAGGAGAGGGACTGAGCCGCACCGAACTGCTGCGCTTGCTAAGTGCCGAGGCTCTGGGTGCCGATTCGGTTTACCTGTTGAGTTCGCTGGTGAGCCTGGCCTGTTTTTCCACGGCCTGCGGAGTGTCCATAGGGGCCGCGGATTTCATGGCCGAACTCATCGGAAAACGACCCAGGCTTACCTACAGAATATCCCTGGCATCGATCGCATTGCTCGGATGGCTGATCGGAAGCTGGGAGGCCGACACCATCGTCAATTGGGGATATCCGGTGCTGCTGCTCATCTACCCTGCTACCGTAGTACTCATCGTACTGACCATTTTACCCCCGCAGGCTCTCAGCACTTTCTGGTTCCGGCTGACGCTCTGGGTTTGTGTAGTTTTCAGTATTCCTGACGTATGGTTGTATCTGGATCCATCCGTCGCATCCGAAAACTGGATAGGAAGCATCCCAGGGGCGGGCATCCAAATGGGATGGGTACTCCCTTCGTTGATTGTTCTGGGAACGGGACTGGCAGCACGATTCCTGAAGGCCTGAAGCCGCAGTCCTCCCTTTCAACCCTACCCGGCATTCATTAACTCTTCGATTTCTTCGGGCTCGATGGGAATGTTCGCCATCAAATTCAAGGGTTCACCTGCTTCCTGTACAACCACATCGTCTTCGAGCCGAATTCCAATTCCCTCTTCCTGTATGTAAATGGCAGGCTCGACCGTAAATACCATATTGGCCTTCATGGGCGATTTCAGGGCTCCGTAGTCGTGGGTGTTCAGGCCCAGGTGATGACTGGTCCCGTGCATAAAGTACTTTTTATAGGCCGGCCAATTGGGATCTTCGTTTTGCACGTCTGCCTTGTCGAGCAGGCCCAGACCGATCAATTCCGAGGTCATGAGCTTGCCCACCTCCTTGTGGTATTCTTCCCATAGGGTCCCGGGACGCAGCATGGCAGTGGCCTCATTCTTAACCCGGAGTACCGACTGGTATATTTTTAGTTGTCTAGGGCTGAATCGCCCACTGACCGGTATAGTCCGGGACAAATCGCTGCTGTAGTTGGCATAGGCCGCCCCCACATCCATCAGCAGGAGGTGGCCCTCCTGGCATTGTGAGCTATTCTCGGTATAATGCAGCACTATGGCATTAGGTCCCGAGGCGATAATTGGTTCATAGGCAAACCCTTCCGACTTGCGGCAGATGAATTCGTGGGTGTATTCAGCCTCTATTTCGTATTCCCAGACTCCGGGCTTCACAAAGCCCAGTACTCGGCGGAAACCTGCCTCAGTTATCGCGCAGGCATGTCGTATGGCTTCGATTTCCTCGGGCTCCTTCACGCCGCGTATCTCTTGTAGTATGGGCTGACTCCGCTGAACCGGATGTGCGGGGTACTTCTGCCGGCACCACTGTATAAAGCGCGCTTCACGGGTTTGGGTTTCCACTGCCTGGCGGTAGTGCTCATTGGTATTGAGGTATAAAACTTTAGCCTCCGTCATCAGGTCGAACAAAACCTGCTCGAATCGATCGAGCCAGTACACCGTTTGGATTCCCGATCTTTCAGTTGCCTCCTGCTGGGTGAGTTTTGCTCCCTCCCAGATCGCGATGTGCTCGTCGGTTTTCTTTAAGAACAGGACCTCCCGATGCTCTTCCTTGACCGCATCCGGGAACAATAGGAGTATGCTTTCCTCCTGATCAATACCCGACAAATAATAGATATCCCGGTCCTGCTGGAAGGGCAGGGTACTGTCCGCACCTATGGGGTAAATATCGTTCGAATTGAAAATGGCGATCGCTCCTTGGTCGAGTCGCTGACAAAACTTAGTCCTGTTCTTGGTAAACAGGGATGCATCCAACGGCGTGTATCTCATGATTTAGTTTAAATGAAAGCTTGATTCAGGAATTCCTGCCAATCGGGTACTACTTGCTGACCAGTGCACCCTTGGCCAGTCCGAAAACCGTCATCACGATGGCCCCGCCGAGCACACCCCCTGCACCGCGATTCAGCAATTCTCCGGCATCATACTGGCTTACATACGTTTCCAGAGTCCCGAAGTCCAGGCCTGCCATTTCCATTAGGCCGACCTGAAAGGCCGTGAATGCACCGATGATACCGATGAGGGAATTTCCGAGGAATCCCAGTGAAATCCTCCTGGCGATTCCCCCGATCAGGTTACCTCCGATGACGCCTGCAACGAGCTGAACGATTAGAGGAATGTCCATGGATGGGTAATTATGGGTTCATCTTCCTGATAGCGAATTAACCTCTTTTCTGATGAAGTACAAAGTCAGCCCTTAGGAATTTTCGACTGGTGTGGCCGCAACGATCACCACGAGACCGCTTAAAAGACGCACCACCGCTATTTTGACTGAACCCCTTGATTTCATATCTTCCAACGCATTAACCACGATTATGAAAACGCACTTCCCCATCATCGCAATTTCGGCTCTGCTCATGGGCATAACCAACCTGAAAGCCCAGCAGGACGCCCCCACCCCGACCAACGCAGCGGAACTCATGGAAAGCACACGGCAACTTGAGGCCATGCGAGCCGGCTCCTTTGTGCGACAAACCAAAATGGAGTCGCTGGGCCCTAGCATAATGAGTGGCCGGGTGGTCGACCTGGATGTCAATCCAGATAATCCGGAAGAGTTTTATGTGGCCTATGCAACGGCCGGCGTCTGGTACACCCATAACAATGGGACCACCTTCGAGCCCATCATGGACAATGCCCCTACTCAGAATGTAGGTGATATAGCCGTACACTGGCCCAGTGGGCTGATATGGGTAGGTACAGGAGAAAACAACGCCTCCCGCTCGTCCTATGCGGGTATCGGGATGCTGAAATCTTCGGATCGCGGACGTTCCTGGAGCCATGCGGGACTGAGCGACTCCCATCACATCGGACGGATCCGCATCAACCCCGACAACCCTGAAGAAGTTACGGTGGCTGTAGCCGGGCACCTCTATACCCCTAATGCTGAGCGTGGCATTTACCGAACCGAAGACGGCGGACAGACCTGGCAAAGGACCCTGTATGTCAATGCGAGTACCGGGGCCATCGATCTGGACGTGGTGCCGGGCAATTACGACATTCAGTACGCTGCAACCTGGGAAAAAGACAGGAAAGCATGGAACTTTACAGGCAGTGGACCCGGATCGGCCATTTACAAATCGGAGGACGGAGGGAAGACCTGGGGCCTGCTGAGCACCCAGGCCAGCGGATTTCCTGTTGGAGACGGAGTGGGCCGCATAGGTCTGGCCGTGTTCGATCGGAACACGGTTTATGCAGTACTGGACAATCAGGCACGCAGGCCCTCCGAAGAGGAAAAGCGCCGAAGCAAAGATCTCCAGTCGGAAGACTTTGCAGAAATGAGCAAAAAAGACTTCCTGAAAATCAAAGAAAAGGAGCTTAACCGCTTCCTGAGATCGAATCGATTCCCCAGAGAATACGACGCAGGAACAGTGATCGCACTAGTGGAATCAGACAGTATCCGGCCCTCAGATCTGAAGAAATACCTCAGCGATGCCAATTCGGAGCTCTTCGACACTCCAGTAATCGGTGGGGAAGTGTACGTCAGTCGAAACGGTGGAAAGAATTGGGAGAAGACGCATGAGGGTTATATCGAGGATTTCTTTTACAGTTATGGCTATTATTTCGGTCAAATTCGGGTCAGTCCGGGTAACAAGGACGAAATCTACATCCTGGGAGTCCCCATACTGAAGTCCCTGGACGGAGGTAGTACGTTTTCCTCCATAGACCGCGAAAACGTCCATGCGGATCACCATGCCCTGTGGGTCAACCCAGTTGATGGCAGGCATCTGATTAACGGAAACGACGGAGGTGTAAACATCAGCTACGACCAGGGTGATTCCTGGATCAAAAACAACAGCCCCAAGGTTGGACAGTTCTACAGTGTGACCCTGGATAACGACAAGCCCTATAATATCTACGGCGGACTTCAGGATAACGGGGTCTGGCGGGGGGGCCATGATGCCCCGGAAAACAAAGCCTGGAAACAGCGGGGAGAGTACCCCTGGAAATCCTTGATGGGCGGAGACGGTATGCAAGTGCAGGTGGATAACCGGACTTCTTCCCGGGTGTATACGGGCTATCAGTTCGGTAACTACTTTCGACTGGAATTGAATTCCGGCAAGCGAACGTACATCAAACCCACACACCGATTGGGAGAATCCCCCCTTCGATTTAACTGGGAGACCCCGATACTGCTTTCGCCCCACAATCAGGATGTCCTTTACCTGGGCAGTCAGCGCCTGCACCGCTCATTTGACCGGGGAGATACCTGGGAGGCCATTTCGGGCGACCTGACAGCCGGCGGCAAGGCCGGTAATGTACCTTTCGGAACTCTGACTGCCATAGCCGAATCTCTGTTTAGTTTCGGACTGCTATATGCGGGAAGTGATGACGGGCAACTTCACATGAGCCCTAACGGGGGCGACGACTGGAAGCTGGTGTCCAAGTGTTTTCCCAAAGGGTACTGGATCAGTTCCGTAGTGGCCTCCTCCCACAAGAGGTCACGGGTCTATGCCTCCGTTAACGGATATAGAAACGACGACTTCGATCCCTACATCTACCGCAGCGAGGACTACGGCAAGACCTGGGACAACATTTGGGGCAATCTGCCGGCATCTCCTGTCAATGTAGTTGTCGAGGATCCCACAAACGAAAACGTGCTCTATGCCGGAACGGACCAGGGACTATACGTTAGCTTCGACCAGGGGGGTAAATGGAACCTGATGAGCAATGGCATGCCCGCTGTACCCGTGCACGATATTGCCATACAGGCCAGGGATAAGGATCTTATTGCAGCGACCCACGGACGAAGCATGTACCGGGCCGACATTGAACACCTGCAACAGGTCGACTCGACTCTTTTGGCCCGAGAGCTCCATCTTTTCGATATCAAGAGCATCCGCTATCGCTCTTCCTGGGGCAACCGGGGTAACGCGTGGAGGACTTCTGACCCGCCCTCAGTGGACGTGTACTTCTACACCCTGGAGGCAGGGTCCTATGACCTTACGGTAACCGCAGAGGATGGATTCGAGGTATACAGCGAGACCATTGAGGCGATGGCAGGCATGCAGAAGTACGAATATCGCCTTCTTTGCGATGAAAAAGGGATCGACCAATTCAAGAGGAAGATGGACATGGAGATACAGGAAGGACAGGACGGGCTATACCATCTGCCCAAGGGTAAGTATACTGTAAAACTTTCGGGCTCAGGTAATAAGGAGGAGGTCGAACTGAGGATCGAATAGGCATGGAGCTGACCCTCGGCATACCTGCACTGCTTTTCCCGGCCATTTCCCTGTCCCAGCTTGCCTACAATGCCCGTTACCTTGCCATAGCCGCACTGATCCGGCAACTGCACGGAGAATACAGGCAGACCTCGGCCCGGCCGCTAAAGACTCAGATCGACATGTTGAATAAGCGCATGTGGATTATTAAGAACATGCAAGCCATGTCCATTTTGAGTTTCTTCTTATCTGCGGTAACCATGTTCCTGATATTTATAGACCTGCCTTTTTGGGCTAATCTGGTTTTCGGATCGAGTTTACTCTTCCTGATTATCTCCTTACTGCTGTCCTTCTGGGAAGTTCAGCTGTCCACCCGGGCACTTAGTGTTCAACTCGACCGCATGAATCCGGATAAAGAACCCGACCAGAACGAATCTTCTCGGCTGTAAATGAAGGGTTTAGGCCGAGGTCACTAAGCCCCTTATTTTCCAGGCTTAAACAAGTTTGCTCAGGAGGGGACTGTACTCTATTTTTGTTAAAAACTGTGTATAACTCATGAGTGCCAAGACCTCTTCCTCTTTGTTACGCAAGATTGTAATGGCTCTTTCGGGGCTGTTTCTGATCTCGTTCCTGCTCTTGCATTTCACTATCAACTTAACATCGGTACTCTCTCCGGATTTATTCAATCAGTGGTCTCACTTCATGGGATATAATCCTGTAGTTCAGTTCGTATTGCAACCGGTGCTGATCGCTGGTGTGGTCGTACACTTTGTTATGGGATTCATACTGGAGGCACAGAACCGCAGGGCCCGAGGGCCTCAGGGTTATGTCCGGTATAATGGTGGAGCCAATGCCCCCTGGGTATCCCGAAATATGCTGCTTACCGGAGCCGTGGTACTCGCTTTCCTCGGGCTGCACTTTTACGATTTCTGGGTGCACGAAATGGACTATAAATATGTCAAAGTACTGGGAGAAGATCCCACGAGGTATTATGCCGAAACCGTGGAGAAGTTTGCCCCTTTCTGGAGGACCATTATTTACGTCTTTTCATTTGGCCTGCTGTCACTACACCTATGGCACGGTTTTGCTTCGTCCCTGCAAACGACGGGATTCAGCAACAAATACACTACAGGTGCCGTTCGGTTCGCGAAGGCTTTTGCTCTGGTGATTCCCTTTGGTTTCGCCTTCATCGCGATTTACCACCATCTTAATCCTATAATGCATTAATCCATGGCAACACTCGACGCCAAATCCGTACTCGAATCCAAAGTCCCTTCCGGTCCCCTGGCCGATAAGTGGACCAAGCATAAAAACGAAATCGACCTGGTAAATCCCGCCAACAAGCGGAACATTGATATCATCGTAGTGGGTACCGGACTGGCCGGTGGTTCTGCTGCGGCCACACTGGCAGAGCTCGGTTATAACGTCAAGACGTTTTGCTATCAGGACTCGCCTCGCCGGGCACATTCCATTGCGGCGCAAGGGGGTGTGAATGCGGCCAAGAACTATCAGGGAGATGGGGACAGTGTGTACCGTCTTTTTTACGATACGGTTAAGGGGGGCGATTACCGCTCCCGTGAAGCCAACGTGTACCGCCTGGCAGAGGTATCTACAAACATCATCGACCAGTGCGTGGCTCAGGGTGTTCCATTCGCCCGCGAGTACGGAGGTCTGCTCGATAACCGGTCCTTCGGAGGTGTTTTGGTTTCCCGAACGTTTTACGCCAAAGGGCAGACCGGCCAGCAATTGCTGCTCGGGGCCTACGCGGCTATGAACCGCCAAATACAGCGGGGAAAGATCAAGTCATATACCCGACATGAGATGCTGGATGTGGTGCTGGTGGACGGCAAGGCACGGGGTATTATTACCCGTGACCTCATCTCCGGCGAAATCACCCGCCACAGTGCACATGCCGTTGTTATCGCCTCAGGGGGATACGGCAACCTCTTCTTCCTGTCCACCTATTGCATGGGGGCTAATGCGACAGCTGCCTGGAAGACACACAAAAAAGGAGCCTTCTTTGCCAACCCCTGCTTTACACAGATTCATCCCACTTGCATACCGGTATCCGGAGACCATCAGTCCAAACTGACCTTAATGTCCGAGTCCCTGCGTAACGATGGACGCATCTGGGTCCCCGCCAAGCTCGAGGATGCCGAGGCGATCCGCGCCGGAAAACTCAAGCCCACAGAAATACCCGAGGAAGACCGGGATTATTACCTGGAACGCCGATACCCCGCCTTCGGTAACCTGGTGCCCCGTGATGTGGCCTCCAGAGCCGCCAAGGAGCGCTGCGATGCCGGATTCGGAGTGAATAAGACCGGAGAAGCCGTATACCTTGACTTCGATGCAGCCATCATGCGATATG
The DNA here is from genome assembly GCA_964552195.1 of uncultured Flavobacteriaceae bacterium. Classification (GTDB taxonomy): domain Bacteria; phylum Bacteroidota; class Bacteroidia; order Flavobacteriales; family Flavobacteriaceae; genus CAZKAP01. The sequence continues at coordinate 109,471 of CAZKFM010000006.1, forward strand.
GTCGGGAGAAAGCCATGACCTCCGGCATGAAGGATCCCAGTGATGAAGTCGTGCGCAAATTGGGTGAAGAAATTGTCGAGGCCAAATACGGTAACCTCTTCCAGATGTACGAGAAGATAGTGGATCAGAATCCCTACAAAACCCCCATGATGATTTATCCGGCCGTGCACTACACCATGGGCGGGCTCTGGGTGGATTACAACCTGCAAACGACCATACCGGGCTGCTACGCTGCCGGGGAGGCCAACTTCAGCGATCACGGCGCAAATCGTCTGGGCGCATCTGCTCTGATGCAGGGGCTGGCCGACGGTTACTTCGTTTTGCCGTATACCATAGGAGATTATTTATCCGACGAGATTCGCACGGGCCCCATTCCTTCGGACACCCCGGAATTTGACGAGGCCGAAAAGGCAGTGATCGATCGCCTGGAGAAGATGATGTCCGGATCCGGCAAGCACTCCGTGGACTACTACCACAAGAAGCTCGGAAAGATCATGTGGAACAAGTGTGGCATGTCCAGAAATGCGGAAGGCCTCAAGGAGGCCATGGACGACATCCGGGCACTCAGGGAGGACTTCTGGGCTAACGTCAAGGTCCCCGGTGAACTGTATTCCAAGAACCAGGAGCTGGAGAAAGCCGGCCGCGTAGCCGATTTCCTTGAACTTGGCGAACTATTTGCCAAGGATGCTCTGGAACGAAACGAATCCTGTGGAGGACACTTCAGGGAGGAATACCAGACCCCGGAAGGGGAGGCGCTCAGGGACGACGAAAATTACCGCTTTGTCTCTGCCTGGGAATACACCGGAGACCCGAGGGAGTCGCGGCTGCATAAGGAAGAATTGGAATTTGAAAACATCGAGCTCAAGACGAGGTCGTACAAATAATTGCTATGAAAATCAATCTCAAGATCTGGCGCCAGAACAGCGCAAAGGAAAAAGGGAAACTGGTTAGTTATAAATTGGACAATGTCGAGGAAGATATGTCATTCCTCGAGATGCTGGATGTACTGAACGAAGAGTTGATCGCCAAGGGAGAGACTCCCGTGGAATTTGACCACGACTGCCGGGAAGGCATCTGTGGTACCTGTTCCATGATGATCAATGGCAGACCTCACGGTCCAGACCGCAGAATTACCGCATGTCAGCTGCATATGCGCAGTTTTAAGAACGGTGACACCATCACCATTGAGCCGTTCAGAGCCAGGGCCTTTCCCGTGATCAAGGACCTGATCGTAGACCGATCGGCTTTCGATCGCATTCAACAGGCAGGAGGCTATATCTCCGTAAATACATCGGGGCGGCCCGTGGATGCCAACGCTATTCCCATTGAGAAGGAAAAAGCAGACATGTCATTCAATGCCGCTACCTGTATTGGTTGTGGGGCCTGTGTGGCAGCCTGTAAGAATGCCAGCGCCATGCTGTTCACCTCAGCCAAGGTGTCTCAGTTTGCCCTGCTCCCTCAGGGGCAGGTAGAGGCCTCAGAGCGGGTAATGAACATGGTCCGGCAGATGGATCTGGAAGGTTTCGGAAACTGCACGAATACCGGTGCCTGTGAAGTGGAGTGTCCCAAGGGCATTTCCCTGGAGAATATCGCTCGAATGAACCGAGAATACTACAAAACCGCTATCAATCCCTGATCGCAGGTCATTACTGGATATAAAAAGAGCGGCTTTTTGAGGCCGCTTTTTTTATTCCCTTTTTCATGTACGCGCGACCTTGGTGGAAGCGTTAATCCCTTTCCATCTGTCCTGATTTTATGGGATCGGGAGAATCACAGCCCGGAGGCCTCAATTTGTATGATTTTGTTTATAACATGAACAGTTTACGCATCAATCGGATGATCCCTGCATAAAATTCATTCTTAGGTGCCCGGGCACCGTGATCCCCTGTACTGTGGGGGTAGTTAGTAGTAGGCATAGCGTTTGGTTTAGCTTGTCGAAAGATAATATTATTTGAGAATTACTACAAAGGTATGAGATAAGTTTTCCACAAATTAATATTTGTTGTCTATGAAATGAAAACTGTTGTGAAGTATTTAACTGACATTAGGCAACATATAAACTACTCCAATAGCATTTCAGGGACTTCAGAAGGCACTACCAGGGTGCCTGCGGTTGCCTTTCGTATGTCATCCACACTTACTCCGGGGGCTCTCTCCAGGAGATAAAAGGCCCCGTCTCGTATCTCCATGACTGCGAGATTCGTCACTACCTTTTGCACGCATCCCACACCCGTCAAGGGCAAGGTACATTCCGGAAGCAGTTTGGACTCCCCGTTCTTATTGGTGTGCATCATCGCCACAATGATGTCCTCTGCTGAGGCTACCAAGTCCATGGCTCCCCCCATGCCCTTGACCATCTTCCCGGGTATTTTCCAGTTGGCTATGTCACCTTTCTCGGACACCTCCATGGCACCCAGGATGGTTAGATCAACATGCTTACCCCGTATCATTCCGAAGCTAAGGGCGGAGTCGAAGAAAGCGGCTCCGGGCAGAGTGGTGATCGTCTGTTTCCCTGCATTAATGATATCGGCGTCCTCTTCGCCTTCCAGTGGAAAGGGCCCCATACCCAGTACACCGTTTTCGCTTTGAAACTCCACAGAGATATCCTGCGGTATAAAGTTGGCCACCAGGGTGGGTATGCCGATTCCCAAATTCACGTAATATCCGTCCTTCACCTCCCGGGCGATCCGCCTGGCTATTCCATTTTTGTCGAGCATCACTAACTTCTTTTAGTCACGGTTCGCTGTTCGATTCGCTTCTCGTATTTTTCCCCCTGGAATATGCGATTCACGAATATCCCCGGTATGTGTATCTGATTCGGATCCAGCGCTCCGGCAGGCAGTAGTTGTTCCACCTCGGCGACGGTCACCTTACCGGCTCCACACATACAGGCATTAAAATTACGCGCCGTACCCTTGAATACCAGATTACCTGCCTCGTCTCCCTTCCAGGCTTTCACGATGGCGAAATCGGCCTCATAGGCCTTTTCCATGAGATGAGGCACCCCATTGAACTCCCGCACTTCTTTGCCTTCGGCCACTTCGGTTCCATATCCTGCAGGAGTGTAAAATGCAGGAATTCCAACCTGGGCGGCGCGGCATTTTTCGGCCAGCGTTCCCTGAGGGGTGAGTTCTACTTCGAGCTCACCGCTGAGCATCTGCCGCTCGAACTCGTCGTTTTCTCCCACATAGGACGAAATCATCTTTTTAATTTGCTTTTTCTGCAACAGCAATCCCAGTCCGAAATCGTCTACCCCGGCATTGTTGCTGATACAGGTCAGATCGCGGACGCCCAACTTCACCAGTTCGGCTATGCAGTTCTCCGGGATTCCGCAGAGACCGAATCCCCCAAGCATGATGGTCTGTCCATCCTGAATGCCTTCCAGGGCTTCTGCGGCCCCGGATACTCTCTTCAGTATCATATCTAGAAATCTAAGTCCTCAAGATCGTCTTCCAGGTCAATGACCTCCGACTGCTCTTCCTTGAGTTTGGCACAGTCAATGGGTATGTTCAGGACCTCGGGTTCGGGAAACGCTGCCCTGGAAATCCCGAGTTCCTTCCTGTCGTAGTTCTTCTTCATATACAACGCCCAGATGGGCAAGGCCATCGTAGCCCCCTGACCGTAGGCACTGTTACCAAAATGTACCGATCGATCTTCACCTCCTACCCAGACGCCGGTAACCAGATTAGGCACCATGCCTATAAACCAGCCATCGCTCTGGTTTTGGGTGGTACCCGTTTTTCCTGCAATGGGGTTGGTAAAGTTGTACGGATAACCCGTAACCACCTCCTTGTACACCTGATTGTTTTCCATGGAGCGGTGCTTGAGGCGGGCCCCGGAGCCCGATTCCGTGACACCCTCCATCAGATTGAGCATCACGTAGGCGATTTCCTTGCTGAGTACATCCCGTGTCTCCGGGGTATACTCGAAGAGTACCGTTCCATTCTTGTCCTCGATACGCGTGACCATGACAGGCTTAACGTATACTCCCTGATTGGCGAAGGTACCATACGCCCCTACGACATCGTACACATTGAATTCGGGTACGCCTAATGCAATGGAAGGCACTTCCGGTATCTCGCGCTCCAGGCCCATGTTCTTGGCAAGCGATACTACCGATGCCGGGCCCACTTTGTCGATAAGCTGTGCGGTAACCGTATTCACCGAACTTGCCAAAGCCTGCTTCAGGGTCAGGTATTTCAGGGAATACTTGCCGTTTGAATTCTTGGGGCACCAGGCCTCCATGTTTCCGTGTTTACCGGCTTCGATGCAATATTGATTATCGGGAAGGCTGTCGCAGGGAGATAGCCTCAGCTGATCAATAACCGTCGCATAAACAAACGGCTTGAAGGTTGAACCCACCTGTCTGGCTCCCTGGATCACGTTGTCGTACTGAAAGTGCTTGTAGTCTACCCCCCCAACCCAGGCCTTGATATGGCCGGTCTGAGGTTCCATGGACATCATGGCGGTGCGAAGAAAGGTCTTGTAATAGAGTATGGAGTCCATCGGGGACATGATGGTGTCCTTCTCAAAGGAATCACTGTTCCAGTCGAAAACGATCATCTCGGTTTTCTTCTTGAATTCAGCTCGGATCTGCTTTTCGGATTTCCCTTGACTCTTCATCGACTTCCAGCGGGAACTGTTCTTCATCGCCCGCTCGACTATGTTGTCGATCTGACTCTGGTCCAGCTCAAGGAAGGGGGCAGTGGGATTGCGCTTTTTTGTGTTCTGGTGAAAAAATTCCGCCTGCAGGTTCTTCATGTGCTCTTCCACGGCCTCCTCGGCATGCTTTTGCAAGCGCGAGTCTATGGTGGTATAAATCTTAAGCCCGTCCTGATACACGCTGTACTTACTCCCGTCGCTCTTCGGATTCTCATTCACCCAGTCGCGCAGCCAGCGCTGCATATACATCCTGAAATAAGTCGCCAGCCCCTCCCGGTGCGATTCGGGATTGAAGTTGATCTTCATGGGAAGCTTCTGTAGCGAATCTTTGTCCTTATCGCTCAGGTATCCATACTTGGCCATCTGGCTTAACACGGTATTCCTTCGATTGAAGACCAGGTCTTCCCGCCGAATCGGATTGTACAGGGAGGAATTTTTCAGCATACCGACCAGTACAGCCGATTCCTCCACCCTCAATTCTCTGGGCTCCTTACCGAAGTAGATCCGGGCTGCGGAGCGTATGCCGTCAGCATTGTAATTGAAATCGTAGATATTCATGTACATGGCCACGATTTCCTCCTTGGTATAATTGCGCTCCAGCCGTACCGCAATGACCCACTCCTTGATCTTTTGCATCAGGGCCTCCCCTTTGTTTCGGCTCCTGACCCCGACAAATAACTGACGCGAGAGCTGCTGGGAAATGGTACTGGCTCCCCCCTTCTTTCCGAGGAAGGCGAAGGCCCTCAGGGTGCCTCGCAAATCGATGCCGGCATGTTTGTAGTATCTGGCATCCTCGGTTGCCACCAAAGCCTGAACCAAGCTCTCGGGCAACTCCTCATAGGAAACCGGGGTGCGGTTGTCGTTCAGGTACAACTTACCCAGGGTCTCTCCATCCGATGACAGGAATTCCGAAGCCAGGTTGGTATCGGGATTCTCCAGGTGCTTAAAGGGGGGCATATAACCAAATGCTCCATACGCCGCCAGCGTAAAAATCAGCACCACGGACAGCACCAACACCCCGAACAGTATCCAGAAGACCTTGATATAGGTCCAGTATTTTTTAGCCATGTACCAGAATAACTTATTCATTTCTTACTTACTGCGTTCAATTTCCAGGCCAAGATGGGTTACCCCCTCCAGCACATCCACGCCTTGCACTTCACCATTGCGCCTCATTGCATGACGTATGCGGAAGTGATACCGGCCCGGCTCGCGAAAAACCATTTTTTCCCGGAACCAGAGTTTACTCTCCTTCAGGCTTCCCACACCCATTCCTAACCAGGCTCCGTCCGGTGCGGCCATTTCGTATTCCAGGGTGTCCTTCTGTCCCCTTCCGCTGGGGTCAACGACACTGGTGATCAAAAATAAATTACTAAACGGATAGTCCAAGTCGTTACGAACATGTATGTAACAATCGAAAGGATGCACCGTGTCCTGGATTTCAACGTAAAAATCCAGCGTATCTTTTGCACTCCAACCCTCAGACGGCAAATCCCTGAATTCCGAGTACAGTATGTGCTCGGTACATCCAACATTCCACAAACACGCCAGGGCAATGGCCCATGGCCAGCTGCTACTGCGATTTATTTTGATTCCTGGCACTGTTCCTGGGTTTACGGCGTTGGTTACCGGACTTGCGTCTTCGTTTGTTCTTCGGTTTGTCGAAACGGGTAAGGCTGTCCTGGCCAGCGGCGTTCTCGAAAGATACGGTGTCCGCTGCCGGCTGGAGTTCCTGGGCGTATTCTTCGAGACTCTCCACCTTCTTGCCCTGTTTGTTCAGCTCGAGTATTTCCAGGACCTGATCCTTGTTGAGCGCATGCCAGCTGGAACTCTGATCCCGATAAGAAAACCACAGGGTCTCCTTGAAAATGTCCGCCTTCTGGCAGATGGCGAGGCCTTTTTCGGTCTTGAGCTTGCTGTCCGGAGGCGGAAAATCCTTAAGGGCCTCGAGATAGGAATCGAGCTCATAGTTCAGGCAACACTTTAGCTTTCCGCATTGACCGGCCAGCTTCTGCGGATTCAGGGCCAGCTGTTGATAGCGGGCAGAGGAAGTGCTCACACTTCGGAAATCCGTGAGCCAGGTCGCACAGCACAGCTCACGTCCACAACTCCCAATTCCGCCGAGTCGCTGAGCCTCCTGCCGGTAACCGATTTGCCTCATCTCAATTCGGATTCCAAAGGCCCGGGCCATATCCTTGATTAGCTGGCGAAAGTCGACGCGTTCATCGGCTGTGTAATAAAAGGTAGCCTTGGATCCATCACCCTGAAACTCCACGTCACTGATCTTCATCTGCAGTCCGAGTGCGATGGCGATCTCGCGGGAACGCTTCTGAATCTCCGCTTCCTTGTCCCGGCTCTTTTGCCAAATATCGATATCCCGCTGTGAAGATTTCCTAAATATGATGGGAAGTGCCGGATTCTCAGGGTCCACCTTTTTTCGCTTCATCTGTACCCGGACAAGCTCACCGACCAGGGTTACTATACCCACGTCGTGACCAGACTTGGCCTGGGTAGAAACGACGTCCCCCACCGAAAGGGTGAGCTCCTTCTCGTTTCTGAAGAACTCCTTGCGGGAATTCTTGAACCTCACCTCCACACAGTGGAAGGGTTCCTGATCCTCGGGCAGGCTCATGTTGGCCAACCAGTCGAAAACCGTCAGCTTGTTACAGCTATCCGTCCCGCATGTTCCGTTATTCTTACAGCCCTTTACCCCTGCACTTCCACTTGAACAACTTGTACATCCCATAAATCAATGCTGTAGGCGTAAAGATAGCCAAATTCAAGGGGTAGGCTCGGGCTGTTTTTTAAACTTTAAGACTTCGGACCGGCCCTTCTTGAATATCTGATTGCTGTAGTTCTTTCCTTTGCGCAGACGCTTTTGTTCCTCGGTTGGAAGGGCGATGATTTCCATGCAGGAATCACTGCAGCAGCCCTTCATTTCTTCGGCGCATTTCTCGCACTGTATGAAGAGGAGGTGACAGGCATCGTTCACGCAATTCACATGGGTGTCCGCGGGTTCGCCACACTGGTGGCAACGGGCGATCACCTCTTCGGATATCCGCTCGGCCTTGCGATTGTCAAAAACGAAGTTCTTACCGTGAAACTTATTGTCCAGTCCCAGTTCCCTTACCTGCCGGGTGTATTCTATGATGCCACCTTCGAGCTGGTATACCTGTTTAAACCCCTTGTGCTTGTAGTAGGCACTTGCCTTTTCACATCGAATCCCACCCGTGCAGTACATAACGAGCTTCTTGTCTTCCTTGTGACTGGACAATTGCTCCTCTATGAGATCCAGAGAGTCCCTGAAGGTGTCCACGTCCGGAGTGATGGCCTTTTCAAAATGCCCGATCTCGCTTTCGTAGTGATTGCGCATGTCCACCACCACGGCATCAGGATCTTCAATAAGTCGGTTAAACTGTTCTGCATTAACATGCACGCCCTTGTTGGTTACATCAAATGAGCCGTCTTCCAGGCCATCGGCAACAATCTTATTGCGAACCTTGACTTTGAGTTTAAGGAAGGAAAAATCGTCCTGTTCTATAGCGATATTCAGACGAACTCCCTCGAGAAAAGTAATGCTGTCCAGGTGCTCCTTGAAGGCCGAAAAATTATCGGCCGGAACGGAAAGCTGGGCATTTATCCCCTCCCGGGCAACGTAGATGCGACCGAGCACATCCAGTTCGTTCCACTGTATAAATAAGTAGTTCCTGAAAATTCGGGGATTCCTGATGTGTGCGTACTGGTAAAAGGAAATGGTCAGGCGCTCCTTGCCGGCGGCCCGTATAAGTTCTTCCCTTTCTTTCGCACTTAAGGTATTGTACAGTTGCATGCTATACGATTCGTCAAGTTAAAGAAAGACTTCAAAATTAATATTCTCAGCGGGATAATCCGAACAAAAGCCATCATAACTCACTGATGTCCTGAGATAAAGCCGGGGATCGGATTGCGGGTGAAGGGGTTTTGCAAAAAGAAGTCTTAATTTTGGTGATCACTAAAAACAGGAAATGAGCAACGATAAAGATGCGAAGCTAAAAGCGCTGAAACTTACGCTGGACAAGCTCGATAAAACCTACGGTAAGGGAACCGTAATGAAGATGGGGGATAACGTGGTCGAAGAGGTGGAGGTAATCTCATCGGGCTCCCTTGGGCTGGATACGGCCCTGGGCGTGGGAGGCTATCCCCGTGGCCGCGTGATCGAGATATACGGGCCCGAGTCTTCGGGTAAGACCACCCTGACCCTTCACGCCATAGCCGAGGCCCAGAAAGCAGGCGGTATTGCAGCCTTTATCGATGCCGAACACGCATTCGACCGATTCTATGCCGAAAAGCTTGGAATCGATATCGATAATCTCATTATTTCACAGCCGGATCACGGGGAACAGGCTCTGGAAATAGCGGATAACCTGATCCGTTCCGGCGCCATAGACATCGTAATCGTGGACTCCGTAGCCGCCCTCACACCCAAGAGCGAGATTGAAGGTGAAATGGGGGACTCCAAGGTGGGACTGCACGCCCGGTTAATGTCACAGGCCCTCAGAAAACTCACCTCGACCATCAGCAAAACCCATTGCACGGTTATCTTTATCAACCAGCTCAGGGAAAAGATCGGGGTTATGTTCGGCAACCCGGAAACGACTACCGGGGGTAACGCTCTGAAATTTTACTCCTCTGTGAGACTGGACATACGCCGTTCCACTCAGATCAAGGATACCGACGGGGCCGTCCTGGGGAATAAGACGAGGGTCAAGGTGGTCAAGAACAAGGTAGCCCCTCCCTTCAAGACCGCGGAATTCGACATCATGTACGGAGAAGGAATATCCAAAACCGGGGAGATTATTGACCTCGGAGTCGCCTATGAGATCATCAAGAAAAGCGGTTCCTGGTTTAGTTACGGTGACACCAAACTCGGACAGGGCAGGGATGCCGTGAAGAGCATACTTCTCGACAACCCCGAACTCAGTGAGGAAATCGAGGGAAAGATCCGCGAAGCCCTTAAAGTATTGAAGGATGCCTGATATAACAACTGGTATTTTTTAAGTCTTTCGGGCTTCGGTCCACTTGTTGGCCAGATAGTCCCTCTGGATCAGATTGTGGCAATAGTCCCGCAATTCCTCCCAACTCATGGCCTTCGCATCTTCGGGAGTGATATGGGGATGAATGTATGCCCTCACCCGACCGGGGCCTCCGGAGAAGTAATTCCAGTTCAGTCGCTCCTTACAGTCGTAAAAAGTCATAGGAACCAGAGTAAGGCCGTGATCCTTTGCCATGGTAAAGGCCCCCTTTTTAAATGGTCCCAGCGCATACCAGTGTTCAGGCACGCCGGCCTCGGGAAAAATGCAGATTCCCACACCGGTGGTGAGCCTTCTGGATACCGACCTGAATACCTGAGCCCGGCTTCCCCGGTCGGAACGGTTCACCAGGATGCTGGCCCGGCGGTAGAGCAGGCCGAAAACGGGTATCTCTGTCAACTCCACTTTACCTACAAAAACAAACGGCTTTCTGCTTATGTACAGCATGAGCATGATATCGTGATAGCTGGTATGGTTGGCGATCAGCATGTACCGGGTACCTCGCAGAAAACTGCGGGCGCCTTTTACCTCAGGCGGACAGCCTACTGCATACAGTATGGGTATAGCCCAGAGGTTGCGCGCTATCCAGTACATTACCGGATACCAGGCCTCCCGTGAGGAGGCTATCAGGGCAAGGGGACTCCAGAGCAGGGTAAAGAAGCCTGTAACCGCGAAAAACCACGCTCTGTAGGCCAACCGATGTATATTCAGTATCCAGCGAATCACCGGCTGAAAGTAGTATTTTTGGCCCGTATTTAGCAATAGAGTCGGGTTGCGGTTCCCGGTTTTGCCTGAAAGGGCGGGCTCCGTATTCCTGTTTTTCCAAATTAATCGGATGCCAGGTGTACGACTATGCACGGGCAGTCTATAACCTATGAAGCGTATACTTACCGGAGTACAGAGCACAGGTGTACCACATCTGGGAAATATACTGGGGGCGATACTCCCTGCACTCGAACTGGCGTCAAGGCCAGAGAACGAATCCTTCCTGTTTATTGCGGATATGCATTCCCTGACTCAGATCAAGGACGGAAAACTGTTACGGGAAAACACCTACGCCACAGCAGCTACCTGGATGGCCCTGGGCCTCGACTCGGAAAAGACGGTTTTCTACCGTCAGAGCGACGTGCCCGAAGTCACGGAGCTCGCCTGGTACCTGTCCTGCTTCTTTCCCTATCAGCGCCTGACCCTGGCCCATTCCTTCAAGGACAAGGCCGATCGGCTCGAGGATGTCAATGCCGGACTGTTCAGTTATCCCATGCTCATGGCCGCCGACATCCTGCTGTATGACGCCGAAATCGTTCCGGTGGGCAAGGATCAGCTCCAACATCTGGAAATGACACGGGATGTTGCCTCCCGCTTCCACAACAAGTTTGGGGAGACCTTTGTACTTCCCGAGGCGGGAGTCTCCGAAGAGACGATGTATGTTCCGGGTACGGATGGGGCCAAGATGAGCAAGAGTAAGGGGAATACCATCAACATTTTCCAGAGCGACAAGAAATTGCGCAAGGAAATCATGGGAATTCAGACCGACAGCACGCCTCTGGAAGATCCGAAAGACCCTGAAAACGACAACGTATTTGCACTGTATCGCCTGCTCGCGGCCGCAGACCAAACCGAAGAAATGGCAGCCAATTACAGGGCGGGAGGATACGGCTATGGCCACGCCAAGCAGGCCCTGTTCGAATGCATCAAAGACCGTTTTGCCGCGCCCAGGGAGACCTACGAGCTACTGATACAGGACAGGTATCGTATCGATGAGGTCCTGGCTCAGGGAGCGGCCAAGGCTCGGCAGACGGCGACCGAAGTACTGGGCCGGGTGCGCTCCAAGCTTGGTTATTAATGCTACATAGCATACCCAATTCATAACGAAACCCATTGGCATTTAAGCATTAACCCCGCGCCTGAGGCTCCCCTACCAGCTCATACCTCCCTGTCTCATCCCTTCTTAGCCTGCGAGCCAATTCCAGTTCGAGCAGCAGCACGGAAAGTTCGGAGACTCCGGCTCCAAGTTGGGCGGTTAATTCATCCAAAGTACTGGGCCCCATCTCTAACAGGGTCTTGAACAGCTTGTTTGCTAATGAATCCTCACTGGCAGACATCCCCGGGAGTACCTTCCGACCATCGGGCCTAAGCGTACTGTAAACGGGATACCGTTGCGGCCAACCCAGGAGTTCAGGAATCTCACTCGCGGAACACAGCAATTGTGCGCCCTGATTGGCTATTAAACGATTTGTTCCCTGGCTGAAGCGGTCCCCTGTGCGGCCCGGTACGGCGAGCACCTCCCTGTCGTAATCGAGGGCCAGTCCGGCGGTGATCAGGCTTCCGCCTTTACGGTCCGATTCCACAACCAAAGTAGCCTCGCTTAGCCCTGCTATGATGCGATTGCGTCTGACGAACTGCATTTTCAGCGGAGGTTCCCCGGACAGAAATTCGGTAAGCACGCCCCCATCGTTCTCCAATCGTTTCCGGAAAGCCTTATGCGCCGGGGGATAGGTGTGTTTAAGCCCGTGCGCCAAAACGGCTACACTCATCAGACCGGCATCCAGGGCCCTGAGCTGGGCCTCCATATCCACTCCCCTGGCCATGCCACTGACGATGATAGGGCGATACGGCAACAGGAAATCCATAAGCTCGGCACAGAAACGCCGACCATAATGCGTCATCTTCCGGGTACCGACTATGCTGATCACCGGTGAACGATTCAGATCCGCACGACCTTTGGAAAAGAGTAAGAGCGGGGCGTCGGGGCATTGACTGAGCAGTCGGGGATAGTCCTCCTCCCACAGGCTCCAGATACCTATTCCCTGGGCCAAGCAGTATTCCCATTCCCTTTCCGCAGTCTCCCAGGCGATCTTTCTGCGGCCGGGCTCATGCAATCCCTCTATCGCCTCACGCAGCGCCTTGTTGGCCACACAAATGATCCTGCCCTGACGGCGTTCCGCATACTTTTCAACCAGCCTTCGCTGTCGTACAGGACCATGGCCCCTGCTCTGATAGAGATACAAAAGCCATTGATACCAAGGCTTTTCAGGGCCTTGGTAGGTGTTTTCCTGCATTAGATCGGTCATTTACTAAATGTTATCCAAAAAATTGAAGCACTTCATCGATTTTTCTGAAATTTGCCCTTATGAGCGTTGAGACACATTTGAAAGAACTTCTTTACAAGCACAGCCGGGTGGTCCTGGCCGATTTCGGCACCCTGATGGCCCACAACTGTACCGCCCAGCAAAATGCGCTGAAGAACACCATGACTCCTCCGAGGAAAAAGGTCAGTTTTCGCCCCTCGGACGAGGCCGACGATGGACTACTGCTGCGACGGCTGCAGGCCCATCATCCGGAGCACGATGAGGCCGGCACAGAGCTCAACCAGGTCATTTCAGGCTGGAAGAACGCCCTGCAGAGCGAAAACTCCCTGCAGATAGAGGGCGTAGGCACGATATTTAAAAGTAGGGATGGCAATTTTCAGTTTGCCAGCGAACGGAGCAACAACTTCCTGCCCTCCTCATTCGGGCTGCCGGAAATTCAACTCCGCCCGATTTTGCGCGAGGAAGATGCCCGTCATTCCGAAAGGTCATCGGCCTATGCAGGAGAGCGCAGGCTCTCACTTAAGACCGCTGATGAACTGGAAGAGGAGACCTCTCCACTGCTTCCATGGCTTAAATACGCCTCCATGATACTCTTGCTGATTTCCGTTTCGATGACGGCGTATTACTTCTACCAGCAAGAAGAGAAGAAAAAGGAACGCGTGGAAACCCTGGCCAATACCGAGCTTTCCGGATACATTGAAGGGGCGGTTTTCTATCAGGAATCCCCGCTTCAACTGCCGCCTGTAGAGATCGAGGTCACCAATAAATTCCACGTGGTGGCAGGGGCCTATCGCCTGCGCGAAAACGCTGAGCGCCGCATACAGGATCTCAGATATCTGGGCTATGAGGCACGCTATGTAGGGAAAAACGATTACGAACTCCACCAGGTCGCCTACGGCAGCTTCCCGACCCGCCGGGAAGCCAGAAAGCTGCTCGACGAAGTCCGCGCTGAAACCGGGCAAAACGATGCCTGGATACTCGAGTGGGTACAACCCTGATACGAATGAAGTCCCGAAAACCTGAGGATTCCCTGACGGTCATGACCGATATGGTCCTGCCCAGCGAAACCAATCCATTGAATAACCTCTTCGGAGGAGAATTGCTGGCGCGCATGGATCGGGCCGCAAGTATTGCTGCCCGTCGCCACAGTCGTAGGATCACCGTTACGGCCTCAGTGAACCATGTGGCCTTTAACCGAAACGTTCCCCTGGGTAGCGTGGTAACCATAGAAGCCAAGGTTTCCCGGGCATTCCGCACTTCCATGGAAGTATTCCTGGACGTATGGGTAGAGGATCGCCTGAGTGGTGAAAAGGTCAAGGCCAATGAAGCCATCTATACCTTCGTGGCCGTAGACGAGGCGGGCACACCGACCACCGTACCCCCACTGGAACCCCAAACCGAACTCGAAAAGCAACGTTTCGACGCCGCCCTTCGAAGAAAGCAACTCAGCCTGGTGCTTGCGGGAAAGATGAAGGCGACGGATGCTACAGAACTCAAGGCATTGTTCCTCGAATCGCCGGACTAAAGCTGGTAAATCCACTCTTCGGGATTCAGCTTATTCAGGTCTTCAAACAAGTAAAATTTCAACTTGGTGGAATCGTCTTTGGGATTGGTAAAGACATCCCCGATCACCGTCTTGGCAGAGACTTTGTCCCCCTTGGCAACATAGACCCTGGCCAGGTTATAATAGAAGCTTATGTAATTCCCGTGACGGATATAGACCCCCATCTGGCCGAATTTGTTCTGCATGATGGTCATGACCTCTCCGTCAAAAATAGAACGCGCCTGGCTTCCTTTCTCCGTTTCTATGGTCACCCCACTGTTGGAGTGCTTAATCCCCGGATACACCTTGTCGTAATAAATCCCGAACCCTTCGCTCTTGATTCCTTTTTCGACGGGCCAGATCAGCTTCCCCTTATTGGCCTGGAAATCGCTGGCCAGTTGTTTGGCTTCCGGCGTAAGTTCAAACTTGGTGGTATTACTAGAGGATCTTTCGCGTTCTTTGTTGGCCCGCGCAATTTCAATACGGATCAGTCTCTTGATTTCGGCATCGACCTCGGCAGCCTCTTTTCGCTTGGCCGTTATTTCACGGGAATATCGGGTTTCGTTGGCTTTGATGGTCTGCAACAGCTGAGTCTGTGAAGCAATTTCCCCCGAGAGTTTTTCCTCTTCCTGACGATTCTCCTGTATTAGCAGTTCCTTGGTTCTTCGCTGTTCGATCAGGCTGTCGTTAGCCTGCTTGATCGCTTCGGTCTTCTGAGTGATTTCGTGCACCTGCTTTTTGCGGAAGTTGGTGTACTGCTTCATGTATTCCCATCGCTTGGCCGCCTGTCGGAAATTCTCCGAGGACAGCAGAAACATTAGCCGGTTTTGCCGCGATTTGTTCTGATACGACTCGGTCACCATGCGGGCGTAGTCTTCCTTGAGAAGGTTTAAATCTTTCCGGAGCCGGCTAATCTGCCTGATGTTGGCATTAATCTGCCTGTTGATCAGATTCGCCTGCTGATTGGTCACCCGGATCAGCTTCTTTTGCGTGTTGATCTTGCGATCGATCGCTTCCATGCGCTCCATCAGGGTCCCCCTTTGTCGCTTCTCGTTAAGCAACAACTCATTGATTTGCTTAATCTCCTGCTCCAGCTCCATTTTACGAGCCTGTAACGCTTTCTGCTGGTTATCCTGGGCCCGTAGCGGCACCATCAGGACCAGGGCCAAAAGGAGAATAACGGTGCCTGTAAGCGAGCGGAATCCACTCATGGTTGTATTTCGATTTTCTTAAACCCCCGCGGTACTCTGTATGGATACCGCAAGTTACGGTTCTTCTCCAGGTTCTTGTATTCCAGACGGATCTGACGTTCGGTGCTGCCGTAATCCACTTGGGCACTGATTTCTTCAGGCAGTCCCCTGCCACTTCCGCCATATCGGTAAAATATCCGGAGGCTGTCCTTGCTAATGGGATCGGCCACGTACTGCCGGCTCACCCTAAAGTGAATAGGGTCCAGGAATATCTTCAAATCAAAGCCCTGATAACCCTCCCTGGGACTCAAGGCATAATTGCCATCGAGAATCTCACTTCTGAACCTCCCTTCGTCTAAATTTAGCATGGATTCACCAAACAGCAGTGCCTCCAGCAGATCGAAATCCAATTCCACTCCTGCTATTTCCTGTAAATAAGCAAAATCCCCTTCAAAATACGTGTTCTCCAGTCGGTTATAGAACTGAAACTCAGTAGGCGTTATCAGGGCCTTGACCATTCCGAGCGGGGCACTCAGCCAGATCACCGAATCCTTCTGCATGCGGAAGGAAAGTGTGGTGGACCTGCGCTTTCCGCCCTCGATGTAGTCTACTTTGACCCTGCCACTCAGAGTCGAATAGTCCTGAGGACCGGGACGGTAATTCTTTACGATCTGACGGGTATTCAGCTTGCGGACTTTCTCTTTACCCGCAACGGTCTGGCTTGACTTACAGGAAAACAAGAGTAGCCCTATACAGAGCAGCAGCAAATTACGAAGTAGGGACATAAGCAGGGTTTTCATGGGGATTCGCTATTCAGGATCGCTTCGATTCGGTTGGCAGCCGAGGTATCACCCAGGGCGCGATAGGTATTTAAGAGGGTTCGCAGCAGGCTCAGGCCGGTAGCGTCCGTCTCGTCTATGAGATAAGACCTGGCCTCCTCCAGTACCATTCGCGCTTCTCCATAGGCTCCCCTGGCATTGAGTGCATAACCATAGAAGACGGCGAACTCAGGCTGCAGAGGATAACTGACAACCGCCTTGCTGGCCAGGGCTTCGAGTTCTGCATTTTTGCCCTGTTCCTTGAGTAAGTTCAGGCGCTGGCTGTACTCCTCAGCAGAATTTGCAGCCGCCGCCGCAGGCGGAGGGCTTACCGGAACGTTTTCAGCTGCCGGTGCATCCATTTCCTTCCTCCTGCGAAGGAGGTGTTCCAGTTCCTTCTGTAGGCCGCCATCCGAGACTCCTGCCATCACCTTTTCGGCTTCTTGGAAACGTTTCTTTTCAATAAAGGCTTTGGCCAGCGGATGACGGGACTCATCAGTCCAGCTTGGGCTTAGCGGTTCTATTGCGGCCCAGTTGTCCTTCTGTAAAAAGCGGTAGGTCGTGAGCAACTCTTCCCAGTACCAGTAATTTCCGGGTTCGAGCCTGATCGCATTCCGTATGTGTGTTTCGGCCTGTCCGTAGCGTTTGATCTTCCGGTAATTCCTGGCCAGTTCGAACTGTACGGCCCCGCTATCATCGCCTCCGGGAACCCGGTTCAATGCGGCTATGGCCCTGTCGTAGTCCTCTATGCCGGCCTGCTTAAGGGCCTCAAAGAAGTTTTCCTGAAAGGCATCGGTCACCTCCTCGGTGCTGATATCCGCACTGGACTCCGTCTCCTCCTCCTGGGCCAAAAGAGGCCAGGAGCTCAGGAGAAGCAGCAAGAGGGGGCCGAAAGTGTTCAGGTTCTTCATACCAATTCCGAATAGTCTCCCAGGCTCACGCTTTCAAAGTCCCCGTCATAGGTAACATGGTTTCCTATCATGGCATCCTTGAGGGAAGCATTTCTGAGGGTTGAGTTCGACTGGATCAGGCTGTGGGAAATCTTGCAATCCTCCACCTGAGTATGGGCACCTATGGAAACATAAGGGCCTATTTTACTATCCCGGATCACAGTGCCCGGGCCTATAAAACAGGGCTCTATGATTTCAGAATTTACGATCTCCGTATTCTGATCGATGAGTTCTGCGCCTTCCTGCTGAAGGTGTCCCAGCATCTGGGTGTTCGTCTTCACTGTAATGGGCTTGTTCCCGCAGTCCATCCAGTCGTTAACCTCTCCCGTAACAAATACCTTGCCCTTTTGCATCATACGCTTAATACCATCATTGATCTGGTATTCTCCACCATTCACAATATCGTTCTCCAGCACGTACCGCAATTCGTCCCTGAGCTCGGAAACCTCCCTGAAATAATAAATACCGATTACTGCAAGGTCCGAAACGTATTCCTTCGGTTTCTCGACGAGTTCAACTATTTCAGAGCGCTCATTAAGCTTAACTACGCCGTAGGCCTCGGGGCGGTCAACCTGCTTCACCCATATCACGCTATCTGCACTGGTATCCAGGTCGAAATCCGCACGAATCAGCGTGTCGGCATAAGCGATAACGGCGGGGCCCTGCAGCGAGGGTTCAGCACTCATGATGGCATGGCCAGTACCCAGGGGTTTATCCTGCCGGTAAATGCTCGCCTTGGCGCCCAGAGACTGCGCCAGTTCTTTTAAAGAGGCCACTACCTCGTCTCCGAAAAAAGCAGGATCCCCAAGCACAAAGGCTACTTCCTCAACGGGCGTTGGGAGGACACCGGCGATATCCTTAACCAATCGGTGAACTATTGGCTCTCCGGCAACCGGTATCAGGGGTTTGGGGACGGTTAGTGTGTGAGGCCTCAGACGAGAACCTCTCCCTGCCATAGGTACGATAATCTTCATACTTGATTTATTGCATTCGTGTTACTTTGTTCCAGTACTTCCGAAGCCGCCTTCGCCCCTTTCGGTGGCGCTCAGCATCTCGACTTCCTCCCATTCTGCCCGCTCGTGACGGCAGATCACCAACTGCGCTATACGCTCCCCGGGCTCAATGACGACCGCCTCTCTGCTCAGATTAACGACAATCACGCCAATTTCGCCCCGGTAATCGGCATCGATGGTGCCCGGACTGTTGAGCATCGTAATCCCCTTCTTCGCAGCCAGACCGCTTCGGGGACGGATCTGTCCCTCGAAACCCTCGGGGATTTCCAGATAGAGGCCCGTCGGGACGATAGTGCGTTCCAATGATTCTAACGCTATGGGCTCGCTGTTATTGGCTCTAATATCCATACCGGCGGCAGCACCAGTTTTGTATTCCGGTAACGGATTGCCGGAACGATTAATGATTCGAATTTTCATGTTCTCAGAACGGTTTTTATGAAGCGGGCTTCCCTGGCGCCCAGCCAAATTACATATACCAGTAGAAACAGCGACCCTATCCACAGTTCCCCGTCAAATACGTAATGCACCAGACAGGAAAACAATAGCGATACCCCCAGGTAAAGACCGATTTTTCGTTTCGCATAGGGTATGGGATACTTAAAGGATCCTACCGTGAAAGAGATCAGGGCCATGCTCATGTAAGCCGCCAGGGTTGCCCAGGCAGACGCCCAGTATCCGTAACGGGGTATTCCCCAGAAATTTATGACCAGCGTAAGTGCTGCGCCTATACTGGAAAAGATTGCCCCGTAGTAGGTGCGGTCCGTGATCTTGTACCAAACCGAAAGGTTGTGATAGATCCCGAGAAAGAAGCTCGCCAGCAGTACGACAGGCACGATTCCCAATGCTTCCCGGTATTCGGGTCGGGAAATCAGGATTTCCGATATCGGCTTGAGGAACACCACTACCCCCAAGAGGATCAGCGACCCGAAGGCCACGAAGTAGTACAATATCTGGGCATAGGTCTTCTGAGGATTCTCTTCTTTAGCCTGACGGAAAAAAAAGGGTTCCACCCCCATGCGAAAGGCCGTACCATAAAGGGCCATAAAGGCAGCCAGCGCATAACAAGCACTGTATATACCGGTGGCCCGTTCACTGTCCAATAACGTCAGCAGGATCTTATCGAGCACTTCATTGATGGTAAAGGCAATACCCGCGATCATTACAGGAAAGGCATACGATGTCATCCTCCGCCAGAGTGCTGCATCGAACGTCCAGGGAATCCGGATATAGGCCGGGGACAGCAATAGGAGGGTCATCCCGCTGGCCAGGGCATTGGAAATAAAGATGTAGTAGATCTCAAAACCGGGCTTGTACAGGGGAGACAGCACCGTGTCAGGGCGGGCCGCTACTTCCCGGGGGAGGTACACCAGGAAAAAGATGTTGAGCAGCAGGAACACCACCACGTTCAGGGTCTTGTAAAAAGCAAAACGCAGTGGCCGCTCCCCGGCCCTGAGCCGGGCAAATGGAATCACCAACAGCGCATCGAGACCCAAAATCAGGACCGTGTACTGGAAATAATACGGGGCATAACCGAATGTATCTGACAACCAGGGAGCAGACAGGAAGCCCAGTACAAGAAAAACCAGCGTCGATGCTAACAGTGAAATCTGAGCCGTACTCTGTACTTTGAGGTTATCCTCGTTCTTGTGGAAAAAGCGGAAAAACGAGGTCTCCATTCCATAGGAAAGAAGGACGTTAAATATGGCAATCCAGGCATAGATATTCCGGTAAATACCATATCCTTCCGCTTCGACAAAGACCTGAGTATAAAAAGGCAGTAACAGGAAATTGATGATCTTGGGCAACACGGTGGCGATCCCATAGAGTACCGTCTGTCGAAAAAGCTTGACTAGTGGATTCACCGCAGCCGTTTATTGAAGGATTCGCTTCCCGGGCTCAGGCAAGTTGTCCACCCGGTAAAGGTATGTGTGTTTCGCTCGCTGATAGCTGATATAAGCCGTGCCAGGCTCGAGGGGTAAAACGACGAGTTCCGAGTCCATCACGGGATCCCTCTCCTCTTTGTTGCCCATTTCCGCCATAAGATTGCGGGCCTCGGCATCATCGGGCAGGAAAGCCTTTAACCTTATCATACCTTCCTGCCGGGCCTGTATTCGAAGGGGTATGCGGTGGTTTTTAAAGTACGCATATTTAAACTGTATGTCGGTCTTTTCCAAACGGGTTACGGAGAAGCTGAGCTCCAAACCGGCTGGGGCTCCCGCAACACCGGGCAACACATGGCTAAGTTGAATATTCTCCAATTCGAAGGGGGCATGCTCAACCAGACGGGCCTTAGAGGAACAGGATGTCAGGGCAAATACGACGGAAAGCATCAGGAAGGAGAACGATCTCATACGGAGGATTTTGACCTTACCCCAAAGATAACCACCTGCCGCTTACTGCCGTCAGGCAGCTCGATTTTTGCGGGCTTAGTCTTCCAGTGCATCGGCTCCGCCGACGATCTCAAGGATTTCACCGGTAATGGCCGCCTGTCGGGCCTTGTTGTAAAAGAGTTTGAGTTCGTCCTTCATCTCCTTGGCGTTGTCGGTGGCCTTGTGCATGGCCGTCATCCGTGCGCCGTGTTCGCTGGCGAAAGAATCCCTTATCGCCTTGAAAAGCTGGATTTTCAGGGCCTTGGGAATCAGCATTTCCAGCATTTCGGCCTGCTGAGGCTCGTAGATATAATCCGCGACCGGTTCTTTGGCGCCCTCATTCTGAGGAGGAACCAAGGGCAGGAACTGCTCGGTCTCCACGATCTGCGTGGCCGCATTCTTGAAGCGATTGTAGACCAGTTGTACGGAATCGAATTCACCATCAATGAATAGATCAATGAGGTGACGGGCAACTTCCTCTGAACGATTGAAGTCGATGTGGTCCAGAAGTTCACTGTGATCCGCAAAGAGCTTGATTTGCTTTTCCAGGATATCCCGGCCCTTCTTTCCGATGGAAAGTAATTCCACTTCCGAGTCCGCGTAAACAGTGTTCCTGAGGTGGAGCACTTGCTTGATAATATTCGAATTAAACGCCCCGCACAACCCGCGGTTGGATGTCAGTGCGACGATTAGCACCCGCTTCTGTGAACGTACGGCGGAATAATCGGACTCGCTGTTTTCATCCATACCGGCAGTCAGACCCAGGATCATCTCCGTGAGTTTATTCGAATACGGTCTCATCGCCGTAATGGCGTCCTGAGCCTTCTTGAGCTTTGCTGCAGACACCATCTTCATCGCGCTGGTAATCTGCATGGTGGAAGAAACCGAGGCAATCCGGTTTCGTATGTCTTTCAGACTGGGCATGAACCTGTGTTAAGTGCGTATATTATTCCCTTACCTATTTAGCTCTGGAATCTCTTTGCCACTTTCGCAGCTACCTGAGTCAGCGTATCGATCACTTCATCCGTCAACTTACCGGCCTTAAGCACATCCAAGGCTTCCCTGTGATTCGCATTCAACTCCTCGAGATAATCGCGCTCGAAATCCTTTACCCGATCCACGGGAACCGATCTCAGCAGGTTACGGGATCCTGCAAAAATGATTGCTACCTGATCCTCTACTTTAAAGGGGTCGTTCTGGGCCTGTTTTAGGATCTCCACGTTTCTGCGCCCCTTATTGATCACGTTCATGGTCGCGGCATCCAGGTCGGAACCGAACTTGGCAAAAGCCTCCAGTTCCCGGTACTGGGCCTGGTCGAGCTTTAGCGTTCCGGCTACCTTTTTCATCGACTTAATTTGGGCCGATCCTCCAACGCGGGACACTGAGATACCCACGTTGATCGCAGGTCGAACCCCCTGGTTAAAAAGATCCTGTTCCAGGAAGATCTGACCGTCCGTAATCGAAATCACATTGGTCGGAATATAGGCTGATACGTCACCGGCCTGTGTTTCGATAATCGGGAGTGCGGTAAGCGATCCCCCTCCTTTAACCTTTCCGCTGAGTACCTCGGGCAGGTCGTTCATTTGCTGGGCGATACTGTCGTCATTGATAATTTTAGCCGCTCTCTCCAAAAGTCGGGAGTGCAGATAGAACACGTCCCCCGGATAGGCCTCTCGCCCGGGAGGACGGCGAAGCAGCAGGGACACCTCGCGGTAGGCTACGGCCTGCTTGGACAGGTCGTCGTAAATAATCAGTGCGGGCCGGCCTGTATCGCGGAAGTACTCGCCGATAGAAGCACCGGCCATGGGAGCGTACACCTGCATGGGCGCGGGGTCTGAGGCATTGGCAGCCACTATGGTGGTGTAGGCCAGCGCTCCTTTTTCCTCCAGGGTGGCGGCTATCGCTGCCACGGTAGAGGCCTTCTGTCCTATAGCCACATAAATACAATACACGGGCTCACCGGCGTCGTAAAACTCCTTCTGGTTGATGATGGTATCGATGCAGACCGTAGTCTTTCCGGTCTGGCGGTCACCGATCACCAGCTCGCGCTGCCCCCTTCCGACCGGAATCATGGCATCGATCGCCTTTACTCCCGTCTGCAATGGCTCGTTTACGGGTTGGCGATAGATTACGCCAGGAGCCTTTCGCTCCAGAGGCATTTCGTAGAGTTCTCCGCTAACAGGACCCTTACCGTCTATGGGTTTACCCAGGGTATCCACAACACGGCCCACGATTCCTTCTCCGACATTGATCGATGCGATCTGCTGAGTGCGCTTTACGGTATCCCCTTCGGCAATTTCCTTGGATGGTCCCAGAAGTACGATCCCTACGTTATCTTCCTCCAGGTTGAGTACGATTCCCCTCATACCGCCGTCAAATTCGACCAGCTCTCCGTACTGCGCATTGGACAGGCCGTATACGCGTGCGATTCCATCCCCTACCTCAAGTACCGTTCCCACTTCATCCAGGGTGGCACCCGTCTGGAACCCTTCGATCTGTTGCCTTAATATGGCTGAAACCTCAGCCGCTTTTACGCTCGCCATTGCTATATGCTATTAGTAAATTCTCTTTTCAGTGATGATAATTGTTGAGATACGCTCGCGTCGTATCGCATGTCGCCCCATCGAATTACGAAGCCTCCTATGAGTTCAGGGCGGATTTCGTTGGAAACTTCTATTTGCTTTTTGGATATTACCTGCAATTTCTTGCCAATCTGTTCCAAAACTTCCGGTCCTAGCGGAAAAGCCGAATAGACCGTAGCCTGGTCTTGCATTTGGCCGCTGTCGTGCAGCTCACGGTAACCGGTAGCCACTTCGCCCAGTATGGGCAGCCTGCCGTTGGCGGTCAGGGTTTCGAAAAGGCCCTGAGTGATGGTATGGGAATCCTTCCAGATTTTCAGAAGTACCTGCTTCTTGGTTTCACCCTGTATGGTGGGATCCTGCAGAACCTGGTCGAGTTCCGGGCTGTCTTTCAGAGTAGCTTCCACCGACTCCATGTCTTCGTGTACGGCCGCTTCCGCCTTCTTACTCCTGGCCAGGTCCCAAATGGCACGGGCGTATCGTATCGCCGCGAGGGAATTGCTCATTCTTGTTAATTCAGTTTAAGATCCTCCAGTGACTTGTCCACCAGCTTCTTCTGACTCTCGGGATTAGAAAGCTCTGCACCCAAAACCTTCTCAGCCATCTGCAGGGAAAGATCCGCAATTTGCGCCTTGATCTCAGAGATCGCTGCCCGCTTCTCGGATTCTATTTCCGCCTTGGCCTTGGCCAGTATGGCTTCCTTGTCCTTCTCGGCCTTTTCCTGTGCCTCAGACAGGATTTTGTCTTTCATATCTCGCGCCTGCTTCATCATCTCTTCTCGCTCGGCACGGGCTTCCTTGAGCAGTTGTTCGTTGTCTGCAGAAATGTTCTGCATTTCTTTTTTGGCCTCGTCCGCCGCTGCCAGGGCAGAGCGAATACCCTCTTCTCGTTGATTTACCGCATTCAGTATGGGTTTCCACGCGAACTTCCTCAGTAACCAAAGGAGCAGCACAAAGGTGATCAGCATCCAGAACACCAATCCCAAGCCGGGATTAACGAGTTCGGAACCACTTGCAAGTACGTACATCATTATTCAGATTGGAAAAGCTGTCCCCGGCCAACCGCAGGGGACAACCTTAAGTTTTTGGAATTACTTGATAAATGCGCCGAATACGATGGCAATCAAACCGGCACCTTCAATAAGACCAGCGGCGATCAGCATAGCTCCCTGAATCTTTCCGGCTGCCTCAGGCTGACGGGCAATGGCATCCATGGCTTGTCCGCCAATCTTACCGATACCCATACCAACCCCGAGTACGGCCAGGCCGACCCCGATGTAAACTAATCCCTCTCCAATAGTGAATTCCTCCATGATTTAATGGTATAAAAATTAATGATGATGCTCTTGAACCGCCATCCCGATAAACAATGCCGACAGGATGGTAAATATATAGGCCTGCAACACGGCTACCAGCAATTCCAGCAGCGAGATAAACAGGGCCAGCGGCACGGACACAAAAGGTCCGATTAGTATGTTTTTAAATATAAAGACCAGTGAAACCAGGCTCAGAATCATGATGTGCCCGGCGGTGATGTTGGCAAAGAGACGCATCATCAGGGCAAAAGGCTTTACGAATATACCGAGTAACTCCACGGGGATTAGCAGAGGCTTTAACCACAGTGGCACTCCCGGAGGCCAGAGGATATGCATCCAGTAGTCTTTGTTTCCGTTGAGATTTACCACCAGCAGGGTGATGATCGCAAGCACACCGGTTACCGCAATATTCCCGGTAACATTGGCCCCGCCGGGGAATACAGGTATAAGCCCGAGCAGGTTATTAAACCAGATAAAGAAAAAGATGGTCAGGAGTAACGGAAGGTAACGATCCGCCTTATTCTCCCCAATATTGGGCACAGCGACATCATCCCTGATGAAGAGAATAACCGGTTCCATCCAACCGGCTATGCCCGTGGGCACCCCTTTAGTTTTGCCGTAAACACGGCTAACGGCCGTAAAAACGAGCAATAGTAAAATACAGGAAATAAAAATGCTGACCACATTCTTGGTAATGGAAAGGTCCACGTATTTTCCGTCCAGACCGGTAAACAAATCGAGTATGCCCGCCTTTTCCACGGAAAAATCCACGGGTACAATCTGTCCGTGCTCCATGGTGAATCCCTCGTGCTGATGTCCGTGAGCCGCCTTACTCGACATGAAAACATGCCAATCCCCATCCCAGATAATAACCGGCAGCGGTATGGAAATGTGCTCCTCATGACCGTCTTCCCCCTCGTAGGAGGCAATGTGCCATTCATGTGCGTCCGAGATGTGCTCCAAAATCATGTCGATGGCAGAGAACTCGGTGTCTTCTGCCTCGTGGCCTTGTTCACCTACGGTATGGTGCGCTTCGCTGTCTGACGAATGATGCCCGTGTTGTCCATCCTGATGCTGGCCACGCGCAGTTGCTGCAAAAAATAAGATAGATAATAAGCTGCTGGCAATACTAGTCCTCCAGAAACTGCTCCGGGTCATATCGGCAAATTCAAAATCTCGGCAAAATTATACTTTTTTGCGAGGATACTAAACTTATGACCCTTTTAATTATGGACGTGAGTAAAGCGCCTATATGCGCCTGTACAGGTTGTACAAGGCAACGAATACGCCTGCCACCGAGCAGAGGGCGGTTATCAGACCGGGCTCCCTTCCGTAATAGGCATCCCATTGGATGCCTCCGTAGACAAACAGCCCTATAATCAGGGCCATTTCAAAGGTGATTCCGAAGTATTTGCGGGGATTGCCGTCTCCCTTGCCTCCTTCTTTAGGAGGGCCGGTTTCCGGGGACAATCCCTGAGGGTTTTTCGGGGGACTTCTCTGCAGGGGACCCGAATCCCTTGACGGGCGCGGCGTTTTTCTGGTTTGGCATGCTGCTCTTGATGCCGGACCTTTTGTTCATATTGCAGGTGGCGTTGAAATTCGCCCCCGGCTCAACGGCGAGTTTGCTGGCGGTCACTGTGCCTTCGATCACTGCAGAAGACTTCAGTGTCAGTAGATCTTCGACTACCAGTTCTCCGTTGAAGTGTCCCTCGATATCCGCATTCACACAGGAAACCTTGCCATCGATTCGGCCTTCCCGCCCAATGACAATCTTTCCGGAGGTTTTCACGTCACCCTCCAGTTTTCCGTCAATTCGGAAATCGGCCTGAGAAGTGATGTTACCCACTATGGTGGTATTCTTCTCGATTCGGTTGGGCTGCCCTCCTATTTCAGGAGTAACTCTGGCTTGCTTCTTATTGTCTGAAAACATTGAGACTAATTAAGTAGTTTATTTTGCTCTTTGTATTCTCCCAGATTCTTATGAACCTGGATGATCTGATAATTCATGGAGGAAATCAGGAAGTTCTTTTCCCTAATCCGGTAGTCCTTGTTCTTCTCTATCAGTTCCACAAAGCCCAGGGCAAACTCCCTGGACGGGAAACCGTGTACGACCACGAACTGTTCTTCCAGATTGTAAATGTCCTTGGTGACCTCATTTTTGTATTTCAGGTCTTCTACCGTCTCCTCCAGTCGTTTCTGTAAGGATAACGCTCGGTCGTTGTCTCTTATTTTAAAGGGAAATACAACTTTCCAGTTGCGGGTACCCTTGGATACCGTGTCCTGGTCGAATTCCCTGCTCGCCAGCTTGGGCAACTGTACGTCCAGCATCTGCTGAGATTTCTTCCCTTCATATACATTAGGGTAGGTCAGAGCGACAAATTTCAGAGATTCCTTATACTTCTCGAATCCAAACAACCGGCCCTCGGCATTGGCCTTGAGCAGGGCAAACTTCGGGGCAATCTGATCGCCCTCGTATTCCTGCAAGAGTATGGCGCAGGCCGCGATGACCTCTACGAACTCCTGCCGCTCGTACTTCTTGTACAACTCGTTGTAACGGGCGTCCGGACTCTCGGTGTCTCCCTGGAGTATGGCATCGGGGTTAAGCAGAATTTCTGCGTAACGTGTGCCTGGATGGTCCCGAATGATTTCATCCTTCACCGTCAAGGCCCTTATGGAGTCGGTTTGTTCGTAAATGCGAAAGAGGTTGTATTTGGACGGCAGGATCAGCCGGTCCTCGGGATCGGATTGCAATAGGCGGGTAAGGCGATCCTCGGCCAGTTCATAGTCTTTGAATTTCTCTTTGTAAAGCAGTCCCAGCTGGTAGTAGGCGAAGTTGCGTTCCTCTCTGATGCTGTCCAGATCTGCAGGCTCAAGTAACCGGCTCTCGTAGTAGGCGGGATTAATCAGGTCGGGGCCCTGGGCTAACGCTGCGCCCGAAACATCCGTGACTTCCGGGCTCGAAACAGCAGCGGACTCCCCGGTATTGATCACCGCGCTCCACCTCCAATTGTCCTCCAGTTTGCGATCCCCCCAGTTCTGGAGGAAGGCCTCTCGTCCAAAGGCAAGGGCTCCGGGATTATAGAAATAGAAGGCCCCTTTATCCTTGCCCGAAGCCTGACCGGCGAAAGCTTCCAGTGCGGCCTGCCTTTTTTCGAGTTCCCTGCGCTCTGCTTCCTCCTGCTTCCGCTTCAGCTCTTCTATGTATGACGAAAAATAGGCCTTTTGCCCGGCGGCATCCAGCGAATTGACATACAGTGCGCTATCGGCCCTACGCACAATCCCCTCGTAGGTAACGATGTCCTTGAGGTTGGCGCTTTTCTTGGCGAAAGAACGATACCTGCGGTCAAGGGTATCGAGCTGCATCAGTATGCTATCGTAGTAAACCCCGGATACGCTGTATTGCTTGCCGTCGAAGTAGTAATTGGCCAGGTCGATATAATTCCTGGCCAGCAACTCCTTATCGCCTTCGGTGGCTGCAATCGAGCGATCGTAGTACCGGAGTCCGAGACTGTCCTCGGTCAGGGCCATGTAAAAACGCGCCTTCTCCCTGTATATCTTGTCCAGATACGGACGGTTCTCCCGATTCTCCTCGATCTTTTCAATGGCTTCCAGCAAATCATTCCGATTTTCGGGTGTGGGCTCGCTATTGGCGAAGCGCTCCAGCTGGGCATGGATATGGTACACCCAGGGTATCTTTCGGTTCATCCGAATCACCTGGTCGAAGGCGTAATTGGCACTGTCTATACGGTTGCTCTGATCATACAGTTGGCCGATGATATACAAGTACCTTCCCTTAAGCAGGTTGGACGGGCTGTAACTCTGTGCCCACTGCAGGTGAAAGGCTGCGGAATCGGGCAGATTCATCTGAAGAAATGCCTGTGCCAACACAGCATGTATGTCAGAGAAATCCCGATCGTTGAAGTCCTGGTACCTCAGCAGTCTCTTGATGTTGCGTACCGCCAGTTCGGGATTCTCCAGTCGGAGTAATGTCTTCTGTTTCCATACAGCGGCCTGATAGTATTCGTCACTATCGGGATAATTCTGGAGAATGTAGTTAAAGGCCTCCAAGGCAGGTATGTACCTTTGGTCGAAATAACGGGCCTTTCCGAGTAGCATGAATGCCTCGTCAGTCTGGGGGTTGCGCTCGCGGTCGCTGATGTTCATGGCATGCCGCTGAATCGCCTTGGTCGCTTTTTCCTCAGCCCTTTTGAATTCCGGAGTATTGTCCTCGGAATCCAATCGGATCCTCTGGTCGCGTTCGATTCGTTCTATGGGAAGCACCTCCCAGAAGTTGTCCTCGAATCCGCTTTGCAGGTTGCCCCTGCCGGCTTCAAAAGCCAGGGATCCGTTGTACAGAGTATTGTATTTGGTGTTGAGGGCGTGCCAATTCCGGTTCATGAATGCGTCCTTCTTCGTCGAACAGGCGACGACTAGCAAGAGGAGCACGCCGATGAGGACGCAATGACGGATAACATGGGTAGCGTTGATTTTCATTACTCAAAATAACTGAAAATCAACCGAATTATTTTGTTAAATCTTAGATCGACCGGGGCCTAGGCTTCCCCCTGGAAAAAGTCGTTGAGATCCTTTAGCGTCTGCTCAGTGGTTATCAGGTCCTTCTTGATTAACCCCTTTTCCAGCACGGCTATGCGGCTGGTCACTTCGGTAACATGTCCAAGGTCATGGCTGGATATCAGCATGGTAATCTCGGGGTCCTCGGACAGGTTCCTGAGTAATTTCTTTAGTCGGATCTGGGACGAGGGGTCGAGGTTAGCAAAGGGTTCGTCCAAAACCATTATACGGGGCGCTCCGATCAGAGTCGAGACTATGCCCACTTTCTTCTGGTTTCCTTTAGAAAGATCCCTGATGTATTTCTTTTGGTTCAGAACCTCATCGTTAAAGAACTCCTTCATTTCCTCCAGCAGCTTATCGACCTCGGCCTTATTCCAGCCCCTGAGCTCCCCGACGAAGTAGAAGTACTCCTCGGGCGTCAGGTATCCGATCAGGAAGGAATCGTCCAGAAAGGCCGAAGTAAAAGGCTTCCAGTCCTCACTCTTATTGACCTGAACTCCATTGGAATCTATCTGACCCGTAGTGGGCCGGATCAGGTCGAGCAGCAGGGAGAAAAAAGTCGTCTTGCCCGCACCGTTGTTCCCTACCAGTCCGAAGCTCTGGCCCCGCGGTATTTCAAGGGATTCGATATTCAGGACCTCTTTGTCCCCGTACTTCTTCTTTAGGTTTTGTACCTGTATCATAATGTAGATCGCAAGATTTTAATCCTCTTTATAGGCCTGAAGGGTGGCGTACTTCTCTCTGAAATAGGTCTTCTCCACCAAATCGAAGACTTTCCCTTTAAACAGGAATCCCATCAGCCCGGCCAGGGCCACAAATACATAGCCCGCATAGGCCTGTCCCGTGAAGGTTCCCAGGTAATACAGCAGCATGGGCAACAGGAGCTTGGGGATGATGAGCATGAGGGTCTTACCGTTGAACGACTTGGAATCGCCGAAGGCCTTATTAGTGGCCGTCAGGTCCAGCGGCGTCTTCACATAGGCTCCTCCCCAGATCACCATATGGGAATTCACTCCCAGATTGAAAATGCCTGCAGTGATCACGGCCAGCAGGGCGTCCATGCCAAAGTACATGTACGGCAGGGAAAGAATGATACTAAACCCCGTACCGATGACCATGAGCCACCATTTCGAGTCCAGGTAGTTCCGATAAGGGATGTTTTGGGTCATCATAAACGGATAATACGCACTGTCCCAGCTCGGGATGAACTGCCCAAAGGTGAAAACCCAGCCCCCAGTTACGAACAGGCCGGCAAACAGCCCCCAGTAGGGTCCCTCATAGATTTCGATGGATCCAGTAAAAAATAACAATCCGTAAAACAGGAATATACCCGCCGTAACCAGCGTCATGCGCGGACGCTTGTTCCGGGTGATCATGCGTATGTCGTTGCGCAGGAAGACCCCGAGTTCGCCGAAGCGATCCAGCCAGCTGAGATCCCTGTTTCTGAACTTGGAGGCCCTGACCTTGAGGAACCCGTCCAGATACAATTTGCTCCGGAAAAAAAAGAAAGCAGCGGCATAGGCGACTATGGCAACTCCAACGAACAAGGGACTGATCAGCGGGGTCTGGTATACAAAATCAAAGAACTGCCTCGAGTAAATCGTTATGTCGAACAGACCGTAATACTGAGACAATCCAAGGCCAACCAGGATGGCCAGGGCCGGATAGAAAACCCGGTCGCTCTTATTGACCAGTACATTCAGGAAATTATTGGTGTAAATCAGGCCCATGATGGCCAACACCCAGCCTATGACTCCTAAAAGATCGTAGTTTCCACGAGCCACCAATACCACGGCAAGGGGCAATAACAAAAAAAGGTGCGACCAGTTAAAAAAGGCATATAGTGTCTTGGTCAGGCTGAAATTGACTATCGCGGAACGTCGTATGGGTTGGGGTAGCAAAGGCTGAATCTGGGTAACGGGCATCTTCTGCAACATGAATCGAAAAACCAGATCGTAGGCCAGGTAATAGAAAAGATAGCTGTTCATTTCGGACAGGGGGTTTGAAAACCCTTCCTCTTCAAGAATGAAGTAGACCCCAATCCCCATAAAAAGGAGGATAGCCAGCAGATAAAGGGCGGCAAAGCCCATGAGAACCCGATACCAGATTCCGGAACGGAAGGACTTGGACCTCCACATGGATTTCCACTGAAGCTTGAATAATCTTAACCACATAGGCCTGAATTTCGCGTCATTAGTGCACGGCTTGTAGAAAAAGTTACAGTTGTTCGTTAACTTTTTTCGGAAAATCGTTAAACAAACTTATTTTTGCAAAAATATTTGCATGTTTCATTCCCTGAAAGTACTCGCCATTCGATCCCTAACCCCGGATGCCAAGGCGATAACGTTCGAGATTCCATATGAATTGCGGGATTCCTTTGCCTTCTCCGCAGGACAGTACGTAACCATCGAGATCGAAATAGACGGGGAAGCCGTTCGCAGACCCTACTCCATTTCATCATCTACCCGATCGGAATCCATAACCGTGGGAGTAAAGCGCGTACCCGATGGCAAATTTACTTCTTACATCACAGAATCCTTGAAGGAGGGCGCTGTGGTCCGCGTAAGTGAACCGGAAGGACGGTTTATCTTCGAGTCTCACGGCAGCCCGGAGAAGGTATTGCTCGTCGCCGCTGGGAGTGGCATAACACCCATACTGAGCATCACCGATGAGGTAATGAGATCCCATATCGAAAACCGTTGTCTGCTGATTTACGGCAATCGCACCCCGGGAGAAACCATGTTTAGGGAGGAGCTCGACAGTTACCTGAAGGAGTTTCCGGATCGGTTCCGGCTCAGGAGCGTGTATTCCCGTGCGGCCGAAAACGGCGCAGAGTTCGGCCGAATCAATCGGGGCATCGTACTGAAGACCCTGAAAGAACACATGGCGCCGGAAGACATCGGTCGAGTCTATATCTGCGGTCCGCAACCGATGATCGTAGAGGTCAAAGAAGTATTGGCCGAAAAAGGAATCCCGGAAGACCGTATGTTCTACGAGCTCTTTACTCCGGCCAAAGACTCCGAAACGACAGCGGAACCCGAGTCCATCCCCAGTGGAATCACCCGTGCCCAGGTTTTACTAGACGGGGTTACCCATCATATCGAATTTCCGCGCGGCGGCATGCTGCTGGACGAGGTGCTGAAAGCTGGTTTGGATGCCCCCTACTCCTGCCAGGGTGGAATCTGCAGCAGTTGCGTTGCCAAGATTACCGAAGGCAAGGCAACCATGGTCAAGAATCAGATACTGACCGATGAGGAGGTGGAAGAAGGCCTGATCCTAACCTGTCAGGCGAAGTGCGAGTCCGAACACATTCGTATCGATTACGACGACGTCTGATAAACCCGCAGCGCGCCCGCCATATGAGAAAACGGGACCCTATTGTCAGCCTGCGTTTAGGCGCGTATTCTCCAACGCCCTTTCCTCCAGTATGCGTGTAGCTTCGTTGTAGCCTATTTCATATGCACGCTCAATTCGGCGCTTATCCAGCACGCCGATGTGCTCGAGTTCCATGGGTTCGACCAGCACCTGGCATTCCTTCATCTTCCTTCGCCCGCCACCGTATATCGTGAGGCTGCTGACCCGGGCTGTGACTTGAAGCGGATTCTTCAGGTCCTTTGGCTTAACCGGACTCATGGTCGCCACATTGCTTCCAATGATGAAATCGCATTCGGCATTCAGGTATTCCTTGGGAAAATTATTCAGTATGCCCCCGTCGGCATACCAGCGATTCCCGATCATCACCGGACTAAAAACCGGCGTCAGGGCCGCAGACGCCAGGAGGGGCCGAATAAGCTGGCCCGAATCGAAGACCTTTTCCTCTCCGTTCTGGAGGTCGGTGGCCACCACATAAAGCTTCTTGCTGAGCTCGCTGAAATTATCCTTTAGAAAATACTCCTGGAATAAACTTACATACCGCTCGGTATCAATAAATCCTGGTTTGTTGATAGTGAAATAGTTATAGTGGAAAAGCGGGGCTTCTTTGAAGAATGCCATCATATCTTCCGGGCCGTAATTATTGGCATAAAGTGCTCCTACCAGTGCCCCTGCACTAGTACCCGAGACACAGTCCGCCTCGATCCCGTGTTCATTCAGGGCTTTGATCAGGCCGACATGTGCCAGCCCCCGGACGCCACCCCCAGAAAGCACCAAACCGATTCTATTAGTCGCTTTTTCCATAGGCCATTTAAAGATAATGCGAATTTCGGGCGGTTCCTCATTTCGAGCCGTAATGCACTATCTATTTTACGACTAACTTGGGGTGCTAAATTCAGATATATGTCCAAGACCTACTACGATCCGGCAGACTTGAGGAAATTCAGTAAAATCACCGAATGGAGCGAGGAGCTAGGCGGAAAATTCTTTGACTACTACGGAAAAGTCTTCGAAGAGGGGGCCCTTACAGCCCGGGAGAAGTCCCTGATTGCCTTGGCCGTTTCCCACGTCGTCAAATGCCCGTACTGCATCGATGCTTACACCAAAGACGGACTGCAGCGGGGAATTACCAAAGAAGAGATGATGGAGGCCGTGCACGCGGGTGCTGCCATCGAAAGCGGGGCCAGTCTGGTACATGCGGTCCAGATGATGAACAAGCACGACAAACTCTCCATGTAGTTCTATGGCGACGAAATCCCTTAAGGCCCGAAAAGGCCCCCTGGCCTCGGCCAACAAGCAATTGGAAATACTCGAGAACGGCCTGTTCGCCGATGGAGAACTACCCCGTTTTCGCGAACGCATAGCCACTGACGGTCATTTCCCTCTGAAACCGCGCAAGCTGGAAGTCCTGCAGATAAACGTAGGTTATATGTGCAATCAGGTATGTGAGCACTGCCACGTGGATGCCGGACCGGACCGAAAGGAAATCATGACCCGGGAAACCATGGAGCATTGTCTGGAGGTGATCCGCAATACCGGAGCACATACCCTGGATCTCACGGGAGGGGCGCCGGAAATGAATCCCGACTTCCGCTGGTTTGTCGAACAGGCTTCGCAAGCCGGTGTGCAGGACTTTATAGTGCGATCCAATCTGACCATAATACGCGCCAATAAGAAGTACCACGACCTGCCCGAATTCTTCCGCAAGCACAACATACATGTGGTTTCCTCCATGCCGCACTACACCCGGGGAAAGACCGACAAACAGCGCGGAGACGGGGTGTTCGATGCATCCATTGAGGCGCTCCGGGAACTCAACGCGGTTGGCTACGGACAAGAAGGGAGCGGACTCACATTGGACCTGGTGTACAACCCTTCCGGGGCCTACCTGCCCGGTGACCAATCGGCACTGGAAAGGGATTTCAAGAAAGCCCTGTGGGAAGATTTTGGCATCCGGTTTAATTCACTGTTCGCAATCACCAATCTACCCATATCGCGCTTTCTGGACTACCTGCTCGCCTCGGACAATTACGAGGATTACATGTATAGCCTGGTCGAAGCGTACAATCCTCAGGCCGTACAAAACGTCATGTGCACCAATACGCTATCGGTGAGCTGGGATGGATATCTGTACGATTGCGATTTTAATCAGATGCTTCAGCTGCCCGTAGAATCTCCGGTGAAGCACATTAGCGAATACAATGAGGACATACTCCAAGGGAGAGAAATCGTGATCTCCCAGCACTGCTACGGATGCACAGCCGGTGCGGGAAGCAGTTGTCAGGGTAGCGTCACTTAGCTCCTTTTGCGATTCCCAGAATTTCAAGGGCCTTCCGTACGATGCGTTCCGGAGGTATGGATTGTATGGCTTTAAGATAGTGCTCGTCACTCACAGGACCGTAAATCGAAACCGGTAACAAAGGATAGTCTTTGGTATCCGCGGTGAGCTGGTGGTTGCCCGGCTGTCCGTATGGGGTAAAGCCTGCTAATGGGTGGGTGGTGCCCCAGACCGTGAGTACCGCTACGCCGGCATTGGATGCCAGGTGACCGTTGGCACTGTCCATGGAAATCATAAGTGACAATTCTTTCATCTGACCGAGCTGATCGGCGAAACTCAACCCGTAAGCGAGATTGCTAACGCGCCCGGGCCATCGCTGTGCCCAGGATTCAAGGAGCGACGCCTCTTCCCCAGGAGCCCCGAAAAGCCAAACCCGCAAATTGGGTACACTCAAAAGCCCCTCCACTACCTCTTGCATGAGTTCCGTCGGATACGCCTTACCGGGATGTCTGGCAAAAGGGGCTATGCCTACTATGTACTCCTGGATGCAAGCCCCGGTGACCCTTGCTGCAGTACCGGCAGGCCATTCCAGGGGATAACCCGCCCTTTCGAATACATCGGCATATCGCTGATGCACGGACTTCAATGGTATACTCTCCGCAAACGATGAGGCCAACAAACGTCTTCGTTCTTTTCTACCCTTGTCCAGGCTGTATGTGCTCAGGCCTTTCAGGGCCAGAAGCGCGGTAAGGATTCTCGACCGCAGCACATGGTGCAGATCCAGTACGGCGAGATACTCCCTGGCAGCCAGCTTCCGGTACAGCCGCCAAAGGCCAGGCAGACTTCCGTATTTCCTTTTGTCGAATTCAATGATGTGTACCTGGGGTATGTCGCTGAACACCGCGCTCATCATGGGAGGAGTCAGGAGCTCCAGCCGAGTCTCCGGATAACTCGAGCGAAATGCGCGCAATACCGGATACAACATCGCGATGTCGCCCATGGCCGAGGTGCGTATCAGCAGGAGTGCCCCCGTGGACTTACTTTTTCTGTGCACGCAGAACCGGGTTGAGTTCCTGGTCGTTGTACATCTTCATCTGCTTGTAGACCTTCATGTACTTGCTTCCCTGTGCTATTTCGTCCAGCAGCTGATTGATGGCGGTCGAAAGATCAGTCTTCTGTTGCTGCAATACCTCGAGCTTTCCGGCGCACTTGGTCCGGTGCTCTTCGCTGGCATCCGAGCGCTCCGCCTCTTCCTTCATGTGGTATATTTTCAGAGCGAGTATGGAGAGGCGATCGAGAGCCCAGGCGGGACTTTCCGTATTGATGGTGGCACCCTTCTTAATTCCGACCGATCGGTATTTATCGAGAAAGTAGGCGTCGAGGTACTCCACCATATCGGTTCGGTCCTGATTACTTGCGTCGATCTTTCGCTTGAGTTCCAACGCTCCTGCCGGGTCGATTTCCGGATCGCGGATCAGGTCTTCGTAATGCCATTGTACCGTATCGATCCAGTTCTTGTGATACAGCAAGTGACGGATATCTTCTTTATCATAAGGATTGACCAGGGGCTGATCTACCCGGTCCTCGACATGGTAATCCCTGACGCTCTTTTCAAATACTTCAAAGGCCTGATCTGCAAACATGTTGAACAATTTAGGGTCGTTATACAAAGAAATTCAAGATAAGTTTAATGAACGGAAGTACGAGGAGGCCCACCAGAAAAAATTCGCGGAATTTTTCCCTGGAAATCGCCTCCAGGGTGCGGGCCAGAAAGAAACCCACTGCAAAGAAACTATACTGCACCTGAATGGGGGAATCTCCGTAATTCAGGGCTATAACGAATATGCAACAAAACACATAGGAGGCGATCAGGCGCACGGGACTGATGCGTCCCGAGGTCTGATGCCCGATGCGTATGATCTGAAAGATTGCAATAAGTGCCATCAACGCTATAAATGCCCAGGAGGCATAATGCTCCCGCCCCAGTTCGGCCCATGGCAAACTGCCTTCCCGGGCGATGAGCGCCCCGTATTCCCAAAAATGGGCGTAGGCATCCCCCTGAAGCACCCCCAGGCACAACAGGAGCAGTGCCACGGAACCCAGGCCTGAAAAAAGCGCTATCCAGTCCCGGAACTGGAGGCGATTGTGCATAAAGACAGAAATAATCAGGGGCAACAGGAAAACGATCGCCCAAGCATCGAACCACGTAGCCAATGCCAGGAGGAAAGCCGAATCGTAGAATACATAAACCGATTTCCGGTCGTCTCTGAGGCTGAGTAATTTATAGGCCGAGTACATCACCAGAAACTGTGCGCCAAGCACCGAGGGCTCACTCAGGGTTTCCGGTAACAGCACGAAGGACCAGCTATAAAACAGCAGGGGCATCGAATTGAATTCCGTGATCTTATTTTCATTCGACATCCAACCTAGAAGAAATATACTGAGTATCAGCAGCAAGAATGCACCCAGTGCGGCAAATGCGAATCCTCCGCTCCAGCTCACGTCGGGATCCACAGCCCTTCCCACCCAGTAGAACAGCGTCAGGAAGCCGATCAACACCAGGTAAATGACCGGTCGGGTTTGCCTGAAAATCGTGGAAATCATAAACTCTTTGCGTACATTAGCGCTTCAAAAGTAGCAACTATGTGGTCGTCCATATTTTACGGTATTCGCGATTTCTTTGAAGAAGTTTTGTTTCTTCCCTATGATTTCTTCCGTTTCATGGAAGGTTGGTGGAGTTCCAATCTCGTCAACTGGGCCTTTATACTCATTGGCTTCCTGGCACTGTTCTACTGGCTGGGCAGACTGAATGCCTACGGAAAAAGCGAGCCGGAAGACAAGAGTATTACCTCGCACACTTACCTCTAGCCCTCACCTGAGGTCGAACCCTATATCTGTCCTGTATCCCATCCCTTCGAAGGAGATTTTTTCCATCGAAGTATAGCTCTTTTTTAGGGCCTCTTCCATTTCATTGCCAAATGAGGTCAGGGCCAGTACGCGCCCTCCAGAGGTCAGCACCCGATCCCCCTCCTGCTGCGTGCCCGCGTGAAAGAGCAGGCTCTCGTCTTCATTAATCGCATTCAGCCCTGTAATCGGCTTTCCCTTTTCGTAACTGCCGGGATATCCTCCGGAAACGGCTATGACCGTACAGGCAAAGCGCGGATCAATGTCAAGTTCCCCGGTGCCTTCAAAGTCTTCAGCCGCCATAAGCGGGAGCAAATCGTCGCGCAGGCGTGGAAGAATTACTTCCGTTTCCGGGTCGCCCAGACGGACGTTGTATTCGATTACATACGGATCTCCATTAACTACCATCAGGCCGATAAACAGAAAACCCTGATAATTCATGCCTTCTTCCTGCATGCCCTTCACGGACGGCCGCACGATACGGTCTTCGATCCTGGCCTTCAAACTGTCGTCGAGGAAGGGAACGGGAGAGACGGCCCCCATACCCCCGGTATTCAGTCCGGTATCCCCTTCTCCTATGCGCTTGTAGTCCTTGGCGAAGGGCAGGTACCTGTACGTTTCTCCTTTTACCCAGACGAAGCAGCTCAGTTCGATGCCGTCGAGGAATTCCTCTATAACTACGCGATTGCCGGCTTCGCTGAATTTGGAGCCGTTCAATATGTCGTCCAGCGCATCGGCGGCTTTCTCCTTCTCTTCCAGAATGAGAACTCCCTTGCCCGCAGCCAGTCCATCTGCCTTGATTACGTAAGGAGGGCTCAGCGTATCCAGGAACTGCACGGCCTGCCGAAAATCGGCCTTAGTGAAACTCCTGTAGGCTGCCGTAGGCACTCCGTGGCGGGACATAAAGGCTTTGGCGAAGTCTTTACTGCCTTCCAGCCGGGCACCCTTAGACGAGGGCCCTATTACCTTTAAATCGGAAAAGCGGGAGTCTGCTGCGAAATAATCGGCTATGCCCTCAACCAGAGGGACCTCGGGTCCCACGACTAAAATATCGATGGAGTGTTCCAGACAAGCCTCCGAAATTCGCTCGAAATCCGTGACCGCTATGGGCAGATTAGTGGAAATCCCGGCCGTACCCGCATTACCGGGAGCGGTATAGATTTTTCCGCAGTCCGGGCTCTGAGAAAGTTTCCAGGCGATGGTGTGCTCTCGGCCACCCGAACCGAGCACCAAAATATTCTTGGGCATAGGTTGCAGATTTCCCGCAAAGTTACGGCAATCTCAAGAGCTCCTCAGCCTGGTTGTGGGCATAAAAAAATGGCCCCCAAGGGGCCCTAATAATATTGAGATACCACTCATTCATTAGCGGCGGTTCACTTCGCTGAAATCGCGATGCTCGGTACGGCGCAATTCCTCCTCGGAGAGTCCCTTGAAGTACTCGTAGGTGCGCCTCATGCCTTCCTCCCGGCCAACCTGAGGCTCCCACCCCAATATATCCCAGGCCTTGGAAATATCCGGCTGACGCTGCATCGGGTCGTCCTTAGGCAGCGGCTTGTATATGATCTTTTGATCGGTACCCGTGAGTTTAATGATCTCTTCGGCGAATTCCTTGATCGTGATCTCATTCGGATTACCGATATTCATCGGAAGCGTATATTCGCTCATCAACAAACGGAAAATCCCCTCGATCTCGTCTTCCACAAAGCAGAACGAACGGGTCTGTGAACCATCCCCAAAAACCGTCAGGTCCTCTCCTCTCAATGCCTGCCCCATGAAGGCTGGAATGACCCGGCCATCGTTCAGGCGCATGCGCGGACCATAGGTGTTAAAGATGCGCACGATGCGCGTGTCCAGTCCGTGAAAACGGTGATAGGCCATGGTAATCGATTCCTGAAAGCGCTTGGCCTCGTCGTACACCCCACGGGGGCCGATGGTATTTACGTTTCCGTAGTACTCCTCGGTCTGCGGATGCACCTGGGGATCTCCGTAAATCTCAGAAGTTGAGGCAATCATGAATCGAGCGTTCTTGGCCTTGGCGAGACCCAGCAGATTGTGGGTGCCCAGGGCGCCTACCTTAAGGGTTTGTATCGGAATCTTCAGGTAGTCTATTGGACTTGCCGGAGAAGCAAAATGCAAAATATAGTCCAGTTCTCCGGGTACATGAACAAATTTGGTGACGTCGTGGTTATAGAACTCGAAATTCCTTAGGTGAAATAGGTGTTCTACATTCCTGATGTCGCCGGTGATGAGGTTGTCCATCCCGATCACGTGGAAGCCTTCGCTGATAAAGCGGTCGCAGAGATGGGATCCCAGGAAGCCCGCCGCACCGGTAATTAATACTCTTTGCATGATGTGTTTTTTGTGGGGTAGAGTTAAAATCCGCTATAATAACGGTAAGTCTGTGTGGAAATTATAGGTTAAACTTCTTAATAGGCCTTCTCGTCATTCTTAAATATATTCAAGACAGTCTGCAGTATGATCTTCAGGTCGAGGAAGAGCGACCAGTTTTCAATGTAGAAAATGTCGAATTTGATTCGGTTCTGTATGTCCCAATCTGTTTCCACCTCCCCACGATAGCCACGCACCTGGGCCAGGCCAGTGATCCCGGGCCTGACGAAATGCCTGACCATATACTTGTCCACTTTGTCTGCAAACTCATTGGTATGCTTCACCATATGAGGGCGGGGCCCCACTACCGACATGCTGCCGAAAAGGACATTGTAAAACTGCGGAAGCTCGTCTATGCTTGTCTTGCGAATAAAGCGCCCCACCCGGGTCACACGCAGGTCATTACGGGTCGCGGAGCTCTTGTCCGCATGGGTGTTGGGGGTCATCGATCGGAACTTGTAACAGTAGAATTCGCTTTTGTCAAGCCCGTTTCTGCGCTGCCTGAAAAAAACAGGCCCTTTGGACTCCAGTGTAATGATCAGGGCCAGCAAGGGCGTGAGCCAGGAAAGCAGTGCTACGATAACCAAAGTAGCGAAGAGAATGTCGAACGCCCGCTTGATGAAAGCGTTGAGTGGGTTGTGGAGGGGAATATCCCGTAGAGAGAGTACCGGAACGTAGTCGTAATACTCGAACTTTAGCTTTTTGGCGAAAATATTCTTGTTGTCGGGGATGAACTTAACCGTCTTCAGGTTGTTGTCTGCGAAGTTGATGAGCTCGACCATTTCCTCATCTTCCAGCTCGTTAATCGAACAATAGATTTCGTCGACCCGATTCTTTTGAATGTACTCTATGCACTGCCCAACATCGAACTGGGGGAGCTTGGGATCAAAATGGGCAGAGATGATGTAGCCGTATTCCGTTCGGTCCTTAAATACCTGAGCGAGCTGATCGGCCTTCTTGTTCTTGCCCAGCACCACTACCCTACGGATGTTTCCCTTGGCCAGTTCTCTATATTTCATTAGGAGTATGTACGTCAGCAGCTTGACGCTCGACACGATCAGGCATACCAGTATGAAGTACTGGGCCAGTGCCAGCCTGCTGATCACCGGCTGCTTAAAGAATCCTATGAACGCGTACAGCGTAAGGAAAAAGAAAACGAACTGGTTGAACAGCAGACGAAGGATATAGGGGACCTTGGAATAGCGGTTTACCGTGTAAAATTGGTTCTGTATACTGATCACGACCCAGGATACACTGATATAGCCATGGAATAGCAAGGGCTGGTCGAAACCTATAGGCAGGGCGTTGGCGAGCAGATTTAGCGCAAGCAAGTCCAGGAAATAACTCAGCTGCAGGATAATATCGGAATAATGGAATTGCTTGGATATCATATGCTAATGACAGCTGTGCTTTCGCGGCAATGGTACGTTTTTGTCGGCTATCGGATTCATAGTCCCGACTTGTCCAAAACCCGAAAAGAATGGAACTAACGACTGTATTTCGCTAAATTACCCCTTTAGTTTCTTTCGGATAACGAGATATATAAATTTAGAATTCCCAATAATATATCTCTTCCACAACCTGCCGGGTTCCTGAATTAGGCGGTAGAGCCACTCCAGACCGGTTTTGCACATCCATTCCGGCGCCCGGCTCATCTCGCCTACCATGGTGGGCAGGGCGGCCCCGATTCCCAGCATGAGGGCATTGACACTCCCGCAGTTCTCGTTCATCCATTTTTCCTGTTTTGGACATCCCAGTGCCACAAAGATGACCTGAGTGTTGGTGCGGTTAAACTCAGCAGTGTATGCCGTATTATCCCATGGCTTACCAAAAGGGGGTGAAATAAGGCCGGTCAGTTTTACCCCGGGATAGAAACCCCTGACATGCTCCCTGAGCTTTTCAAGAATTTCCTCCGTTGATCCTATAAAACCCACACGTAACTTCCGTTCGCTACATACGGCCAGGAACTCGGGAAGGAAATCCATTCCGGCGATACGCTCTTGTTTCATGCCGTGAAAGATCCCAAAAGATTGGGCAATGGGATACCCATCCGGCAATGTATACCGAGCGGTATCCACTACGTCTTGAAAAGTCGGATCCTGCTCCGCCTGGAGAGCCATGTGTGCATTGGCGAAACAGACGTAACCCCCCGTTGCTTGTTCCGCGTCCAGAGCAAGTTGCTGAAGGAAATCCTCCTTTCTACCGTAATTGACCTGCAAACTAAGGATGTCTTTCTTCGCCATTCTCATAGTAGTTGCCCATAGATATCTTCCAGAGATTGAAGATTAGCCTTATGGGAATATTTTTCTTCAAACTCCCTTCGGGCATTGTGGTACATGTCCGTGTGGATCAGCCCGGATGAATTATTAAGAATTTCCCTAAGGGAATCTGCATTTCCTGTTTTAAAGGTAAGACCATTCTTCCCATGAGAAACGATCTGATTTAGGTTATCAATGTCCGAACAGATTACCGGTGTGCCGGACGAAAACGCCTCGAGTATGGTATTTGGCAAGCCTTCGTAACATATGGATGGTTGTATAAGCGCCCTGCACGTCTGAAGTTCACTTCGCACCACTTCCTTAGGTTGCTTTCCTAAAAAACGGATGTTATCACCAGCAAGAGACTTAAGCTGCTCTTCCATCGGGCCTCCACCAATAATACGGAGTTTCTCCTGCGGGTTATTCCGGAACGCCTCAACCAGGATGTCGACCCCCTTTTCCGCAGAGAGCCGCCCTACGAACAGGTAGTGATTCCCGCGACTGGCGCCTTCC
Organism: uncultured Flavobacteriaceae bacterium; assembly: GCA_964552195.1. Lineage (GTDB taxonomy): Bacteria > Bacteroidota > Bacteroidia > Flavobacteriales > Flavobacteriaceae > CAZKAP01. The sequence continues at coordinate 152,353 of CAZKFM010000006.1, forward strand.
TCAAAAATATCGTCTGTACTGTTTGGCTTTACGACTACCTGGTCTGGGGTTATCCGCAGCGAGGAATCCAATAGCAATTCCCGTATATAAAAGGTTAAGGCGATGATGCGACTCACATCCTTTCCCCAGATATTCCTGAGATTGTGGTGACCGATAACCACCGACAGCAATAGGCTTTTGGACATAGACCCCTTATAGCAGCGGTGCACCACCCCATGCACGGGAACTCGCAAGTTTTTGCATTTGGTGCATTCCTTACCCTCCCTCAGAAAGAGAGCGCCAGTGCACAACGACCGAAAATTATGAAATGTGACTACAACCGGCTTGCCCAGTTGCCGTGCTGCGGCGAAAACACTCGGGGTCGCCTGATAAAAAATGTTGTGTACATGGATGAGGTCAGGGTTGTGTTTTCGAATAGCCCGGATGGTCAGGTCATAGGATTCCCTGTTGTAGAACGCCTTGAGCGGGCTGACTCCCTTATTTTCGAAGAACAACTGAGACACTTCGTGCCCGGCTTCCGAGAGCAGCTGGTGTTCATGATCGACTACGGCATCTTCCCCTCCGTATTGAAGATATCGGTTATGTAGTTGTAGTATCTTCATCCATTGCAATTTCAGAATAAAACAGGGCCGAAAAGAATCCGTAAAATAGGATAAACGCATTCCGGTTCAGGTAGGACTCCGTAAGCCCCCCCAGGATAAGCAGGATCAATAAGGCGATGAACATATGATGCCTGGCAAGAACCGCAAGGTACAGTTGATGTGCAAGAGACAACAATAATAGCAACAGGCCCACAATACCGGTCCCTAATGTCATCTGTAAGTAGATGTTGTGCGCATTGAACTCATTCCCGGCAAAATACAAGGGTTCGTATCGGTATTGGTGATAACACAAGTCCAGGTCCTTCATTTCGTCTCCGTATCCGCTTCCCAAAATGGGGCGTTTTCCTATGACGTGTATGGAGCAATTCCAGATTAACTCACGGAAACTCCTGCCTCCCCAGGAGTCCTGTATCCCGTATTGATCCTGATAATTTATACCCTCAAGGAACTTGGTGCGGAGTTGTGGAATGGACAGGGAACTTAGGCTCAGAATTAGAAAACACAGAGTTACTACTCCAGCCTTCCTCCAATGAAAAATGGCGAAAAAATATCCTGTACTGAGCAAAATAGTAATCAGTAAAATCGTCCGGCTTCCCAGCAAAATTAAAGCAAGACCAAGGACAAATAAGGCTATCAACAGTACCCCCCTCTCCATACGTGTTTTTTCTTGCCCTCGAAGAAATAGGCCAAGGGCCAGAAAGAAGGCAAATGAAGCGTAAATAGCGAATGTCAGATAGTGGAGATCAATGATCGCAGTTGACAAGGTGTTCTGGCTTATCGAGGACCAATTCGCAGGGCCTGTCAACAGTCTGTTGAAAAGTGATATCAAAAAAAGTAAGGTCGTAGAGGTTATGAAGCACAGAGAAATCCGCTTGATCAAATCCGAATCCAAATACCTCCGAGCTACAAAGAGTATGAGGAGGAAAATGACAAGGGATAGGTGCTGTAACCATTCTTTAAAGCCCCAGGATATGAAGTCGCTCCACAATACTGAAACCCCTTCGAAGAAGACAAAACTACTCACAGCCAGGAAAAACCACAGCGACCTCCTGTCTGGTATCGGTCTGGGGAAAATTATGAAATCGTACACCGCGAGGCATGCCAACACGGCCATGAGTATGTTGGGCAGCGCCGGCCCGAATGGGAGCACTAATGCATATCCGGGTAGTAGTGTTGTCCAAAGACGCCTTATGATGGGATAATGATTCAAGACTCCGTACTCACTGCAGGCTCGGCCCTACTGTCCAAATCGGACATTTTGAACATAAATACTATAGGCACAATAACTTCGGGATACTCCAAGAAGTTCTGAAAAAACAGAATTAGAAATAAGTAAATGAAAAGAAACTCAAGGAACAGTTTCTTGAATGATTTCTGTTTATTGACAATTGAACGAATACGGCTAAAAATTAAAAACAAGAAACCTCCTCCAAGTATAACACCATATTCAAGTAATAAGGAAATTATTGACGAAAATGGTTGATTTCTTGTCCCATCATTAAAGGGAAGTTCTAATAATGCCCGATTTTGTAGGACAAAAACATTTTCCGAATGATATTTTGTTTGATACCTAAACATACTTGTTAAAAAGTCACTTTGCATAAAGTCACCATTAAACATAAATGCAACTCTTGAATTATAACCCCCAGGAGATGTGCCTAACCAAAATACTTTCGGATCACTTTTAAGTGTATTAACTGATACCGCCAAAAATGTTATGAACCTTGGAGCCTTAGACACCTTCATTTCATTGGAAATGGCTAGCTCTTCCTTGTAATCATAATTTTGAACTGACTCAATTCCCTGAATTATATTGTTGTTTAAGTACTTTAAATTCTTGTCGTTAACTACTGTAATTACACCAAAAATTATCGCCAATCCTAGGGCCCCTGCTATGATTTGTTTATAGTACTTGAGCACTCTACTACTATAAACCCAAATTAAAGCGAGAAAAAACAATATCAATCCTAATCCAAAAAAACCCATTATTCCGCTAATTAAAAAAAAGAAAAACAGGCCTATCCGTTTATAACAAATATTATAATAAGCATAAATCAGATTGATAATGGATAAAGAATGTGAACCAAGGCCTGATTTACCATAAAAACCTGTAAACTCATCATCCAGATTAACCCCAAACGAAACAGAAGAATGCAAATAAAAAATAAATGCGGAAATATTCACAATAAAGAGAATTATACCGCTTACACGCATGAAATGATCTAAATTATCTCCATCGCTAACATAACTTGGGGACCAGACCGATCTTACAATAATAAATGTTGGTATAAGAAGATATAGGGAAAATAGATAGTTTGGCCAATGAATTCCTTCAATCAAAGCCGAAATCCAACCAAAGAAACTAAAGAGCAATAAAAAGCCTAAATCAGAAATTTTAATCTTTTGTCCAAAAAAGTATGTAAGGCATAAAACTAGTGGTAAATAAAGAAATAGGAATAAGTTTCTGAATGTCAAATAAGATAACGCCGCTACAATTAGTGCCGTTAGGGTCAGTTTTTTTATTCTGCCAATTGCTAGCTTTGTTAGGCCTCTTGTCATTCGGTGATTTCTCTATTCATTAGATTGGGATTCTTATAGCTCTTTCCAGACTTCAAAGTGAATCTATCACTTATTGACAATCAACAAATAGTAATGTCGAAATCGAAGGTCTTTCTGGCGGGTTAGTCTTTCCATTCGCTCAGATCCTTATTGAGGAGTTTTTCAAGCTTATCCGTTTCAAGTACATAATAATCAACAAGATATTTTCTTTCCTCATCATTCATTGGTTCAAATCCCCCCTTCAGATTTTTTAACGTTATTAAATTCAAAAAAAACAACTTTAACTTATATTTTGAATTGTACGAGATCGTACGGTCTACAACATTCTTGAGGAGCCACCTTCTTGCTTTTGAATCATTGAATATTATATTTCTAATTAAAGGGAAGCGTAGTGAGCCGGTTTTGTTCAGAACTTCAAAACTTGGTCGAAAATCCAATGAAACTCCTAGAAAGGAGTACAGCTCCATCATCACCTTTTCGGGCTCGTTTGCCACCTCTTCATAAAGTCCAACAAAAATCTTTTCTTTATCAAAATAATTATAGATTGAACTAATTTGTTTATGATAAAGACCATGGCTTGCATAAGTCTTGTTAGATAGCTCCTTTAAATTCTCGCTTTTGATCATTTCTTTTTCATCCTTTAGAGCCTGTAAAAACGATCTATTTTCTAGATTCTGCTTCCTGAAATACAAGTATGCAGAATAGGCCCGGTCAATTGGGTTTCTTAAGATAATGACAATCTTAGCATCTGGATTATATTCAGCTATTCTTTTTATCGCAGATTCAAAATACATATAGTTAACACAGCCATTAAGCATTATTCTCTCTCCACTGTAATATGGACGATATAAACCTTCTAGCCACTCGATACCCTTAATATATAAATCGTCGTCAATGAAAAAAGGGGTGTCTTTTACAGAATCTGGACCACATATATCTGGATGCTGCGCCATCCAGTCATAAACAGATGTGGTTGCAGACTTTTGTGCCCCAACCAAGAAAACGTTTGGTTTTAATCGCATAGGCAGCTTAACTTTTTAAATGTGACTTTAATGGATTGGTTAAGTATGATATCAGATTTAGGCGTCTATGAACTAGAATGGCGCCGGCTACGTTCCAGGCCAATACACTACATACGGTCGCAATTGCCACTCCATACGTGCCGTAAGGCTTCACTAATATTAATCCTAGTACTAAATTAATTGCTAGACCTAAAACGAGTATGGTCAGATGATCCTTTTGGTGCCCTGTCATATCTAGAATAGTTCCTGTTGATCCTAAAAAACAATTAATTAGCTGGCCACAACCAATTATAGCAAGTAAATCCACTGTTTCTGTATATTCTTTACCAATGAATGCTAAAACGACATCGCCAAAAACAAGAACGAATATGAAAGAAATAGTGGCAATCAAACTACTCCCCGCTGTTGAAATTGAAATGAGTCTTTGCAACTCCTTAAACTTGGCACCATAATAGAATTGAGAAATCTTTGGTGCTAAAATCGAGTTGATGGCTTCTAGGTTTAAACCAATGAGCAAACCCAACCTGAATACTACATCGTAAGTGCCAACGTCGGTTGCTGGACGATAAATCCCCAAAATTATTCGATCCGACCAAGTCAATAAAATAAAGACCATTGACGAGAACAGTATCGGATTGGATTGTTTTACAAACTCTTTAAAGTCAATTCTTGTGGACACAATTTTAGGGAAATAGCCTAGTCCTGAAAGGATAAAAAAAGCAACTAAAAACATAAAAGCAATTGCAGCGAAATGCGCCTTCATCGGCAATAGTTCTCCTGAAAAACCCATGCAAGAAAAAACCGCCAAAAGAATAAGACTAAAGAAAAACCGACCAGGTGAATTAAGAATAGCGAACAATACATTCTTCCTTAAGCCTCTGAAAAATGCTGATAAAATAAGGGTTGCTGACCAAAGTGGAATAGTTAGACCCGCCCAAAAGATGTAAGCTTCTAATTTAGGGTCATTAAAGATTTGTCTGGCCACAAAACCACATTGAGAAATTAAGAATATAGTCAACAAAGATGAGATGAGCATGGACCAGGCAAGCACTTTATAAATATGCCCGTGCAAATCCGATTTACTATAATTCTCAGAAGCGGTAAGTCTCGTTAGGGTGATATCCCAGCCACATTTTCCCAACACGGAAAAAATCATTAAAACTGAAAACCCTAGTGTGATATGCCCGTAGACTTGAGCACCAAACTCTCTCGAAATTAGCACAGTAAACACATATCCCAAGATCAGTCCAAGAACACGAAGGAAAATAAAAGTGCCCGACTTTCTTACAACTTCTTGTAGGTCCGAATCATTTCCGATTATTTTCTCAAAACTGATCATGCACGTTTGACTACATAATTGATCTACAAAGCCCTACTTAATGCGTACACTGTCTAGTCGAAGGGAAAATAGTCTTTTGTATCCGAAATCAGTTTTTTGGGCAAGACCGTATTGAATTTTTTGAAAATAGTCATATTGTGAACTAAACCTGCGGGAAAATACTAACTCTTCCCCATACAAAATGATTTTGTTAGTATCATAGCTTAAAAAACGGCCCTCTTTCTCAGTTGAATTATCTGTATAGGCATGCACAAAAAATCTATGGCCCTTTGAGTACAAATCTGGCTGCGATGTATTCAGGTAAATATCTAACTTACAAGATGTGTCATTAACTTTCACAATCCTAAAGTCCGTAATTATTAAACTTAGTGTGTCATTAATATAATCATAGTCAAGGATCCGAATTCCATCCCGGGAAGAGGCCGTTCGTGTAATATTTTTATTAGCATTTACATGACTATTCCCTCCTTGACAGGAATAAAAAAACGAGACAAGGCCAATACCTAAATTAAGCGCATAAATTCGCATATCGATTATCTCTACAAGGCTATGCGTTTGTTACCTGCTGATCTAATACTGTTATTTTCCTGTTCATGATCTTTATACCATGAATTATGAAAAATATGAGGTAGAAAAACAGGGGCAGAATAAAATATGCATTCGAAAACAGTCGCAATTCCCGCTTTTTTATTTTGCCTAAAGAAATAATTGAAATCGGCTCTTTCCTCCTTTCAAGCTCAATATTCTTCATCTCGGTATTGGCTAGTATTTCGTTTTTTAGTGTCAGCAGGCCCTTTACATCAATCTTCTCTTCCTGCTGACCTAAAACAATCTGTCCTGATTCAAGAGATTGGGTGTTCAATAACTGTTCTGTATAGTTCAATATTAAATTATCGATTTGAGTGACCAGATTATCATTTGTCTTGATCCGCCTTTCTGCATTTATATTTAATGCTTCTACCAATTCAGAATAATAAACATTTTTGTTAATGTAATCTAGTATGATCTCTGTCTGTTCCTCGGCTATTCTTGATGGACTCTTAAGTTCAAATACAATCCTTCGATTTAGAGAACTACTACGCGAAATTTCAGCCTTTACCAAATCGATTATGTAGGCGTCGTCTTTAAAACTCTCTAGCATCTCCAGAAAATTTTTTTCATCCTCGAGATCAGCCTTCTTCAGCCGTTCACCAATGTCTTCAATTCTAATATTCTTGATCTCTAGATCTTCGATATTAATGCCGAGCTCTGCAAAATATATAGAGTCTTTCGTTTTTAGGTTGCTTTCAATCTCAGAGATTTTATCTCTAAGATAACCCTCACTCTCCACATTAGGCTGAACAATAACATCTCTCTGGTAACGAGCAATTATTGCAAAATTCCAAAGAAAGCCTAAAATCATACCAATAAGGCCAATGATCAAAAGAACTACTACCTTTTTCACAATAAACCTGTAAAACAAAAGCAGATTGAAGCCTATTCTCCTAATAAAAAGTAGAAATAAATCAAGAATCTGCCCCAAATCCACCTCATCCGGCTGCGGTTTTTTCGTTTCTTCTGCCATATCGTTTTAAGCGCTAAACGTTTGTCTGAGTATACGGTCCGTAATCAAATACGTCGGTTTTACCCCGGTGGTCCCCAGTCCGCCGGATGCCAGAGTACTCCCTGTTTCCAGGGGGTTATCTGAAGCATAGTAGGCATACCGGAGCACCACATCCGGGCTGATATTCTTCCGGATTCTAGCCGCTGCCTGTATGGCCTTCTGATAGTGTACCCCTTCCATTTCCAGGCCGATCACATCCCAGGTAGACTCGTGGAAAAACCTCAGTAAATCTTTGTTCTGCAGCGAAGTCCCCAATACGGTAACCATGCTGCCTTCTACCACATTGAGCCCCATACCCCCGAAATCTTGAGCCCTAAGGGCATTATCGAACGGGTAGTTGTCGGCCGTGCCTTCGAATATATGTGCACTCGGGATCATCAGATCCCCCTTGCCGCCCTGCAGTATGCCTGCTTTTCCCATGATCGAGATGGAACAGACGTTCAGGTAATGCTTCCCGGATCCGGTCAAATAAGGCTTCAGGAGCTCGTCCATAGTTTCATAAGCCTGCTCCCCGAATGCATAATCCATTACAAATATAACCGGTTTGCCAGCGTCAGAATTTCCGTCGGAAACCGGATATGAACAGTTTTTATTAACAATTTGGGCGGTGTCGAAGAGCTGAACATCGATGTTCGCCCCCGAGGTGTCGTCCACTTCAACCATGCCGTTTTCCAGGGCAAAAGATCTGACGATCTGCCGAATCTCCTCATTCTCTTCCCGGCTGAGTTCCTCGTAGATCTCGAGCTCATCCTCGACATCGGGGTAGCGATCGGACAGCGCGAGGCGGGCGAAGAGGGAATTCATCACGCTGTGCAAGTTGGCACTTATAATATGCAAGGGTCTTGTTATCAGACCCCGTTCGAAAAGCACCTCTTTGATCCGGCTGGCCCAGCGCTCACCGTGTATATGATGCCCCAATCGCTCCCTGAGCAGGGGACTAAATTTGATGGTACGCTTGGCACCTTCGTCTTCCTCTTCGATGGCCAGTCTGCCCAGTTCGTAGATTATGGTCAGCAGCCGGTCGGGTTCTCCAGGGGTAGAGAAGCGCTCGCTGGCTTCACGAACCTCACGGTATGTCCTTCCCAGTAACTGGGCCGCATGCACATAGGCCACTTCCCGTTCCGACTCCTTGGGTTTTTTGATGTTGAGGTATTGCCTCAATTTTTCCCAGTCCCGGACCGTGGAACGGCCTTCGGGGCTGTAGGCCCGGGCACAGATCTTCTCCGATTCGATGAACAGAAAGGTCAGGTGCGTGAGTATATCGTATATATCGGAACGCCCGCGGGTGATCTCAATATTCATTTGCTTGTCGTCTATGCGGTAGCAGTTTCGTCTACGCTTAGGGGGTACTATGGGTTCCAGGTGGGAATCGGAGTATCCTTCGTCTGAGGTGAGATTAATGTACTGGCAACTCTCAATTCCCCGCGGCAGGCGTTCCATCACATAGGCCAGTCCATTGAGCTCTGCCTTCTCCTCGGCTATGGAACCGTAAATCTCCGGGCGGAGGGTAAGCAGGGCGTTCTTGAGGGCCTGTCCGGAGACCCCGGAAGGCTTGTAGAATCCGCGATTCAACAGGTGCCGCATGGTGATGTACAGGCGCTCTATGGCGTTGGTGGACTCCTGGGCTCGGGTCGTTCCGGCGATTTGTAATATAAGACTCACTTCCGGTAATTTATCGGGACGGGGTTCCGTCCGGATTCATTGCTTGGTATCAAAGATACGGCTGAAGGCCATCTGCCAGGTCCCGATCGTTGGAAAGTCGCTTCACCTTGTTCTGCCCGCCCAGTTTACCAACCGACTTCATGTACCGTTCGAAGCCTCCTTTGGGGACCACAGTAATTTTAAGGGGCTGCAGAATCTTGCCCTCGATCAGGTCGCGGTAATAGCTGTTCTGATTCTGCATGCTCCGGTCCAATTCGGCTGCGAACCGATTCTGATCTGAGGGAAGGGTCTCGAATTCGATAAACCATTCGTGATAGGGCAACTCGCCCTCAACAGGATTAACCATGGGCGCCACGCTGAATTCGTTCACGGCACAGGGCTCCAGAGCCACGGCATCCTGCAGGGCCTGTTCCACCTCCTTGGCGATCACGTGTTCGCCAAAGGCGCTGATAAAGTGCTTTACCCGACCAGACACCACCACTTTATACGGATTCAGGGATACGAATCGCACGGTATCGCCCAGGTCGTACCCCCAAAGTCCTGCGCTGGTGGACAGCATCATGGCGTAATCGACTCCTTGCTCTACCTCCCCTATGGTCAGGCGGGGAGCATCGGGACTTCCATAGTCTTTTAGGGGAACGAACTCATAGAATATCCCCGCGTCCAGCAGCAGCAGTAATCCATCGTTTTGCAATTCGTCCTGATAGGCGAAAAAGCCCTCGCTGGCCGGAAAGATCTCAATGCTGTTGACATGCCCGCCCAAGAGCTCCTCGAAACGGGTGCGGTAGGGTTCGTAATTGACCCCCCCATATACCAGGAGGGACAGGTTGGGAAAGATCTCCTTCATGGTTCTGCCTCCACTGCGCTCCTGTAACCGCTCGAAATACATCTGCAGCCACGATGGAATACCGGCAATCACGCGCATGTCCTGCTCCATGGTCTCGTCCACCACCCGCTCTACCTTGGTTTCCCAGTCTTCGATGCAATTGGTTTCCCAGCTCGGAAGCCGGTTGCGCTGCAGATAAGAAGGAACATAGTGGGCGGATATGCCGGAAAGCCGTCCGTACTGTATGCCTCCTCTCTCTTCCAGCACCGGGCTCCCCTGCAGGAAGATCATCTTCCCGTTTACGAAGGAGGCACTGCCGGATCGGAGTATATGGGTCAACAGGGCATCCCTGGAGGCCTTAACCTGCTCCTTCATGGATTCAGCTGTGATGGGTATAAACTTCGAACCTGATGTGGTCCCCGAAGTCTTGGCGAAATAACGGGGCCTTCCCGGCCAGAGCACATCACTTTCTCCTGAGATGATGCGATCGACGTAAGGTCTGAGTCCCTCGTAGTCCCGTAAGGGAACCTGTTGCCTGAATTCTGAGTAGTTCTTGACCGAATCGAAACCGTGATCCCTACCAAACCTCGTTTCACGGCCCTTGGATACCAGGTAATCAAACGTCTGTTGCTGAGCTGGTTTAGGGTGAAGCTTCCACCTTTGGTTTGCGCGGTTCACATTAGCAGCAAATAGCTTCGCCGCCAACTCTTTGATCGTCATTCCTTACTTACTTGAAGTAGATGTGTTTCTCGGGGTCCAGGGCCACCCCGTTTCTCCAGAGTTCGAAGTGCAGGTGAGGTCCGGTGGTGAATTCGCCTGTGTTGCCTACCGTGGCCACTACCTCGCCTGCCTTTACGGTCTGTCCCTGGGACTTGATCAGGGATCCGTTGTGCTTGTACACCGAGGTATATCCGTTCTGGTGCTCAATAATCATGACATAGCCCGTCTCCGAGGTCCATTCCGAAAACAGTACCGTTCCGTCAGCTATAGACTTGACTGCGGTTCCCTTGGGAGCCGCGATATCGATGGCATAATGCTCCTTGCCTGGATCGAATTTCTGAGTGCCCGACAGGTTACCGCTTATGGGCGGGAAGAGTATGGGGTCCGCGCCCTCCTCTTCCTGTTCGAAGATGTTGTACTTGTCTTCCAGTTCCACATATTCTCTCAATCTCAGGTCTTCTGAGGAAGGCTGAAGATCTGTTTTGGGAATGACGGAGTCCAGACTAAACTGCTCAAACAGGGAGTCCCGGTCGATATCATCCGCGGTGACTTCGCCCCTGAGTACTTTTCGTATGGTGTCCAGGTAACGATCGGTATAGTCGATGTTCTGCTCGAGTTCCTGGACCTCGTATGCGAGCTCCAAGGCCTGTCGTTTCACTTCCGTAGAAGTATAGCCGGGGACGTACTCCTTCAGCGGGGTTAAAGCGATGATCAGCGTCGTAAGGGCAATCAGAAAGACCGTTAACAGGGTACCGGTGACGAAAACGTTAAGGCGGCTCAGCTTGAACGATATCTTCTCCTCGAAGGTACTCTCGTTCAGAATGACCAGTCGATATTTATGCAGAAGCTTTCGCTTGAGTTCCTTTCCCTTCTTCGTTCGTTTTGCCATACTACAATAACGTGAAATGCCGCAATTTACAACGAAAAAGGATGAGCTTCCCGCATAAATTGGCAGAAATTTAACCTAAAAACACAATGGGAATTGTGAACTTTCCGTTGTTCAAGTACTTTTGTTCCTTATTCAGAGCTTATGTGGTTTAATGTAATTCTTGGTATGATCGGGACCCCTCAGATTATCCTGATTGCCGTTCTGATTCTGCTGCTTTTTGGCGGAAGGAAGATTCCGGAGTTGATGCGTGGCCTGGGAAGTGGCATTAAAGAATTCAAGAATGCCACCAAAGAAGACGACACTATAGAAGGCAAAAAGGAGTCCGAAGAGTAGGCCTCCCCTCCTGTTAGTCTTACCCTCTTTCGTTTATTAGGCTTTAGTCACCGGTCGAAATGGATGTCATGGATCGGAATATGGCCTCAATCTCGAAGATATAGTCTCGCTGTATCTCGGATGGGGCAAACACAAATCCATCCAGCACCATCCAACGATCATTCTCACGGTCTTCTATCCAATACATCAAATAGGGACCTCCCATCGGAAAGTTCTCCATTTCCCAGAGGCCCCGAACCTCGAAAGCCCGTTTACCCTCGATGCGGGTTTCCCGAATGTAAGGCGCAAACATCTTCTCCGTGGTCAGGTAGGTGGTGTATCCCGGAATGTCGGGTCCTGGCACGAATCGCTTTCCAATGGAATCACGCACTCCGATAATGGTCTCTACCAGAGAAGTGTCTTGTTTCAGGGGTTTCCATGGCAGTTCGTACATCAGCAGATTCATGTTGCCCTTGTCGATGGGCCGATCCAGCCACAGGAATCCGTCTTCCTTCTTGGATACCGCATAGACGCTGGGTATCAGCAGGTCAAAACCAAAGCTGTCCCGCACTACAGGCGACTTCTGCAACGACCTTCGGAATCTGCGCTGCGACTCGGAAATTTCGTTCCTCTTAAACCGTGTTATCGCCGAGTCCGCTATCCGGGCCACGCCGGCTATCAAACTGGCCTCGTCCATGCCCTTTACGATGGCGATCTCCTGGGGTTTTGCATAGCGATCCCGGGCATAACCCACCGTATTGGCCGAATCCACACTTACAATAAGCACGGAACGCCCCTTCCGATACGTTCCCGTAAACACCTTCTCCGGAATCTGAATGATGCTGAAAATGGGTTCTTCCCGGTTGAGTCCCACCATGGTACTCGCGAAGTGCTTGCGAATGCTGTCTCCTACCCGGCTGTTCCAAACATCGTTATCCGTGACCACCATCAACTGGTTCACCTGTCCCGTGGACTCGGGCAGAAAAGACTTCTTGTCTGAGGCCTCTTCGCAGGAAAACAAAAGGATCGCCCCCAGAAAAAGGAGGGCTCGGGAAAGCCGTGCTATCATAATCTCAGTTTATGAGGAACAGTCACATAGCTTCAGACGTGTTCCGGGTACCAATTTATCACTGCGAATATTGTTCCATTCTCGCAATTTCTGCACGGTAACTCCCGGATATTTCTGAGAAATCTTCCAAAGGGAGTCTCCTGAACGTACTAAATGACTGGTGCTCTTGGAAGCCGATTTGTCCGAATCAGCAGAGGCAGATGAGGTCGACGCAAACCTCCTCGGATATATGGTGAGCCGCTGGCCCACTCGTATCTGCGAGCTACGGAGTCCATTCCAGCGCTTGATCTGACTTACCCCAACTCCATAGCGCTCGGCTATGCGGCCCAGGTAATCCCCACTTCGCACCCGGTATCGGATTCGCTGAGGCTGGGTAATCAGGCTGGGGAGGGGCTTTTCTTTCTCTTCAAGTTCTTTGTCTGCCATGGCGTAGAGAGCCGCTTCGTTGGTCACGTACTTTCCGATCTTAGACAGCGGCAGGCGCAGGTAGAAGGTCTCGTTGCCGATTTTGGGGATCAAATCCAGCTTATACGTTGGGTTCAGCAGCTGAATCTCCTCCTTGTTCATCTGAAGGGCTTCGGCCAGCACATCGAAGGACATGGCCTTCTTTACGTGGACGGTGTCCGTCAGGAAGTAAGGGCGTTCCACTCCCACCTTTTGCAGCCCGTGCTCCTCGGCATAATTGAAGATGTAGAGCACCGTCTGAAAGGCAGGCACATAGCCTGCGGTTTCTCTGGGGAGGAAGGCGCGAATATTCCAGTAGTTTCGATGCCCACCGGATCGTCGGATCGCCTTATTCACATTGCCGGGCCCGGAATTGTAGGCGGCCAGGGCCAGGTCCCAGTCATCAAAGATTTCGTACAACTTGCTTAGATAGCGACAGGCCGCCTCGGTGGACTTCAGAGGGTCCTTGCGCTCATCCACATAATTATTTACTTCCAGACCATAAATCTTTCCCGTACTGTACATGAACTGCCAGAGTCCGGTTGCTCCCACTCGGGAACGGGCACTGGGATTGAGGGCCGATTCTACTATGGCGAGGTACTTCAGTTCCAGAGGTATGTCGTATTTGCTCAGGGCTTCCTCGAACATGGGGAAATAGAACTCACTTGCGGTAAGCATCCGCTCCATCAGGCCGGTTTTCTGGGTCAGGAAGGTGTTGATTACCTTCTCCAGGGATGGATTGTATTCGATGGAAAGGGGGGTCTGCTCGTTGAGTCGGGCCAATCGGGCCTTCAGCGTATCGGTAGGCACCTGAAGCCGATGCAGCTTGCTGTCCGAGCTGTCCACGACCATTCCCTGCATTTCCTTGAACAGGTTCTGGTTGCTGATCAGTTCCTGCATCCACAGGCTGTCGTATGAATAGGCCAGGGCCAGATCCTCCCGCAATGCCTGGGGATCCTGTTCGGTCCTGAGGGTGTCTCCCTGCAGTGGAATACGGGAATGCTGAACCGGGTCCTTAAGTGTTGCCGTGCGGATACTATCCACGGCCTCTTTTCCGGTTACCTGGGCCTTAAGACCGGGAACCGCCAACCATAACAAACCCAGCAAAGCGAAAAACTGTACTCTCCTCATAATCAAAAGCCAATTAGAAATATAGGGAATTTCCTGCTTCTGCGCGGTGCTGGCAAAATAATGGGATCAATCGCAGAAAAAGACGGGTAAACTCCTAAGATTCAAAACGGAATGCCTACTTCAATATTGCGGCAATACCCGGAAGAGTCTTGCCTTCAAGGCTTTCCAGCATGGCTCCACCCCCTGTGGACACATAACTCACCTTATCGGCAAAACCGAACTTCTTGACGGCAGATACGGAGTCTCCCCCACCCACCAGGCTAAAGGCACCGTTTTGGGTAGCCTCGTCCACGTATTCACCTATGGCTATGGTTCCCTTGGCGAAGGTCTCCATTTCGAAGACCCCAACGGGCCCATTCCACAGGATGGTTCGGGAATTCAGAAGAACGCGGCGGAATAGTTCCAGAGTCTGCGGTCCGACATCGAGCCCCTGCCATCCCTCCGGGATTTCACCCACCGGACATACCTGAGTTCGGGCGGCATTATCGAATGCATCTGCAGCCACCACATCAACGGGCAGGTGAACCTCGACATTCATGGATTGGGCCTTTTCCATGATATCTCTGGCGAGCTGCAACTTATCGTCCTCGCAGATGGAGTCACCCACCTGTCCACCCTGGGCCTTGATGAAGGTGTAGGTCATCCCTCCACCTATGATCAGGTGGTCTATCTTGGGGAGTATGTTTTCGATAATCGTGATCTTGGAGGAGACCTTAGCCCCTCCCATTATGGCCGTAACGGGCTTTTCTCCAGACTTCATGATGCGTTCGATGGCTTCGATCTCACCGGCCAGCAGATAACCGAAACACTTCTTCTCCGGGAAGAAATCGGCAACTATGGTCGTGGAGGCATGAGCCCTGTGGGCCGTCCCAAAGGCGTCGTTTACATAGATGTCGCCCAGGCGGGATAGCTGCTCGGCAAAGGCCCGGTCTCCACTTTCTTCCTCGGGATAGAACCTGAGATTCTCCAGTAGGACGACCTCTCCATCCTGTACTTCGGCGATCTGTTCCTCCACCTGGGTGCCCACGGCGTGCTCGATGAACCGTACCTGAACTCCAATAATCTCGGACACCTTTCCGGCTATATGCGATAGCGACATTTCAGGCTTTCGGCTGCCCTTTGGGCGCCCCAGATGGCTCATCAGCACGGCACTTCCGCCATCTTCCAGCACCTTGAGGATGGTCTTACGAGCACCCTCTATGCGGCTGCTATCGGTTACCTGGAAATCTTCATCCAGCGGCACATTGAAATCTACCCGGATTAAGGCCTTCTTCGAAGCGAAATTAAAGTCGTCTACGGTTTTCATTACTTCCCTTTTTGGAAGGTTAAAAATAGGCAATTCGCACGGGTCTGGTGACAGTCAGGCTAAACGAAAAGCCCGTGATTAATCGCAAAACTCAACCAGATTTTGCCCATTGCCCGCTCTTCTACACAGCCCGCACACTGAGCCTGAGGAGCTTGCGCCTCGCCCGTATTCCTGCGCCATCTATTCCTATCTTTACGCCATGCAGTCCACGGTTTATGGGAACGAAGCAGTCCGGTCGCAACTCAAGCGGCTCGCCGCAGAGAAAAGGGTGCCCCACGCCCAGCTCCTGAGCGGTCCCGAAGGTTGCGGGGGCTTACCCTTGGCCGTAGAGTACGCCAGGGATATCATACAGGCCTACAGGCCCGCATCGGAGGCTACGCTTATCGATGAGCGCATCAGGCACTGGAATTTCCCGGACTTGCATTTCAGCTATCCGTTTGTGCGTGTGGACGAACGCACCAATGCCGAGCATTACGCCCCTCAGTGGAAGGAATTCATGGACGAGTCACCCTGGGGGAACAACGAGGACTGGGCCGCACGCATTCGGAGCAGCAACGGTAAAAATGTGGGGATATTCAAGGCCGAGGCGGAGCGCATCATGGAAAAGACCAAGTACACGGCCTTCGAGGGCGGTGCCAAAGTACTCATCCTATGGCAGCCGGAAAGGATGAATGCCGACACATCGAACCGCCTCCTCAAGCTGCTCGAGGAGCCCCCAAAACTTACTTTCTTTATACTGGTATCCGAGCAGCCCGAAGGGATTTTGCCTACCGTGCTGTCGCGTTGCGTGGCGTACAGACTCTCCCCGCTGGAAGCCTCCGAAATCGAAACGGCACTGATAGCGGGTGGAATGGGAGCTCAAAAAGCGCGTCTGATCGCCCCACAGGCGGGTGGGAGCCTGCGCAAGGCCATGGTACTCGCCGAGGATAACGAAAACACGAATTATTATCAGGACCGCTTCGCTTACTGGGTGCGCTGTGCGTTTCGGGCAAAAAAGGACCGAAATGCCATCCGGGAACTGCTGGACTGGAGCGAAGAAATGGCTAAATTGGACAGAAATCAGCAAAAAGACTTCCTCAACTACTGCAGTGAGATCTTTCGTTGGGCGCTACACCGAAATTACGCCTCTGCCCTACCCGGTGAGCCCGTGGAACTGGGTGAAGATTTTGACCTTAGAAAATTTGCCCCCTTTGTTCACGAGGGAAACATAGAAGATATTCAGCGCGAACTGGAATCGGCCATCTACCACATTCAGCGGTATGTGAATTCGAAGATGGTGTTTTCCGATATATCCGTGAAAATTACCCGTTACCTGCACAGGCCGCCGGCAGGATAACCTTGATTTGACTAAAAAACAAAACCCGGCTCTGCAAAGAGTCCGGGTCACATATCGTTAAGATCCGGCAAACTAGTCCACCGTATCTTTTGCATTGAGTCGCTGGAGAATTTCTTCTGTGATATCCAGCCCCTCACCTCCATAGAGAACGCTGCCCTGATCCCCGCTCTTCAGTATAAGGGTAAATTCGTTCTCCTCACCATAGAGTTCGACCGTACTTTCTATCTTTCCCTTTATACTGTCCAATTTGACCTGTTGCATGGACTGGAATTGACCGTACTGGCGCTGTAACGTCTGCTGGGCCTCCATAAACCTGTTCTGAAACTCCTGGCTTTGTTCCTCCTGCTTTTTGCGGGAAAGCCTTCTGAGCTCATCACTGAGTTTCTGACCCTCCATCTGATAGGCCATTTGCAGGCTGTCGCCTATGGACTTGAAACGGGTCTCGGCCAGCTGCATGTCCTTCTGCAGATCCTGAAGAGCAGTGTACTCTTCCGATATTTCATCATAATCGACCAGGCCAATCTTCTCCTTACTGCTGCAACCCACAACGGCAATCACGGCCAGTATTCCAACAAATTTTTTCATCACTCGAATTTGAGTCGCTAAAATAAGAAGTCAGCCGTATCTGAACGCATGAAATGGAATAAATGCAGGCTATAAGACTCATCTATTGCGACGCCTGTCCAAAATAGATGCAAGCTATTATATTTGGGGCTCTCAGGCGGCTTCTACGTGTCTTTCGCGAATTTCCCTTGGTATGGCTCCCTCAAAAGGGAGAAGTTTCGCCAAATCGCCTTATTTGGATTTTCTGAACGCATAAACCCGTGAAGAATACTCCTGAGTGGCTTTTGCGGACGCATTGGATCGAAATCCATTGATCAAGGCGGTCAAATATGGAAAACGGTTTCCTCTGTAACGCTCCGACAACAATGAGACATAAAAAGCATCGAGCTTAAGAGGAAAGGTCTGAACGCATTGGTACCCCTGTTCGGCCAGAAGTCGCCGTATGCCAGGAGCGCTAAAATGCCAAACATGCCGGGGTACGTCCCAGGCTGCCCAATATACACCATAATGCCTGGCGTCCCAACTCCTGAAATTGGGCACGGCGATCAGGAGCAGGCTGTCCGTGCTCGTACAGGAATCAAGCTGGGCAAAAAAGCCTTCGAGATCCACCAAGTGCTCCAATACGTGCCATAGGGTCACCACACCGAAGTTCTCGTCTCTCATATCGCCCAGATTATCGGACACCTCCAAACCTTTGGATGAAGCGAGCTCTCTGCCCACTGCAGAAGGCTCCGTGCCCCGCGCCTTAAAGCCCCTTGACTTGAGATACGCCAGCCACTCTCCGGTACCCGTACCGATATCGAGCAGGGAATCCGCCTCTGGCGCCAATTCCCGTATCCATCTCAGCTTGACGGAAAATTGATAGGCTCGCACGCTCCTGTACAGCCATCCCATAAGGCCCTTGCCTCCTTCACTGTGGCTCGCGTACTCCTCACTTTCATAGTACTTGGTGAGATCTTCCGGGCAGGGCACGGTTCTCAATAGGTCTCCCTCCGGGTTAGCGCACAGATCGAAGCATTCCTGGCTTAGAAAGTAATCCCGAACTCCGGACAGATAGGTATGATTGAACTGATGTTCCACGTGAAACAATTATCTGCCCAGATGGACAAGCAATACACTAACGTCACTAGGATTTACCCCACTGATCCTAGACGCCTGAGCAATAGTTTCTGGTTGGACTTCGCTGAGTTTCTGTCGGGCTTCCATGCTTAGCGAACGAATGCTACTGAACTCCATGTCACGTGGTATGCGGACATTTTCCAGGCGATTGATCTTATCTGCCAGGGCCTTTTCCTTCTCGATATAACCCGCGTACTTTACCTCGATCTCTGCTGTCTCCAGGATATTATCGTCCAGCCCCTGTTCTTCCGCGTAATCTTTAACCGCATCGAATCGCAGCAATTGATTCACATCTACTCCCGGTCTGAGGAATAGTTTAGTATACTTATCCGTCTGTGTGACTCTTTTTGACTGTATTTCGTCCAGAATCTCATTGGCCGTTGGCAGATCAAAGCTGGTCTTGCTTAAAAACCCTGTAAAATCGTCAATCTTCGCCCAGCGCTCTTTCATTCGATTTAAGCGATCTTCTCGTGCCAACCCAATGCCATAAGACTTCTCTGTCAGTCTGTAATCGGCATTATCCTGGCGCAGCAAAGTGCGATACTCCGCCCTCGAGGTGAACATCCGATATGGCTCCTCAGTGCCTTTGGTGACCAGGTCGTCGATAAGCACACCGATATAGGCCTCATTTCGTTTCAATACTACGGGTTCGGTCTCCTGTACGTACCGTGCCGCGTTAATACCCGCCATAAGGCCCTGTGCCGCAGCCTCCTCATATCCTGTGGTGCCGTTAATCTGACCGGCAAAGAACAAGCCTTGCAATACTTTGGTCTCCAGGGAGGCGTTTAATTGCTGAGGAGGGAAGTAATCGTACTCTATGGCATAACCGGGCCTGAAGAAACGAACGTGCTCGAACCCCTTAACTTTCTTAAGGGCTTTATATTGAATGTCTTCGGGTAATGATGTGGAAAACCCATTAACGTATACCTCGACCGTCTGCCAACCCTCTGGTTCTACAAAAATCTGATGGCTATTCTTATCTTTGAACCGGTGAATCTTATCCTCTATACTTGGGCAGTACCTCGGTCCTATACTCTGTATTCGTCCGTTAAACATGGGTGAACGCTCGAAGCCTTGTTCTAGCAATTCATGAACTTCTTCGCTGGTATGCGTAAGCCAACAATCCAACTGCCGCTTGATTTGAAATTCCTGCAAGTACGAGAAAGTGCCCCCTCCGGGATCACCGGGCTGTACGGTCATCTTTGAATAATCCAGCGACCGACCGTCCACACGCGGAGGGGTCCCCGTCTTCATTCGACCGCTACTAAACCCTAAATCTTCCAGGACCTCCGTTATTCCGTGAGAGGCCTTTTCTCCCATTCTTCCTCCCCCAAAATTCTTTTCACCTATATGAATTAGTCCATTCAGAAAAGTTCCGCTGGTCAGTATTACCGCCCTGGCATTAAAGTTTAGGCCCATGCCTGTGTTAACTCCTGTTATCCTGGTTCCTTCCCACTTAAGGCCAACAACCATATCCTGATAAAAATGAACTTTATCGATGGCTTCCAGTGCCATTCTCCATTCATACGAAAACAAGAAACGATCATTCTGAGTACGCGGACTCCACATAGCCGGACCTTTAGAACGATTCAGCATTTTAAACTGAACTGCACTTTTATCGCTAATAATGCCGCTCACCCCTCCCATGGCATCAATCTCTCTTAAGATCTGGCCTTTTGCAATACCACCCATGGCAGGATTGCAGCTCATCTGCCCCAAATTCTGCAGGTTCATGCTAATCAACAGGGTATCCATGCCTATGTTGGCACTGGCCGCCGCTGCCTCACAACCCGCATGACCACCTCCTACTACAATTACATCGTATACTTTATTGTCCATGTTCCACGTGAAACAATTGAAGCCAATGATCCTCTTCGTCTCTCATTGTCGTTTTCTCCTCTTCTGTTTGATCGTTCATTCCTTTCATATGCAGTAGTCCATGTACCGTACATCTTCTGCACTCCTCTTCCACTGTAACTGACTCCAAACGGGCATTCTCCATTATACAGTCCATTCCTAAATGCAATACATAGGCCTGTATGGGGCCACTGGTCAGATCGAGACTAATCACATCCGTATTGTAATTATGACCCAACAAATCCTTGTTCAATTCTTGCATTCCCTCAGCGTGCCAGAGTGTGATGTCCAGAAATCCACTCTGCCAATCCCACGTACTCATTATCCAATGTGCAAATACTGAAATCCCATGAGCATAGCACTCGAATCTAGTGTCCCTAACCTGCACGCTTATCATCGGATAAGTATTTACGAGCGCGAATCTTTGTACTTATATTAAGCGGAACTTCTCCTCTGTTCAAAATTTCATTTGATTCTTCATTCTTGCGCACGGGTGTATAGCCCTCTTTTCCCTCGAAAAACCGTTTATTGGTTCGTGATTCTCTCTTATTCTCCTTACCCTTTGTATTCACTGCCTCGCGTAATTTCAAGAGTTCCTGTTCGATGTTCAAGCCACGGTTCTCTGCACCTTGCACGCCGTCTTCCCTCAATAACTGACGCTGCAATTCCTCCATTTGTCGTACTACATTCTCTCCTCTTCGTCTTGCATCTTCCTCCTGTATGTCCTCAAGCTGCTCCTCTAATTTTCGCCTGATATCCTCCTGTTGTTTATAGATTTCAAACAACTCATCCCTGGACATTCCCGTATTGCCGTAACCGGATTTTCCGTCTTCTCCCTTACCCTCTCCTGGCTGGTTGCCACTGTTTTGGTCACTATTCTTTTCCTGAGTTTGCCGACTCTGACCAGGATTGGTGCTCCTGCTGTTATCCGAAGCTCTACCCCGACCCTGTTGGCCTTGTTGTCCTTGCTGACCCTGTTCGCCTTGATTCCCCTGTCGTCCTTGCTGACCCTGTTGCCCTTGCTGACCCTGTTGCCCTTGCTGACCCTGTTGCC